>CAZCNH010000005.1:60222-100105 GCA_964500065.1 uncultured Acidobacteriaceae bacterium
CCACCGTTGTGAGAAATGCGGGTTAGCCCACAAGAGGGTTGCGCACCGGCAAATCCGGGAACCGGCTGAAGTCGCGGTCCGCAGTCCAGAATTCCAGCACACCGTGCGTCTGGCAAAGGGCGGCAATCCGTGCGTCGTGGATCAGGGGCCCGGTGATTTGCGAGCCGATGAGCATTCTGCGAAGCTCAGGCCAATGTCCCTGTCCTTCCGCCAAAAGCACTACACTGGGGGAAAGCATCCATTGTTCGATTTGCGTAATCGCTTCGGCGATGGTGGAGGCTGGCCGGTAGAGTCTGGGATGGGTCACCACGCCATAGAATTCATGCAGGCAGGGCCACAGCAGGCCCCATTGAATCTGCCCTTCCGCGAGATCCGTCATGGTGCGCAAGGCTTTGTGATGCCAGGGCGAATCCTGCCGGTGAGCAAAGACCAGAATATTGGTATCAACCGCGATCATCCGCCGCGGCCTTCGTAAATCGCTTCCCGGATCTTCTCCCACGGCGCGTCCCGGAATTCCGCGGTCAACCCCTCGCCTTTTACGCTGCAGTCCTTCAGCTTGAATTTCTTCGGGCGTTTGCGCTCGACAAGGATTTTTCGCAAGCCCTGCTCGACCAGGTCGCGCAGGGTGGTCTTGTCCCGCGCGGCGATCCTCTTTGCTTCCTGGAAAAGGGAGTCGGTAATTTCCAGAGTGGTCTTCATATGGGTATATGTATCATAAGACCCATATACCCGTCAAACCGCCGCTTCTGGAGAAGCGGCCGCCCCTGCGGGGCCGGCCCGGTTTCCACAAGTCGCGCGGCTTTCCACAAATCCCGTCACCTTGTACGCAAAACGCGATTCGCGGTAGGGTGGACGCATGGCTCGGGCAGATTGTCCACACTGCGGCGGAACCGGTTGGCGCACGGCGCAGATTATAGGCCACCGCAACCCCAATGTGCGCGAGGCCGTGTTGTGCGACTGCACCGAGGAAAACCGCGGCGAACGCCTGATGAACGCCGCGCGCATTCCCAAGCGCTACCAGCATTGCGATTTCGAGAATTTCGAGGTGGATAACTACGCGGGCCACGGCTTCGGCCCGGCCGGGGAAGCCTACGACGCCAGCCTGAAGCAGGCGCGGCTGGTGACCCAGGCCTTCGCCCGCGAGTACCCCACCGATGATTGCGGCTTGCTGTTGATGGGCCCGTGCGGGGTGGGGAAGACCCACCTGGGCGTTGCCGTGTTGCGCAATCTGATCGAGCGCGGGCACACCGGGCTTTTCTACGATTACCGCGAACTGCTCAAGCAGATTCAAGCCAGTTACAACCCGGCCAGCGCCGCCGCCGAAAGTGACGTGCTCGACCCGGTGCTGCGCGCTGAAGTGCTGCTGCTAGATGATCTGGGCGCGGGTAAACCATCGGATTGGGTGCTCGAAACGGTGGGACACATCCTCAACACGCGCTACAACGAGAAGCGCGTCACCCTGATTACCACGAATTACCTGGACGGCGCCGGGACCGGTCTTCCGGCTGGCTCCAGCGGACCATCTCCGGGCCAATCTAAAGATTTGCCCTTGCATGGGCGCAGCCTGCGTATGCCCAGCGGCCAGTCGGTTGCCTCCGCGCGCGTGGAAGATACCCTCGCCGACCGCATCGGCCAGCGCATCCGCTCGCGCCTCTACGAGATGTGCCGCACGGTCGAAATCGGCGCACCCGACTACCGCAAAGAAATCCGCCAGGCCAGAGTCTAGCGGGCTGCTGCAAAAATCACTCCGTCATTCCGAGACCGCGAAGCGGCCGAAGAATCTCGATGTCCCGCGCGCAAATCTGCGACCGAGATTCTTCGTCACCCGATTCTACGCTTCGCGCCGCATCGGAACCGTTCCTCAGAATGACGAACTTTTCCACGAGGAAAACGGCGGGTACACGTGCTTCGCGCCATCTCGCCTCACGGCCCGAACTCTTGCAGGCAATGCGGGCTGAACCTCAGTTCGTATCCACAATTGACGCCCTCCCATAAATATGGGAGCATCAAATATCATGAAGACGACTTTGGAGATACCCGACGCAACGTTCCGCCGAGCCAAATCCAAAGCTGCGGAACAGGGAAAGCCCTTGCGCCAATTCGTCACTGAAGCCGTTGAGGAAAAACTGAAGGCCACGCCCGCGCGCGGTCAGAAGCCATGGATGAAGCACGTCGGCAAGCTGAAACACCTGCGTAAAGAAACGAAGCGAATCAACCGTCTGATCGAACTGGCGTTTGAGGAGATTGACGGCGAGGTGTGGAAGGAGAAGCCGGAAGATTGATCCTGGATACCAACGCGCTATCGGCTGCTGCTGAGGAGCGGCCCGGCATTCTTTCCGTGCTGGAGGCAGCCGAGTTGCTAGCCATCCCGGTAGTGGTTCTCGGCGAATACCGTTTTGGGATCGCGCAATCCCGCCACCGCGCTCACTATGAGCGCTGGCTGGAGCGATTGGTTTTCGATTGCACGGTGCTGGACATCAGAGCAGAGACCACGCACCACTATGCTTCCATCAGCTTGGAACTTAAGCAGGCCGGACAACCTATCCCCACAAATGACTTGTGGATTGCCGCCCTCTGCCGTCAACACAACCTGCCGTTATTGAGCCGCGATCGTCATTTCGATGCCGTCGCACGAATCCAGCGGCTCGAGTGGTGAGCATAAGGAATCCCGCAAGGATGCAGCGAAACAGGAACCCGTAATGCGATAACTGGAATTTTCCCTTGACAAGTCATTAGCTGGTTGTTAATATATGGCGTGATTGTTTTCACCACGTTTGGTCCGATGACCCTGCTTCCGCTAAGCCCTTTTGCCGCTGCACTTGCGCATCTTGTCGCGTTAACCTCTTTGCTTACCGCACTTGCCAAACGCCATTTTGCTAAGTCTTTTGCCGGCACGCACTTCTCACGTTGCTGCGCGTTTTTTTCCAGCACCCCGAGGTCTGGCGCTGCCGCCCGGAAGACCTTCCACATGGAAAGAATTGGTTCTGCGCGGTTTCAAGTCGAAGCCAGTCATAACGATGCCACGCGAGTTTGGCGCAACTGCTTTCCAGTCAAAACGATCACTGAAAATAGGGAGGGGGGAGGGGGCGCGGCACCGCCGGGACAGCGGAACGACAGGCTTGGCAGGTTGTCTGCAGACTCTTTATGGGAGGAATATGGCCGCGGCCGCACACTGCGCACTGCGGCATGGGTAATGGGTCAGTTTGAAAATAGCGGTCGGAAGCTTCAGCTCCGACATGAACTTTGCTTCCCCTTCCAGTATTCTCCGCGCGGGAACTGCGCCGCTCAGCGCATTTCCCGTGCGGAGGTACAATTAGCATTTTCTTGGAACGTCGGGGCTAAAGCTCCGACCCTCAAGAGCCAAATTCAAGCTGGACCCACTACCGCGGCATACAATAGATTGACACCCCCACCGGGGACGCGTAAAATCCTTGCGGTACAGCGTTTTGCCGTTCCGCTGCATCTCCTTCCTTGTAGACGCTTCCCAGGGGTGGGAACAAACCAAGGAAGACTTGTCGTCTAATTTTTCGCTGGGCAGACTAACCCGAGCCCCAGAGAGGACACTGGGATGTTTGATAATACGCAACCTTCTGCCGCCGCTCCGGCCGCAGAAGCTGAGCACACCGCACCCGAAACCGTAGAAACCAATCCAACCGAAACGGTTCCCCCGGTTACCGAGGAAATGCACGATAACCCGGAGCGGCACCCGACCCCGGAAGAGGTCGAGGCGGCCACCGCGGCGGAAGAAGCTGCGTCCGCCGAGGCCATGGACAAGCTGCTGGACCAGTACGCCGCGCCTCCTGCCGAGCGGCAGGAAGACAAGCTGGTGGAAGGCCGCGTGGTGGCCATTCAAGACGCCGGCGTGGTGGTGGACCTGGGCGGCAAGTTCGAAGGGTTGATCCCCGCGCAGGAATTCGCCGACGCCAGCTCCGAACTGCACTTGGCGCCCGGCGAGACCGTCGAAGTGTTCCTGCTCGACGAACACAAAGATGGCTATCGCCTGCTGAGCTACCTGCGCGCGCTGCGCAAGCGCATCTGGGAAAACATTGAGAAGTCCTTCCGCGAGAAACTGGTTCTCAGCGGCAAGGTGGTGGACCGCATCAAGGGCGGCGTGGTGGTGGATATCGGCATCCCCGCGTTCATGCCCGCATCGCAGGCCGATGTGCGACCCATGGGCGACGTGGACCCCTGGATGAACCAGGAAATCTCCGTCCGCGTGATCAAGATGAACCGCAAGCGCGGCAATGTGGTGGTCAGCCGCCGCGCCCTGCTGGAAGAAGAACTGGCGGAAAAGCGCGCCAAGCTGCTGGAAACTCTTTCCGAAGGCGCGATCGTTAAGGGCGTTGTGAAGAACATGACCGACTACGGCGCCTTCGTGGACCTGGGCGGCATGGATGGCTTGCTGCACGTCACCGACATTTCCTGGAGCCGTGTGGCCAAGCCGGCTGACGCGCTGACGGCCGGGCAGGAAGTCGAAGTCGTCATTCTCAAGTTTGACAAAGAGAAAAACCGCCTGTCGCTGGGCATGAAGCAGCTCAAGCCAGACCCGTGGGGCGGCTTGCCCGACCGTTTCCCGGCGGGTTCGCAGCACAAGGGCCGCGTTTCCGGCGTGACCGACTACGGCTGCTTTGTCGAGATCGAATCGGGCGTGGAAGGCCTGGTGCACGTCAGCGAAATGACGTGGTCCAAGCGCCCCAAGCACCCGTCGAAGATTGTCAGCGTGGGCGACATGGTGGATGTGAAGGTACTCAACCTGAATCCTGAAACCCGCCGCGTTTCCTTGAGCATCAAGCAGACCACCGAAGACCCCTGGCATGCCTTCGCTGCCAAATACAAGGCCGGCACCATCGTGAAAGGCACGGTGCGCAACTTGACCGACTTCGGCGCATTCCTGGAAATCGAGGAAGGCTTCGACGGCTTGATCCATGTGAGCGATATTTCCTGGACCGAGCGCGTCAAGAACCCCGCCGATAAGTTCAAGAAAGGCGACGAGGTCGAAGCCAAAGTGCTGAAGATTGACGGCGAAAACCGCCGCCTCTCGCTGGGCATCAAGCAGATTAACGACATCTGGGCCGGGTGGTTCGATGCCCACAAGGTGGAGGACGTGGTCCGCGGCAAAGTCGTGCGCACCGCCGAATTCGGCGTGTTCGTCGAACTGGCCGAAGGCATCGAAGCCCTCTGCCACAAGACAGAAATCGAAAGCCGCCGCGACCGCGAAGACCGCGAAAAGGGCAAAGGCAAGGGCAAGCCCGCTGTTTCCCTGGAAGTCGGGCAGGAATACGATTTCAAGATCGTCAAAATCAGCCGCGACCAGCACAAGATCGGCTTGAGCTACCGGGCAGCGGCGCGCGCGGCCGAACGCAAGGAAATGAACGAGTATAAGTCCACGTCGAAATCGAATGCGAAATTCACGATTGGCGACATGATTCTTTCTAAGCGGAACTCCAAATAATTGGGGTTCCGTTTTTCTCCGTTTAGTGATAAACGATTTGGTAATACTTTGGCCGGCGGCGCGGTTGGGCGCGCTTCCGGTGGCCTGGTCAACCTGATTTGCGGATGAGGGCGTGAAACGATGAGCGAACCGACCACAATCACCAAGGCCGACCTGGTTGAGGAGGTCCTGCGCGTCACCGAACTGCCGCGCAAGGAATCCGAGGCCGTGGTCGAAACCATTTTTGAGAGCATTATCGGCGCGCTGCAGTCCGGCGACAAAATCGAAATCCGCGGCTTCGGCAGCTTCCGCACCCGCCAGCGCGGCGGGCGCACCGGGCGCAACCCCAAGACCGGCGCCAAAGTCGAAGTCCCGCCCAAGAAAATCCCCTATTTCAAGCCCAGCAAGGAATTGAAGGAATACGTCAACCGCGTCGTGACCGCCGCAAGTTAGCGCGCGCAAAATATGGAAACGGGAAAGGGGAAAATGGTTTCAGCCATTTCCCCTTTTTCATTCAGCACCGCATAGGTCACGATGGACATTGCGGATCCGAGAGAACGCTGTGCGGAACCGATTTGATCGCAAGTACGATGGCGGGAAGCCATGATATTGTGAAATCTTTATGGACCACATCTTCACGCCTTGGCGGTACAAATACGTAACCAACGCCGCGAAAGACGACGGCTGCATCTTCTGCTCCATGCTCGCGGAAAAAGATGATTCGTCGACGCTGATCATTCTCCGCGGACTGAAGAATTTCGTCGTGTTGAACCGCTTTCCTTATACCGCCGGGCATGTGATGGTGGCGCCCTATGCGCACGTCGCCGATCTCTCCGGCTTGGACGCCGAAACGCTTTCGGAAATGATGCTGCTCGCGCAGCGCGTGCAGCGGGCGCTGGCCGCAGCCTACAAAGCGGAAGGCTACAACCTGGGGATGAACATCGGCCGCAGCGCCGGCGCCGGCGTGGCCAGCCATGTGCACCTGCACATCTTGCCGCGCTGGACCGGCGACACCAACTTCATGACCACCACAGGTGAAACCCGCCACATTCCCGAAGCCCTCGCGCAAACCTATGAAAAACTCCAGCGCGCCCTGGCCTTGTAGGGTGCTGTTCGCCGGGTCCGGCAGGCGTGACTTAAAACGCGAGAAGGGTCTCGATTGCCCAAAACACGCACCGCCAAAATGGCTATTCCCATTGCTCTTGCGCTCCGCGACACTTGCCCTGTGCCCAATAGAGGGTCAAACGGGAGGCATGGATGGCTCTCACACTGTTCCAATGCGCAGGAGGAGTAATTGTCCTGCCCGACGCCAAATTGGTTCTCGTCAGTCGCGAAGACGGCGGGAACCTGATCGTCAATCCTCCGCGCGAAGTGTGGGAGCGCGGCGAACTTACCGCCGAAGAACTGGTGCAGTGGTCATTCCTGGTGGCCGCTGCCGGAGCCGCCATGCTGCAAACATTGCCGCAACTCGAAAACGGCTGCATTAATTATTGGGAAGCCGGCAATTGGGCGTTGAACACCGATGCCGAACCGCGCGGCGTGAAGAAGTCGGGCCCGCTGCACCGCAAAGTTCACTTGCACCTGCTTGGCCGCAGCCGCGACGCGCAGAGCCCTTCGCATGCGTGGGGCGAAGCGCCGCGATTTTCAAGTTTCGCTGAGCGTCAGGCCTGGGCCGCAAAGCACCTGCGGCTCACTCCCGAGGAAAGCTGCAAAATCATGAACCGCGCTGAATCGTTGCTGCGCGAAAAATATGGCGTATCCTCCATCGCGCCACGCGCAGCATGTTCGCGTTGCGGCTATCCTGTGCCCTCAGCTATGCGCGATGACCTGGGCAAATGCACCGAATGCCGCAGTGGAGACCGATGACCGGCCAACCACTCCAACTCGTCGTTTTCGATATGGCAGGGACAACGGTCCAGGATGAAGGACAGGTGCCGCGCGCGTTCCAGGCTGCGCTTGCGGCCCACGGATTCGCCGCCACCCTCGAGCAAGTCAATGCGGTGCGCGGCGCTTCCAAGCGCGAAGCCATTCTGCAATTCATCCCGCCCGGGCCGGTCCGCGCGCGCGTTGCCGAAGCGGCCTACGCAACTTTCTGTCGGCGGCTCACCGAGCTATACCAGTCGGAAGGTGTGCGCGAGGTACCCGGTGCAGCCAGCGTATTTGCCCGCTTGCGCGGCCATGGCATTCGCGTTGCCTTGAACACCGGCTTCGACCGCGAGATTACGCGACTGCTCGTCTCCGCCTTGCGTTGGTCACAAGGAACCGTGGACGCCATCGTCTGCGGCGACGACGTCGCCCATGGCCGTCCCGCGCCGGACCTGATTCACGCCGCGATGCGCGCCACCGGCGTCTGCGATACGCAGCGAGTGATGAACGTTGGCGATACGGTGCTCGATTTGCAGGCAGCCCACGCCGCGGGCGTTCGCTGGAACATTGGGGTTCTTACCGGCGCGCATTCTCGAGAAGAATTGGAGGCCGCTCCCCACACGCATATCGTCGCGGCCATCACAGACACCCCAACTCCATCATCCTGAGAAGCGCCTTCGACGCGCCCACCGAGCGCATCGAGCGACGAGGGATCTCGATGCCAATGCGGGCTGGTTTTCCTAACAAAGCCCCTATCCAATTTCCCTTTTCCCTTTTCAGGTTGCTAGAATTGCATGGCCGACGCCACAAGGAGCTCGCGCTGTGCGACTGGACCTGACCGAAGACCAACAGATGCTGCGCAAGACGGTGCGCGAATTTGCCGATGCGGAAGTGAAGCCGCTGGCGCGCCACAACGATGAATCTGGAGAATTCCCGCGCGGATTGTTTGCCAAGGCCGCCGAACTGGGCTTGACCGGCGTGGCCATCAGCGACCCATGGGGAGGCGCGGGATTTGACCATGTCAGCTACACTATCGTGATTGAGGAAATCTCGCGAGCTTGCGCATCTACCGGTGTGATCCTGAGCGTGCAGAATTCGCTTTATTGCGACCCGATTAATCGCGTTGGCACGGAGGAGCAGAAGAAGAAGTTCCTCGTCCCTTATGCCCGCGGGGAGAAAATCGGCTGCTACGCGCTCACCGAGCCGCAAGCCGGTTCCAACGCTGCCGCTCTGCAAACCAAAGCGGTGTTGAAAGGCGACCGGTACATCATCAACGGCACCAAGGCGTGGATCACCAACGGCGGCGCGGCCGATGCCGCGATTGTCTATTGCAACACGCATCCGGACAAAGGCGAGAAAGGCATTACCGCGCTGGTAGTGGAAAAAGGTACGCCTGGATTCAAAGTGGGAAAAGAAGAGAAGAAGCTGGGCATCAACGCCACGGCGTGTACTGAGCTGAGTTTCACCGATTGCGAGGTGCCGGCAGCCAACCGCATCGGCGCGGAAGGGGAAGGGTACAAAGTTGCTCTTTCCACTCTGGATGGCGGCCGCATCGGCATTGCCGCGCAGGCCGTGGGTATCGCCCAAGGCGCCTTTGAAGCGGCGCTTGCGTATTCGCAGGAGCGCATGGCTTTTGGCCGGCCCATTTCGCAATTCCAGGCCATTCAGTTCATGCTCGCGGATATGGCCACGGAAATTGACGCCGCGCGCCTGCTGACACGCAAAGCCGCGTGGAAGCAGGATACGAAGCAGCGCTTTTCCATGGAAGCAGCCATGGCCAAGCTCTATGCCAGCGAGATGTCCACGCGCGTCACCCACAAAGCCATTCAGGTGCATGGCGGCTACGGTTACAGCCGCGAATATCCAGTCGAGCGAATGTACCGTGACGCGCGCATCACCGAAATCTACGAAGGCACCAGCGAAATCCAGCGGCTGGTGATCGCCGCCTGGGCGTTGAAGTCCTACTAGGACAGAACTTCATGAGCAAGAAAGAACGAGCCGCCGCCGATCCGATTCGGCTCTCGCGGCCAGACGAAACAGTGTGCCCGGATTGCGGCGGCGCGGTACCCGGAGGCGTGGCCGGCTGCCGCAAGCGTTTCGAGGAATTGCAGGTGCGCAACCAGCGACTCGGAGACCTGAACCTGCTGCGCATGTGCGTGGACGCCTACTGCCTGCAGCACCCCGAACCTTACATGCATTCGACCAAATCGGAAACCGCTCATTTGGTGAGCATGTGCTGGCTGCTGGAATATTCCGCCAGCCCGACGGTTTGGAAGAAGCTGCAAAGCCGCTTGGGAGACCGTCAACACGAGGCCCGGCTTCCCGTGCCCACTGAGAAAGGCGGCATCACCCTTGCCGATGTTCTTCCCGTTGCCGAGCAGGCGGCTTACCGCGCCGCCGTTCGCGACTGGGCGCATAGCGCGTGGCAGGCCTGGGCGCAACATCACCCCACCGTCCGCCAGTGGGTTGAGGCTGCCATATCCAAGGGCGGCTGAAGGATCCACGTTCATCTGCGTTTGCTTTTTCCCATCTACGGAATCCGCGTAATCTGCGGGTTCGGGTATTCTTAGTGGGTGCTCGAACTTGATAGCGGCGCGCATTTTGATCCCGCGCGCGAAGAAGGGTTCTTCGCGTCGGCGCCTGCTGCGCCGGCTGTGTTTCGCATCGAAATGAACCTGGCCGGCGCAGAACCCTATCTGGGACGCACCGCCGATCTTCGCCGCCGGCTGGAACGCCTGCTGCGCGTGCCCGAAACCCCCACCAAGCGGCTCAACTTGCGCGAAATTGCGGCGTGCGTACACTACCGCCTGACGGGGTCGAAGTTCGAACAAACGCTGGCGCTTTACCAGCAGGCCCGCGAGCATTTTCCGCGCCGCGCGCGCGACTTCCTGCGTTTGCGGCCACCCGCGTTGCTGAAAGTGAATCTGGCCAATGCTTATCCGCGCTGCTACGTTACCCGGCGTATTCTGAGCGACAAGGCGTTCTATTTCGGCCCGTTCCCATCGCGCCATGCGGCGGACCACTTTGCGGAAGAGTTTCTGAACCTCTTCAAAATCCGCAGGTGCCAGATCAAGATTCGGCGGGATCCTTCCTACCCGGGCTGTCTTTATTCGGAGATGAAGATGTGCCTCGCGCCCTGCTTCGCCGGATGCAGCGCGGAAGAATACGCGGAGGAAGTCAGCCGCGTGGTGGAATTTCTTTCCAGCGCCGGGACCTCGCACACCGGCGAGCTCGGCCGCGAGCGGGATGCAGCCAGCGAAGCGCTGGATTACGAGCGCGCCGCGGCTGTTCACAAGAAAATCGAAAAAGTTGCCCATGTGCTGCGCAGCCTGCCGGATTTGCCGCGTCGCGTGGAAGAACTGGGCGCGGTGATTTTGCAACGCGCGGCTGAGGAAGGAACCGTGGCCATCTATGCAGTACGCGGCGGCGTAATTGCCGATCCGTTCCTGCTGCGCTTTGGCACGCTGGCCAGCGAGCCGCGATCCGTGGAAGTGATCCTCCGGGAGCAACTGCAACCGCAGATCAACACAAGCGAGCGCTGCTTGCCCAACGAACTGCGCGCCGACCACCTTTCCTTACTGGCTCGCTGGTACTATTCAAAGCCGCGGGACGGCGAGATTTTCTTTCGCGAAGCGGCCAAAGGCGGCTCGTCGCAACCCGACTGGCCGTTCCGGCGCATCCTGCGCGCCTGTTCGCGCGTGTTGCAGGGCCAGCAGGCCGAGTTGCCAATGGAACCGAAACCACAGAGGGAAACGGGTAAACACGAATGACAAACCAGGCTACGGCTGAAGGCACCAGAAAATACGCGCAGCGATTCACGGGAAGGGCCGCCGAAGGACATTTCCGCACCGTGCAAGCCGCGGGCGAGGTGACGCTCTCCTCGATTGGAATCGGCACCTACCTGGGTGGGTGCGACGCGCCAACCGACGCAGCTTATACGCAGGCGGTGGCTGCAGCGGTGCGCGGCGGCGTGAACGTGGTGGATAGCGCGATCAACTACCGCATGCAGCGCAGCGAACGCGCGATTGGCGCTGCCCTGAAACTGCTGTTGGCGGAAGGCTTTTCCCGCGAGGAACTGGTAATCTGCACAAAAGGCGGCTACCTCACCCCGGATGGCGATTTGCCCGCCAACCCGCGCGAATATTTCCAGCGGGAATTTTTCGACAAGGGCATCTGCAAGCCGGAAGACATCGCGGGCGGCGCGCATTGCATGGCGCCGCGCTACCTGGAAGACCAGTTGCAGCGCAGCCTGCGCAACCTGGGCGTGGATTGCGTGGATGTCTATTACCTGCACAACGCCGCGGAATCGCAACTGGGCGAGGTGGATCGCGAAGCTTTCAACCTGCGCCTGCGGCGCGCGTTCGAATATCTGGAAGGAGAAGTGGACAAGGGTCGCATCCGCTATTACGGCATGGCGACGTGGAATTGTTTCCGGCAGGATCCGCGGGCGCAGGATTACGCGTCGCTGGAGAGCATCGTGCGTCTTGCGTGCGGCGTGGCCGGATCGGGGCACCACTTCCGATTCGTGCAGCTGCCATTCAATCTGGCCATGACGGAAGCGCTGGTGGCCGCCAATCAACCGCTGCAAAAAACAAACGTGCCCATGGTGAAGGCCGCCGATGCGCTGGGAGTGGCGCTGATCGGCAGCGCAGCGCTTCTGCAAACACGAATCAAAGGCTTGCCGCCTTTTGTTGCTGATGCCCTGGGGCAATCTACGGATTTGCTGAATGCTTTGCAGTTTGCCCGCTCGTCGCCGGGCATCACTGCGGCATTGGTAGGCATGAGCCAGCGCGCGCACGTCGAGGAAAACTTGAAACTGGTTTCCGTCGCCCCCGCCTCGCCGGAACAGTTTATGAGATTGTTTGAAAGGCAGTAGCTACAGAACTCAGGGCGATGCAATGGCCAGCCGCGGCTCCGAGTCACTGTTGGGAGAAACTAGGAACGCTGCATCCAGCTTTGAATCGCGGCTTCTACCTGCTTCAATTTTCCGGCGAAGAAATGGTCGGCGTCCGGCACCACGACCAGTTGCTTTGGTTCCGGCAGGGTGGAAACCAGCGATTCTACTTTTTGCAGGTTGCCGTGCTCGTCGTTCGAGCCTTGAATAAAGAGTTTGGGTTTGAGGCAGCTTTGCAGCCAGGCCATCACCGTGCTGTTGACCGGCAGGCCAAGGCCGATGACGCGCGCGACGCGAGCATCCCCGCACGCCACGCCCAACCCTACCACCGAGCCAAAGCTGAACCCAGCCAGCACGATGGGCTTGCCTGGAAATTCAGCCGCAAGAAAGTCGAGCGCAGTTGTCACGTCGCCTTTTTCGCCGTTGCCGCCATCATGGACGCCTTCGCTCAGACCCGCCCCGCGAAAGTTGAAGCGCAACACGGGCAGGCCCAGTCCGTGCAGGGTTTTCGCCGCGCTGTAAACCACCTTGTTGTGCATCGTCCCGCCAAACAACGGGTGCGGGTGGCACACGACGCCAACCATGGCCGGATCAGCGGCCGCCTGGGTCCACAGCAGCGCCTCGAGCTTTCCGGCCGGACCTTCCAGGAACAATGAACGGTGAAAGACTTTGGTCATGGGAAGGGAACAGTGTACGGGATATTCAGGAAGCAAAGAAAGCAGAGGACTACCAGGGGAATGGAAACCCAAACGCGCCCCGGTTAACAATTCCTGGTGGTAAGGGCTAGGGCGACGGCAATTTCCAGCGACTGGGGCACAGAATCAATGCGGACTACCTGACCTTCCATTTCACCGCGGCGCGCCCACACGCCGTGGGGAATCGCCACGCAGACAACATCACCCAGCGAGTACTGGCGCGAAGTGCGGAACAAGACGCCATAGGTGGAAACGTCCTGCGTCATGGCGTGTTCGGGCCAGGGCACTTCGTGGTAGCGCACGGTCATGGGCAAGGCCAGGGCCATGCGCTGGGAACTGCGGCGGTTCATCACTGCGAGGGAAGGGCCGGGCCGGCTCTGCCGCTCAAATTCGATTGCCACGATCTGCCCGCCACCAGGCGTTGTCTTTACGCGCACCACCCGCGCGGGCGTTTCCGGCTGCGCTTCCCGGCTATCGGCAGCGTAGGGGAAGGTGACCCACAGGCGCGCGTTCACCGGAAGAGCTTCGGAGCGAAAGAAAAGCAGGCCGCTACGGGAAGAGTCCAAAGTTTGCGTGATTTCGATGGATTGCCCCAGCGCTCCCTGCCAGCGAAGGCGGATGGGCAGCGTGAGGGGAACTCGGGAAGATTTGCGTAAATCTTTCACTGCTGAAATTGGAACCTGCGCCAAAGTCATGGACGCTGAAATCGTAAGCGGGCTTTCCTCCGGGGGCAAAATATTTTCCGGTTGCCTGTGTCCATCTGTAAACGAGCTTTGGCTGGCGCTCAACGCGCGTAGTAGTTTGGCCGCGATCCCCATTGGCCCCCGGCTTCCGCGACCGCGGAAGCATAATGCAGCGCAACACCGCGCACATCGGCTCGTTCTACGGTTCGCACGACCACGGCCGGTACCTCCTCCATGTTTCCGGCCGGTTGGTAGGGCATGCATACCATCACGGAATCGCCCGGCGTGTACGCCTGCTCGGTGCGGAACAGCACTCCGGTCCGCGAAACATCCACTGTCACCGACTCCTCGGCGTTTTTCTTGTTGCGCACCCGAATGGGGAGGGTCATCTTCACGCGGGGCCGGCGCTTTTGCGTATTCTCGGCAGGCGCGGGCCTCTTGGGTTCCGTCTGATAAGAACTGCGGAAGCGGTCTGCGTGCGCGCTGTGGAACTGCACAGCAATCTCCGCGAAGCCGTCCGGCTGGCGGAGGACTCGAACCACCGAGGCCGGAAACTCGATATCCTGCGCCAGGGCGTTTTCGTTGTACGGCATGGTGACCCAAACCGTAGAGTTGACGTCATAGGGCTCGCGCGTGCGGAAAAGGATGCCGTTCCGCGAAACGTCCTGCGTTCGCGTCACCTCGATCAAGTTACGTGGTGGGGCAATCTGGCGAATCCGCGCTGCCAGATCCAAACGAATCCGCGCGCGGGTGCGCTGGTCTTGTGGGCCGGACAAATGGGACTCCTGACGCTTCCATACAATCCATCAACATCCAAATTCTAGCGCGCGGCGGAAAGCCCGGCAAGGCGGACTGGTGCGCCCGGGAGGACTAGTACTCGGAAGTACCATTGCACCCCCCTGGGTTCGGTGCTAGGGTGAACCAAATTTCAAGCAACCTTGGAATGGGGGTTATGATGACGGCAGGGAGTGAACGCAGGACCTCGCGGCGTTTTACCATGAGTCTTCCTTTGGTAGTGCGCTTCCCTGAGGGAGAGATGGCTTCGGATGCCTCCGCGGAGACCCGCGACATCAGTTTTCGCGGCCTTTATTTCACTCTGGATAAATCCTGCCAAGCCGGTTCGCCGCTGGAGTTCGTTTTGACTCTGCCTCGCGAAATCACCATGGCTGGCGATGTGCAAATCCGCTGCGTCGGCGAAGTGATCCGCGTGGACCAGAAGCAGACGGGAAAGTGCGGCATCGCCGCCCGCATTGACAAATACGACTTCCTGCCGCGCGTTGACTGACCTCGTGGCAGCAGCGCAACCCAACAAAACAAGCTAAACTAGACAAGCGCGAATATTGCGCGGAGGCGCGTATGTCTGTCTATGACGCCACATCTGCCTTGCAGGATTTGAAGGAAGAAGCCGTGCTGCCGCACCCGGTGCGCTTGCGCGACATGATTCTTCGTCACAAGCTGGATGCGGCAGTGGCCCTGGAATTGAACCGTGAGTTCCAGGCCTATCTGGCTCAATTCGGGGAGTTGCAAAAACTCGGCGGCGCGATCCTGGAGAAGCTGTCGCACGAGCCCACAAAAGTGTGAAAGACCCGTTACGCAGGATCGGGCAGCGCAGGGGGCTCTGCGCGCAATTCAACTCTGAATAACCATGCCGCGCCAAACCTTATTGATTGACGCCGATGACACGCTCTGGGAAAACAATGTTTTCTTTGAGCAGACGATCGACCGTTTCATTGACCTGCTCGAACCCTTCGGCTTCCTGCGCGAATATTGCCGGAAAATTTTGAACGAGACGGAGCGGAGAAATGTCCGCCAGCACGGGTACGGCGTGGCCAGCTTCAGCCGCTCCCTGGAGGAAACCTACCTGAAGCTGGCGGGAAACATGGCTAGGCGCGA
Source organism: uncultured Acidobacteriaceae bacterium (assembly GCA_964500065.1). Lineage (GTDB taxonomy): Bacteria > Acidobacteriota > Terriglobia > Acidiferrales > UBA7541 > CAZCNH01. The sequence goes on from CAZCNH010000005.1 coordinate 75,685, forward strand.
AACGGTGGCGCAAATCAGCTTGCTGGTCGCAGAACTCGAAGCCATCCCGCCGAAAATCCTGGATGGCGTCCCGGAAACGCTCGCCTACCTTGCGCAGAATCACCGGCTGATTCTGTTTACCAAGGGTCAGTCCGCCGAACAAGCCGGCAAAGTGGAGAAGTCGGGCTTGCAGGGTTTTTTTGAGGCCATTGAAATTACCACCGAAAAGGATGTCAACACCTATCGAGAGATGGTGGAGCGGCACCGCATCGTCAAGAACCTTGGCTGGATGGTGGGAAACAGCCCGCGCAGCGATATCAACCCCGCCATAGACGCCGGACTGAACGCCGTCTTCATCCCGCATTCGGCCACCTGGGAACTGGAGAAATCCGACCTGCGCAGCGGCGGCGGGCGCCTGCTGATCCTCCCCACTTTCCGGGAACTCCGCCAGCATTTCTAGTCAAGCCCTTCGGCTCGGGTGGATGCTATCCAATTTGGTTGTTTTCCCTCCCGCTGCCATGGGTTCCAATTCCGGGGGAAGCGCAAGACTCCGAATCTTCATCAAAGGAAGGGCGATGAACTCCGCCACCCAAATCTCGAAATCAGCCAAACCCGGCTGGCGCAGCGACTTTTTTGAGTTTGACGATGCCGTGTATCTGAACCTGGCAGGGCAGGCGCCGATTCCGCGCGTCTCCGCGAAGGCGCTGGAGAAGGCCGCAAATTGGAAGAAGCTCCCGCACCAGATGAGCGACGACGTTTTCTTCTCCTTGCCGCACCGCATTCGCGAACTGCTCGCGCAGTTGCTCGGGGGCGTTCCGGAGGAGTTTGCCATCGGTACCGGCGCATCCACCGGGCTGCAGGCGGTGGCGCGGGGGATCGACTGGAAGCCACAGGACGAAGTCCTGATTGCTCGCGCGGAGTTCCCGGCTCACTCGAGCACGTGGATGCCGCTGGCCCAGGCAGGGAAGTTGCAGGTGCGGATCATCGAGCCATCGGGCCGCTTCCTGACCACGGAGGACGTGGTGCGCGCCATCAGCACGCAAACCCGGCTGATTTCCATCAGCCATGTGCGTTTTGAAAATGGGGCCCGCCTTGCGCCGCGCGTGGTGGCCGATGCTGTTCACAAAGTGGGAGGCTATCTGCTGCTGGACGCCAGCCAATCGGCAGGCTCTGTGCCCATGAAACTGCGGGAGACGGGCGCCGATTTCATCGTCTCGTCCGGCTACAAGTGGCTCCTCAGCACCTACGGAACCGGGTTCTTCTGGGTGCGCCGCGAATTAATTGAGCAACTCGTCCCACAGCCTTTTTATTGGATGGCTCATGCCAGCGCCTCGGATTTCAACGCCCTTACGCAGGCCGGGGGCGACCATAAGCCCGTGGCCCATCACGCGTCGCGTTGGGACGCGGCCGAAACCACCAGTTTCTTCAACCTTGCGGTGATGGAGGCTTCGCTTGAATATGTTCTCAGCGTCGGTGTCGAGACGGTCTGGAAACACAATGCGGCGCTGATTGACTTGCTCTTCAGCCGCTTGCCGCTGGATCGGTGCATTATGGCCAGTCCCGTCGAGCCGGAGTTGCGCGGGGCCTATGGATGCTTTGCCGGCCGGTCTCCCGAAAAAACGCAGCAGCTTTACAAGCAGTTGCACGACGCCAGAATCTTTACCAGTTTGCGGGGCGATGCCATCCGCATTTCGCCCTACCTCTATAACACCGAGAGGGATATCGATCGCCTGATTCAAGTGATCAGCCAATAGGCGGGCGTGGGTAATCGCCTGCCCTGTAACATTCCCTGGAATCAACAAGCTGCGTCCCCGGGGATGCTGCGAAAAAAGTTTGACGCCTGAACATATCTCGCGCTATCTAATTGCTGGCTGCATCCTGGAGGGATGAACTGCTATGTCCACCGAATTGGCGACGTTTGGCGCGGGGTGCTTTTGGGGCGTCGAGGCGGCGTTCCGCAGAATTCCTGGCGTCAAAGAAACGGCGGTTGGCTACTCGGGTGGCAAGACCACCAGCCCGACCTACAAACAGGTTTGCACCGATACCACGGGGCACGCCGAGGTTGTCCAGATCGAGTTCGACCCGGCCCAATTGAAATTTGAGGAATTACTGGCGGCATTTTTTGATCTTCACGATCCGACGCAGGTTAACCGGCAGGGACCCGACTACGGCTCCCAGTACCGCTCCGTGATTTTTGCTCATTCTCCCCAGCAGCAACAGCAGGCCCGCAGCTTCATTGAAAACCTGGAGGAATCCGGAACCTTCGGGGATCCCATCGCCACCCAAGTTGTTCCTTTTGAACAATTTTGGCGCGCCGAGGACTACCACCAGCGGTATCTCGAGAAGCGTGGGTTGACTTCTTGTCACTTGTAAAAATAGTTTCATATCTCAATTGACGTGGCTTCCTTGCCGAAGTATGTTTAAGGCGCTCTCTGGACATTGTGACCGGGTGCCCACCCGAAACGCACGAGAGATTTGGCTGCTATGCCCCTGAGCGTCGAAACAATGCGATTCGTCGCACTCCTCCAGGGGCTTTTTGCGGTTGTTCTGATTACACTTTTTTGGATTCTCTATTCCCGCTTTCGGAAGTCTGATTTTCTTAGGCTCTGGGCGTGGGCCTGGGGCGCTTTTGCGGTCGGGCTGGTTGCCGGATATCTTCCCCCGCTAATGAATCTCCGGGAAGGCGGATCGGGAGCGTTGCTGTCGTGGGTCTTTGTCACTGCGGGCTTTGTTCACGCCGCGCTGGTCTCTCTGGGTGCCGGAAGTTTTGTCCGGGAACAACCCTCATCAAAAAAAACCACCTGGTGGGTCACCGCATCGGCAATCGCCGGAACGATAGTCTTCCTGGCGTCTTGGTACCTGCCGCATTGGATCACCGCGTGGCTAGGCGAGGGGACGCCACAGGTTCAACCGCTTCAGATTCGTATTGTTCTTCGACAAACCGCTATCGCTGCCGCGTTCCTGCGATCTGCCTGGATCTTCTGGGGGCGTCGCACACGTTCCCGGCTCGCTGGCCCGCAGATCCTTGCCGCGGCCTGTTCGTTCTACGGGATTTACCAGGTGGTTTACGTCTTCCGGGTCCTTCTGAGTTTCTGGCAACCGGGCTTTTCTATCATCCCTCCTTACTTTGCGGATCTCTCGACCCAGACTCTGCTCGGTCTGGGCCTGGGTTTGTACCTGGTGGATGAGTACCGCCGGGTGGTCGAGGCCCGCAGCGAAGTAGAAACCCGGTTTGGTGGCGTGGCTCAGAATTTGGGCGAAGGTCTGCTGATTACCGATCCCAACGACATCATCCTCTTTGTAAATGAACGCATGGCGCAAATGACCGGCTATTCCATTGCCGACTTGGTTGGGCGCCCGGGTTATGCCATGTTCCTGGCCGAAAGGGACTGGCCGGTGGTGTGGAAAAAAAACCAGGAAAGAATGCTGGGCGCGCTGGACCGCTACGAATTGCAGATACGCCGCCGGGATGGAACACCACTCTGGGTAGAGGTAAGCGCCTCTCCGTACCGTGATGTCGGGGGGAAGATTGTCGGCACCTTGGGCGCCGTTACCGATATCACAGAGAAGAGACGGTTTGAGCAGGCCCTGGCCGCTTCCGAAGAAAAATTCTCCAAGGCATTTCTTTCCAGCCCAGATGCGATTGCCATCAGCACCCTGGATGACGGCCGCTATCTGGAAGTGAACGAGAGTTTCTGCGTCATCACCGGTTATTCCCGGCAGGAATTGATCGGTCGTTCCACGCTGGAGTTGCGAATTTGGGCGCAACCGGAATCACGAAGGCGCCTGGTGGAATTGCTGCGCGCGCAGAAGCGCGTCCGGGAATTTCCGGTGCAATACCTGAGCCGCGCTGGCGGCCTCACCGAAGGAATCATTTCCGCGGAACTGATTGATATTCGCGGCGAGCCCTGCATTCTCTCGATCACCCGGGATGTGACGGAAAAGCACCGCGCCGAACGCTTGCAGGCTGCGCTGTATGAAATCGCGCAAACCACCGATTCCGCTCCGGACTTGCAGGCGATTTTTCGCGAGGTTCATCGCGTGATTCAACAGGTAATGCCGGCAGAAAATTTCTACATTGCCCTGTATGAGGATGCGACCAACACCCTCAGCTTTCCCTACTTCGTGGATGCATTCGATCAGCCGAATCCGCCCGGGCCGCCGGGGCGCGGGAATACGGCCTACGTGTTGCGCACCGGCCACTCGCTGCTTTCTCCCGCGGATGTGCACGAGCAACTCAAAGCGAAAGGAGAGGTGGAAACGGTCGGCGCCATGTCTGAAGTCTGGCTTGGCGTGCCGTTGAAAACCGCGGGAAAGACGATCGGGGTGATGGCGGTACAGCACTACCGTGACCGCAAGGCGTTTGGGGAAAAAGAACAACGCATCCTGGAATTCGTCTCCACGCAGGTCGCGGTGGCGATTCAACGGAAGAAAGCGGAAGCCGAGCGGCAGGAAGCGGAGCGGGCGCTGCGGGTCTCAGAAGAGAAATTCTCGCGGGCTTTCCATTCCAGCCCCGATGCCATGACCATCAGCACCTTTGAGGAAAGCCGCTTTATCGAAATCAACGAAAGCTTCGTGCAGCTCACCGGGTACTCTCGCGAGGAAATCATAGGGCGAACCTCGCAAGAACTCCGCCTTTGGGCCCATCCAGAATGCCGCCCGGAAATGTCTGTACGCGTGCGGGACACGGGGCGCGTCAAGGATTTTGAATTCGACCTCCGGCGCAAGGACGGCGCCATCGCGACCGGCTTGCTTTCCGTGGACATTATCGAAGTCGCGGGGAAAAAGTGTTTCCTGTCCGCCGTGCGCGACATCACCACCCGCAAACGCATGGAAGAGGCCCTGCGCGTATCCGAAGCCAAGTTCTCCAAAGCCTTTTTTGCCAGCCCGGACGCCATGGTGATCAGCACCCTCGACACCGGGATGCTTTTGGACGTTAACGATGGCTTTTGCAGGCTGAGCGGCTACTCGCGCGAAGAAGCGATGGGACGAAACGGCCTGGAACTCGGAATCTGGCAGAGCGTATCGGACCGGAAGCAGATGATCGAGCATTTGCGCAAGGGCGAGGGCCTACGCAATATGGAACTCAATCTTCGCTCCAAGACCGGAAGGGAAGTGGTGGGTTTGCTTTCCGCTGAAGTCATCGAATTTGGCGGCCGGCCTTCCATGCTGGTGGTGGTCCGGGATATCACCGAACGAAAGGAAATGGAGAAGGCCTTGCGCACCAGCGAAGAACGCTTCCGCGAGCTTTTTGAGAACGCCAACGACATTGTGTACACGCACGACATGGACGGAAACTTCACCTCCCTGAACCGCACCGGCGAGCTCATCACCGGTTACAGCCGCGCCGAAGCGATGCAAATGAATATCCGCACCATTCTCGCGCCCGCACAACTGGAGTTTGCCCAGCGCATGATCGCGCTGAAGGCTCAGGGCCGCGGGCCGACCACCTATGAGTTGCAAATCCGCTCGAAAGACGGCCGGGCCGTTGACGTCGAGGTGAGCACCCGCATTATTCAATTTGGGGGAAAGCCCGTGGGGGTGCAAGGCATTGCCCGCGATATCAGCGAACGGCGCCTGGCGGAAAAGGCTTTGCGCGATTCGGAGGAACGGTACCGGCTGATTTTTGACAGCACGCCCCTGCCGATTTTTGTTTACGACGAGCGGACGCTGAATTTCCTGGCCGTGAACGACGCCGCCGTCCGGTCTTACGGGTATACCCGGGAGGAGTTCCTGCGGATGACCTTGAAAGACATCCGTCCGCCGGAAGAGGTTCATTACCTGGTGCGCCGGCTGCAGCAAGATCCAATGCCGGTGCATACCGCGGTGCATCGCAAGAAGGATGGCACCCTGATCGATGTGGAGATCCGCGGCCACGCCGTGGGTCTTTTCGGGGAAACCGCCCGGCTGGTGATCACCGAAGACATTACCGAGCGCGTTCGGTCCGAACAAGCCATCCGCGAAAGCGAGGCCAAGTTCCGCACCCTCTCTGAATCTTCGCCTTACGCCATTCTGATCGCGCGCGACATGCGCGTGATCTTTGCCAACCGCGCCGCGGAGGAAATCACCGGATACTCTGCGGCCGAGCTAGCGGCAAACGATGCAACCCCCCTGCTCACTCCGCAGGGAAAAGCGCCTGTCGAGGAAAAGCGCGTCTCGCGGCAGAGCAAAATCCTCCAGACCCAGCGTTACGAGATCAAGTTCACCACAAAGAGTAGGACCGAGAAATGGCTGGACGTGACCACTAACGTCATCTCCTTTGAAGGCGCGCCGGCGGTTCTGGTGAATGCCATGGACGTGACCGAGCGCAAGACCGTCGAGGACCAACTTCGCCAGGCCCAGAAAATGGAAGCTGTTGGCCGGCTGGCTGGTGGTGTCGCTCACGACTTCAACAACCTGCTGATGATCATGCGCGGGTACGCCGACCTGATCCTGGATTCCGGCACAACCGACGAGGCCACGAGGCGGAATGCAGAGCAAATTACTAAAGCCGCCGAGCGTGCCGCTGGACTTACCCAGCAACTGCTGGCCTTCAGCCGCAAGCAGGTGCTTGCTCCGCAGGTCCTCGACCTGCAGCAAGTGATGCAAGGGGTCCACACCATGTTGCGGCGGCTGATTGGCGAAGATGTGGACCTGGTGGTTTCTTCCGTGCCCAATCTGTGGATGGTGAAGGCCGATCCCAATCAGATTGAACAAGTCGTGCTCAATCTGGCGATCAATGCCCGCGATGCCATGCCCCGAGGGGGCAAGTTGATCGTGGAACTGAGCAACGTGGAACTGGACGAATACTTTGCGCACAACCATGCGGGAGCCACGCAGGGACCGCACGTACAGCTTTGCGTCACTGACACCGGCGTGGGCATGACCGCAGACGTGCGCGCCCGCGTCTTCGAACCCTTCTTCACCACGAAAGAAGTTGGCCGGGGAACTGGCCTGGGCCTGGCCACGGTGTACGGCATCGTCAAGCAGAGCAACGGCTACATTTCCGTGTACAGCGAGCCGGGTAAAGGCACCTCGTTCAAAGTGTATCTGCCCAAGGTGGCCGAGCAAACGGAAACGCCCCCAAGCAAAGATCATCCGGAAAAATCATTCGGCACAGAAACCATCCTGCTTGTCGAGGACGAGGCCGATGTGCGCGCCCTGGCACGAGAGTTCCTGGATAGCCGGGGCTATCGCGTGCTCGAAGCCCAAAACGGCATGGCGGCGTTGCATCTTTCCCAAACTCACCCCGGCGGGATTGACTTGTTGCTCACCGACGTGGTGATGCCCGGAATGAGCGGCCGCGAGCTCGCCGAACAAATCGGCTCCGTCCGTCCGCGCATGAAGGTGTTGTTTGTTTCCGGTTACACCGCGGAAGCGATCGGCCAGCACGGCATTCTGGATCCCGGCACGGAGTTTCTGCAGAAGCCATTTTCGCGCGAAGCCCTGGCGCGCAAACTACGCGAAGTGCTGGATAAAAGCAACTAGTGTCGTGTCTCGCAAATTCGCTCGATAGGTCGTGGCTTCTAACCTGTTGTAGGGGCGCTGCTTGCTGCGCCCCAGCAATGCAAGGTATTTGCGAGACACGACACTAGCCGCGCCCTCTGCTTTCCACGCGACTTCATCCCGGCTTTGCACGCCTGCATCTTGCCCGCCAATGCTGCAGTCCGATAATGCTTTCTCGCCTCGAAAAGATTGGGAGGGGCCGTACTGCTCCACGGTTTTCCTCTTCAAAGGCCCTGCCGATTTTGCTTGCTTCGCCTATCGAGAAACAGTGAGAATAGATGCTCAAGCGGAAGCGCCCCATTTTCAGTTTGGTGAACCCTTCATGCGCAAGTGGCTAATTCCCTGCATGTTCCTGTTCTTCCCTCTGGCTGCGCGCGCGGCCGGCGGGGGTGGACACGGCGACCCCGTGGCGCCGATTCTCATCGTGCTGGTGCTGATTTCCATCGGCGCCGCGCTTGGCGGCCGGTGGATGCGGCAGATGGGCCAGCCCGCCGTTCTCGGAGAGCTTCTGATCGGAGTCATCGCCGCCAATCTCGCTTACTGGTGGGGAGAACCGGTCGTCACGGTGCTGCGCGAGGGCGAGACTATCCGCAGGATTATTGAAGCCGCGCTCACGCAAAGCGTCAGCCTGGCCGAAGCGACGCGCCAGCTTCTTCCCGATAGCGAATCCACGCGGCGACTGGCGGAAATTCTCGGCGGATCGACCGGACACGTCGCGATTGCGGCCTTCGAGTTTATTGATCTGCTCTCCCGCATCGCCGTGATCGTGCTGTTGTTCCTGGTGGGGCTCGAAACCAGCTACCACGAAATGCGCAAAGTGGGCGGCCCGGCCATGCGGGTGGCGATTGTGGGCATCGTGCTGCCTTTCGCGCTGGGGGTCGGCGTGATGTGGCTGCTGATGCCCGAAGCGCCGCTGGCCAAAGATATCTTCATCGGCGCCATTCTTACCGCGACCAGTGTGGGCATTACCGCGCGCGTGTTCCGCGATCTGGGCCAGAGCAAGCGCGATGAAGCGCGCATCATCCTGGGGGCCGCGGTGATTGATGACGTCCTCGGCCTGGTCGTGCTGGCGGTGGTCAGCGGCCTGGTGCTGACCGGCCAAATCAGCTTTCTTTCCGTTGCCGCGATTACCGCAAAATCGGCCGCGTTCCTGGTGACTTCGATCGCCCTGGGAATCTGGCTGGCGCCGAAGCTGGTGCGCCGCGTAGCTCGCTTGCACCTGGAAAATCAAAAACTCCTGTTTGGCCTGGGCTTTGCGTTTGTCCTGGCGTGGCTGGCCAACCTGGCAGGACTGGCCACCATCGTCGGAGCTTTCGCCGCCGGGCTGATCCTGGAAGAGCTTTTTCTGGAAGAGTTTAAGGGGCAGTCGCTGCGGGATCTGCTCTCCCCGGTTGAGTCCCTGATCGTTCCCATATTTTTCGTGCTGATGGGCGTGCAGGTAAAGCTGGAAACCTTCGCGGATATCAAAGTCATCGGCATGGCCTTTGCGCTTACGGTGTGTGCGATTGTAGGCAAGGTGGCGTCTGGGTATGCGTGCAAGAAGCCGCTCAACCGGCTGGCTATCGGAATCGGAATGATGCCGCGTGGCGAAGTCGGGTTGATTTTCGCCAGCATCGGTAAGGGCTTGGGAGTGGTGAACGATGCAGTCTTCTCGGCCGTGGTGATCATGGTCATGCTCACTACCCTGCTCACCCCGCCCCTGCTGAAAATCACGATGGCTGCCGGCCCTTCGAAATCTGCCGCGTAACCTCGGCCTGTCGTCATTCTGGGAACGATGGGGATTTGGCACAAAGCGCCAAATTCCCCGGCGAAGGATCTTGATGTAACCTCTGCGCACCTTCTATTCTTTCAGCCTGCCCCGGGGTGACCCTCTGCGCCCGCATTGTCGGGACTTTTTGCCGCCGAAAGCATCCTTCGCCCGCCCTGAAGGCTCATTCAGGACTAGTGAACTCGCAAAGAAAAAGGGCAGACTGGAAGCCTGCCCTTGCCGTGCCGGGAAAAAAAACCGGCGTTACTTCTTCTTCGTCGCGGTGAATTCACCCGAGCGTTCGCCGGAACCACGCGTGCCCTTCATGGTGTCGCCTTCGACGGTGGCGTTGTATTCAATGGTCATGGTCTGGCCATCCGGGCGCTGCCGGGTGACCTTGAACGAGACCTTGTTGCCGGTCACGGTACCCTCGAGCGGAGCGGCCGGGCCGCGGCCCCCTTCGATCGTGCCCTTCAGTTTGTCGCCGTTCTGCTCAAAGGTAATCGTGCTGGTCATGGTCTGGCCATCGCGCCCCGGGCTCGAGGTTTCCCACTTGCCCGCGACGTTCACCGGTTTTTGCGCTGACGCAACGATCGAAAACGCCATCGCCAGGGCGCACACTACGGCAATCCGTACCATCATCCCTTTCATGTTCTTCCTCTCCTTTTTTCGTGCTTCCGGAAAATCGCGGTTCCCACAGATCACGGAGACGCACGTACTCCGCCGGAGGTAATGGACGCATCCTCTGCACTTTCGGTTACACTACACACACACACACACACCTGCCGTCGTCTTGCGAGAACCGAAGTGCGCTAGTTTGTCGGGCCACTGCCGGTGTCGATTTGAAGTTCCGGATAGTCCGCGGATGGGCTTGTGACTACGGTTGCGGGCGCTCCTTTCAGGTACACGTCGAAGAAGCGGTGGATGCGGTCGGCGCTGATTGCCAGACCGCGCCTGGGCTCCAGCCGGAGCACGCCTGCAAACCGGAGCAGCGTCATCAGCAAGCGGCTCCGCACCACCATCTGATCACTGAAGGTGAAGTGATTCGCTCCCCGGATGACGATGCGCAACCGGCCCCCGGGGGCGGAGCGCTCAAACAGAGTCTGCAAATCCGCGCGGATTTCCTGGCTGGTCGCATCCTGCTCATCCCCGTGGTCGCTGAGCAACTGCAGGAACGGCTGACGCAACCCATCCTGCACGACGCTGCCCTGCGGTGCCCCGTCCAGGTTGATGCCTGACCGGCACCGCGCATCATCATGACAAAACTGAGCGGCGACCGCGCCGCCCAGCGAATGTCCCATGACTCCCAAGGCTTGCAGGTTGAGCCTACCCTGAAATCTTCCTGGTGAAGAATTCAGTATTTCCAGCCGGTCCACGATGAATGCAACATCGCTGGTCCACGCGGCCACCAGCCGGACCAGCAAGCGGTCTTGCGCTTGGCCAGAAAAATTCTCGGGATTCAACTCCGTGGGCCGATCTATCACGCGGCCGTCGGGAAAGACGACCAGGGAAGAACGATAGGGCGCGTCAAATCCGACGACCACGTAGCCATGGCTGGCCAGATTCTCTGCCAGCGTGGTGTAATCAGTCGTCGGCGCTCCCAGGCCGGCGCGTAAAACCACCACTGGGTAGGTTGGTTGCTCCGGGGAGAGCGGTCCGTCTTCCGTGCTGTGCGTTTTGACTTTGGCCGGGTCGCGCAGCAGAGTACCCAGAACCGGACCGCGGTATTCTGAGAAGGCACGGCTCCAGTCCGGTGGCAAGTACTCTGTGGGTTTCCTGCTCTCCGGCTGTGGCACCGAGGGATACCACATCCAGACGGCAAGTTCCCGCTGGCTTCCTTCAACCTGAGTGAACGGATCGCGCTGATTCTTGTCCGACCAGACGGCAGTGGCGCGTGAAACCGCAAACGGGCCGTCCGGCGCCGGCAAGGTAAGTTCGAGGCCGTGCTCGATACGCAAGAAAAGGACCAGGGCCAGCAGAGCCACAGCGGCAGCGGAGAACAGCGCAATGATGGCAAAAAGGAGACGGCGTTTCCTTGGGATCACCATAGTGAAGTACTCTATATTGCAAAGCACGGGCCGTGTCAAATACTTTTTGTGGCTGCGAAAAACGCAAGGGGTTCACTAGCGCGCCGCGACCGTCCGTTTTGCGACGTAGTCCTCGACGTATTTGACAAAGGCTTTATCGATCTTCTGCGTGATGGGACCGGGTGCAGCGGGGACCTTATGCCCATTGATTTCGCCCACGGAGAGGACGCTGCGGTTGGTGGAAGAAATAAAGACCTCGTCGGCCTGGTATAGATCTTCCGGCAGCAGCACTTTTTCGGCCAGCGGCGCGCCCGCGCCGGCTCCAATTTCCAGCAGCGTGCTGCGCGTGATTCCTTCCAGGCAGCCGGAAGAAAGCGGCGGCGTGTAAATCGTGCTGCCTTTCACGCAGAAAATATTTGCGGCGGTGCATTCCGCCACTTCGCCGCGCTCGTTGAGCAGCACCACCTCGTCCCAGCCTGCGGCCTGCGCCTGCTTCAGGTTCCACACGTTGACCAGCCACGAAGTCACTTTGGTTCCCGCAACCGGCGACGCGGCGTGGCGTCCATGCGTGGCCACGCCCAGGCGCGCTGGCTCGCGATAGCCGGGCAGGCTGGCCGAATAGATGATCAGGTCCACGTCGGGGAAATTTTCCTCGCTGCGCCAGAATCCCACCGTGTTGTACACCATGTAGATTCGCGCGCAGCCCTCCTGCACCTGGTTTGCGCGCAACACTTCAGCCAGTTGCGAGCGCACCTTATTCGCGTCGTATGGAAAGGGCATGGCGGTGAGCTTGGCGTCTTTTTCCAGGCGCTTCCAATGCTTCTCGAAAGCGAAAGGCTCGCCTTGGAAAATCCGCAAGGTGGTAAACAGCCCCCACCCGTTGAGCAGGCCCGCCTGCCCAGCCGAAAGCCGCATCTGCTCAATCGGCATCAGCTTGTCGTTGTGGAATACGTGACGATGGATCATCCCGACCTCCGGGGTGGGCTATTCTACTAGGGGGGCTCTCGAATGGAAAGAAAGGGTATCAGGGCGCAAGTTTTTCTGTTTTTGCGCCCAGACTTCCTTGCCTAAGTTCCGTGGAATCAGCAAGAATAGAATGGTTCTCTATTTGCAAGCTGTAATTGGACACTGCAGTCCTTAGACCGTACCCGTTTTGGAGGCAAGATGCGATCCCGTTTTGGGGTGTTTCAGGCGGCGATTTTCGCCGCAGTTGTCGCTCTGGCTATTGCGCAAGGAAGTTGCGGCGGCACGGTGACAGGCAATTTCAACTCCACCCCGCCGCGCGGCACCGCCAGCGTCAGTATCAGCGACCCGCCCAGCTGCAAAGTTCCGGCTGGCTCCTACAAAAACGTTTTCATCACGATCACTTCCGTGCAAGCGCACCTGAGTTCTACCGCCGGCGATTCCACGCCGGGCTGGGTTGAGCTTGCGCCGAATCTAGCCAGCAATCCCGTGCAAATCGATCTGCTGAGCACTCCCGCGGGGAGCTGCACCCTCGCGCAACTGGGCAGCAACGTGAGCCTCGATGCCGGCGACTACCAGCAAATCCGGTTGATCCTGCTGGCGAATAATGCTTCCGGCGGCCCGTCGAACAATGCCTGTGCCAGCGCGCAGGGATTCAACTGCGCCATCCTGCAAGACAACAGCGTGCACCGGCTGGAACTTTCAAGTCAGGCCAACACCGGATTGAAGATTCCGCCGGGACAAATTATCGGCGGACCCATTCGCGTGCAATCCGGACAGCACGTGGATATCAATATTGACTTCAACGCGTGCGCCTCGATCGTAGTTCAGGGCAACGGTCAGTATCGCTTGAAGCCCACGCTGACCGCCGGCCAGGTGAGCACGGTGAGTACAGCCATCAGCGGGCAGGTGGTGGACGGCGCGACGCAAAATCCCATAGCCGGTGGCAAGGTGTTCGTTGCCGTTGAACAGCCTGATTCCAGCGGCGTGGACCGCATCGTGATGCAAGCGGCCACCGATGCCAGCGGCAATTTCAATTTCTGTCCTTTGCCTACGGGAACCTACGACGTCGTTGCCGTCGCGGTGGATGGCAACGGCAATGCCTATGCGGCCAGCGTAGCCCTCGCTGTGCCGGCGGGTACGGCGTTCAGCAAACTCGCATTGACGGCCGTCAGCGGCCCCTCCGCGGCGCCGGCCAAGGTTGAAGGCGTGGTGAGTGCGGCCACCGGAGCGAATGGCGCCAGCACTGACGTCGTCACCGCCGCCTTGCAGAGCGTAACCATCACGGGCGGCACGCGCCTGGTTACGATTCCCCTTTTGCCCAACTCCACTCCCAACGTCACGACGATTGCCAGCCCGGCCAACGCTACCTGTGCGCCGGGAACATTTTGCGAAAAGTATGCGCTGGTTGTTCCTGCAAGCAATCCGAGCGTGGGAACATTTGCCGCTGGAGGAACCACGTTCGCCGCTCCGGCCGCCGGGCCGGTCTTGTACACGGTAGATGCGCGTGCCTTTATACCCAATAGCGGGGGCACGACGATGTGCAATCCGAGTCGGATTTTCACAGACAAGGACAGCAATGATCAGCCGCTGGCGGTGACCATCGGCGGTACCATCACCGCCAAGACGCTGAACTTCACAGGCTGCCAGTAGTCGGGGCTGACTCGGGCATGTATCCCGTCGGCGCCATTATTTCCAGGAAACTTCGAAGACGCGCAAGGGCGCTGCTTTGCCCTTCAGGCGAACAGGGGGAATCGCGCGAACCGGGACGTCTCCGGGGATCTCCTCCTGCGTGGCCGCCGCGATGAGGATTTGGCCCGGCTCCGCGGCCGCGGTCAGTCGCGAAGCGGTATTCACGGTGTCGCCAAGCGCGGTGTAATCGAGCCGGCGCGAAGTGCCCATGAATCCCACAATCGCCGGGCCGGTATTGATGCCGATGCCGATGCACAATTCATGCCCGGTTGTGCGATTCAGTTCCTGCAGGTTGGTCTGCATTTCGATTGCGGCGCGCACGGCCTGCAGCGCATCCTGTTTTCCCGTGAAGGGCGCGCCAAACAACGCCATCAAGCCATCCCCCAGGTATTTGTCGAGCGTGCCCCCGTGGCCAAATACCACCTCGCTCATGCTCTGGAAGAATTGGTTGAGCAGTTCCACCACTGCTTCCGGCTGCATGCTTTCGGCCATCGCGGTGAACCCGCGAATATCGGCAAAGAGCACTGTGACTTTCTGGTTCTCCCCGCCGACCTTCAGCTCAGCCGCTTCCGCCGCCACTTTCTTGGCGATGCCCGGCGAAAGAAACCGCTCGAGCGCGCTGCGGTGAATGATCTGCTGCGCCACTTCTTTGCGGGCGCGCACATGGTCAATCGCCAGGCCGGCCTGTGACGCAATCACGGAAAACACGTTCAGGTCCTCCTGCGTGAACATGCCGCGCTTGCTCAAGTTATCCACGTACAGCAGGCCGAATATCCGTTCCTGCGCGCGCAGCGGCGCGCACATAGCCGATTGCATGCCGCTCAGCACTAGGGACTCGCTGGCCACGAAACGCTCGTCGGCCCGCGCGTCCTGCACCAGTAGCGGGTCGCCGCCATCCAGTACGTGGCGGATGATGCTGTGCGAAAGGATCATCTGCGGCGCGCCCTCCACGTCATGCTCTTCCCGGTAGCGGATCACGGCTGGCTGCAAGTCGCCCTTCTCGCTCAGGAGCATGGCGTAACCGCGTTCCGCCCCTTCGATTTGCAGCACCAGTTCGAGCACCCGCTCGACCACTTCGTCCACCGTGGCCAGTTCGCTGAGCGCGCGGCTGACTTGATACAACAGCGTCAGCAGCCGGTTTTCGTGTTCGAGCGAGCGCATGTGCTCCTGCTCGGCCTGGCGCCGCTCGTCCGCATTCTTGCGCCGCTCGCCCTCAGGACGTTCCTGCGCCGCGGCCCACGGCGTGGGCGCGGCTCCGGCCTGGCGCAGCGCGACTTCCACTTCCTTGCGGCTCATCACCAGGGTCAGCCGCCCCGGCAAGTCGGTGCGCCCGGTGGCGCGCACATCCTGCGTATCCAGTACTTCGAAGCGCAGGGTGAAATCACCGATGGCGATCACGTCGCCGTTCTTCAGCGTGTGCGATTGGATGTACGCGTTGTTCACCAGCACGCCGTTCGCGCTGTTGTTGTCTTCAATCGTCCAGTGTCCGCTGGGGAGGAACTGCATTTTGGCGTGCAGGCGGGAGATATTTGAATCCGGCAGAACCACGTCGCTGGACTGCGCCCGCCCGATGCTCACCGGGTGGCCTTCGGGCAATTCATAGATGCGCTGCTCGCGGCCGGGTCGTTGAATGAGCAGGCGTGGCATGTTTTGGTTCAGAGGATGGGTCGAACGCCGTCGGAAAATTGAAATTGCACGTCCGGCTGCTTGAAGGTGATCACTGCTTTGCTGGCATTCGCATCGAGGATTTCCTTGATGGTCACAATTCCGATCTGCGTCTTGTTGGCATCGCCCGCCTTGAAGACCGCAAAGCGCATGCCTTCGCGCAGCCCGGCGGCGGAGCCCAGGTTGATTGTCACTTCGGTCTCGCTCACTTGCGTGATGTAGCCTTCCGGCAGCGGGGCCGCCGGCGTGGTGCTGGGCGGCGGGGGCTGCGCGGCGCGGGCCCGGGCAATTTCGCTGTTCAGGTTCATCACTTCGCTGCGCAGTTGCGCCATGTCGCGCGTCACGTTGACCAGGTCGCGCCCGGTGGTGTCCTTGAACTGCGTAAACTTTTCGTCGGACGCCTTCACCAGCGCCTGCGTGTTTTTCACTTCGTTCTCCATCTGCTTCAGGCGGTTGACCTCGGTTTCGATCGCCGACAGGCGCGCCAGGATCTGCGTAAGTGCGTCGGTCACCCGGCCGAACTGGTTCTGCATCTCGCTATACATCACCGGATCCTTCGGTTTCGGCTGGGCATCGGCTGGGCGTGCGACGCCGAACAAGGTGCAGGTGACAAGGCAAAAATATACAACGCGACGCATGGGAATCCTCCTTGGACTCCCGGCCGCCAAGGATTGGGCCGGGCCAGCTTTTCCCCCGAAGAATAACGCAATTTGGCGGAATCGGGAATGAAGAAAGAGAAAACCAACTACTGTTTAACCAACTGCTCGTTCAACACCAGAGGTTTTCCTTCTTCAATCGTGATGGATCGTTGCAGCGGGGCATAGCCGCGCAGGAAAACGGTCAATTGGTACGTCCCGGCGGGCAATTGCCCGGCATAGGGGGTTTTCTTGCCGGTATTCGCGCCGTTCAGGATCACGTCCGCGCCCGGGGGAATGGTGCGGATTTCGAGCGACCCCGGCCCGGTGGCGCGCGCAGGAGCCGGTTGCGTTGGAGCGGGCGCTTGGGGGCGCGTCGCGGCCGGCTGCGGGCGCCCGCTGGTCATGCGCTGCAACGGGAAATTGACGCGGACCAAATCGTCTCCCTGCACTTGCACGGCTTGCGAACTGCCTTCGTAACCTTCCATGGAAACTTCTACGCGGTAGTTGCCAGGGGAGAGGCGAATCGTGGCCGGCGTGCGTTCTTCCTGAAGTTGGCCATTCACGTAGATTTGCCCGTTCGCGGGGCTGCTGTTCACGATCAATCCGCCCAGCAGCGCCTGCAGGGCGACATCCACTTTTTGCACCCGGCCCGCGTTCAATTGCACGATGCGCCGCTCAGTGCGATAGCCGCTTTTGCTGATTTCCAGTTGATAGCGTCCGGGAGACAAATCCTCGAAGCGTCCGGGGGCGCGCATGGTTTGCGTTTCACCCTTGGGCCCGGTGAGCTTTACCGATGCGCCCATCACCTCGCCGGTGAGCACTTCGATTTCTCCGCGGCCGGGGGACGTTCGCGGTTTTGTTTCTTCCGTCGTTTCTGCCTTCTCCGCCGGCGTCCCGGAGCGTTCCACTTGAATCTGATCCACCACTCGCATTCGCGTCGCGATGCGCGCGAGGCGCTGACGCAGCCGCCGATGTTCATCCGGCGCCAGCGAACCGGTCAGCGTGACCGTATTTCCCCGGACGCGCGCCTGAAATTTCCGGCCCAATCCTGATTCCGCTAATTGCTGCCCGATCTCCGCCTCCCTGCGGCTATCGTCCGATTCTCCGGCCGGTGGTTCAGCGGCCTTGGTTTCCGGCGCTTTTGCGTCCTCTGGCTTCGTGGCGGTCTCCGCGGCCTGCGGCTCCGCTTTCGCCGGTTCAGCCGGCGTTTCGCCGGAGGGCGTGGCGGGGCCGGGGGCTGTTTGCGCGGCCTCCGGGGGATGCGTGATGCCGCCCTTCAAGTTCTGCCAGATGAAATACCCGCTTACGCCGAGCACCACCAGCAAAACCAGGCTGATCCACAGCGTGGCGGAGCTTTTCTTGGGTTCGGGAGGCGCCTGGCGCGGAAGGGAGCCGGTCAGAGGTGGCAGCGTCATTGGCCGCGGCAGGGGCCGCGTAGCCGCAGGCGCGGGCGTCTCCGACTCTGGTTCCACCCGCACCACGGGCGGTGCGGGCTCTTTTGCAGCGCGCTGCCGGGCGATTTCCTCCTCGACGGCCTTAGGCCGCGACCTCCCCGGCATCACGACCGTGGCCGAATCGAATCCGCCCTGCCCCAGTTCCTTGTAATTGCGCAGGTCGGCCGCCAGCTCACGGCAGGTTTGGTAGCGCAGTTCGGGATCCTTGTTCAGCGCTTTGGTAATGACGTAGTTCAATCCCGGGTGAATGGATTCATCCAGCTCGCAGGCCGGGATCGGCTCTTCGTTCACAATCTTGTAGATCACCGTGGTGACGTTCTGGCCGGGGAATGGTTTTTCTCCGGTCACCAGTTCGTACAGAATCACGCCGAGGGAAAAAATATCCGAGCGGCCGTCCACCGGCTTGCCCTTTACTTGTTCGGGAGACATGTAACTGGGCGTGCCCAGGATGGCGCCGGTCTGCGTCGCGCCCTTTTGCAGGATTTTCGCGGTGCCGAAGTCGGTGACCTTCACCACGTCGTCGCCGGTGATCATCAAATTGGCCGGTTTGATGTCGCGGTGCACCACGTTGTTCTGGTGCGCGAAGTCCAGCGCGCTGCCGGCCTGCTCCATCAGTTTCAGCACCCGCGGCAGCGGGAACATCTGCTTCTCATCAATCATGGCCTGCAGGCTGCGACCCTGCACGAATTCCATGGTGATATAGAACAGCCCGTTATCTTCACCCGCGTCGTACACCACGACGATATTCGGGTGCGTCAGCAATCCAGCGGCGCGCGTTTCCACCCCGAAGCGCGAGATCAATTCATCATGGGAAAGTCCGGTGTGCGCTTCGGCCAGGCGCATGGTTTTCACGGCTACGGTACGCCCGATGGTTGGGTCGTGCGCCTTGAACACTACTCCCATGGCTCCGCGCCCTAATTCCTCGCGCAGTTGGTAGCGCCCGGCTGTCTTCACTTCACCCAATGGACACCCCTGCCTGCCATGGAAAATAACCCCGCAACGGGGAACTCGTCAATGCTACATCGTTGATTTTACAGAATTTTAACGACACATCGCATGGGACCCTGCGCCCTGTCCACGCGGTCCAGCGCGGGCCTGCAGCCTGCCTCTTCAGAGGCGTGACGATTCCAGCCCAGGAAGTTCTCCGGCTCCACGAAACACAGGCGGTGCCAGCCCACCTCGTTACTTTATGCCCCAACCGGATTGACCACTTCAGCGCAACCTCCCTCGGAAATCCTTGAAAACATGACCCAAGCCGCCTAACCTCAAACGGTACGGGGCGTGCTCTTTCTTGTCTGCGACGGGTACTGGGATGGCAAGCAAGGCGTCTTGCACCGGCAACCACCGCGGCAGGCGCCTGCTTGCCTTTTTGCGTTAGGCACGGGCTGGTAGCGCTCGCCTTGCAGCGAGCAAGTGGCAACCGGAGAAACATTGGGATCGCTTTCGCTTCATTCATCGCAGCCGCCCGCGCCGCGCAATCCGCGCGACACGCAGGAATTGCAGCGCGCGATTCTCGCCGTTTCCAAGTTTGCCAAGTCTCTGCAAGTGCTGTTGCGCGCCGCGCGGCTTTATCAGCGGAACCATCCGCACGTCCTGGAAAGCCTGGAAACCGCCGACAGCGATCTGCGCGCCGCGCTGGACCGCGTGGCTCCCTTCGAACTGAAGCTCGACCGCGCCCGCGTGATGTTTCGCGGGCAGCCGCTGGCCGACCCCCGCGGCGAACTGAAGAAACTCGCCGAACAGTTGCACCGCCGCGGCGTGTACAGCGTGGTCTTCCAGCCGCAGACGCATCTGGGCGAGCTCGGCACTATGGTGCAGGTGCTCGCCGCTTCGCCCCTGCAGGCTTCCGACGACAACGCTACCGATTGGATCGCGCTCTTTGCCGAGCGGCGCATCTACGGCATTCGTTTCAATCAGCCGCTGGTGGAGAAGAAAGCCGATTCGGTGCTGACCACGCTGGTCGCCGCGGTACTGGCGCCCGGGGCCGCCGACGAGGCGGCCACCGCGCCGCCGGCCCGGCCGGCACACGGCTCCGGGGACGAGCCGGCGCTGAAGCAGCACGAGCCTTCGCCGATCGCCCTGGTGGATGTTTCTCCTGCAGAAGCTTCGGTAGACACCATTGACGACTGGGCTTCCATGATCCAGTTGCTCGCCCGCGTTGCCGCTCCGTTGCGCGACGAGAGCGCCAGCAGCCCTCAACACGTCATGCTGGCCTTCCGCGATGCCGTTTCCGGCAGCGACCGCCGCGTGCTTTCCGCGCTGGCTGCCGGCATGACGCGCAACGCCCCGCACACCGGCGAAATTCTCGCGCCGTATTTTTCGCGCCTGTCGGAGGCCTTGGCCATCGAATTCGCCTTCGAGCAGTTCCACGCCGGCCGCACCGTGCTTCCGGAAATGCGCAATCTGTTCCTGCGGCTGGCGCGCGAACTTGGCGCGGCCGGCGGTTTGCGCCCGCAGCGCCCCGGCGGCGCAAAATGGACCGAGGAATCCTACGCCGAGCGCCTGCACGAAATGTTCTGGGCCGAGCTTCCGGCCCCGGCCAAGAGCGAAATCTTCCGCGGGCCGCATGCCTGGTGCGTGCCGATCAACGTTCTGCGGCCTTACGTCGAGCAACTGGTGGCCTCCGGCAATGAGCGGCAGGCCCGTTCGCTGCTGCTCGGTTTCACGCGGCATCTGGAATCGGATCAATCGCCGGTGCGCCTGGCGATCGCCGCGGGCCTCTCCGAACTGGCCGCGCTGATTCCCGTACTGTGGCCGGGCAACGGTCCCGGCCCGCACGAAATGAATCACCTGGTGATGCACGGGCTGCTGCGCGAAGCCGCGCCGGAAGTTTCCGGAGTGCTGGCGGGCGTGGCCGACGGGCTGGCCAGGCTGGCGCTCGAACGGCGCGAGTTCGCCGAACTGGAAAAATTCGTGGATTCGCTGGAAGCTGCCCGCGCCCCGCGCAGCAATAGCGCGCGCACCGGCCCTGCGCCTTCCGCTTCCCTGATGGCCACGCTTTCCCAGAAGCTGCTGGAAAACGTGCGCTGGTCGCAGATGATTGAACGCGCCCTGGAGCGCCGCCCGCTGGATCCGGCGCTGCCGCGCATTCTCGCGCGTGATCCCGAACGGGTGATTGATTACTTGGGCGCGAAACTGGCCACGCCCGACGGCTTGAACGAATTGCCGCCGATGTCGCGCCTGCTGCGCGCGATCGGCGAGCCGGCCTACAGCGCCATGGTTTCGCGCCTCTATGATCCGCGCACGCAACGCGCCACCGCCTCGGTGAAATTGCTGGCCTGCACCAAGCCCGACCGCCTGCTCGATGCCATGCCCAAAGCGCTGCACGGCTGGGACTGGCATCTGCAAGACCTGGCCATCGGCGAACTGCTGCGGCAAGCCGTGCCCGGCGCGGCGCAGGTCTTCACTGGAATTCTGGGCATGGCCCACCCGCTGGTGGTGCCCATGATGCTGGATGAAATCGGCATGGCCGGTGAAACCGATGCCGTCCCGCTGCTGATGGATCTGGCAGGCGGCGGCCACGAGCACCTGCGCGACGTCTTCGTGCGCATCAAAGCCATCGAAGCGCTGGGCCGCATGCGCGCCTTCGAATCGGCCGACCTGCTGCGCAATATCCTGCGGCACCGCAACGGGCTCACGTACTCCGAACCGGCGGGCCTGCGCTCGGCCGCCGAAGAAGCGCTGGCGCTGATTGAGAACCATCCCGCGTCGGCGCGCGTGCGCAAGCAGGAGCAGGCCACCTCGCATGCCAGCCTTTCGTTCACGCGCCCGCGACGGTACCTGCGCGTGCCCCTGGATGCGCCGCTGGCTGCCCGCATCACGCCCTTGCCGGCATCGCCGGCGGCCGCGGCCGCAGCGCTCAAAGCTGCGCAACCCGGCGACGCGCTGCCGGCCAAGGTCACCACGCTCAGCCTGGGCGGCGCCTTCGTGGAAGCGCCGCAGCGCTTCACCGTGGGCGATTCGATGGACCTGGAAATCCGCGCCGGCATCCGCAAAATCCACGGCACCGCCGTGGTGCGCAACATCGCCCCGGAAGGCGGCGGCGTCGAGTTCATCCACATGAAGCAGGACGACCGCGAACGCCTCCGCCAGTACGTCTCCAAACTCCTCCGCAAGTAGCCGCGCCGCGCGGCGCGATCCGCGGATTCCGCCGATGGCAGTGATTCGTACCGCAAACCGCAGGCCTGTGTTACGTTGCGTAGGGCAGGCGTCCGCGTCTGCCTGCCGGGCAAGACGCGCAGGTCTGCTTCTGCCGAAGCCGGAGCCAAGCGAGGAACCATGAAGAAAACAATCTTTGCCTTCATCGTGCTGTGCATCCTTTGGATCGTCGCGCCCGCGGCCAGAGCGCAAACGCCGTCGTCCGCTGCGCCATCGGCCGCGCCCGACGCGAAAGAACTCACGCAATTGCTCAACGACTTCCTGGCCGGCGCCGGCCGCAACGACGCCACCCTGCACGACCGCTTCTGGGCCGACGACCTGATCTACACCAGCGCCACCGGCACGCGCCGCGGCAAAGCCGAAATCATGCGCAACGTGCGCAATCCCGTGCCCGAACCCGGTCCGGCGACGATCTACTCGGCCGAAGAGATTCGCATCCAGCAATACGGATCGACGGCCATCGTCGCCTTCCGCCTGGTGGCCACGCCCAGCCCAGCCGCGCCCAACGCGCCGGCTCAGGCCGCGCCGCCCGCCGTGCAGCGCTTCTTCAATACCGGCACGTTCCTGAAACGCAACGGCGAATGGCGCGTCGTTGCCTGGCAAGCCACGCGCATCCCGGATGCCACGCCGGCGCAGCCGAAATAAGCGCGGATTGACCGGTCAGTCCTTGCGGTAGCGGCGCAGCAGGTCGTCCACCGCTGCGCTGCCGGAAGGATATTCGGCCGCTTCCGCGTTGGCTCCAGCTTCGAGCAGCGCTTCGATGGCGGCCATCTGGCCCGGGCGCGGCTCGTGCACCGCAGACCACGCCGCGCAGCCCAGCACCGTGCCGCCATACATGTTCAGGCTTTCCAGCGGACGATCGGCGCGGCGCCGGCAGCGCTCCAGCAGCAGGCGCAACGTTTCCACCTGACCGCGGTTGGCCGCCCAGTGCAGGGCATTCAGTCCGGTGGCGTTTCCGGCCAGCAGGTCCACGCCGCGGTCGAGAAAATATTCCGCCACGCGCGTGCATCCGTTGAAGCACGCGCAGGTCAGCGCTTCGGCAAGCGCCTCGGGCTCTGCGGCAAAGCGGCCTTGCTGGTGCCAGCGAACCATGGGCGCATTCTCCGGCAGGTCGGGCTGACCCGCCGGCGCGCGGAAGAGCGGCTCCAGGGCAGAGAAGTCGCCCTGCTTCAGTCCGCGCACCGCGTCCTCCCACGTGCTTGGCTCAGCCCGCGTCATCTCCCGCCTCTCTCAACTCTACCGCTTCGTCCCTCCGCCACTTTCCTATCTCCTTTCTCCTTTCCGCTTTCCACTCTGCCACTCTGCGACTTTGCCACTTTCTCTAGCCCCTTGCCGCCAATCCCCCAGCCCCTGCCTCTAGCCCCCTCCCCCCTACCCCCCCCATTTTCAGTGAACGATAGGATTCTAAAGGGTTTACAGGTTTCTCGTGTGCTAGCGTTGTTATTCCATTGGCTTTGAATCCCTTGCGATTCATATCGTTCCACGTGTGGTGTTTATTTGGAGCTAAGGTGCAGATTGAGGGGGACTTAGCGGGTCGACAGAAGGCGCTCATGGCTACACCCGTTGCTGGCGCTCTGCGACTTGCCGCGCTTCGCAGAGTCACAGTAAGCATCATTGTATAGCTATATGCTACGTCGAGTCAAGAGAAATCTTGAATCTCTTTGCGCAAACCTGGTTATGCCAGCCCGAAGGCTTTGGAGTGCGGCAGCTCTGCTGCCGCTGTATTTGCGGCTCGGAGCTTGCTTATCCTGAACGCCTGGCGATGGCGGGCAGAAGGGCTCCGAGCGCCGCAAGACGCGCAGCCACAATGAAATTGGCCGCCCTTTGTTGCATCTGTGTCGCTTTACCGCACGTCCGGTTTTCGCGGCGGTTGCTTCGCGTCTTTGTGCGGATGGGAGCAAGCTCCCGATCCGCGCGACAGCGGCAGCCCTTCGCTATGTAAACTCAGGATAAACAAGCTGCCGCACTCCAGAGCCTTCGGCCTGCGGCGGCGTTACTGCGTCGGTCGTCACCTTTCCACAGGGTGTGGAAAACGGGGCGGAAGGACGAAAACGAGGTGTTGACTTTTCGGGTGGGGATTCGTATAATTGGGGTTCGTCAGTTACCTCTTGTGCGTGACATAGGAGGATGGCTCTTTGACAACTGAGTGACACATGCCAGAATCCGTTCGACGGTTCTGACTGCAAGGTCAGGATCTAGTCCCAAGAGATTGGGACAGAGTTTTAAGTCTCCGGTTCGCCTAAGCAGCGGGCTGGGGAAAAATCGAGCGACATAACAAGTTCGCTTCGCACGACAGGATCCCGGTAGAACTCGAGGTTGGCTTAACGGCTGACTAAGGGGAAACCGGGTTTTTTGTTTGATGGCGAAAGCACCAGTTTCAAACGAGAGTTTGATCCTGGCTCAGAGCGAACGCTGGCGGCGTGCTTAACACATGCAAGTCGAGTGCGCGGATCGGTGTAGCAATACATCGGTTTGGCGCACGGCGCACGGGTGCGTAACACGTGGGTGACCTGCCCTTGGATGGGGAATAACCCCGCGAAAGCGGGGCTAATACCGCATAACATTCTTTGACATACGGGTTGAAGAATCAAAGTCTTCGGACGTCCGAGGAGG
>CAZCNH010000006.1:0-83040 GCA_964500065.1 uncultured Acidobacteriaceae bacterium
CGGCTGGCCTACATTGACTGGATGCGCGGGTTGGCGTGCGTGCTGATGTTTCAGACGCACTGCTACGATTCGTGGCTCGCGCCGGAAGCGCGCCCATCCGATCTGTTCTACTGGTCGCAGCGGCTGGGCACATTTCCCGCGCCGCTGTTTCTTTTTCTGGCGGGAGTTTCTTTCGCGCTGGTCACCGTGAGGCTGCGCGAGAAGGGAATCGCCGCGAACCAGATTGCGCGCAAGACGATTCTGCGCGGCGCGGAAATCTTCGGACTGGCGCTGCTGTTCCGTTTGCAGGAATTTGCGCTGGGGTATCCAAATGCGCCGAAGACGGACCTGCTGCGCGTGGACATCCTCAACCTGATGGGCCTTTCCATGATGCTGATGGGAGTGCTGTGCCGGCTGGCGCAGACGACGAAGCGAAGCCTCGGGGTTGCCATTGCCGCAATGTTTGCGGCCATTCTCCCCGCGCCGCTGCTGTGGACCACCTGGCGGCCAACATTCCTCCCCTGGCCGATCGAGTCCTACATCAACGGGGTGCACATTTTCAACGAGCCGCAGCCGTGGCTATTTCCAATCTTTCCCTGGGCCGGATTTGCGTTTGCCGGACTGGCTGCGGGTTTCATCCTGTTCAGCCGCAGGGAAAAACCGATTGCCACCTGGAAGGTCCCGCTGGGCTTGGGCGTTGCAGGCGCAGGGCTTGCCGCGCTGGCGTGGTGGCTGGATTCGCTGCCGGTGCAGATCTATCCGGTTTACGATTTCTGGCACACCAGCCCCAATTTCTTCCTGATTCGGCTGGGAATGCTGTTGATGATTCTGTTCGGCTGTTACGCGTGGTGCGAATGGGGATGGGGCGCGCGGGGCTGGAGCCCCGTCATGGAATTGGGCAAGGAATCGCTGCTGGTCTACTGGGTACACATTCAACTGGTCTACGGCGGGCTTTCGATTCTGGCCAAGGGCGCGCAATCGCCGCAGGGCGCGACTGCCGGCCTGGCGCTCATCACGGCGGCCATGGTTGCTCTTGCGCTCGGGCGACGGAAGTTCTCAGAAATGCGCAGGAAGACCTAGTCAGAAGTTTTCACAACGGTGGTTCGCTGCCACCGCACAACCTTACCGCTCTGAAGATCCTTCGTCAGGCTGAGGCCTGCTTTCTGGGCAGCAGAATCTCGGTGTCCCGCGCGCAAGATTGTGATCGAGATTCTTCGTCACTCGATTACGACGCTTCGCGCCGAATCGCAACCGTTCCTCAGAATGACGAACTGTTTCAACGAGGAAAACGGGCGGGTACACGCACTTCTTGCGGTGATCTCGCCTCGCGGTCCGAACTCTTATGAGAAATACGGCCTAGTCAGCGTACGGCGGTGGAGACTGCTTCTTCCGAAGGCGCAATGCGGTAAATGCGCTCGCCGGGTCGCATCATGTTCATTTGTTCGCGGGCGATGCGTTCGATCAGCTTAGGGTCGGACTTCAGGGCCTTGATGTGCTCGGCGGTCTGCTGGTTTTCGCTGTTGATTTTGGTGATTTCTTCGCGCAAGCGCCGCACTTCCTGCTGGTTCTGGCGCATGGCCAGGAACCCTTTGGGTCCGAAAACGTCATGGACAAACACCACCAGCAGGGTCAGCCCCAGGATTACGCCACCGTGCTTGCGCAGCAGGGAGAAGAGAAGGGGAACCCGGGCGGTGGTGCGCTTCAGAGCCGGGGCCGCCTTTGCCGGAGCTTTGCGAGCGGGACGTTTTGGAGCCGTCTTGTGCATTCAGTCTGTAACCCACTGCTGGGTGGCCGCGCCCAAGCGGCGCGACGTTTCCAGGCTTTCAGTTTCCACGTAAATCCGCATCAAGGGTTCGGTGCCGGACAGCCGCATCAGCACCCACCACTCGTTTTCGAAAATCACTTTCACGCCGTCGGTGCGGTCAATCCGCTTCACTTTGCGGCCCAGGAACTTGAAAAAGTCCTGGCGAAGCCTTTCCAAGGCGGCCTTCTTGACCTCTTCCGAAAGGCGCAGGTTGTAGCGCAGCGGCCAGAACTGCGCTCCCACCTTGTCGAAAAGACCTGCCAGTTGCTCACGGATTGGCTTGCCGCGCACGGCAATCATTTCCGCCACCAGCAGGCAGGCCAGGATACCGTCCTTTTCCGGCACGTGGCCGCGAATGCTGAGGCCGGCGCTTTCCTCGCCCCCCAGCGCAATCTTATCCTGCTTGATCAACTCGCCGACGTACTTAAAACCCACGGGTGTTTCGTAAAGGTTCACCCCATGGTATCGGGCGGCCGCGTCCAACAGGTGGGTAGTGGCCACGCTGCGGGCCGTGCCCAGTTTCCATCCGCGCGATTCCACCAGGTAATCGAACAGCAGGGCAAGAATGTGGTTAGGTTGAACAAAGGTGCCATCGCTATCGAGGATACCGAAGCGGTCGGCATCGCCATCGGTAGCCAGCCCGGCCAGGGCCTTGGCTTCGAGCAGAGCCGCTTTCAGCGGGGCGAGATTTTCTTCCGAAGGATCCGGCCCGTGACCGCCGAAAAGCACATCGCGCTCGCCACGGATTGAACCGCAGGTGATGTTGTTATCAATCAAAGCCCGGTCGGTATATCCGGCGCCGCAACCGTAGACGGCATCGCATACGAACCACGGCGAGCCCTGGGCAATGGCCTTGAAGTTCACCAGTTCCTTCAACCGCTTGAAGTAGTGCGGGGCAGGATCAATGGACTCGACCTGTGGCAGGGGGCGATGTTCCTGCAAGTTGCCCTCTTCGGCCGGCAGCGCGGAGGCGCGCGCCTCGATGTCTTTGGTGACTTCGGGCAAGGCCGGGCCGCCATCGGCGCCGGAAAATTTCAGCCCATGATATTCGGCGGGATTGTGGCTGGCCGTGAAGTTGATTGCGCCATCCGTCCTGCGGCGAAGTATCTCATAGGCCATCACCGGCGTGGGGGTGGGCCGGCTGCAGAGCAGTACCTGAACATTTTCTTCCGCGAGCACCTCGCAGGCCGCGCGCGCGAATTCCTCCGAAAAGAAACGCGTGTCGTGCCCGACGATCAGTACCGGGGACTTGGTCCTGCTGCGGACGTGCCCGGCGACGGCCCGCACCACGCGCCGCACATTACCCACCGTGAACTCGTCCGCAATGAGGGCGCGCCAGCCGGAGGTTCCAAACTTGATCGGGGTCTTAGGTAGGTTGCACACCATGGCGCAGCTATTCTATCGTGGCCATGCAGGCCACCCAAAGGGGCATCCGCAATATGACGGATAAAGTTGTTGTGCTGGTCACCTGCGGTACCGAAGCGGAGTCGCGCAGGATCGCCCGTAATCTGGTGGAACGCGGCCTCGCTGCCTGCGTGACCATCGGGGGTGCGCCGGTGCGTTCCATTTTTCGCTGGAAGGGAAAGGTCGAGCAGGCCAGCGAGTACCTGCTGATCGCCAAGAGCACGCGGCGGCGGCTCACTGCTCTGCAGCGGGCGGTGACGCGGATGCACAGCTATGATGTGCCGGAAGTGATTGCACTGCCCATTGCGGCAGGATCCCGCGCGTACCTGGACTGGCTGGCGGGGTCCGTCACCGAGCCAGCAAAAAACACCGGCATTAAGTCGGGAAAAGCCAGGAGAGCGAAATGAACTCCACACCCGACCACCTGGCGCCCTATCTGCTGGCCGAACGGGGCGGATTTCGCTGGTTCCACGTGGAAGACGTGAAGGGGCCGGCGCTGGGCGACCTGGCGGCCGTGTTCGGTCTGCATGAATTGGCTGTGGAAGACTGCCGCACGGAGGGAACCCGCGCCAAGCTGGAGGAGTACGAGAACCATTTGTTCCTGGTCATCAACACCATTCACTTCGAGCCCGAGAAATGCGAGTCATGGTTCGGAGAGTTCAATGTGTTCCTGGGGAAGGATTTCCTGATTACGGTACATGACGGGCCCAGCCGCACAGTGGCCGTCGTGAAACCAAGATTTGACGCCGATAGCCGCCTGACTCACCCCGCGCGCGTGTTCTACGAACTGGTGCACACCGTGGTGAGCCGCTACCTGCCAGTACTGGACTCCATCGAAGAACGCATTGATGCGCTGGAGGAACAATCCTACGATAAACCCACGGCAAAAGTGCTGGCGGAGATTTTCCGTATCAAGCGCGCGTTGATTGACTTCCGCCGGATCGCCACCACCATGCGCGAAGTGGCGGCCCACCTGCTGAACCGCACCGAGCCCTGGCTGCGCTCCCATCAACACTACTTCCGCGACATCTACGATCAGGTGGTGCGGGTATTGGACTTTGTGGATACCTACCGCGACATTCTGACGGGCGTTCTTGATGTGCACCTGACCGCGACGGCCAACCGCACCAACGAAATCATGAAAGTGCTCACCGTGTATGCCACGCTCGCCACACCCTTTCTGCTGGTCACAAGTTTTTATGGGATGAATTTCGACTTCCTGCCCTATATCCATCACCCGCTGGGCCCGGCGATCATCACCGGGGCCATGCTGGCCATTTCCTTCGGCATGCTGTTCTATTTCAGGCGCAAAGGTTGGTACTGAGTTCGCGCGCGGCCTGACCTGCGGCGAGCAGCAGGCCAGGCAAGACATCGAGGCAAGAAAAAAAACGGGCGACGCATGCCGCCCGTTTTCGATTCCAAAGAAGGTTATCGCCACCAGAGACTTATCCCGCCCCACTGCATCCTACGGGCGGCGCTTGAGGGTGGGCCGATCCTCGTCATCGGTCTTGGTTTGTTTGTCCTTGTTCTTCTTGTCCGCTTCTTTTTCGGTGCGCTTGCGGAGCGTCGGCTTGCTGGGGTCTTCTTCCTGGGCTTTGCTGACCGATTGCAATTGCCGCAGGCGTTCCTTGACGTAATCGAATTCCGAGGTGCTCACGATGTATTCATCACGCGCGGGAAGCACGCTGGCGATTTCCTTCTGGGTATTCTGAATGCGCTCGCCGGAAGGCGGATGGGAGGAGAAGACCTTGGGGATGCTGCCCGGGCGCTTCTTTTCCTGCGCCTGCACTTTTTCGAAAAAGGCGATGTAGGCGTTGGGGTCATAGCCGGTCTTGTACATGTACTGCAAACCGAGGAAGTCGGCTTCGCGTTCGGCATCGCGCGAGAACTTCAGGAATTGGAGCGGGATCAGAAAGTTCAGGCCTTGATAGAGGCCGTACCCGGCCCAGCCGCCGGGGCCAAAAATCAGCAGGGGGAGCATGGCCAATTGCGCGATTTGTCCCTTGGTGGCATTGCGGGTGCCGTGCCGCGCAGTGACGTGCGCGATTTCGTGGGCCATCACGCCGGCCATTTCCGCTTCCTCGGTGGCGGCCAGGATCAGGCCGCTGTTCACATAAAAGAAGCCGCCGGGCAGGGCGAACGCGTTCAGTTCGTCGGAATCGACTACCTTGATGGTAAAGGGAACCTTGGCGTCGGAATTGCGCACCAGGTTCTGCCCGACGCGGTTGACGTACTCGGAGACTACCGGATCATCCACAATCCGGGCGCTGCGCTCGATTTCCTGGGCGAACTGTTTGCCCAGGGCGACTTCGCTTTCCAGGGAGTAGAAATTGATTTTGCCGTCCACGTCGCGGTTGCCGATCTTGTCCACGTCGTACTTGTCGCCCTTGGGCTTCTTCTGTTCTTTCTTGTCGTCGGATTTCTGGGTATCCGTTTGCTGCGAAGGTTGCTGCGGGGCGGCAAAAGCGGGCGCTGCCACCAGGGCGAAAGACAAGGCGAAAGCCAGGGCTTGCCGGGTGAGATCGAACGGCTTCATCAGATTACCCTCCCCTATGCAGAGTATACACCCGCGCTTGGCGCTTGGATTAAGGCCATTTCCCGCCGGGCCGCTGGAAACACCACGGCCCCGGGTGGACGTAAATTACGATGTTGGCTAGAATGCTGGGGTTGCATCGCCTCGCCTCAAACGGGTGCTAACCTGCGTAATCGAAGGGACCTCGGATGGCAGTAAAGCGGATTTTGGTCGGGCAAGTCTGGAAGAAACCGGATACAGGAGATACCTACCTGGTGACAAAAATCTACAACGAGGCCCTGGCCAGCTTTGCCATGTTGCGCAAGACCGGAGCGGAAACCGAAAACCTGGTGCGGGTGAAGATCCAACGCACCTCGGAAGGCCAGGATCTGCCTGGGTTTACCTACACCCAGGCATCGGACAGCTTCTAGGCCCGGTTTTTGCAGCGCAGTGCGCTACATGGACCGAACCGGCATCCCCACCACGTCTTCCATCTGTATCAATTCTTTGACCAGGAAGGGTTCCGCGTAGTCCACGCCGATCAGGCGGCCGGTGGCGCGCGCAATCAAGTCCATTTTCTGCTGAAGCCGGTCAAGCGGAAGGTGGACTTTGGAGTGCTTGGCCCTGCCGCGGGGACGGAACTGCGACCGATAGCAGAGAATGGCCTTCTTGCGGCGCTCGAATTGCGCGGTAATGTCCACGGCGAAAGAAGGCTTGACGTGGTCGCTATCGGCCAGCGCATAGATGACTTTGAACGGGCGAAAGGCCTGGCCTTCAATCGGCAACTGCTTGAGCCCCGCCAGAAAGCATCCCTCGTAGGCCAGCGTGCAGGAATTGTAATGGTCGGGGTGGCGTCCTTCCCAATGGGGAATAATCACCGCGTGCGGGCGCAGTTCGCGAATCACCTGGGCCAAGGCCAGTTTGTGTTCGCGGCTGGCTTGTACGTCGGAATCGGGCACGCCCAGGTTGCCGCGCCAGCGGAGGCCCATCACCTTGGCCGCTGCCGCGGCTTCTTTTGCGCGTGTATCAGGCGTCCCGCGGGTGCCCATTTCCCCGCGAGTCAGGTCGAGCACGCCGGTTCTGTAACCCTGCTCGGCCATCTTGATCAGCGTTCCGCCGCAGGTGAGTTCCACGTCATCGGGATGAGCCGCAATGGCCAGCAGGTCCAGCTTCATGGAATCTCCTCCGGAGGAATTGTAACAGCAGCGTGGCAAGCATACGACGGCGCAAAGGCTGGTATCCTTCTGAACGAAGGCAGAGCAGGAGACCAAAATGGCGGATCAGTCCCTGAAGGGCCGCGTGGCGCTGGTGACCGGCGCCGGGAAGCGTATCGGGCGAAGCGTCGCCTTACGCCTGGCGCAAGCTGGCGCGGTGGTGATGGTGAACTACCGCAACTCGAAGCGGGATGCCGAGGAAGTGGCCGCGGAAATCCGCTCGTTTGGCGGAGAAAGCTCGGTTCACCAGGCCGATGTATCCCAGAGGCCCGCCATCGCGGAGATGATGGGCGCGATCCAGCAGCGGTGGGGGCGACTCGATATTCTGGTCAATAACGCGGGTACGTTTGAGAAAGTGAAGTTCGAGGAAATCACTGACGATCAATGGGACGCCAT
Source organism: uncultured Acidobacteriaceae bacterium (assembly GCA_964500065.1). Taxonomy (GTDB): domain Bacteria; phylum Acidobacteriota; class Terriglobia; order Acidiferrales; family UBA7541; genus CAZCNH01. Next base: position 7,310 of record CAZCNH010000006.1, read on the forward strand.
GCTCGATACCAACCTGAAGTCACAATTCCTGTGCAGCCAGCTTGCGGCGCCGATGCTGCGCCGGGCGGGGCCCGGACGCATCATCAACATCTCGTCGCTGGGTGGATTGCTGGCGTGGCCGGGGCATGCCCATTACTGCGTATCGAAGGCGGGCTCCGTCATGCTGACGCGCTGCCTGGCGCGCGGGTTCGCGCCGGATATTCTGGTGAACAGCATCGCGCCGGGCACCATCCAGTTCCCGGGAGAATTGCCGGATGAAGATTACATTCGCCGCAGCCCGATGAAACGTACGGGTAGGGGAGAAGAAATCGCGGAGGCCGCGCTCTTTCTGGCCACGACGAGTTTCGTGACCGGGCAAGTTTTGCCGGTGGATGGCGGAAGATTGCTTACCTAAAGGCCGGAGAGATCGCACCGCTGGCCAGGCGCGCGACAATCTCCAGGTCTGCGGGAAGAAAATCGTATTGGCCAAGATTTCCCGGCTGCTCCCACATGGTTGTTTCAAAAGCGAGGCTCCGGATTCGGGCAGGGTCCGGAATCGCGGCGCGGAAAAAACTCAGCCGAACCGAACTGCCCAACTGCCCGTAGGTAAAGCTGGTTTCATGCAAGAACTCGCCGACATCCGCCTCGACATCGAGCTCTTCTTTTAACTCCCGGACGAGCGCATCCCGCAGCGATTCGCCCTTCTGCACCTTGCCGCCGGGGAATTCCCATTTCAAGGCGAGGGAATCACCGGCGCGGCGCTGGCAAATCAGCACGCGGCCGGCGTGAAAAATCACCGCGGCGACGACGGGAATGGTCACGCGTGGATCACCCGGGCGAGCTCCCGCGCGCCATACACCAGTACCGGGCTGGGCGTGTTGAGCCACTCGTCGCGCACGGCATACACGCGATTCCGGCGAATGGCGGGAATATTCTGCCAGACAGGGTTCTTCAGCGCGGTTTCTGGCTTTGACTTGCCGCCCAAGGCAGTCCATGCCAGCACGATGACCTGAGGCGCAGCCTGTGCTACTTGCTCATCCTTGAGGCGCGCGCCGGAAGGCAACACAAACCGGCCTCCGGCAATGCTCACCAGTTCAGCGACCCACGGCGGGGAACTGATCCTCGGATTGGGCCAAGCCTCGCAATACACGCGAGGGCGTCGCGATCTGCGGTATTTACGCCTAATCACGGCCAGAGATTTTTTCATGCCGCGAACGACTTTACCGGCGGCCCCCTCGCGCCCGGTGATTATGCCCAGCAAAGTCATGTCGGAGTAAATATCCGCGAGCGAGCGGGGATTTTTCGCCAGGAACGTTATGGGTCTTTCCAGAAGTTTTGCGACGGTTTCCGCCTTGAACGGAACCGAACCAATCACCAGCGTCGGCCGCAGGGCCATCACTTCGTCCGGGTCCAGCGCCCAGCAATCGCCGAGCACGGGACGCGCGCCGACATCGGCAACATCGCCGCACCATTTGGAAACGCCCACCACGCAGCGCATTGCGCCGATGCTTTCCAGAATGGATGTCGCGCTGGGCGCCAGGGACACGATGCGGATTCGCGCCGCGCTTTTCACGCGGGAAAATTTATCACAGCGGCGCCCAGGGCCCAGGGCAAGCGCAAACAAAGTTGTGCTATGGTTGGCCTATGACGCATTCGCCCCAGGTGCTGGATCACTTCGAGAACCCGCGCAATGCGGGCGAACTGCCCTTGCCGGCTATTTCGGCGGAGGCCAGCAACCCAGCGTGCGGGGATGTGCTGCGTCTCTACGCGCACGTGGAAAAGGGTGTGCTGGTGACGGTGCGCTTCAAGGCCACCGGGTGCAGCACGGCGATTGCCTGTGGGTCGGTGCTGACCGAGATGCTCGCCGGCGTGCCGGTGATTCAGGCGCGCAACCTGACCGCGCAGATGGTCGCCGATAGCCTGGGTGGCTTGCCCGATACGACGCTCCACGCCAGCCAACTGGCGCACGATGCCCTCACCGCCTTGCTGGCAAAGGCGCCAGACCGCTAATTTGCATTTTGTGCCACTGCGGGAAGCTCCAGGAATGATTCAGGCGTGGCCGAAGTGCCGGCGCAGGGCGTCCGGCTCGTTCAAGTTCAACAGCACGCCTTCTTCCTCGGTGGGAACTTCCAGTACATCGGCGGAGTGATTCCAAACGACGGCCCGCGCGCCCTTATCTTCGGGCGCGGAAAGCAGTTCGTCGTACAAGCGCGAAGCAAAAATCACCGGATGCCCCCGCTTTTCGCGATAGGTGGGGAGCACAATGGATTTGCCTGATTCATAGAATCGCTGCACCAGCAGGCTCACCAGCGTTGCTGAAATCAGGGGAGTGTCCACAGGGCAGACCAGGATCCCCTCGGTGCCATTGGGCAGACTGCGAATACCGGTCTGAATGGAGGAAAGCTGCCCCTTGGCCCATTCTTTGTTAACAACGATCCAGTCCCGCCGTACCTGCACCCGCCGAAGAATTTTATCGGCATTGGCCCCGAGCACTACTCGCACCAGACCCACGCGCGGTCGTTGAACCACAGACACCAGGTGGTCGAGGAAGGTCACCTTTCCGGGAGTGGCCTCGCCGGTGGGAAAAGGAAGGGTCGCCTTGGGCGAACCCATACGACGAGACTCGCCCGCGGCCAGAATGAGCGCAGCGATCATTTTTTGCACACCTTGTTTGAGAGCCCTAGACACATCGTGGGGCGGGTTACGATCTTCCGGGCTGGGCAACTAATGATGCCTTAGAAAGACCCTTGTGGGCAAGTCTGGAGGCATTGCGACGGATTCCAATCAATTCTGCGGTGATGCTGATGGCGATTTCCTCCGGGGTCAGCGCGCCAATATCCAGGCCCACCGGGGCATGAACCATGTCGAACTTTTCCTGCGGCACGCCTTCTTCTGCGAGCGCTTTGTAGATACTGAGAACTTTGCGCTTGCTGCCGATCATCCCGATGTAGCGCGGCCCGGTCGGGTGCCCGGCGGCGTCCAGTTCCACGTGCGAGAGCGCCCATTGCAACACGCGCATGTCGTCTTTATGCCCGCGCGTGACGATGACCAGATAACTCGAGGCGCCGGGCTTTGCTTGTACGAACGCGTCCTCGTAGCGCGTGTAAATCTCCCGCGCCATCGGGAAACGTTGCTGGTTGGCAAATTGCTCCCGATCGTCAATCACAGCGATGCCGAAGCCTGCGGTGTGCGCGGCTGCGGCCAGCGCCATCGAAACGTGGCCGCCGCCGAAGATGTACAGTATGGGCTGGGGCAGAATCGGCTCCACAAAAATCTCCAGGGTTCCGCCGCAAATCAGGCCATTATCGTAGCTCGCCTCGTGGTTCAGATTGAAGACCATCTTGCGCGGTGCTTCCAGCCGCATGACCTCTTTTGCCGCAGCCCACACTTCCGCTTCGACGCACCCGCCGCCGATGGTTCCGGCAATCGAGCCGTCCTCCCGCACCAGCATGCGCGAGCTTTCGTAGCTGGGGATCGAGCCGTTGGTGTGCACAATCGTCGCAAGCGCGGCCCGCTGGCCCGCTTGGCGCAACCGCACGATTTCTTCGAACAGGTCCATGTCCATTCACCAGCCTAAGATGGCGCTTCCCTTGTGTCAACGCCAAGCCCCTGGCGAACCGCTGGTCATCCATCGGCCGCGCCCGTACAATCGTGCGCGAGGGATCCATGAAAGCTATCGTGTTCGAAAAACACGGCGGGCCGGAAGTACTGAAATATACCGATGCGCCCGATCCGAAAATCAAGGCCACGCAAGTGCTGGTGCGTGTGCGCGCATGCGCATTGAACCATCTGGACCTGTGGGTGCGCCGTGGCTTGCCGGGGATTCCCATTCCTTTGCCGCACATTCCGGGCAGCGACATCAGCGGGGAAGTGGTTGCTGTAGGCGAGTTGTGCAAACGAGTGAAAGCGGGCGACAAGGTGCTGCTGGTGCCCGGCGTGACCTGCCAGCAGTGCAAGGAATGCCTCGCGGGCGACGACCATCTGTGCCGCCACTACACCAATTTCGGCTACCTGATTGACGGCGGCTGCGCGGAGTATGTGGCATCGCCCGAAGTGAACTGCGTACCGATTCCCGGCGATTTGTCGTTCGAAGAGGCCGCCGCGGTTCCGCTGGTGTTCTTGACCGCGTGGCACATGCTGGTGTCGCGCGCAGCCGTGCAGCCCGGCGAAGATGTGCTGGTGCTGGGCGCGGGCAGCGGGGTGGGCAGCGCCGGCATTCAAATCGCCAAGTTTTTGGGAGCGCGGGTGATCGCCACCGCGGGCGACGAGGCCAAGCTGGCCAAGGCGCGTGAACTGGGCGCCGATGAAACCATCAACCACTACAAGCAGGATTTGCAGGCGGAGATTAGGCGGCTCACGGGAAAGCGTGGCGTGGACGTGGCGTTCGAACACGTTGGCTCGGCCACTTGGGAAGCCAGTTTCCTGAGCCTGGCCAAGAATGGCCGCTTGGTCACCTGCGGCGCCACGACGGGCTACGACGTGAAGGTGGATATCCGCTACCTGTTCAGCAAACATCTTTCCCTGTTGGGCAGCTATATGGGTAGCAAAGCGGAGTTGCTCACCGTGGTGAAGCTCCTGGGCCAGCGCCGCTTCCGCGCCGTGATTGATCGCGTTCTGCCGCTTGCAGAGTGCGCCAAAGCGCACGAACTGCTGGAAAAACGCGAACAGTTCGGGAAGATTGTGCTCCGGCCATAGTGCATGGGACGAGGGTAGTTAGAGATGACACGACAGAAAAAAACCTTCGGCCAGCGTTCTTGGGAGGGCTTCGTTTTGATAGTTGTGCTCCCGCTCGTCGTGCCGCTGGCTCTGGTGGTATTGATTGGCTTCGTGCTATATCGTGGCCTCCTGCACATTCTGGTTGTCACCGTTTGGCTACCGCGTGGCAAAAATGTGTTGGTTGTAACATCCGACAGCCCCTTGTGGCAGGACTATATGAGCAACGAGATAATGCCCCTTTTGCAGAGCCGAGCCGTTGTCCTCAACTGGTCGAACCGAAGAAACTGGGCCACTGGGTCACTTGCAGTTCGCTTGTTTCGTGCTTTCGGAGGAACACGGGAATTCAATCCCATGGTGATCATTTTCCGACCCCTCCGGCGTGCAAGGGTTTTCCGCCTCTGGTCCGCATTCAAAGAACAACAGAGGAGTGATACAGAGCCTATCGCGCAACTGCGCCGTGACCTCATGCTCGCCCTCTGAGAAATAGCTCACATTTCCAGGCCTGCATTCCGTGCTGAGAAATGCAAGATCGGGAGCATCCAAGTGACTCTGAATTGGTGATATGGCAGAATGGGAGAATGGCGCAAGCGTTTGGCAGCAACGTGACGCTGGAACGTCCCGGCCTGGATGGGCAAAAACAGGCCGAGGACGAAGGCATCTTTTTCACCACGCTGGATATGGCGGTGAACTGGGCGCGCTCGTCTTCGATCTGGCCGTTCTCGTTTGGGCTGGCCTGCTGCGCCATTGAAATGATGAGCATGGCCGCGGCGCGCTACGACGTGGCCCGCTTCGGCGCCGAAGTCTTCCGCGGATCTCCGCGGCAGAGCGACCTGATGATTATTGCCGGGCGCGTCTCGCAGAAAATGGCGCCGGTAATCCGGCAACTGTACGAACAAATGCCCGAGCCTAAGTGGGTGATTTCCATGGGGGCTTGCGCAACTTCCGGCGGCGTCTTCAATAACTACGCCATTGTGCAAGGCGTGAACCAGGTGATTCCCGTAGATGTATATGTGCCGGGATGCCCGCCGCGTCCCGAAGCGCTGCTCTATGCGATCACCCAGCTTCAGAAGAAAATCATGAACGACAAAGGCAGCTTCAAGCGCGCTCTGAACCTCTCCTAGCCCATGTAGCGACGGCCCTCAGGCTGCGATTTCCCCAGACAAAGATAAACTGCGCCCACCTGAAGGTGGCCGCTACAGGACTTTTGCTGTCCCACCCGGAAAGCCAACTTCGTTTCCCGAATTGCCAGCCTCCCGTCGCAGGTAGGCAAAGCCGATAGGGCAATTCATTTGGGGAGATTGCGCGGCACTGGTGACGTGCCCCACTTCCTTCTCTCCGGCAAACAATTTCGTCCCCGCTGGGGGCGGCTCCGGCGTGGAAAATTTCACCCGCGTCAGCCTGCGGTTCACCTGGCCGCGCGAGCGCACCCGCTCGACAATCTCCTGGCCGGTGTAGCAGCCCTTGGTGTAGCTGATGTGGCTTTGTTCGAGTCCGGCTTCGTGCGGGATCACCTTGTCGTCGAAATCGCAGCCGAACCACGGCACCCCCGCTTCGAGCCGCAGTGTGTTGAGCGCTTCGTAGCCGACGCGGCCGCCGCGCACTTCCCGCGCCTTCGAGCCGAGGTAGTTCCACAGAGCATCCAGGCGGTCGCGTTCGATCACAATCTCCGCGCCGGGTGAGCCGAAGTGCGACCGGCGCACAATGCGGCAGCTCACTCCCTCGATTTGTTTTTCCCAATGCGTGCAGTCTGCCGCGCTTTCAATGGCGATACCCGCAAACTCCTGGATCACCTGCGGGGCGAGCGGCCCTTCGATGGCCACCGAGCCAAGCTCTTCGGTCATGTCCACCAGAGATGCGTCGTCCATGATGATGAACTTTTCCAGCGTATCGAGCATGCGCTGCTTTTCTATTGCGTGGGAGCGCAGCAGTAAGCGTTCGTCCAGGGCCAGGGTGGTGATTTCCGCCAGGATGTGTCCCTGCGGATTGAGCAGCAGCCCGGTGACCCCCTGGCCGGACTGCAGACTCTTCACATCGTTGGTGGTGATCGCGTTCAAGAAACGCACGCGATCCGCGCCATCGAGCCAGGCCCAGCACTGGTAGTTTGTGTCGATTAGAGCGACGCTGTTCATCGCGAAGGCGTATTCGCGCTCGGGCGACGAAAATCGCGCTGGCACCCTGCAGCCAAAATAGTCGCCCAGGACGGCCCCGGAGCGCTCGTGTTGTGCCAATAGCGGCGTGACGTGTTCCATTTCGGATTCATCTTAGCAGACCCGTATAATGAAGTGGTCGCGGCGGGGAAAAATATGATTCACGAAGTGATTCCGGTGGGTTGGTTACAATGCAATTGCTCGGTGCTGGGCGATCCGGCAACCAAGGACGCCATCGTGGTGGATCCGGGCGACGAGGTCGACCGCATCCTGGAAGTGATCCGCAGGCACGAATTGAAAGTGCGCGCCATCGTCAATACGCACGCGCACATTGACCATGTCGGCGGATTGGTGAAGATGCGCGAGGTTACCGGCGCCCCGGTGTTGATGCACAAAGAAGACCTGGAGCTGTACGGCATCCTCGATCAACAGGCCCGGATGATCGGCGTGCCCATGCCGGAGAAAATCGTGGTGGAGGAATTCCTGGACGAAAATCGCGCCATCCAGTGGGGCGGGTATCAGGCGCGGGTGATTCATACGCCGGGCCACACCCGGGGAAGTTGTTGCCTGCACATCCCACGCAAAGGAATCGCCGTACAAGGGGAGGGTGTGGAAGAGGAAAAGTTGATCGCCGGCGACACCCTTTTTGCCGGCAGCATCGGGCGCACGGACTTGTGGGGCGGCTCGATGGAACACATTCTGCGTTCCATCCACGCCAAGCTGCTGGCGCTGCCGGATGACACGGTGGTCTATCCCGGACACGGCCCGGAAACGACGATTGGCGACGAACGAGAAATGAACCCGTTTCTGCAGAAACCATGAGCCCATCGCGCGCTCGCCATTCTAATCCGCCACGACAGGAAGGCGGCCCCAGAATGACGCTTGGTCGTTGGATGTGACACGCAAAGGTCAGTTCAAACAATATGGATCTGATTGATTCCCACGCGCACCTGGAGTTCCCGCAGTTCGATGCCGACCGCGAGGAGATGCTGGCGCGCGCCCGCGACGCAGGCGTGAACACCATTCTAGCCATTGGCAGCGGCACGGGGCCGCACCGGCTGGACGCGGCCATTGGTTTCGCCGATACGCATGATTGGATTTACGCCACCATCGGCATCCACCCGCACGAAGCGAAGCTGGCAACGGAAGAACACTACGCGGCCCTCGAACAACTCGCAAAACATCTGAAGGTCATCTCCTGGGGTGAAATCGGGCTGGACTATTTTTACGACCACTCACCGCGCGACGTGCAACACGAGGTGTTCCGGCGACAGATGAAGCTGGCGCGCGCGGCGGGCAAACCCATCGTGATCCATTGCCGCGACGCCTGGGAAGATTGCCTGCGCCTGTTGCGCGAAGATTGGGCCAGTTCAGGCCTGGGGGGTATCCTGCATTGCTTTACAGGCACGCCGGAGCAGGCGCGGGCCGGACTCGACATGGGCTTCATGATTTCGTTCGCCGGCAACTCCACCTACCCCAAGGCGCAGAACCTGCGCGACGTGCTGCGCGACTTGCCGCTGGAAAGCGTGCTCATCGAGACGGATTCTCCCTTTCTGGCGCCGCAGGGGCATCGCGGCAAACGCAATGAGCCGGCCTTGGTGGCGGAAGTAGCGCGAATCCTCTCGAGTGTGCGAAAATTGTCGTCGGATGAATTTGCAGCCGCTACGGCTGGCAATTTTCGCCGATTTTTCCGGTTGTGACGTTCGATTCAAAGGTTTTGAAGCCGGAGAAATCCGGGGTTTTTGCCGGGGGCACACATTCCAACACTGTTGACGGCCAGGGAAATCTTCGAACTCGTGCGGGAGGACCTCGCGCGCGTGGACCAGGTGATTTCCGCGGAAAGCCGGCAAGCCGTCGAGCCCGCGGGAGAAATCGGACAACACCTGCTGGCGGGCGGCGGCAAGCGCCTGCGCCCGGCCCTGCTGCTGCTGGCGGCGCGCTTCTGCGGCTACCGCGGCGATAGCGCCATTCGCCTGGGCGCCGTGGTGGAAATGATTCACAGCGCCACGCTGATTCATGACGACGTGATTGATAGCGCCGACACGCGGCGCGGCCGGCCCTCCGCCAATTCGCGCTGGGGCAACCACATGAGCGTGCTGGCCGGCGACTGGCTCTACATGCAGTCGTTCCAGATGGCGCTGGGCGAGCGCAATTTCCAGATCCTCGATATCCTGATTGAGCTGACGCAGAGCATGGTGGAAGGCGAACTGATGCAGCTCACCAAGCTCGGGCGCATGGATTTGACCGAGCAAGACGCTCTGGATCTTTCCTACCGCAAGACCGCGTGCCTGTTCAGCGGCTGCGCGCAATTGGGCGCGGTGATCGCGCGGCAATCCGAAGCGTGCGAACGAGCCATGGTGGAATATGGGCGCTGTGCCGGCCTGGCGTTCCAAATGGTGGACGATTTGCTCGACTTTACCTCATCTTCGGCCACCCTCGGCAAGCCGGTGTTGAGTGATCTGAAGGAAGGCAAAGTCACTCTCCCGCTGATCTATGCCATCGAGAATGGGAACTCCGCCGGGCGCAAACTGGTTTCTACGGTGCTGGCGGAAAAGGGCTTTCACAGCGTGAAGCCGGAGCAGATCACCGACCTGGTGCAGGAATCGGGCGCGCTCGAGCGAGCCCGCCGGCAGGCCCACCAGTATGCCGCACGCGCCAAGGAATCGCTCAATGGATTCGGCGAGCCGGAATACCGGCGCGCCCTGCTGGCCGTGCCCGACTTCATCCTGGACCGCGAAAGCTGAATTGCGCCGGCGCGTGGCCGGTTAATCCCATGCCGTCCTTCAACCTCGTCTATCACGACGGGTATGACCTCCATCTTGGCGCGCACGTTTTCCCCTCGCAAAAGTACCGGCTCATCCAGCAGACGCTGCTGCGCGAAGGCTTGGCGCAAGCGGAAGATTTTCTGGTACCGCAGCCCGTCACCGATGAAGATGTTCTGCAAGTTCACACGACAACCTACGTCCATAAACTGAAGACCGATTCTCTGGACCCGTTGGAGCGCATGCGGCTGGAAATTCCGTATTCGAGGGAGTTGATTGAAGCTTGCTGGCTGGGTGCTGGCGGCACTCTTCTAGCCGGACGCCGCGCTTTACTGGATGGCGCAGGCGCCACCATCGGGGGCGGGTTTCACCACGCGTTTCCGGGGCACGGCGAAGGCTTCTGCGTGATTCACGATGTAGCGATCGCCATCCGCCGGTTGCAACACGACGGGGTGATCCGTCAGGCGATGGTGGTGGATACCGATGTACACCAGGGAAACGGCACGGCCGCGATATTTTCCAAGGACGAAAGCGTATTTACCCTCAGCATCCATCAAGAGAATAACTACCCGATGCCCAAGCCGCCCTCCAACATTGATATCGGTCTTGACGACGGAACGGGGGACGCCGACTATCTGGCAATTCTGGAGAAGCACCTGATTCAGGCCTTCGAACATTTCGGACCGGACATTCTTTACTATGTCGGAGGCGCCGACCCCTACCGCGAAGACCAACTGGGCGGCCTGGCGCTCAGCATCGAGGGATTGGAGCGGCGCGACCGGCTGGTGTTTGACCATGCCAAGCGCCACGGCGTGCCGTTCGCGGTGACCCTGGCGGGTGGTTATGCGCGCCACGTGGAAGATACAGTGCGCATTCATATCAACACGCTGATGGCCGCGCGTGCTTACGCGCGTGGAAAGGCCGTGTAAGGGACGGCTCAACTCCCCGTTTGACTGAGGAGGATTCATGAAGGTGGGCATTATTGCTCTTGCGATTTGTTTTGGTGTTTCAGCCGCATGGGCTCAGCAGGTGAGCGATCCGAGTTTCAAGCACTTGAATCCCTCGCCCTCATTTCCCGCAAACACCGGCGCGGTAGTCTGCATTGATGAGGCGCACAATAATTTTCACACCGCAGATGGGCGCTACGAACCGTTCGCGAGCCTGTTGCGCGGGGATGGCTTTCGCGTGCAGCGATTCACCTCAAAGTTCACCGCGGGAGCGCTGGAATCCTGCAAAGTGCTGGTGATTGCCAATCCCCTGGCGCCGGAAAATGGCCCGGGGCAAACCTGGTCGTATCCGCATCCTTCGGCCTTCACGAAAGACGAAATCAACGCGACTTTCCTGTGGCTTCGTGAAGGCGGCAGCCTGCTGCTGATCGCCGATCATTCCCCGTTTGCCGGCGCCGCATCGAGCCTTGGGGCCATGCTGGGGGCGATGTTCGCGGATGGCTATGCCTCGCTGCCGCGGGAAGGCTCGCTTCCGGATATCTTCGACAAGGGCAACGGCCAGTTGAAGCCGCATAGCATTCTGAAGGGGCGCGCGGAAAGCGAATCTGTGGAGAGCGTGGGAACCTTCACCGGTTCCGCGTTTCAAGTCTCGCCCGAATATGCTCCAATCCTAGTGCTGCCCAAAGATTCAGTGGTTGCGGTGGTGTGGGGACAAAATTTCGGCGACAAGGCCCCGCCGCAGGGAGAATGGCCGCAGGTGCCCGTTGCCGGGTGGATGCAGGGCGCATCGCGCAGCATGGGCAAGGGACGCGTGGTGATTCTGGGCGAAGCCGCAATGTGCTCGGCGCAGCTTGCCGGGCCACAACGCAATCCCATCGGGATGAATCATCCCCGGGCGACGCAGAATGCGCAATTCTGCCTGAACACGGTGCGATGGCTGGGCGGAGTGCTGGAGCCGTTGCCTCGTTGACCCAGCCCTGTTGCGAGAGTAATCTGCGCCTGCATCGAACTGCCTCTTGAGGTGAACCATGAAGCTTTTCTTACGCCTGTTGGCGTTGATTTGTTGTGCTTGGGGTTGCGTGGCTGCGCAACCGCTACCTTCCCGGCAGATGGACGATTTGAACTGGATGCACTTCCGGCAGATTGTGCCGGCCAAGGTGAAGACGGTGATTGTAACCACCGGCACGCTCGAGCCGCACGGGGTGATCAACAATGGCGCGGATAACACAGCGCCGGTGGCCATCGCCAGCGCCATTGCGGACGATGTGAATGCGCTGGTCGCGCCGCACCTGCCCTACGGCGTGACCGGGTCCATGACGCTCTATCCCGGCGCCATGACCATTCCCGAAGATGCGTACCGCCCCTTTGTCCGTGCGATCTTCCAAGGAATGGTGAAAAACAAATTCAAGAACATCATCGTCATTAACGGCCACGGCGGCCCGCAAACCGCCATCCTGCAGCAAGTGCTCGCTGAAATTGCCCAGGAACATAACGTGAACACCCTGGTGGTGAATTGGTGGGCCCTGGCCAGCGACGTGACGCTGGAAGTGTTCGGCGAAGATGGCGGGCACGCCGGAATCAACGAAACCGCGTTTGTGCAGGCGGTGAATCCCAAGCTGTTGCACAAAGAGTTGTACACCGGAAAAGAAATGGCCACGGCAAACCCCGCGCCGGGCGCGTGGAGCGCTACGCCGTTTCCTTCCGCCATCACGCTCTACAAAGAAGGGCAAGGCTGGCCGAAGGACTTCAACCAGGCCAAGGCCGATGATTACTACAAGAAGGTTGTCGCCAAGGTGCGGGGGTTGGTGCAGGACACTCTGAAGAAATGGGAAATGGCCGGATTTAATTGACCGGCGCGCGAGCTGCGCTCATAGCCTCTTTCATTTTGCTGGCAAATGAATCCGGTGAGTAGCCCATCCAGCGGGTGCGGGGATTTCCGGCCGCATCCAGCACAATCACCGTGGGAATCACGGCGACCCGGAACGTCCGCTGTAGTTCCTCGCTCACGATACGAATTACCGGGGATGCGAGCGGGTTGATCCGCGCTACGCCCAGTTCATCTTCACTGCTCGCCACGTAAAGCACTTCCACCACAGGTTCCGCTGCCGGAGCGCCTGCTGTTTGCCGCGCGGCATTTGGATAAGCTGCGGCCACCGCATCCAGCGCAGGCCGCAGTTCCCGGCAGGGCAGCGACCACTCTTCGCAAAATACCAGCACGACAACCCGGCCCTTCAGCGAACCCAGCGAAAAAGGGGCACCGCCCGGGCGCTTCGCGTCCGCTTCATAAAAAGGACGCACAGCCTCGCTGTCCGCCGCCGGCGCGATCGCCGCTCCCGCCAGCTCGTCGTAGGCGGAGAGCATGCGCTCGCCCAGCCCTTCTTCCGATCCATGAACCAGCCGCCAAACGTTCCCGAGCTTGCGTCGCACATCGGGACGATCCGCCGCTGCTCCGTGATTGACGGGCATCACAAAGGCTGCCAGGTAATGCTGGATGGCACTCGGATATTCGCCGCGCAATTCGGCGATTTCACCCAAGCGGACTTGGGAGGTGACGTTGGGCAGCACGGCGTAGCTTGCGGCAAAATCAACTGCGGCCTTTTCAAAATCACGCTGGCGCATTAACAAACGCCCGCGGACCAGAAGCACCGACATGCGCATGGTCTTCTGTTCCAGTTCCCACTGGGCGGCAGTAAACCCCGCAGGCACGGGGCCAGGCGGCGATTTTTCCACGCGATCGAGCACCCGGCTGGTGTAGCCCACAGCTTTCAGGACGCTGCGCTCATCGCCCATTCGTTCCAGCAAATCCACGGCCAGCAGCATCATGGAAGAATCGTCCGGTTGCTGAGCGATCAGGCGTTCAGCATATTCAAGTGCCCGGGAGCCTTCCCCCAACTGAAGGAGAGCTTCCACCAAGGCGCGATAAATCTGCGACTTTCGCGGATGATTGGGAAACCGTTTGAGGAACGCTTCCAGGTTTCTGACCAGCAAAGCGTGGTCGTTGGCAGCCTGGGCAACTAAACGTCCCAGTTCTTCAGTTGCTTCCTCTTCCGGGGAGCGCGCCGGCTTGGTCTTGGCAGGAGGATTCTTGTCTTGCCGGTTTGCTTTGGGCGGCAGGCCGGCCGCATGGGAGGAACCCATCGCCCATAAGCACACACCCGCGCAAAACGCGATCGTGAGAGGACGGGCCACGCGGCCATTTTACTCCCAGGGAGGGGAATCAGCAGCCCGTTAGTAAATGCGAATCCGGCCCGACCCTGTTTCGACGCGAACGCGCGCTTCGCCTTTGCCCACGCGGCCCCGCAAATCGCGGCGGGATTCTTCTTCGATGGTCATTTCAATGTCGCGCTCAATGCGGCTGCGGGAATGTCCGATAAATTCGAAACTGGCGCGGGAGGATACGTGGAGGAGAGCCTCGCCCGAGCGCGTTTCGATTTCCCACACGCTGGCGCGCGCGGGGTCGCCGACGATGCGGCAATCGCCGGAACCGGTATTCACGCGCAAATCGGCGGAGACCCCGTCAACTTCGACGTCACCGCTGGTGGCGCGAGCCTGAACCTTTCCACCCGGACGGTCAATGCGGATATCGCCGGAGCTGGTTTCCACGCGAATATCGCCGCTTACGGAATTAAGTTCGATGTCGCCGGAGCGCGCGCTTGCGGTCAAATCGGCTTGAATGCCGCGGACGGTAACATCTCCACTCCCCACGCCGATGTCCACGCGCTGGCGAATATTGGAAATTTGCACGTCGCCGCTGCTGGTATCCAGATTCAGCGGTCCCTCCACACCTTGAATGACTACGTCGCCCGAAGTATTGCGCAGGCGCACCTCGGTCTTGCCGGGGACTTCGATAGTGTAATTGATGCGGGCGGTTCCGGAACTGGACGAGTCGGGGCGCACGATGCGCAAGAGGTCACCCGATTGCGTAATGGGAGGCTTTTGCGCAATCTCGTCCGCGCGCCGATGCGGTCCGGTAGCCAGTAGATATTCGAGAAAGCGAACCTCCCCCTTTACGCGGACGCGCCCATCGCCTGCAACCGCAATGTGGATGTCCCCTGAGCCGTTCTGAATGTCCAAGGTCACCGGTCCGGAGACGGTGTACTCCTTCTCGAATGTCCGTATCTCGGCGTCGCCTACTTGTATACAAGCCGCGCTGCCCAGAGAGAGCAGAAGACTGGTTAGGGTGATCCACCTGCGTCGCTGACCCATTAGCGCACTCCTTCCCGTTGCATGGCTTCTAGGGGGAGTTACGAATCCGCAAGGCAGGAAGTTCCAGCAACAGAGTGGCTTAGGATTGAGCTTCCAGGGTTTCATTCAGCGATCCCTGGCGGTAGCCGCGCGGATCCAGTTCCACCCGCGCGAACCCGATCGCCGCAAACGGCGCGGCGAGCCTGCTGGCCAGGCTCATCTCACGGGCGCGCGCCAACTCCTGCGCATCCACTTCCACGCGGGCTAGATCGTCAAAATAGCGCACGCGAAACTGGTGGAAGCCGAGTTCGCGCAGGATGGCTTCGCCCGCTTCTACGCGGGCCAGAGCCAGCGGGGTCACCGCGGTACCGTAGGGGATGCGGGACGAGAGGCAGGCGGACGCCGGCCGGTCCCATATCGAAAGGCCCACAGCGCGCGCAAGGTGGCGAATCTCAGGTTTGGAAAGACCAGCGTCGAGCAAAGGCGCAATTACCTGGTGCTCGGCGGCAGCGCGATGGCCGGGGCGAAAATCCCGCGTATCGTCAAGGTTGATGCCATAAGCCACGGCGGCAAAATTGCGCCGGGCGGCCAACTGGTCAAGTTCACTGAAAAGCCCGGCTTTGCAGTGGTAGCAGCGGTCAGGATTATTCGCGGTATACGCCGGATTGGAAAATTCGGTGGTGGGAAGAAACTCGTGCAGAAAACCAATCTCGCGGGCAAATTCCTCCGCCCGCCCGCGATCATAAGCTGAATAGCTGGGCGAAAGCGCGGTCACGGCCAGCGCGCGCTCCCCCAGTGCGCGGTATGCGGCCCAGGCAAGATACGCGGAATCCGTCCCGCCGGAGTAGGCGATCAGCAGGGACGGCAATTGGCCCAGACGGCGCAAAAGCGCAGCCTGCTTTTCGCAGGCAATCCTTGCATCCACATCCGTCGTTTGCAGTTTCACCAGCGGTTGCACGGAATCCTCAAGATCATTTGAAATCAAGCAACACGTTCACGGAATGGTTTTCCGGCTTGCGGTCCAGAAGGTATCCCACTTCATCATAATGCACCACATAGTCGCCGAATATTTTCTTGCTTTCACAGGACGCGAGAAACTCTTCGAAATACTTGGAGTTGAACACCGCGCCCTTCTCCAGCGTCCAGGCTTCCTGGATCTTCCGCTTGGCCAGCGGGGAAAGTCCGGTGATGACCAATTCACCCATGCGATATACGGGGCCTTCGCTTATGCGCACCTCGTAGTTCACTTTCAACTGGGATTCGTCGTAGCGGGGCAGGGGGAGCAGTTTGGCCTCTAGATAACCCAGCCGGCCGTACTCCGATTGGATGGTTTCCCACAGATTCTCCACGCTCACGCCGTTGACCGTTTCGCCGGCGGGGAAGGCCACGTAAGCATCCAGAGCTTTTGCGCCGAATGCGGCGTTGCCGGCCCAGGTGACTCCGCCCCAGCGAAACACGGGTCCCGGCACGATAGGGATAAGGACCAGGACATTATCGGCCAGGGGCTTGTTGGGGTCGCCTGTGAACCGTGCTTTGGGGCGGTTATACAAGGCGCGCAAGTGGCCGCGCTGCAGATAGAGGGGGCGAACCTGCTCGCGCACAAAAATTTCTACCGCCATGCGCGAATATTTCTTGCCCACCAGATCCTGAGCCAGTGCGCGAAGCGCCGCATCCGCCGCGGCAATCGGGTCTTCGAACTCGATGGCTCCGATCTTCAAAGCTGGGCCGTCAATGCTGAAACGCAGCATCATGCCATCGGTGTGAATCTGGCCAACCCGTTCCCGCCGGATTTGCCCCGAAACCTTTCGCTCCGGAAGAAGTTTTTGCAACGCGGTTGTCGCCGCCTCCAACACCGATCCAGCGGCGGGCAAAGCGCCGGCATAAAACGGGGTGGCGGCGCGGATGGCGGCGCTCAGTTCATCGTCGGTGAACCATGGGAAATTGTCGAAAAAAACCGGCAGCAGTTCGGCATCTTCCACTTGAAATACCAGTTCGACCTGATCCTTCTGGCTGCGGAAGTTGTAGCGGACATTCTGAAAAACCCCCATGGCGCTGAGGTGATCGGCGGCAACCTGCATTTGCAGGCGAGTAATGGATTGGCCTGCGCTCAGGCCAATGGCGGTAAGAATCGCTTCCTGGGAAAATCGCTCCGTACCGGTCACGCTCACCTTGGACAGATGGCCCTCGCCGGGAGTCGGCGCGGGTTCCTGCGCGCGCAAGGCACTTGCGCTAACAAGCAGCAGGCCGGCCCCCAGAAGGCGGCAACGCCGGAAAGTGCTGTGTAGCGGATTCACTTCTTCCATTCTAGCAAGGGAGGAGAATTTTCCAAGACGCGGGCTGCACGGTTCCTTGATGGCACGCATTGGAAATGGGTTGCAATCCCGAAAAGCTACTCGACGGTGACCGACTTGGCCAGGTTGCGCGGCTGGTCCACATCGCAGCCGCGGCGAACCGCAATGTGGTATGCCAGCATCTGCAAGGGTACGATTTCCAGGATAGGCGCAAGAAGTTCCGGAGCGGACGGAATTTCGAGGACGTGGTCGGAAGCCTCCCGCGCCAAGTCGTCCCCTTCGGTCACCACGCTGATCACGATGCCGTCGCGCGATTTTACTTCGCGGATGTTGGAAACGGTCTTTTCGTAGCGGAGAATAGAGTTGGGATCGTTGTCGTCCCGCGTGGCCAGCACCACAACCGGCAAATTCTGGTCAATCAACGCGTTCGGTCCGTGTTTCATTTCTCCGGCGGGATAGCCTTCGGCGTGAATGTAGGAAATCTCCTTCAACTTCAGAGCGCCTTCCAGCGCCATGGGGTAATGAATCCCGCGCCCCAGGTAAAGGAAATCGGAATAACGGAAAAACTGCCGGGCCAGCGCTTCGCACTCTTCATCTCGCTGCAGGATCATTTCCATTTTGTGCGGGATGCACGTCAATTCCTGAAGCAGACGCTTGGATTCTTCCGCAGAAACCTGCTCGCGCACTTGCCCGAGATACAACGCGATCAAGGCCAGGGCAGTAAGCTGGCTGGTGAACGCCTTGGTGGAGGCCACGCCGATTTCCGGACCGGCGTGCGTATAGATGGTGCCGTTGGCCTCGCGCGTCATCATTGAGCCAACCACGTTGCAGATAGCCAGGGTCTTCGCGCCTTTTTGCTTGGCCTCGCGTTGCGCGGCCAGGGTGTCCGCGGTTTCCCCGGACTGGCTGATCAGCACCACCAGCGTCCTGGCGTCCACGATGGGGTCGCGGTAGCGGAATTCGCTTCCATAGTCCACTTCCACCGGCATTCGCGCCAGGCGCTCGACCATGAACTTGCCGGCCAGCGCGGAATGCCAGGAAGTCCCGCAGGCCACAATTTTGACTTTTTCGAACGAGCGGAACTCGGCTTCCGTGATATCCATTTCATCGAGGAACACCTTGCCGGAATCGAGCGACATGCGGCCCAGCAGGGTATCGCGCACCGCGCGCGGCTGTTCGAAGATCTCCTTCTGCATGAAATGCTTGAAGCCGCCCTTTTCCGCCAGGATGGGGTCCCAGGTGACGTGCTGCACCGGGCGCTGAATGGCGCGGCCTTCCAGGTCAATCAAACGGACGCCTTGCGAGGTGATCACCGCGATGTCGCCATCGGCCATGAAGAAAACGTCCCGAGTGTGGTGAAGCACCGCGGGAATGTCGCTGGCCACGAAATATTCATCCTGCCCCAGTCCGATGACGGCCGGAGGACCGTTGCGCGCCGCCACGATCTTGTTGGGATCGCGCGTGGAAACAATCGCCAGCGCGTACACGCCATGCAAGAGCTTGGCGGCTTTGCGCACGGCTTCTTCGAGCGGAGAGCCCGCCAGGTATTTTTCCACCAGATGCGCAATGACTTCGGTGTCAGTTTCCGTGACGAATTTGTGGCCTTCGGCGGCGAGCTCGCGCTTCAAATCGATATAGTTCTCGATGATCCCGTTGTGCACCACCACTACTTCACCCTTGCAGTCGCGGTGGGGATGGGCGTTTTCTTCGGTGGGGCGGCCGTGCGTGGCCCAGCGGGTGTGGCCAACGCCGTAGACACCGTCAATCGGCGAGAGTCGCAGGGCTTCCTCAAGATTACGCAACTTGCCGGAGGCGCGCCGAATATCGAGCTTGCCGTTCTGGCTGATCACCGCCACGCCGGCGGAATCGTAGCCGCGATATTCCAGCCGCTTCAGCCCGTCAATGATCAGCGGCACCACCTTCTTGGGTCCAACGTAGCCGACGATTCCACACACAGCCGAGCACCTCGCTCATGAACCGGCCTTCAAAGACTAGCATAACCGCGCGGCAGGACGGGCGGGACGGAAGTACTAGTGCCCGGCGTGAAACAGGGACAGCGCGGGGGGGGAGCCAGAGGCCTTATTCCACAATTTCGAAGCGGAATTCTTCAATCACGGTGTTCGTTAGCACGTTGCGCGAAAGCTGCTCGACGCGCTTTTGCGCCTCATCACGGCTGATCCCATCCAGCTTCAAGACGAAGAACTTTCCCTGGCGCACATCGTTCACTTCGGTGTGCCCCAGCGAGGCCAGCGCGTGCTGAATGGCCTGCCCTTGCGGGTCCAGGACGGTTTGCTTCGGCATAACCCAGACATGTGCTTTCATTGCGGTCCCCAGTATGCGGAAAGTCTAAAGCAGGCCAAGCTCTTTCCCTTTGGTTTTAAATCGCTCAACGTATTCGCGTTTCAGGGCTTCGTGCAGAAACGCTTCGCGAAAACTGTTCTCTGCCAGTTGCAGGATCTGCGCCTGCGACAGGCCAATGGTTCCACAGGCGGCGTACTCCTGCAGCAGCGTGGTGCCGAACATGGCCGGATCGTCGGTGGAAAGAACCACAGGAACGTTCCGTTCCACGAATTCGCGCAAAGGATGCTCCTGCAGTTGGGCGCCGGACTTACCGAGCTGTTTGTCCAGTGCGCCGGTGCGCAGATTGCTGGTTGGGCAAACCTCCAGCGGCACGCGCCATGCGGCCAGCCATTCCATGACGCCGGAATCGCGGATGGCCGCGATGCCGTGGCCAATGCGTTCGCCGCGCAGCGGCTCAATCGCTTGCAGGATTGCAGTCGGCTCGCCGATTTCTCCGGCATGCACGGTGCGGCGCAAGCCTTCCCGCGCGGCAAAATCGTAAACGCCAGCAAACTGCTCAAAGGGAAACGCCAGTTCATCGCCGCCCATGCCGAAGGCCACCACGCCATCATTCTTCAGATTGGCGGTGATGCGGGCGACTTCCATGGCCGCTTCCGGACCGAACTGCCACGTTCCGTCCAGTATCCACTGGATGCGCAGGCCGCGGGCCATGGCGCGCCGGGCGGCCCGCTGCATTCCCGCATACATGGCTTCCACATCCAAGCCGCGAATGCGCATCACCCCGGCCGCGCTGATCACTTCGGCATAGACCACGTTCTGTCCGATCAGTTCATCGGCGAGACGGTCGGTAATCAACTCGAAATCTTCCGGCGTGCGCAGATAGTTGGTGACCCAGCGGAAGGCGTCAAGGAATCCGCTAAAGTCGGTGTACTGATACCTTGCGCTGGTTTCTTCCAGGGAGACTTTCCCTCCCTGCCGGGCGGCCAGTTCGACCACCGTGGCCGGGCGGATGGATCCTTCGAGGTGCAAATGCAATTCGGCCTTGGGCAGGGCAGCCAGCGCGCTACTGAAATTGGATTCGGTCATGCGTCAGCGTTGCGGCAGCGGCGGCCGGCCGGCGTTGCTCCAGGCGGTGAGCCAGTAGGATGCCACGGCGGTGGCGGCGTCCGACATCTGCCGGATCAGGATTGCGCCCGCTTGGTTGTAATACCGGTCGTAATATTCGTCGGTGTAATCCACCAGGCCGCGCCGGGCGCGCCGGTCGGCCAGGATCAAGTTGGCCACCCAGGTGTGCGCGCTCAGGCAGATCTCGAAAGCGCGGTCGGTCGGATCGCTGATGTGCTCCGGATCGTTGGGGCGCAAGAAAAAATAGGTGGAGAAGCGGTCCGGCATTCTGGTCCCGAACCGCTGGTCAACACCGGCCTGATTGGTGAGCTTGCCGTCGAAATTTTCAGTCGTAGCAAACGGGTCGTGTGCTTGCGCAACATAAAATGCCAGCGCCGCGGATAGCTGCTTCACATCCTCCCAATTGCGCGCCTTGAATGCTTCGGTGAGTTTTTCGCTGTATACGCCGATTTGCCAGGGCAGAAGGCCATTGGCATCGAGCACGCGCTTGGTGTGCTTTTGCACGGCCGCCCTGTAGTTGCGCGGCAGATTATCGAAAGGGAAGCGGCCGTAATGGTCGAGATAGATGTATTGATTCCTCCGCTCAGCAGGAGTCTTCGCGGCCAGTTCCGCGGGAGCGTTGGCCTGCTGGTTGATGATGTAGCGGTTCGCTTCGTAAAAAGCGCGCAAGTCCGGGGGCAGGGAATCAATGGCCTTGCCGGCGATCAAACGGTTCGCCTCGGCACCCCACGCGTGCGCGGACGCGGCGGCAACAAGCCAGGCGGCCATCCCGAACAGCATGCGTTGGGAAATACGCTTCATCCCCGCGCACCCTCCGCGCCGTTGCGCAACACGCTGCGGTGACGGCTGTATCCAAAGTAAATCACCATTCCAATTGCCAGCCACACAAAAAACCGCGCCCAATTCTCCACCGTAAGGCTCATCATCAATACGATGCATGACAATACGGAGAGCGGCGCAATGATATTGGCAAAAGGCACGCGGAAACCGCGGGGGCGATCCCCTTGCGTTCTGCGAAGAATCATCACCGAAACCGAGACCAGGACGAACGCAAAAAGGGTGCCAATACTGGAAAGATCCGCCAGCGTTCCGATATCCAGCAAGCCAGCGGGAATACCCACGATAATTCCTGCCACCCATGTAGAGATGTGCGGTACGCGGGTCTTGGGATGAACTTTGGAAAACAGGCCGGGGAGCAACCCATCGCGGGACATGGCAAACCAGATGCGCGTTTGTCCATACTGGTAAACCAGCAGAGAAGAGAGCATTCCCGTCAGAGCACCGATGGTGACCACCCGTTGCACGCCGGGAAGATTGAGCGCCGCGAGCGCTTTGGCCACCGGGGCGGCCTCTCCCAGATACGTCGTATAGGGTTGAATCCCGGTGAGCACCACCGCCACGGCAACGTAGAGCGTGGCGCAGATGCCCAGTGTGAGGATGATTCCGAGAGGCATGTCCCGCTTGGGATTCTTGCACTCCTCGGCCGCGGTGGAAACCGAGTCGAATCCGATATAGGTGAAGAAAACAATGGCGCCGCCGGTGAGCACGCCCTGCCAGCCATTGGGCATGAACGGTCTCCAGTTGGTGGGCTGGATGTATTCCATTGCTCCAAAGATGAAGATCAGAATAGCGGCAATCTTGATGCCTACCATGACCGTGTTTGCACCCGCGGATTCTTTGATGCCCATCAACAGCACGACGGTGACGAACATTACGATCAAGAAGCCGGGAAAGTTGAAGTTGAATGCCCAGCCGTCCGCCGGCGTGTAGGCCGGAGAAGAAAGATGAGCGGGCAAGTCCAGGCCAAAGCTACTAAGCAGCGTCTTCAGGTACGCAGAAAAGCCAACTCCGACGGCCATGTTGGACACAGCGTACTCCAGAATCAGGTCCCAACCGATAATCCAGGCCACCAGTTCGCCCAAAGTCGCGTAGGTGTAGGTATAGGCGCTTCCTGCGATGGGGATCATCGAGGCTAATTCTGCATAGCAGAGCGCCGCAAACCCGCAAACCACCGCCACAAGGAAAAACGAAATGGCAATGGCAGGCCCAGCCCCGGGGCGGCCCGCGGTACCCACGGCGTTGCTGCCGTGCAGCAGCACATCCAGCAGCGGGGCTTTGAAAATCGAAGGGTAAGCGACTTGCTCGCCGGCGGCCGCCGTTCCCGTCAGGACGAAAATCCCAGTGCCGATCACCGCGCCAATCCCCAGCGCGGTAAGGCTCCACACGCCCAGGGTCTTGCGCAGCTTTTTCTCCGGCTCTTCCGCGTCCGCCAGCAACTGGTCAATGTTCTTGGTTCGCCAGAGTTGTGATCCCAACGGGCACCGTCCTGAAAAGGAAAGGAAACTCTACCTTGCTCACCACACAATCGCAACAGGCGCCGGGCTCAAACGCGTTCGAGATTTGCGTAACGCTCCTTCAGTTTCTTTGCCCCGTAATCTGCAAAACTCACGGTAATGGTCCGGTCGTCAGTCTCGTCGTCAATGGCGATCACAGTCCCTTCGCCGAACTTCGGGTGACGCACTTTTGCGCCAAGCAGCGGGTTGCGCCTGGCCGCAGGACGGCGGGTGGGGAATTCGTCCCCGTCACCGCGTGAGGAAAAAGACCCCCGGGGAGGGCCACCGAACCGCTGCCCCCGCGGGCCGGGCCGCACCCGGGCGTAAGAGGTCATCTCGAATTCCGGGTCCGGAACGTACCTGCGCCCCTCCGATACTTCGATGCGCGCACCGCCCTGCACGTCCACCAGCTCCGGAGGAATTTCCCCAAGGAACCGCGAGGGCTGCGACGTTTCGTTCAAATCATTGCCGAAAATCCTGCGGTACAGCGCGCGGGTCAGGGTCAGCGTGTCGCGCGCGCGCGTCATGCCCACGTAGCACAGCCGCCGTTCCTCTTCCAGGTCGGCTTCGTTCTTTTGCGAGCGGGAATGCGGGAATAGCCCTTCCTCGAGTCCGGTGAGGAATACGTGGTCGAATTCCAGTCCCTTGGCGCTGTGCAGGGTCAGCAGGGTGACTTGGGCGTTTTCATCGTAGTCGTCGGCATCGCTCACCAGCGCGGTACGGTCCAGGAAATCAGCCAGGGTCTCGCCGCGCTGCGTTCCTTCAGCGACGGCGTTCACCAGTTCGCGAACGTTTTCCACGCGGGAAGAATCCTCCGCGAAATCCTGCTGTTCGAGCATGGTCGTGTAGCCGGTGCGCTCCAAAACATGATCAAGAAAATCGGCCGGAGCCAGCGCGCTGATTTCACCGCGGAGATTCTCAATCAGTTCGCGAAAGCTGCGGATGCCGCGCGCGCTTTCGGGCGCGGTTTCCGCTTTCTGGCATAACGCGGCCCACAGAGAAATGTTTTGCTCGGCAGCCACCGTGCGCAAAATGGCCAGGGCTTTGGGGCCGATTCCGCGCGGCGGCACATTCAGCACGCGCAACAGGGCGATATCATCTTCCGGATTGATGGCCAGGCGGACATAGGCCATCGTATCTTTCACCTCGGCGCGCTTGTAAAAGCTGAAGCCGCCCAGCACCCGATACCGAATCCCCCGGCGGCGCAACGCTTCCTCGAACGCGCGCGACTGAAAATTGGTGCGATACAGCACCGCGACGCTTGCCCGCAATTCTCCGAGGAGCGCGCTTTGAATCTGCTGAGCCACGTATTCCGCTTCCCCGGGCGCATCCGCGCTCTCGAAACACTTCAAATTCTTCCCGGGCCCGCGCGTGGCCAGCAAAGTCTTGCCCAGACGCTGCGTATTGTTGCCCACCACCGCTCCGGCCGCGTCGAGAATGTTCTGCGTGGAACGGTAATTCTGCTCGATGCGGACAACCTTCGCCCCCGGAAAATCCTGCTCAAAGCGCAGAATGTTCCCCACATCCGCGCCGCGCCAGCTGTAGATGGACTGGTCTTCATCGCCCACCACGCACAGGTTCCGGTGCGCGCTGCTGAGCTGGTGCACTAGTTCGTATTGAATGCGGTTGGTGTCCTGGTATTCGTCCACCTGAATGTAGGGATAACGGCGGCTCCACAATTCTCGCGCGTCGGCGTGGTGTGTGAGCACGTCCCGGGCCAGCAGCAGCAGGTCGTCAAAATCCACGGCGCCGGCCTTGCGCAGCGCGCTCTGGTAGGTGAAAAAAACCTTCGCCGTGACGCGGTCTTTTTCGTCGAGAGCGCTTGCCTCCAGATCCTCCGCTCCCAAGCCCTTATTTTTCGCATGGCTGATGCGGCTGAGCATTTCGCGCGGGGTGTAACTGCGGTCGTCGTAGCCAAGCTGCTTCAGGGACTGCTTGACCAGGCTGGTCTGGTCGTCGTCGTCGTAAATCGCGAAGTCGCGCCGCAGGTTGACGCGCGGAGCCTCACGGCGCAACAGGCGGGCGCAAAACGCATGGAAGGTCCCGCTCCAGGGCGCGCCTCCGCTCATTCCGCTGCGTTCCAGCAACCGGGCCACGCGCTGCTTCATCTGCTCGGCGGCCTTGTTGGTGAACGTCACGCACAGGATGGATTCCGCCGGCGTGCCGCGGCTTACCAAATGGCCCACGCGATAGGTGATCACCCGGGTTTTGCCACTGCCGGCCCCTGCCAGAACCAGCAAAGGGCCTTCGGTACATTCTACGGCTTCACGTTGTTGAGGATTGAGCTCGGATAGAAATGTCATGCAGGGGAACCAGGAACCATATTAGCGCAGCGGCTTCCTTCGGTCGAGTTGCCGGTCTACGGCTTGGGGGCGCGCTGGCGTTTGTGGCGCCCGCGCAATTCACCGCGCACTTCGTTGGTGAGCTGCCAGGCATGCAGGTGGCACAAGCGTGGATGGCCGCGCCCGACGGTGAGTTTGATCACCGGGCGGCTGTAGCATCCTTCCACCTGGCATCCCCCATCTTGCAAGCGCGCGCGGCGCACACGAAAAAGATCTGTTCCATATCCCGCCATGTACGTCACAAAATCCTCCAGAATCCCCGCAGGCTGCGGAAAAAGTCACTCCTTCATTCGATGCCCCGCAGCGACCGAAGGATCTCGATCAAAAGTCCCGGCGTCATTGAACTTCGAGATTCTTCGTCCGCCTCCGGGGCCTCAGAGGGGCGGGAAGGCCAGCAGCCCGCTAAGGGAAGAATTGCATTTTTCCATAGAGAAGGGCGAGTCCCAGAAGCGCGCCAATCGCCGCCTGATACTCGCGATTGACGCGGTACTGGCTCCAGGAGAAAGGTATACCTGGCGAAGGGATGGGCCGCAGCGTCGGGAAAAAAAGGGGGACCCGCGCGGCGTATTGCACGAACGCCCCGCCGTAACGTTCGCGCAATTCCAACTCTTCCGCGCGCATCACGCGCGAGTAGAAAAGCGCAAAGTAAAGAGCCACCAGGCCAGCGGCCAGCCAAGACCGTCCGGCAACCAGCAAGCCCGTGGCGAGAATGGCGCTACCAAAATAAAGAGGATTGCGCGTGAAGCGGTAGGGGCCGGAAACCGCCAGGCGCTGGTGCTTGTGAAGATGTCCCGCAGCAGAGCCACGAACAACGATGCCTGCCAGGACGATAGCAAATCCGGCGAGCAGGCTATCCTGGGTCGGCGCCGCCAGAATCGCATACGCCAGGGCCACCGGATATCCCAGCCGGACCCGCCAACGCGCCCATGGATTGGTGCCATTCATCTGCTTCCACTCAGGATGTGCTGGCAAGCCGCCAGCACCTGTTCGACTTTAATCGAACGCATCGCCGGGGAATAGTCCGCGCCGCGCTTGTAGGTGGTTTCTTCGTCGTTCACGTTGCGCAGGACTTGATGCTGCGAGCCCACCGGCCCGTTGCGTGCGGGATCAGTTGGTCCGAACAGGCCCACCGTGGGGCGCCCGAGCGCGGCAGCCAGGTGCAAGGGGCCGGTGTCGGCACCCACAAAGAACTCGCAGTGACGCAAGGCGGCGATCAACTGTGGAATCGTCATGGGCAGCACCAGTGGCGAAGGCTCGCCCGCCACCAAACGCACGGATTCGGCCAGAGCCCTTTCGCCCGGCCCGTAACTGACGATTGCCCGCAAGCGATTCCGATCTGCCAGGCGGCGATGCAGGTGTCCGTATTCTTCTGCGGGCCAGGATTTCGAACGCCAGCCGCCGCCCGGGCTGACAACGTAATAGCGTTCCATACCCGCCTTGTGCAGCGCGTCGCGCACGTATGCTTCCGCAGCGGGTTGCATGGAAAATCCGGGAAACTCCATGGTTCCATCCGCGGCGCCCAGAAAGCTCGCCAGTGAAAGATAGCGGTGGGCGGCATGCTTCACTGGAGGGGGCATCCGGACACGGTGGGTATAGAACACGCGCGCACCCGATTCGCGAGGCGAATCAAACCCAGCCCGCAGCCGCGCCCCGGAAAAAAACGAGCACAACGCGGACTTGTAGAGCCCCTGGAAATCAATTGCCCAGTGATACTTCGTGCGGCGCAAGCCGCGCAGCACGCGCACGATTTCGCCCCAGGAATCGCGCTCGATAGGGATGGGCGTAATGCCAAACTGTGCACTCGCCAACACCGGCAGCCACTTGGTTTCCACCAGCCAGTCAATTTGCGCAGCGGGGTAGCGCTTGCGCAAGGCGTACACGGCGGGCATGGCCAGCACAATATCGCCCAGCGAGCCCAGGCGCACGGCCAGAATTCGGGAATCCGGTTCGAGGGTGATGGGACGGGTCTGCATCCGATCAGGGTTTTGCCTGCGCGCGAACTCCAGCGATCAGGGCTGTAGTGGAATGGTCCTTCGGGTCGCCGACAATGGCCACGCGAATCCCCAGGCGCGCGGAAATCTCGCGCTCGGGAACGCTCTCGGCGGTGTAGTCGGTGCCCTTAGCGTGAACGTGCGGCCGCAACGTGGTGAGCAGGTCTTCCACCGTCGGCTCGCCGAAAACGACAACAAAATCCACGCATCCCAGAGCTGCGACCAATTGTGCCCGTGCATTTTCATCCAGAAACGGCCGCCCCGGGCCTTTCAAGCGTCGCGTGCTGGCATCCGAATTGACGCCGACCACCAGGACATCACCCTCCGCCTTAGCGCCCTGCAAGTAGCGCACGTGGCCCACGTGAAGCACATCGAAGCAGCCATTGGCCAGCACGATGCGCCGGCCCGCGGCGCGCAGCGGTTCGAGCCGTTTGTCGACCTCGGCAACGCTTCCGATTTTTTTCCGAGTGTTCATCGCGGGGAAGGCGCCGGGCTCTGCGTTACATCGTGATGAATTGCGGCCAGCAACTCTTCGCGGGTCAGCGTGGCCGTGCCGCGCTTCATGACCACGATCCCGCCCGCGTAGTTGGCCAGGCGCGCGGCTTCGGCAAAAGTGGCCCCGGAGGCAATCGCCAGGGTAAACACGGCAATGACCGTATCGCCGGCGCCGGTCACATCCACCGCTTGATCGCTGCCATGAACGGGAATATGCACCGGGGGCAGCTTTTTTTGAAAGAGCGCCATACCGTCGCGGCCGCGGGTCACCAGCAGCGCCGCGAGGCCCAGGTGCTTTTGCAACTTGGCGCCGAGCCTTTCGAGCGCAGCCACGTTGTGGCCAATCTGGGTATGGAAGGCGGTTTCGAGTTCCGCCTCATTAGGAGTTGCCGCCGTGATGCCGGTGCCGGCAAATTCCAGCACCCGGTAGCGCGAATCTAGGACGGAAAGCGGTGCCGCAGCCACTTTCGCAAGCTCCGGGCCGATGGCTCCGCAGCCGTAATCGGAGTAGAGCACGGCGTCCGCTTTGGTAGCGGCGGCTTTTGCCAGGCGAGCCAAGTCGGCCACGGCACGGGCAGGCAGCGGGCCGGTGGGCTCGCGATCAACGCGCAGTACCTGCTGTCCGACGGTGTGCGCCCAGCCGGCGAGGAAGCGGATTTTTGTGGTCGTTGTCCAACCCTTTACCGTCAGGATACGGCGGGTGTCCACCTGCTTGCGGCGGAAGTATTCGATCATGGCGCGGCCGGCGGCGTCGTCGCCCACCACGCCCACTGGCAGCACGCGCGCGCCCAGGTCCGCGAGGTTGTTTGCGGCGTTTGCGCCGCCACCGGGCAGAAACTCCGTTTGGCGGTGCCGCAGAATCAGCACCGGAGCCTCGCGCGAAACGCGGGAGATGTCTCCGGTGACGAATTCGTCAGCTACCAGGTCTCCCACCATCGCCACGGTTCGCCGAGAAAACGACTCGACAATCTCCATCAGCCGCGAAAGATCAACCGTTTCTGCCACGCGCTTCACTTCCATCTCCTCAGGATTATGGCCACGGCTTCGGCCAAATCCTCGGCCACTAGGTCCGGTTGCCGCGGCCACTTTTGCCGGTTCCAGACGTATTCGCCGCGTCCGTAGCCGGTCATGACCAGCGCCCCGTACCCACCGACGGCATGCGCCATCTGGATATCCGCGTAACGGTCGCTGACCAGCCACGAACCCTTCAATTTCAGATGATGCTCGCGAGCCGCCTGCCGCATCATACCCGGCGATGGCTTACGGCACTTGCAGCCATCCTTTTTCTGATGCGGGCAATAGTAAACGCCATCCACGTGTGCTCCGCGGTGGCGCAGGCTCCGGTGCAGCTTCTCATGGACTTCCTTTACCAGTGTTTCCGGAAAAAATCCGCGGGAGACTCCGGACTGGTTGGTGACCACGATGACCGGAATCTCTTTTTCGTTCAGCAGGCGGATGGCGGATGGAGCGTTGCGAAATAAGGCAAAGCGGCGCAGGTGATTCAGGTAGCCCACTTCATCGCAAATGGTGCCGTCGCGATCCAGAAAAATGGCACGGCGTGCATTCCTGCCTGAACGGCTAAGTCCGGCGGGTGCCGTTGATTTGCGCAATCCAGCTTTTCGCGGCTTCATAAACTTGGTTCACCGTGACGCGCTGCATGCAGCGATGGTCCACCGGGCAGTGCCGCAGAAAACACGGGCTGCAGGAAACTTTTTCCTGCACCAGGGCCAGCCGGTCCGTTGCCGGCCGCGTTCCGTGCGGATCGGTGGGACCGAAAATCGCTACCAGCGGCAATCCCACTGCGGCCGCCACATGCATGGCCCCGGAGTCGTTGCCAATGAAAAGTCCGCAGGCCGAAAACAGGCCCGGCAAGTCTCCGATGGGCGTTTTGCCGGCCATCATGACCGGTGGACGCTGCATCCGCGCCGCGATGCGCTCTGCGACGTCGCGTTCCCCCACCGAGCCAAAAAGTATAACATTCGCGCCGAACTCCGCGATGAGCCGGTCGGCCAATTGGGCGTAACGCTCAATGAGCCAGCACTTGGCCGAACCATAGGCCGCGCCCGGCGCAAAGGCAATACGTAAGGTACTACTCGGCGCGCCTGCCTGCGTCAAAAGCGCTTCAGCGCTTGCACGGGCGCTTTCGGAAACGCGCAACCGAATTGAGGGAAGGTCCGCCGCGGAAAGCGGTGGGGGCGACGCTCCCAGCCAACCGGCCCGGCGCAGCAATTCCAGATAATAAAAGACTTCGTGCGCGGGAATTTCTCCGCGAATTGGGACGGGAATGGCCTTGGTGAGCAGCCAGCCGCGTCCGTCGCGCGCGTACCCGATGCGCTCCGGGATTCCGGCGCGCCGGGCAATCCACGCCGCCTCAAAGGCATTTTGCAGCAGCAATGCGGCATCGAAATGCGCTGCGCGCAGCTCAGCGGCAAGCCGCTCGACGCCGGCAATCCCCTTGTGCCTGCCGGCATGCTCGAAATTCAGTATCTGGTCCGCAAGCCCCTGCTCGCGATAGATGCCAGCTACCCAGGGGCGAGCCAGGATGGTGACGCGCGCCTGGGGGAAGCGCGCCCGAAGCGCCTGCAGCGCAGGAATACACATCACCGCGTCGCCGACCCAGTTTGTCGCCCGCACCAGGATGTTCACTTGGCCTGTCCCGCCTGCTTCTTTTCCAGGACTGCGGAGAGCGTAACCCAGAATTCACGCTCCCTCTCAATCTTCATGGTGATCCGGCAAACGTAAAGAGGGAGGTGCGAAAATTTCGTACGCTGCAAGTTAAATGTGTCTTTGTCGGTGCAGAGCAAGAGTTCGGCGCCCGCTTCGCTTGCGCGCCGTTCAATTTCTTGGACGTCTCGGACGGTGTAGCGATGGTGGTCGCGAAAAGCCAGTTGCCCCTTCAGGGTCATTCCCCAGCGCTGGATATCGTGAAAGAACGCGTCGCCGTTTCCGATGGCGCAGAAGGCAAACACGTTCTTGCCCAGCCACGCGGCAGAATCGCCGCGTTCGAGGCTTTCCACGCTGGGCACAACTTCCTTCAAATCGGTGCCGGCGTGAAAAATCGGGGCGCTGGTAAATTTGCGGATTTGAGTTTCCGCGGCGGCATGGTCTCCGCTCCGGGTGATCACAATGATGTCCGCGCGGGAAAGCGAAGAAAGAGGTTCGCGCAGTGGGCCGGAGGGGAGCAGGCGACCATTGCCAAACGGATTCAGCGAGTCCACCAGGACAATGTCCACGTCGCGGGCCAGTTGCCGGTGCTGAAAGCCGTCGTCGAGCAAGAACCAGTCAATGCCTTCCTTGCGAAGAGCCAGCGCGTGCGTCAAGCGCTCTGCACCCACCCCGATCCGCACGCGGGGGCCGAGCGCGCGGCGCAGCATCCAGGTTTCATCGCTCCAGGCGGAGCGACCCTGGTCCTCGTTCCTTGCACCCGGTTCAGCAGCCGCGCGGCCACGGTAGCCGCGGCTCAAAATGCCGACATTCTTGCCACGAGCCAGCAAATTCTGAGCGAGATACATGACCATGGGCGTCTTGCCGGTTCCGCCCACGGTGATATTGCCGACGCTGATGACCGCAGCATCCAACAGAAATGGCCGCGCCAGCCCAACCGTGTACGCCAGGTTTCGCGCTGACACGGCGCACCGATACAGCCAGGAAAGCGGCAACAGCGCGTGACTCGCCAGCGGGGGTATCTTCATTCGGGTCCTCCCCCAGCTTGCAGGAACCGGGTGATGCAGGCGAGCGAGCGGTTTGTTGCGCCGGAATTTTCCGCAACCAGCGATTTCGCCACGGCGCCTATCCGCCCACGCAGCGCGACATCTTCAATCAAACGAATCCAGGCATGGCCCAGCGCAGGGCCGCTTTCCACTTGAATGCCAGCGCCGCGTTGCAGAAAAAGACTGGCCATATCCCGAAAATTTTCCATGGATGGCCCGAAACACGGCGGCTGGCCATAAAGTGCCGGTTCCAGAATATTATGGCCGCCGGCTGGAATCAGGGAACCACCCACGAAACTGGCGTCGGCCAACTGATACAGCGCGGCAAGCTCGCCCACGCTATCCAGGATCAAGATGTCCGCATCCTCCGGCAGCGCCGAATCCGGGCTCAGCTGGCTGCGCCGAGCCACGCGCCAGCCATCCTGCTCGGCAATCTGCGCGGCGAAATCAAAACGCTCCGGCTTGCGCGGCGCCAGGATCAGCAAGGTGCGGTTCCACTTACGCTGAATGTAGTCGTAGGCTTCCAGCACGTATTCTTCTTCGCCTGCCACCACGCTGCCCGCCACCAGCACAGGCCAGCGCTCCTGTCGCGCAATCTGCTGGCGCAACCACTGGCCAAAAACCGTCTCCTCCGGATGTGCCAGATCGTATTTCAGATTACCGGTGACCTGTACGGTCTCCGGCCGGGCGCCAAGCTGCAACAGGCGACCCGCATCGGCCGGGCTCTGCATCAAGAAGAGAGAAGCCTTGCCCAGCACGTCTGCCAGAAACGCGGAAAGCGAGCCGGAAGCCTCCAGCAGTTTTTCATACCGTGTGAAAGATCGCTCCGAGATTCTCCCGTTCACAAACACCACCGGCACGCCCGCGCGATGGCATTCGCGCAGCACATTGGGCCAGATTTCCGTTTCGAGAATGAGCAGCAGGGAAGGCTGCACGGCGCGCAGCGCACGTCGAACCGGCCCCTTCCAATCCAGCGGGAAGTAGAAAATTCCATCAGCGAAGCTGAGCCGCTGGCGCGCCAGGCGCTGCCCGGTGGCCGTGGTGGTGGAGACTATCAACCGGTGCCCCGGGAAAGTAGTTTTCAGTTGCCGGGCAAGAGGCAACCCGGCCAGAACCTCACCCACGGAAACCGCATGGATCCAGATGGTGGGGTTCGCGTGCTTGCCGCGGATTTCTTCGGGCAGAAATCCAAGGCGTTGCTTCAAACTGTGCAGGTATTTCCCCTGCCGCAGGCCCTTCCAGAGAAACCAGGGCGAAAGCAGCAGCGCTGCGAGCGCGCTCAACAAGCTGTAGAGGAAGTACATTCGCGCGGTATTATAGCGGCAGGAGCGCGCGCGCATATAGAGGCAACCAGGCAATGCTCCGTGCGCGTCTCATCGGCATCCAGGATCGCAGCCTTCCGGGCGGATCAGAGGAAGTGCGAACGGATGGGAGATCTCATGCAGGTGTGGCACAGCAGGACCAGGGCGACTTTCGCGGGGTGCCTGCTGGCAGGTTTGCTGGCGTCGCCGGCGTGGCCGCAAAGCACGGATCCAACCCAATTGCCGGCGCGGGAAACGCACGCTGGATTGACCATCGCTGTAGATCCTTACGCGGACGCGGCGCGCGTGAAAGAAAAATTCGGCAAGAAGCACCCGTACGCGGCGGGTATCCTGCCGGTGGAAGTGTTCTTCAAGAACGATACCAATCAAGCCATTCACGTGGCGCTGGAAGAAATTCGCCTGGTGATTTCGCCGCCGGAAGGCGCGCGGCAGCGGGTGGCTCCGCTTGATTTTGACACCGTCATCGAGAGGACCCTGCACGAAGAAAAAGGCGGGCCGGAGGTGAAAAAGCCCCGCGTGCCCATCCCCTTACCGCGCTCGCCCGCTGACCGCAGCAAGGAATGGAAAAAACTGGAAGAATCGTGGAACGCATTTCTTCTGTCCGGAGACGTTTTGCCGCCGCAATCCACCATCCGCGGATTCCTGTTCTTCGATATGGGGCGCCATCTGGACTGGGCGCCCTATTCGCGCTTGCTGGTGCCACGCTTGAAAGTGATTCAGACAAACCAGGAACTTTTCTACTTTGAAGTTGATTTCGCAAAAGCCCTGCCGAGACAATAAGTCCTTCACGTGTTGACCGCTATTCCTCACAACCGCGGCCTGCGGCCACTGGCGCACAATTGTGTTACCGGGCGAGTCGCAGTTTCAATGTTTGCGAAAATTGCGAGCTAAGGCTTCTTGCCGTGGGAATACGCAGAAACTTTCAGCGATTTACCATCGGTGGAAATGGTGACGGCGCCATCCCGGTCGGTGCGGTACGCCTCTGCGCCAATAGCGCCGAGTGTCTCGATCACCTTCGGGTGCGGGTGGCCAAACGGGTTGGCCTCAGAGAACGACATCACCGTCACGCGCGGAAGCACCGCTAGGGCGAAGTTCGCCGTAGTGGAAGTGCGGCTGCCATGGTGCGGCACTTTCAGGAAATCGGCGGAGAGCGGGTCGTCGCGCTCAAACAGTTCCCGCTCTACGTCGGTTTCGATGTCGCCCGGAAGCAGAAACGTGCGCTCCCCAAAGGTCAGGCGGAGAACCAGGGAATCGTTATTGCCGGCGTTTTCCGTGGCCGGCAATTCCTCCGGCCAAAGGACCAGACCGGTCGCCGGGCCCATCTGAAACACATCTCCGCGGCGCCGGTAGAGCACGCGCACACCGTGCTCGGCGGCCTTCTGCAGGAGCCGGGCAAAGGGCTCAGAGCGGATCTCACGGCCCAGCCACAATTCACGCACGGGGAAGTTTTCCAGGACCGAAATCAATCCTTCCAGATGGTCCTGATGAGCGTGCGAAAGCGCTACGACGTCGATTCGCTTGACTCCGCGCGACCATAGATAGGGAGAGACCACTTGCTCTCCCAGATCAGGATTGCTGCGAAATCCGCGAGCCCGCGCGGTTCCAAACTGGCCACCGCCGTCCACCAGCATAGTTTGTCCCTGGGGAAAGGATAGAAAAATGGAATCGCCTTGCCCTACGTCCAGGACGGTTGCTTCCATCCGGCCGTTTTGAAGATTCGGGGGAAACGGATACGTGGCCACGGCGAACGCAGGAATCGCGGCGCAAACGGCGGCCGTCCACAACGCGGCTCTGCGGTTCCGCTGTATGCTGGAATGAACCAAACTTGCCAGAACCGCCAAAGCCGCGAAGCACGCCCAGAGAAGCCAAACTGGCGGCCCCGGAATGCGGTATGACAAATGGTCCCATTGTGCGAACCACGCCACCGAGCGCAAAAGCAGCTCGGTTGCGCACGAGGTCGCCAATGCCAAAAGCGCGCCTGCGGCGTTCCACACCGAACCGGCCACCAGGGCAGCCAGCCCCAGAGGGATCAATGCCGCGGAAAGCAGCGCGGCAGGAACGTTCGCGATCGGACCTGCAAGACTGATGCGGTGGAAATAGTGCGCCAGCACGGGCAACATCCCAATCTGGATCACCGTGGAGATCACCATCACGTCCCACGTCCACAAGGCGGTTAGGATCGGCGCAGTAACCAGCCGTTCGGCAAATCTGGCAAGCGGGCGGGGCATTTGTGCCGCAGTCCAGGCGTGAAAGGCTCGCAGGTCGAGCCGGAACTGTGCGACGCGTGGCGCGTGGCCCGCGTCCCGCGTCACATCACCCAAATGCCGCAGTGCGCCGCGGCAGGAGGCGCTGGTGCGATCCACGAGCGGCAGTCCCAGCGCGCCAATCATCAAACCGGCTAAGAAAGAGAGTTGGAAACTGGAATCCAGCAGGGCATCGGGCTGCAGAACCAGAATCGCAAGACCCGCGGCGCCCACCGTATTCAACAAATGGGCTTTGCGAAATAGCAGCCCGGACGCCAGGATAAACACCATCATCAACACCGCGCGCAGAATCGGGGGGCGATTTTCCACAATGGCTGCAAAAGCCGCGAGCGTAGTCAAAGTGAACAGGGAAGTGGCCGCCAGGCCGAAACGCATCCGACGCCCGAGCCAAAATACGAAAGTGGCCAGCGCCGCCACGTGCAGTCCGGAAATCACCAGCACGTGATAGGCTGATGTTTTCTGAAATGTTTCGGCCAGCTCATGGTCAATGAAGTTGTAGTCGCCCAGCAGGATGGCGCGTAACACGGCGGCATGATTCGGGCGATCTTGAAAAAGCGTTTCGATCTTTGCCAGGAGATCGCCGCGTATCCTGGCTGCGCGGTGTGCCAGTGAAAGAGGTCTCGGGGGCAGTGGGCGAAGCAATTCCAGGCTGCGCAGCGTACCGGAGAGGTGGATCCCTTGTCGTGCAAGTTGCGCGCGGGCGTTGAAGGCTCCCGGAGTCAGGAAGTTTCGCGGTGGACGCGCGCGCACCAGAACTTCCACGGGATCGCCGGCGCGCACGGCGGGCTCCTCTTCTGCCTGAGACGGGTCGCGAAAGTACGTGATGCGCAGGCCGCCGTTGACCGCAAGAGGCTGCCCGCCCAACTCCACCTGCTCTAATTGGATTTCGTAGCGGAGACTGCCGGGCATTTGCAGGGGATCGCTGCGCAGGCGCCCGCTCCAGCGCAAAGTATCTTTCGCCGTCACGCGGCCTTGATCGAACAGCCGCGTCACGTGGGTGCGCGGAAGGGCAGCCACTTGTAGCGCGGAGCAGGCCAAACCGAGCAAAACCCAGGCCGCAAGGCTGCACCACCAGCCAAAGCGAAGCAGGTTATTGCGGCAGAACGCGAGAGCCATCAGGAAAAACAGCGCCGCCGCAGAAAAGACAACTGCGAAAGAAAGTGTAACGGCGCCGTGCAGAAACACACCGGCGGCAAGCGCGCTCGCGACCCAAAGGAGAGGGAAACGCATCGGATCCAGGCCGCCGTGATTGTACTGAACCGGTAGCTTTCGTGGAAATAATTTCTCCGGCTCAAACCTTGGACAACTGAACGAGAGTCTCGATGTG
The DNA here is from genome assembly GCA_964500065.1 of uncultured Acidobacteriaceae bacterium. Lineage (GTDB taxonomy): Bacteria > Acidobacteriota > Terriglobia > Acidiferrales > UBA7541 > CAZCNH01. Next base: position 43,547 of record CAZCNH010000006.1, read on the forward strand.
AAAGGTCTGCGGAAAAACGTCGAATAGGCGAATACTGCGAATTTCGTAAGCCGCGCCTTCGCCATTGCGGTCCAGCAGGATGGCCAGGTCGCGGGCGAGCGTGGAAGGATCGCAGGAGAGGTAGGAGATATGCTGCGCGCCCAAGCGCCGCACATGCTTGCTGGCATCACCGCCCAGACCCGCGCGCGGCGGATCGAGCACAATGAGTTCAGGCGCGTCTTTGCAATGGGAGAGAAATTTCCCCGCTTCTTGCGCGACCGCCTGCACTTTGACTCCGGCGGCGGCAGCATTCTGCGCGAGGTCCCGCACCGCAGCCTCGTTCCCTTCCACGGCAACGGTACGCGTGAACCGTTGCGCCAGCGGCAGGGAGAACAGGCCCACACCGGCGAAAAGGTCCACCGCCGTTTCCCCGCGATGATCGCCGACGACTGCGGCAACCATTTCCTCCAGGAGGAAACGGTTCACCTGGAAAAACGAAAGATGTCCGACGCGGTAGGCGTGTCCCGCAGCCTGATGATGCACGAAGCCCGGCCCGTCCAGCTCGAACGCGTCCTTCGGGCCATCATGCAAAAGAATGGATACAGACTGCGGGACAAGCTCGCGGAACTGATCAAACAGTTTGCGGGGCTTGCCCTCGATCCCGGCAAGTGAGGCATTGAGCAGCAGGGCATCGCCGGGAGCACCCGCAAAAACTTCTATTTCCCGCAAAGTTGTGGGAAGCAAGTTGGCGGAGATGGCATCGCGCAGGGCGGTGAAGGCAGTCTGCAACGCGGGCGCGAGAATGGGACATTCCTCAACCGCAAGCACGGCGGCTGAGCCGCTACGGTTGTAGCCAATCAGCCCACGCGGTTGTGAACCCTCCGGCGTCCAGCGTACTTTCCACTGCGCGCGGTTACGGTAGCCGAACGGCGGCGAGGCGTGCGTGTGGATTTCCCCTTCCCAGGTAATGCGGCCCAACCGCGAAAGTGTTTCCCGCAGGATCTGCGGCTTGTATTGCAGTTGGGCGGCGTAGGGGATGTGCTGGTAATGGCAGCCACCGCAGGCGGTGAAGTGCGGGCAGGCGGCGGCAATCCGCTCTGGCGCCGGGTGGGTAACCTGGGTCAGCGCGGCGCGGACAAACTTCTTCTTTCGCTCGAAGGGGCGCACCGCGACTTCTTCGCCGGGGATCACATACGGCACAAACACCGTGTTGCCTTCGCTGTGGCCCAGGCCTTCGCCGCCATACACAAGTTTTTCAATCTTCACGTCCATCACGGGTTTCCTTTGGTACGTTGCTAGGCCATGTAAAACAGACTCAGGCGCGGCAGGGCGTAGGTTTCAAACAGACGCTTGCGCAAAAACTGCTGCTCCAGGAGCGAAATTTGTTCCGGCTTCATTTTCCTGCGATAAGGCGCAAGCGAACGGTCAAGTTCGCGTCGCGCTTCGAGCACGGCAGAATCTTCCGCATGTTCACGCACGGTCGTTGCAAGCTTATCTTCCAGGACGGTCAGGCGGCGCTCAAGATCTTCCGTGTCCAGAGTGCCCGCTGTCTCGACCAGGGGAAGCAATTCGCTGACCCGATCCGCAGATTCGCCTGCACGTTCGGCCAATGCGGGCACGCGCCCCCGGCAGGTGTCGGCAGCGGCGCGAAGTTTTGTTGCGGCGCTAATCAGGAAGCGGCGCAATTGCTCGCGGGAGAATGGCTCCGCAGCCGGCTTGGCCCGCTCCGGCGCCGCAACGTTGGCGCCTGCATGCGATTCTTTCCATCGCTCCGCCGCTTGCAGCACCGCATCCACGCAATACGCCAGGCTTTTCAGTGGCCGGCCTCCGGCCGCGCGCTTGCTGCGGGCATAGCTTTCAAATGCACTGTCAATCCCCTGCAGGACGGCTGGCAGCGGGATGCCGGCTCTCTGCCACGCTTCCAGGATCGCCCAATCCAGCGGCGACACCAGGAGGTGCGCGCCGCGCTTGCGCCAGAAGTATTCTTCGATGTCGGAGAAATAATCGAAGTAGTTGATTTCGGCTGACACCGATTCATTTTAGCATCAAGCCGCGCCGGCGCCGGCGGCGAGTTGCCGCTTACGGCGGGAAGCTCTATGCTCTTGCCCATGTCATTTTCCGCAGCAGTCCGCCATTTGAAGAAGAGCGATCCGGTGATGCGTGCCCTGATTGAAAGACACGGCCCGTGCAAAATGCGCCGGGAGTATGAAACGGAGCCATTCGCTTCGCTGGTAGACGCCATCATTTACCAGCAAATTTCCTATGCAGCGGCAGGTTCGATTGCCAAACGCTTCCGCGCGCTGTACGGAGAAAACGGCGGGCGCCTGCCGCGTCCGGAAGAACTTCTGCGGACGCACCCCCGGACGCTTCGCGCGGTGGGACTTTCCCGGCAGAAGAGCGCGTACATGCGCGACCTCGCAGCCCGCGCCGCCGATGGATCGCTGCGCCTGGATGCGTTCCACCATATGGACGATCAAGCGGTGATTGAAAATGTGACGCAGGTAAAAGGTATTGGGCGCTGGACCGCAGAAATGTTCCTGATGTTCTGCCTGGGGCGAATGGACGTGCTGCCCGTGGGCGACCTGGGCGTGCAGTACGGGTTCAGGATCGCCTACAAGATGAAGAAAATGCCCAGCGCGGCCAGAATGGAAGCGCTGGCCGAGCCGTGGCGGCCGTACCGCTCGGTGGCGACATGGTATTTGTGGCAGATTCGCCGCGAGGAACTATTGCGCGGGAAGAAGAAATAGCGCCGAACTCAGCGCATCGCGTTTTGCGGAAGCGCGTGCAGCGCTACAACGCCGTCAACCATCAACGATCGTTTCACTTCTTGGACGACTTCTCGTTTCGCTCCCAGATGATACGCAGTCCTTCCAAGGTCAAGAACTCGTCGGTTTGCTCTATATGGCGTGAACCTTTGGCGATCAACGGAGCCTGCCCGCCGGTGGCGATCACTTTCATTTTTGCCCTGGGCATCGCGCGCTTGATGCGGTCGATGATTCCATCCACCATGTCGATATAGCCGTAGTAGAGGCCGGATTGCAGCGACGCGACGGTGTTGCTGCCGATGATTTTCCCCGGATCTTTGATTTCCACGCGGAACAAGCGCGCGGCGCGAGAAAAAAGCGCGTCGGCCGAAATGCCGATTCCGGGGCAGAGCACCCCACCCAGATATTCACCCTTCTCGGAAATCACGTCGAAGTTGATCGCCGTCCCAAAGTCCACCGCAACACACGGCCCGCCATACTTTTCGAACGCAGCCACGCTGTTCACGATGCGGTCTGCGCCCACCTCTTGCGGATTATCGTAGAGAATCGGCATGCCCGTTTTCACTCCGGGCTCGACGAACAAGGCCTTGCGTCCCCAGTAGCGATCGCTCATCTCCGCCAGCGTGGCGTTGAGCGGCGGCACGACGGAGCTGATGATCACGCCGTGAACACCTTTGGGATCCAGACCCTCGAGCGCGAAAAAGTTGCGCGTGAGCGTACCGTATTCATCCACGGTCTGGTTGCGCGCCGTGGTCAGCCGCCAATGGGCAAGCAGCTTTGCTTGCGCGAACACGCCAAGCACGGTATTTGAATTGCCGACGTCAATGGTGAGCAGCATGGTTGCCTTGCCTTGAATATCGCGATTACGCTTCAGCAACGTCGCCGGAAATGACCACTTCGGTTTTGCTCGAACCGTCGCGCGTCACGCGGAGCATGCCGTTCGGCTCCAGCCCTGCGGTGACCCCGGTGTACGTTTCACCCGGAGCAGAGACGCGCACCCGCTTGCCCCGCGCGTAACTGCTCGCCTGTTCGAACTGCTCCAGCAGCGGCGTGGCGCCTTGCGCCAGGAACAAATTGTAATAGCGCTCGAGCTGGCGCAGCAATTTGTCCAGCAGTTCCAGCCGCGAAAGAACGCGACCCGTTTCCGCGCGCAGTGACGTGGCAAGGCCCGCCAGCTCGTCGGGGAACTTCGCATGATTCACATTGATGCCAATCCCGATGATGACGAAGCGTACGCGGTCTGGTTCCGCATGCATTTCGGTGAGGATGCCGCAGAGCTTCTTGCCGCCGGCCAGCAAATCGTTGGGCCAGCGAATGTCCGCAGCCAGCCCGCACTGTTCGAGCACGGCTTGGCGCGCAGCCAGCCCGGCAAGCAAGGTCATCAGGGAAGCCTGCGCGGGCGGAATCGCGGGCCGCAAGACGACGGTTACATAGATGCCGCTGGATTTTTCCGAATGCCAGATGCGGCCCGCGCGTCCCTTTCCCCCGGTCTGCTCCTCGGCGACAATCACGGCGCCGTGCGGTTCATCCTGGTGGCCCAGGCGCATGGCGACTTCGTTGGTCGAGTCAACCTTGAAAAAGTGATGGATGCGCTTGCCGAACAATGTTCCCGCAAGCCTGCGGCGCAGCATTTGCGGGGCGAGAATGTCCGGCAAGGTCTCCAATTGGTAGCCGGTTCCGGCGTGCCCCTTCACTTTGACGCCGAGTGAACGCAGCCGCTCGATCCAGCGCCACACCGTTCCGCGCGTGACGCCGATTTCGCGCGCGATCTTTTCTCCGCTGATGGGGATCAGGCTGTTCTCCGCGAGCAGCGCCAGCAGGGAATCGATCCGCTTGTCGGTCGTACCGGGTATGGTGCGCAACATAAGGCTGGGCCAAGGATATGCGAAGGGCTAGGTATCCATCAACAGGCTGAAGTCCGCGGCCGGGGCGGAATGCGTAAGCGCCCCGATGGCAATGAAATCCGCGCCGGACTCCGCGTACGCGCGGACGTTACCCAGATTCACGCCCCCGGAAATCTCGATGACGCACTCAGGCTTGATGCCGCGGGCGATTTGCACCAACCGCGCCGCCTCTTGCGGCGGCTGATTATCCAGCAGCACGGCCGGCGCGCCGGCAGCGAGTGCTGCGCGTAATTCAGATTCGTTGCGCACTTCCGCCTGCACAGTAAGAGTTTGCTTGGCGGCATCAGCCTGAAACGATTCGTAGGCGGTCATTTCCCGGAAGGCCAGTTCGCGCGAGGCCACAAGTGCAAGTGCGCGCCGGACCGCTTCGCCAATCCCGCCGGCCATCGCGGCGTGGTTTTCCTTGATGAGAATCGCGTCATAGAGCCCAAAGCGATGATTGGCTCCCCCGCCGGCCGCTACCGCATATTTTTCCAGCGCACGGTGCAGCGGCGTGGTCTTGCGCGTGTCGCGGATGCGCGCGCGGGTTCCTTCGGTTTGCTTGACGAACTTGCGGGTGAGCGTGGCGACCCCGCTCAGGTGACAAAGAAAATTCAAGGCCGTTCGTTCGCCGGAAAGGATCGCACGCGCGCTGCCGGCCACGCGGAAGACGGCCCTCCCGGATGAAACTTCCTCGCCTTCCATTGCCAGGATTTCACACTGCATCGAGGAACGCAGGGACTGGAACACTTGGGAGACCAGGGGCAGGCCGGCCACGACGGCGGTTTGTTTTGCAAAGATCGTGGCCCGGGCTTCCGCATCGGCGGGCACGCAAGCGATGCCGGTCAGGTCGCCGCCGGAGTCGCGTTGCCCACCCAGATCTTCTTCGAGGGCCGCGGCAATCAGGGAACTGATGTCTGGCGTTTTCCAGTCCATATGTGAGGACCCAAACCACGAGCAGGCTGCGGAAACAATGGTCGCAACGTCATTCCAGTCCCGAGGTTGCGGGACTTGGGGCGACAACTCAAGGTCATTACGCGGCGCCGCCCATACGATTCTCCATTTCCTTCAGGCGCTCGACCAGTTTTTGCCGCTCGGCTTGCCGCTCCGCCAGTGCGGATTCCATGTTCTTCACTACATGCTCCGGAGCCTTCCCGCGGAACGCGGAATCGGCCAGCTTCCCGCGCTTGTTTTCGATGTCTCCGGCCAGGCGCTCGATTTCCTTGCGCAGCTTCGCGGCTTCAGCGCGCACGTCAACGGCTTCGCTGAAGGGAATCCGCAAATCGAATCTGGCGGTGGAGCGCACTGGGCCGCCGGAAGAGGCAAGCGCGCCGGGATGAAAGTGAATGTCGGAAAGGGAAGCCAGACGGAGCAGCACCCCCAGATTGGCTTCGACCAGAGAGCGAACACCGGCATCAGCTGTCGAAAAATCCGCAGCCACTTTTTTCTTCGGGTCAATTTTGGCTTCGGCGCGGATGTTACGCGCAGAGGTGATCACTTCCTGAAGCAGGGCGACGTTCTGTTCGGCATCCGCGTCGCGCAGCCGCGCATCGCCTTCGACGTACCTCTCGAATGCGATGGAGCGTGCGCCGGAGTGTTGCGGAAGTTTCATCCACAACTCCTCGGTGATGAACGGCATAACCGGGTGCAGCAGGCGCAATGCGGATTCAAATACCGCGAACAGGTTGCGCCAGGCAGAGACCGCCGCTGCACGATCTTCCGCCGCCAGCCGGGGCTTGACCCATTCGATGTACCAGTCGCAGAACTCGCCCCAGAAGAAGTGATAAATCACGTGCGAGGCTTCGTGGAAGCGATATTCGCCAAGAGCGGCATTCACTTCATCGGCCACGGCGCTCAAGCGCGAAAAAATCCAACGGTCTTCGATGGACATCGAACCATCGGGATTCTTGTAGGGCGCTGCCGCGCGAATCTCAGGGGCCGCCAGCTCGTCCAGCGTAATGCCGGCGGCTTCCGCTTTTTCCAGATTGAAAAAAAGGAAACGGGCGGCGTTCCAGATTTTGTTGGCGAAAGCGCGATAACTTTGCGCCTTATCCTCGCTCAGCACCAGGTCCGAGCCGGGCGCCGACATGATGGCCAGGGTGAAGCGCATTGCGTCGGTGCCGTATTTCTCGTTCATCAAAATCGGGTCAATGCCGGTGCCTTTGGACTTGGACATCTTCTGCCCTTCGGCGTTGCGTACCAGCGAGTGCAGGTACACGTCGCGAAAGGGCGCCTGCCCGGTGAAACGGATGCCCATCATGATCATGCGGGCCACCCAGAAAAAAAGAATGTCGTAACCGGTGATGAGCAGGCTGGTGGGGTAATACGCCCGCAGGTCGGGGGTGCTTTCCGGCCAGCCGAGCGTAGAAAACGGCCAGAGCGCGGAACTGAACCACGTATCGAGCACATCGGAATCCTGCGCCAGAGATGTTCCGCCACAATGACTGCACTGGGAAGGCGCGCTGCGCGCAACGGTGATTTCCTTGCACGCGGCGCAATGCCACGCGGGAATCCGATGGCCCCACCAGAGCTGGCGTGAAATGCACCAGTCGCGGATATTGCGCATCCAGTTGAAATACACCTCGCGCCAGTTTTCCGGGGTGATGCGGATGTCCCCTCGCTCGACTGCGGCAATGGCGGGCTCCGCCAGCGGCTTCATGCGCATGAACCACTGATTCGAGGCGCGTGGCTCGATCACCGTCTTGCAGCGATCGCAGGCGCCGATGGCATGCGTGTGGTTCTCCACTTTCACCAGAAAGCCCTGTGCTTCCAGGTCAGCCACCACTTTCTTGCGCGCCGCAAATCGTTCCAGGCCAGCATAAGGCCCGGCCGCTGCGCTCATGTGTCCGTCTTCGGTCATGGCGTCGATTTCCGGCAGGTTGTGGCGGCGGCCCAGCTCGAAGTCATTCGGGTCGTGCGCGGGCGTAATCTTCAGCGCGCCGGAGCCGAACTCGCGTTCTACGTAGGTATCCGCGACGACGGGGATTTCGCGGTTCAGCAAAGGCAACAGCAGCATCTTGCCCACCAGATGCGTGTATCGCTCGTCGTCCGGATGAACGGCCACAGCCGTATCGCCGAGCATGGTTTCCGGACGCGTAGTGGCAATCACGATAGATTCATGGCCGCCCACCACCGGGTAGCGGACATGCCATAAATGTCCCTGCCGTTCTTCGTGAACCGTTTCCAGGTCGCTGATGGCCGTGCGGCAGTGCGGGCACCAGTTCACAATGTAGTGATCGCGGTAGATCAGCTTTTCTTCGTACAGGCGCACGAAAACTTCGATGACCGCGCGGGAAAGCGCTGGGTCAAGCGTGAAGCGGAAGCGCGACCAATCGCAGCTCTCGCCGAGCTTCTCCATCTGGCGGACGATGGTATTGCCGGATTCTTCCTTCCACTGCCACACTTTCTTTTCGAAAGCCTCGCGGCCCAGGTCGCGGTAATTGATTTTCTGCTCGGCAAGTTGCTTCACCACAACGCGCTGGGTGGAAATGCCGGCATGGTCGGTGCCCGGCAGGTAAAGCGTGTTGTGGCCGCGCATGCGATGCCAGCGTGTGAGAGTGTCAATCAACGTGTGGTCCAGCATGTGGCCGATGTGCAGCGACCCCGTCACATTGGGGGGCGGAATTACAATGGAAAACACGGGCGGGGGAGCTTCCGCGTGAGCTCGGAAGAGATTTGCTTCCAGCCAGGCCTTGGCCCAGCGTTCTTCGATTTCCTTGGGTTCGTACGCCTTGGCAATTTCACGTGTCATAGCCGGTTCGTGGGTAAGCCAATTACTGTAGCACAGGGACAATGGGACCGGCCCGGCGTTGCTGGCTTGTTTCCGTCCGGATTCCTCACCAGCGGGAAACGTCCCTGGGTCGCATCATTCGCTCACGATGACGACGGGGTGGGAAGGGCGGCCAGATGAGGAGGAGCAAACGGGTGGCAAGGATTTCCGGAAACGGCCTTGACCGTGGATGGGCGGCATGGCTATACTGTCGAACGAACGTTCGACTCAGGGGCGTTCTCCGACAAATGGCCCGGCCGGCACCCATTGCCTCGCGTGATTCGGCGCGCAAGCTGCAGCACATTCTGCGCGCGGCGGCACGTGTCTTTGGCAACCGCGGATTTGAGGGCGCATCCATCCGCGACATCAGCCGTGAGTCGGGCGTTTCGCTTTCCGGGCTCTACTACTACTTCGAAAGCAAGCAGCAACTTCTGTATCTCATCCAGAAACACACCTTCAGCAGCGTGGTCGAGCGGCTGGAGCAGCGCCTGGCGGGGGTATCCAGCCCGGAAGAGCGGCTCCGCGTGCTGGTACACAACCATCTGGATTATTTCCTCGAGCATCCGGTGGAAATGAAGGTTCTCTCACATGAAGATGAGGCTCTTGAAGAGCCTTTCCGAAAGGAAGTCGCCGCGGTTAAGCGTCGTTACTACGAGACTGCTCGCGCGATTTTCCAGTCGTTGCGGGAACAGGGCATGGCTCGCAATCTGAACCCGCGCGTGGCCGTGCTCACCTTGTTCGGCATGATGAATTGGGTGTACACCTGGCATAAGCCGCGCCTTGATCCGGGAGCCAACGCGCTGGCAGAAACCATCAGCGGGATTTTCATGGAAGGTGTGCAGAACGGGCACCATGAAACGCCAAGAGCAGAACTCAAGGCACCGAAAAAAGCCCTTACCAACCAGAAATTCAAGATGCAGGATTCGAGAAACAGCGAAAGGGCAGCACTGATATCCAAAAACTGAATTCAGGAGGAAGCATGGCAACGCCAGCCGTAGAGCAGAAAGTGTTGGTCAATTACCGGGTAGAGCAGGGAATTGCGATCATCGAGATGTGCGATCCTCCGGCCAATACCTACACATATGAAATGATGTCGCAGCTCGATGCCGCGATTCTGAAGGCGCGCTTTGACGAGGCCGTTTCCGTCATCCTGCTGCGCGGCGCGGGCGAAAAATTCTTCTCCGCGGGCGCCAATATTTCCATGCTGAACAGCGTGGACCCGCAGTTCAAATACTACTTTTGCCTGCATGCCAATGAAACGCTTTCGCGTCTGGAGCAGACGCCGAAGCTGGTGATCGCCGCGCTCAACGGGCACACCGTGGGCGGCGGTCTGGAAATCGCCCTGGCTGCGGATATCCGCATCGCGAAGAAAGAAGGCGGGAAGATCGGCCTGCCGGAAGTGAACCTGGGCGTCCTTCCCGGGACGGGCGGAACGCAGCGGTTGCTGCGCGCCATCGGGCGTTCGCGCGCCATGGAACTGATGGTCACCGGGCGCACCTTCAGTTTCGAGGAAGCGCTGGAGTTCGGCCTGATCCACTACATCTACGAGCGCGATAATTACTGGGATGAAGTAATGGGGTATGCCAGGCAGTTTGTTCCGCCGAACAAAGCGTCGCGGGCCGTGGGCCGCATCAAACGCAGCGTGGTAAGCGGCGCGGAAATTCCGTTCCAGGAAGCGCTGGCGCTCGAGCGCGAATTGCAGCAGCTCCTGTTCACCAGCGAGGACGCCAAGGAAGGCATTGCCGCCTACGTCGAAAAACGGCAACCGTCCTTCAAGGGTAAGTAAGACGCGGCTAGTGGCGAGTGGCCGGGGCTGGACGTTCGGCTACCGAGCGCTCACCACTCGGAGAAGATTATGGCAACGGCGGCAAAGATTACTCCCAAGCCCGGCAAGTTGTTGATCGGCGGGCAGTGGGTGGATGCTGATGGAGGCGCCACCTACCTCACCGTAAATCCGGCGACCGGCGAAACCAATACCACCATCGCGGAAGCGGACCAGCGCGATGCCGACGCAGCGGTTTGTGCCGCGCGCAAGGCGTTCGAAAGCGGGCCGTGGCCGGAAATGGCCGCGGCCGACCGCGGTAAGCTGCTGTGGCGCATCGGCGATTTGATTGAGAAGCATGCCGATGAACTAGCTGCGCTCGAAACCCTGGATAACGGGAAGCCGATTTTCGAATCGCGCCAGGTGGATATTCCCATGGTGGCGGAAGTGTTCCGCTACTTTGCGGGATGGGCCACGAAGATTTGCGGCGAAACGGTTCCGGTGCGCGGCCCGTTCTTTAACTACACCCTGCGCGAGCCGCTCGGCGTAATTGCCGCGATTGTGCCGTGGAATTTCCCGCTGCTGATGGCCTCGTGGAAACTGGCGCCGGCACTGGCCGCGGCAAATACCGTGGTGCTGAAGCCCGCGCCGTGGACGCCGATGACCGCGCTGCGTTTCGGCGAAATCTGCCAGGAAGCGGGCCTGCCGGATGGCGTGGTGAATATTCTCACCGGCTCGACGCGGGAGCTGGGCAAGGCGTTGGTGCGGCATCCGGGCGTGGACAAGATCGCCTTCACCGGCTCCACCGCGACCGGCCAAGACATCATTCGCAATTCCGCAGACGGCGTGAAGCCGGTGTCTCTCGAATTGGGCGGAAAGTCGCCGAACATCGTGTTTGCGGACGCCGATCTCGATGCCGCGGTCCGCGGCGCGACGATGGGCATCTTCTATGGCAAAGGTGAAGTTTGCGCGGCAGGTTCTCGCCTGTTCGTGGAGAAGTCCGTGAAAGACGACTTTGTGGCCAAGCTGGTTGACCGCGCCAAAAAGATTCAACCCATGGATCCGTTCGATCCCAAGTGCCGCCTGGGCGCGCTGGTCAGCGATACGCAGATGGAAAAAGTGCTCGGCTACATCGAAAAGGGCAAAGCCGAAGGCGCGAAAGTTGTTGCCGGGGGCGAACGTGCCAGCGTGGGCGACGGGAAAGGCTATTTTGTGCAGCCTACCGTATTCGATAACGTGAAGAACGAAATGACGATCGCGCGGGAAGAAATCTTCGGCCCGGTGCTGGCCGCCATTGAGTTTGGCGATCCGGCGGACGCCGTCGCGCAGGCCAACGCCAATCCCTACGGCCTGGCGGCTGCGGTGTGGACGCGCGATATCGGCAAGGCTCACCGCGTCGCACGCCAGATCAAAGCCGGAACCGTGTGGATCAACACGTACAATAATTACGATCCCGCAGCGGCCTTTGGCGGGTACAAGCAAAGCGGCTTCGGCCGCGACTTGAGCGGCCACGCGCTGGAAAACTACACGCAGGTGAAAAGCGTGTGGGTGAATCTGGGCTGAGGGGAAGAACAGAACCATGCGGACGTTGCCGGACTATTTGCGCAAGGGACTGAAGCTGGTGATCATCGGCTCCAACCCGGGAGAGCGCTCGGCAAAAGTCGGCCATTATTATGCCAGCCGCACGAACCATTTCTGGACTCTGCTGTACGAGGGCGGAATTGTGCCGGAGCCGCTGCTGCCCGAGGATGACGTGCGCATGATGAGCCAATTCGGCATCGGCCTGACCGACTTGGTTAAGCGGCCCACGCGCGGCATGGAAGATTTGAAGCGCGAAGAATTCTCCGAAGGCCGCGTGCTCCTCTCGCAGAAGCTGGAGGCGAACCGGCCCAGGGTGATCGCCTTTTGCGGCAAGTCGGTGTACGAGAAATTTTCGCAGCGGGAAGCGAAGCTCGGTCTGCAGAAGGAAACGCTTTACGACGCTTATGTGTTCGTGCTGCCTTCCACCAGCGGGCAGAACGCGAGCATCCCGCACGCCACACGCAAGCGCTATTTCAGGCAACTGGGCGAGTTTTTGAAGAAAATGAGTGACACGCCATGAGCACTCCGCAAAATGCCGCCGACAATGTAGTGCTGGAAACTCGCGAGGGCGCAGCGCTGACGCTCACGCTGAACCGGCCGGAGCGGCTGAACGCGATGAACGGAGAGCTCTGCGAAGCACTGCTGGAATCCTTGCGGCGCGCAGCGGCTCAGGATGAAGTGCGCTGCGTGGTGCTTACCGGGGCCGGGCGCGCGTTTTGTGCCGGCGGCGACATCGTGATGATGCGGGAAGGGCGCGCGAAGAAGCAGGCCCAGGGGCTCGAGGCGGTGCTGCGGGCCAGCGTGGAGATCATTTCCCTGATGCGCTCGATGCCCAAGCCGGTGATTGCCGCGGTGAACGGGCCGGCGGCGGGAGCGGGTGCGAACCTCGCTCTGGGTTGCGATCTTCGCATCGCCAGCGAAACAGCGTTCTTCGCGCAAAGTTTCGCGAAGATCGGCTTGTTCCCCGATTATGGCGGCACCTGGACGCTGCCGCGCCTGGTGGGCGCAAGCGCCGCCATTGAACTGCTGGCCACCGGCGACCCGGTAAACGCCGCAGAAGCGTTGCGGCTGGGCATGGTGAACCGCGTGGTGCCCGAGGAGAAACTCGCGGAGGAAACGCGCGCTCTGGTGACGCGCTTGTTGGCGGCGCCACCGCTGGCCTTGCGCTCCATCAAGCAGGCCGTCTACGGCGATACGATCGAAAGTTTGCGCCACGCGATTGAGTTCGAAGCCCAGAAGCAGATGGAGTGCTTTTATTCACAGGATGCAAGCGAAGGATTTGACGCCTTCGTTGAAAAAAGAAAGCCGAAGTTTTCGGGACGGTAAACCGCGCGCGCGGTGAAAGGGTGAGGAAGGCAGGGGCGGGGCAGCTTGCGTCCTTTGTTCTTGTTCGCTCAACCTTGCGCCAGAGCCGTAGCCCGTTACACAGGAGATAAGGCAAATGCCAGCAGCCCGCATATCGACGTTTCATGACTGGACCGACCTGTTCCGCGTTTGGATCAAAGACGTGGGCGTGGCCTATCCGGAAATCGTGAACTACCAGTTTGAGCACAAGTTCGGACCGATGCGCTCGAACGAAATCGAGTTTGGTGCGTTCAAGGGCCAGGCCAAATGGCAGCGTGTGATCGATATTCCCGATCAGCGTATCCGCGATGCGGTGCTGAACCTGATCGTGTACCAGGGAGATACCGAGTTCGCCTCGGTCGAACAACAGCGCAAGCTGTTCCTGAACTCGCCGAGCGAGCACGACCGCGCGTCACTGTGCCGTGTAGTCACCGAGGAAATGCGCCACGGCTGGCAGATGTGCTATCTGCTGATGAACTACTTCGGGTACAGCGGGCGCGTGGAGGCGCAGAAGATGCTCGAGCGCCGCGCCTTCGATCAGAAACGTCTGCTGGGCGCGTTCAATCAGGATGTGGATAACTGGCTCGACTTCTTCACCTATACCGATTTTGTGGACCGCGACGGCAAATACCAGCTCACCATGCTGAGCTTCTCCGGCTTCGAGCCGCTGGCCAAGTCCATGACCCCGATGCTCAAGGAAGAATCCTTCCACCTGGGCACCGGTCAGGATGGGCTGAAGCGCATCGTCAAGGCCGGCGTGATTCCGCTGCCCATCATTCAGAAGTACATCAACAAGTGGATCCCTGTGAGTCTGGATTTGTTTGGCGTTGATCACTCCTCTTCAGCGCATTGGTTTTATGTGTGGGGCCTGAAGGGCCGTTTCGATGAGCCGACCGCGGGCGACGTGGATCTGGGCCGGATGAACGAACACAGCCGCACGCTCTATCACATGGAATGCCAGAAGCTCATCGAACAAATCAACAAGTCGATTCCGGAAGGGCAGCCGAAGCTCTATTTGCCGGATATGAAGTTCAACCGTTTTATCGGGGAGTTTGCCCGGCAGCCCTATTCGGTCACCGGCGAATTGATGAGTGAAGAGGCGTTCAAGGAATATGCCAAGCGTCATTTGCCGCAACCGGAAGACGTCGCCCTGGTGAACGAGATTCAGGCCACCGAGCCGAAATGGATTGCGCCAAAACAAGGCGAAGCGAACTGACAGGCAAAGCTTAATAAGGACATGGGCTCAAGGGGTTTCTTCGGCTCCTTCACCCTTGCTCGGATGTACGGTTACGCCATCAGGAATGTCACAAACCGTTCCAGTGCAAGTTGAGCGCACGTTCACCATGGGCGAACTTATGGTGGCTGCGGCGGCGCGCGAGGTGCGCGATGGCGAACTTGCGTTTGTGGGCATGCGCTTGCCTCTGCTGGGCTTTGCCGTAGCCAAGCGCGCGCACGCGCCGAATGCGGTGGGCTTGTACGAAAATGGCGTGATCCGTGATGCGCCTTCGCGGGAATTGCTCTACACCATGGCTGACCCGCCCAATCTGCTGGGCGCAACGTTCTGCGGGCAGATGCTTGATGTGATGAGCTTGATGCAGCAGGGCCGGGTGAGCCTGGGTTTTCTGGGCGCGGCCGAAGTGGATCGCTTCGGCAACTTGAATACGACATGGGGCCGGCGCGGTATCGCGGGCCACGTGCGCCTGCCGGGGTCTGGTGGGGCGTGCGATATTGCCTGCCTTGCGCGGCGCACCGTGGTGTTGCTGACGCACGAAAAATCGCGGCTTGTGGAGAAAGTCACTTTCGTCACATCGCCCGGTTTTGGCAGCGGTAACTCGTGGCGCAAGCGCATGGGTCTGCGGGCCGATTCGGGACCGTCGGCGGTGATCACCACGATGGGCGTGTTGCGCTTTGACGAAAATGGCGAGGCGTATCTGGCGAGCGTGCATCCCGGCGTGCGCGTTGAAGACGTGCTGGCCAATACCGGCTGGCCGCTGCGCGTCGCGGACAAACTGGAAGAAACGCCAGCGCCTAGTGCCGCAGAATTGGCGGTGATGCAGGAACTCGACCCGAATCACTTTTGGACCAAGTGATGCCAGAAATGACGAAGCTGCTTTCCATGCGCGATGCGATTGCCCGGCACGTGCCGGACGGGGCCATGGTGTTGCTGGGCGCGCAGATGGAACAGATGATTCCGTTCGCTGCCGGGCACGAAATTATCCGGCAGGGCAAGCGCGAGCTGCAGTTGGTGGGACCGATCAGTGATATTTTGTTTGATCAGATGATTGGCGCGGGCTGCGTCGCGCGCGTGTTGGCCGCGTGGGTGGGTAACGTGAGCGCGGGCGTGGGCTACTGTTTCCGGCGCGCCGTCGAGCAGCAGATCCCGCGCGCCATTGAAACACTCGACTACTCGAATTTCACTGTGGCTCTGGCGCTGCACGCGGGGGCGATGGGCGTGCCGTTCCTGCCCACCTATAGCACCCTGGGCAGCGACTTGATTGCGGCCAACCGCAATTTACGGGAGTTTGCTTCGCCGGTGGACGAGACGAAAATGGTGGCGGTGCGCGCACTGCGTCCGGATGTGTCGATTCTGCACGTGCAGCGCGCCGATGAACTGGGTAACGCGCACATCTGGGGCAACCTCGGCGTGGCGGTGGATGGCGCGCGCGCAGCTCATAAAGTAATTGTGGTTGCGGAGGAAATTGTGGCGGCGGAGGTGATCGCCTCCGATCCCAACCGCACGCTGATTCAGGGTTTTCAGGTTGCAGCCGTGGTACATGAGCCGTATGGCGCACACCCATCACCGGTGCAGGGCTATTATGGCCGCGACCACGCGTTCTTCTCGCAGTATCATGAGCAGTCGAAGACCGCCCCGGATTTCGCGCAGTGGCTGGATCGCTGGGTGGGGAAGACGCCTGACCGTCGCGCCTATGTGGATTTACTGGGCGCATGCCGCGTTGATGCGCTGGGGGTGAGAAACCACGCGTACGCAGCGGTCGCGGATTTTGGATACTAAGCCATTGAAACGCGGAGAGCACAGAGGAATGGAAATAACTCCTAATGAGGTGAAAGCCAAACTCGACGGGGGCGCGAAGCTGCTCCTTGTGGATTGCCGCGAGCCTTGGGAGTGGGAAGTGTGCCGCATCGAAGGCGCGCAGTTGATGCCTAAGGCCAGCGTGCCGCTGCATATCCGCACCCTCGAAGCAGCGGAAGAAGTGGTTGTGTACTGCCACCACGGGCGGCGCAGCCTCGATGTGGTCGCCTGGCTGCGTCAGCAGGGCGTGGAGCAGGCGCTTTCCATGGCGGGAGGGATTGAACGCTGGTCACAGGAGATTGATCCGAAAGTGCCGCGGTACTGAAGATCAAAGGGAAAGAGGCAAAGAGGGGATCTGAAAAACATGGCTAAGGTAAAGTTCTTCCACAAGCCGACTTGAACATCCTGTCGCAATGCAAGAGGTCTCTTGCAAAAGAGAGGCGTGGAACTGGAATTGCGTGACATGAACAAGGAACGGCTCTCCGCCGCGGAACTGGATGAACTCATCGGCGAGCGCGACTACAGGTTGTTCCTGAACTCGCGCAATGAAATCTACCGCGAGCGCAACATGAAGGAGAAGCCGCCGTCGCGCGCGGAAGCGCTGAAGATGATGGCCGCGGAACCCAACCTGATTCGCCGGCCACTGGTGATCAAGGGCGCGAAGATTGTGCTGGGGTACGATGAAGAAGCGTTGAAAAAACTATGACGGCGCACCTGCCTCTGCGCCCATTTAGGCGAAGCGGATACGAGAATGGGCGGACGACCTTGCCCGTCCTTTACCGGGACACATGAACAAAGAACTCATCACCCTGAAGGTCAACGGCGAAACGCGGGAAGTGGCCGTGCCGCCCGCCAAGCTTTTGCTGGATGTGCTGCGTGAGGATCTTGGCCTGACCGGCGCCAAGCGCGGGTGCGACGATTCGAGCTGCGGGGCCTGCGCCGTGCTGGTGGATGGAGTGCCGGTGCTGGCCTGCTGCGCGATTGCCGCCAGCTATCAGGGCTGCGCGATCACCACGGTGGAAGGAATCGGCGGGCCGGGCGCGCTGCACCCGATCCAGTCGAGCTATGCCGATTCCGGCGGCTCGCAATGCGGGTTCTGCACGCCGGGGTTCATCATCACGATCAAGGCGCTGCTGGACCGCAACCCGGACCCATCGCACGAGGAAATTCGCGAGGCGCTGGGTGGCAATCTGTGCCGCTGCACGGGATACATGCAAATTTACGACTCGGTGAAGAATGCCATCGCCCGCATGAAGGAACCGGCCGCGGCGGAGGCGATGCGATGAGCGCCACGAAAGATTTCTCGGTTATCGGCAAGTCGCGAGCCTTCATGGACGCGCCCGCCAAAGTGACCGGCCTGGGAAAATATGCAGACGATCTGAGTGTGCCGGGCATGCTCCACGGGAGAATTCTGCACTCGCCGCACGCTCACGCCAGAATCCGCAACGTCAATACCAGCAAAGCCGAGGCGCTGCCCGGTGTGAAAGCTGTGGCCACCGGCAAAGACGCGCCCACACCCTACGGCATTCTGCCTATTGGCCACGACGAATGCGTCTTTGCCGCGGATAAGGCGCGCTACATCGGCGATAACGTGGCTGCGGTAGCCGCCACCAGCCCGGAAATTGCCGAACAGGCGCTGGACCTCATTGAAGTTGACTACGAAGTGCTCCCCGCGTATTTCGACCCGTTGAAAGCCATGGACGCGCCGGAAAGTTCCTGGTTGCACCACGATCGTGAAAACAATATCGAAAAAGAATATCACCACGAATTTGGTCCGGTGGATGAGGCCTTCGCGCAATCCGCGTTTGTCGCCGAAGAATCGTTTTACGCGGCGGGCATCAATCACGCGGCCATGGAGCCGAACTCAACTTTGGCAATCTGGGAGCCGGAAGGCCGGCTGACGGCGTATTCCTCCACGCAGGTACCGTACTACCTGCACCGCACGCTCAGCGAAGTACTGGATATGCCGATGAGCCAGATTCGCGTGGTGAAGCCCCTGGTGGGCGGCGGATTTGGTGCGAAGAGCGAAATTATCCCCATCGAAGTCGCCGCGTGCGTGCTGGCCAAGAAAGCGCGCCGCCCGGTGAAAATCACCTACACGCGAGAGGAAGTGTTTCTGGCGCATCGCGGGCGTCCGGTGACGCTGGTGGACATGAAGATTGGCCTCAGCCAGGAAGGGAGAATCACTGCGGTGGCCGCGCGCGTGATCCAGGACGGCGGCGCTTATTGTGGCTATGGGCCGGTGACGGTGCTCTATTCCGGAGCGCTACTGGGCGCGATTTACGATATTCCCGCGCTGCGCTACGACGGCTTCCGCGTGCTGACCAATCGCCCGTCGTGCGGCGCGATGCGCGGCCACGGCACCGTGAACGTGCGCTTCGCCTTCGAAAGCGTGCTGGATATGGTGGCGCAGAAATCCGGAATTGACCCAGTGGAATTGCGCCGCCGCAATATGTTGAAAGCGCCCTGCAAAACGGTGAATGGGCTGCGGGTAACCAGCTACGGGCTTCCCGAATGCATTGAAAAGACCGCTGCGCAGGGCGCCTGGTCGGCCAAGAAAGGGAAACTACCCTACGGCCGTGGCGTCGGTTTTGCGTGCAGTCATTATGTAAGCGGAGCCGCCAACCCGATTATCCGTTCCAACATGCCGCACACGACCGTCAACATGAAGATTGACCGCGACGGCGCGGTTACGGTTTTTACCGGAGCTTCGGAAATCGGCCAGGGCTCGGATACGCTGCATATCCAAATCACCGCGGAAGTTCTGGGTGTGAAGCCGGAACGGGTGAAGCTGGTGGCGGCGGATACCGAGCGCACGCCGATCGACCTGGGCAGCTATTCCAGCCGCGTGACCTTTATGGCAGGAAACGCCTGCCTCGACGCCGCAAAAAACATGCGCGCGCTGGTGCTGGAAGGCCCAGCGCGAAAGTTCGGTTGCGATCCAGCCGCGCTGGAACTTCGCGACGAGCGTGTGATCCACACGCAGAATCCTGAGCAGAGCATGAGTTTCGATGAAGCGGTTGTCGCTTCCATCGAAAAGCGCGGCGCGCTGGTCGCCAGCGGGTCGTACCGCCCGCCGGAAGAGGCGCGCGGCGGAAAACATAAGGGCGCGGGCGTAGGGCCTTCGCCGTCGTATAGCTACGGTGCGCAGATGGTGGAAGTCACTGTGGATCCGGAAACCGGACACGTGACCATTGACAAGATTGTCGCCGCGCACGATTGCGGCCGCGCGCTCAATCCCCTGGCCGTGGAAGGACAAGTGATCGGCTCGGTATATATGGGGATGGGGCAGGCCTTGCAGGAGGAAATGGTGTGGAGCGGGGGGCGCTTGATGAATGCGTCGTTGCTGGAATACCGCATCCCTTCGACGCTGGAAACGCCGCCGATTGAAAGCATTATTGTGGAGAGCATTGACCCCGAAGGGCCCTACGGCGCGAAGGAAGCGGGGGAAGGCTCGCTGGCGGCCACCATTCCCGCCATCGCCAACGCGATCTACGACGCGGTGGGCGTGCGCATTACTTCGCTGCCGCTTTCGCCGGAGAAAGTATTGGCTGCAATCCAGGCCAAGAATCGCGCGGCCGGGAATGGAGGCAGACGATGAGTTTTGCCTCCGCGCGGCTGGAGCGGCCTGCAACGGTGGCCGATGCCGTGCGCATCCTGGGCGAGCACGGCGCGAACGCCATGATTATCGCCGGCGGCACCGACGTAGTGCCGAATCTGCAAATGAAATTGTTCGCGCCGAAAGTCCTGGTGGACGTGAAGGGACTGCGCGAACTGCGCGGCATCGAATATTCCGCCGAAGGCGGGTTGCGTATCGGCGCGCTCACTTCTCTGACTGCTATCCAGAATTCGCCCGTCGTGCGTGAAAAATTCTCCGTGCTGTGGCAGGCTGTGGGGACCATTGCCGGTCCCCTGCAACGCAACATGGGGACCCTTGGCGGAAATCTTTGCCTGGAAACGCGCTGCGTCTGGTACAACCAGTCGTATTTCTGGCGCAAGGCGCTGGGCGGCTGCCTGAAGCATCCCATGCCCAACAAGGATGCCGCGCATCCGGAAACCATTTGCCATGTCGCGCCGGGCGGCAATCTCTGCTGGGCCGCGTGGAGCGGCGATTCCGCTCCTGCTCTGCTGGTACTCGATGCGGAGATTGAAATCGCCGGACCGCGAGGCGCACGGCGCCTGCTATTGCGCGATTTCTACAAAAATAATGGAATGGACCGCATCGCGCTTGAACGGGATGAACTGCTGACTTGGGTCCACGTGCCCGCGCGCATGGCCGGACGCTGGGGCAGCTATCAAAAATTGCGCGTGCGGAATTCGATTGATTATCCCCTGGCCGGGGTGGCGGTGACGATGGACCGCGACGAACATGGCGTGTGCCGCGATGCTCGCATCGCGCTCAACGCCGTAAACCCCGCGCCCAAGTTGCTCGCTGAAGCGGATGCGCTACTGGCAGGGCAGAAGTTTTCGGCAGAGCTCGCCGAACGCCTGGCCCAACGCGCGATTCAGGTTGCCAAGCCCCTGACCACGTCGCATTCGACGCCGGTGTACCGCCGGGAAATGGTGAAACTGTTCACGCGGCGCGGGCTGGAAGCCGCGTGGAGCGCCAAGGCTGCGGGGTAAAGACTTCATGCTGGAATCGCTTCTCTATGTGGCGCTGGGTGCCGCGTGCGGCGGTTGCGCGCGTTTCCTTATGACTCATTTTTCTTCCGAATGGTCGCAGCACCATGGCTTTCCCTACGGCACGCTGGCCGTGAATGTGCTGGGCAGCTTTATCGTGGGGTACGTCCTCACTTGGTCGGCTGATCATGCGCACGACCGCTGGCGACTTCTGGCCGCGACGGGCTTCTGCGGCGGGTTCACCACTTTTTCCGCATTCGCGTTCGAATCTATGCAATATTTTCATGCCGGACGTTATTTCGCGTTTGCCGCCAATCTTTCCCTGAATAATGCGCTGTCCTTGCTTGCCGTGGTTGCAGGGATTGTTGCGCACAGGAAGTCCTAGCCGATATGCCGCCCATTATTGATATTCACATCCACATCCAGCCGTTGCACATGTTCAAGCCGCACGCCCTGGAATTGATCCAACGCGGGCGCAAGGATTACGCCGACGTAGAAAAGTATTCGGCAAGCGCGGCAGAGTTCATGAAGTTCATGGACTCGCTGGAAATCGAGCGCGCGGGGCTGATCAACTACGTGGCGCCGGACATCATGGGCTTTACGCCCGAGGTGAACGACTGGATCGCGGAGTATTGCAAGTCCGACCCCAAGCGGCTGCTGGCCTTCGGGAGCGTTCATCCGAAGTATGTCACTGATGCGCGCGCGGAAGTGGATCGCCTGGCCAAGCTGGGCATCCGCGGGCTGAAGGTGCACCCGGCGCATCAGGCGTATTCGCCGAATGACTACCGCAATGGGCTTGGCCCGCTGGCCGGGGTTTATGAGCGCGCTGCGGCAAATCAAATGCCGGTGATGATTCACACCGGCACGTCCATTTTCCCCGGGGCGCGCAACCTGCACGCGCAACCGATGCTCGCAGACGACGTGTGCGTGGATTATCCGAACCTGGTGGTGATTCTGGCGCATGGCGGGCGCCCGCTGTGGATGAATGAAGCTTTCTTTCTGGTGCGGCGGCACAAGAACATGTACATGGACGTGAGCGGCATCCCGCCGCAAAAATTGCTTGAGTATTTTCCGCGCCTGGAAGACATCGCCGATAAAACACTGTTTGGCACGGACTGGCCGGGACCCGGCGTGCCCGAGGTGCGCGGCAATATCGAGAAGTTTCGTGCGCTCGAGATAAGTGAGAGCGCGAAGCAGAAAATTCTGTACGACACTGCGGCGCGGTTGTTTCCGGTGTGACCGCGCCTCTGAGGCTGGGTTGAGGAGAGTGAAGTGATCCACACCATTGCGGTCATCGGCGGCGGGACGATGGGGCGGGGAATCGCCCAGGTGGCAGCCATGGGCGGCTACCAAACCATTCTGGAAGATGTGTCCCCGGCTGTCCTGGAAAAGGCCCTGGCGAACATCCGCGAAACGCTGGCGGAGGGCGTGAAGCGCGGCAAGGTGACACCGGAGCAAGAGCAGCAAACCCTGGCCCATCTGAAAATCGCGACCCGGGTGGACGATGCTGTGCACGATGCCGACCTGGTGATCGAGGCAATACCTGAGGACATCAAGCTGAAGGTCGAACTCTTCGCCGCGCTCGACAAAGCGGCAAAGCCTTCGGCGATCCTGGCCAGCAATACATCTTCCCTCAGCATCACGGAAATGGCTGCGGTTACCAAGCGCCCGGCGCAATGCATCGGGCTGCATTTCTTCAATCCGGTGCCGAAGATGAAGCTGCTGGAGATTGTCCGTGCGCTGGAAACTTCCGATGCCACCCTCGACGCCTGCCGGGAGGCCGGCGCGCGCATGGGGAAAGAAGTGGTGGTGGTGCGCGAATCGCCGGGGTTTATCACCAGCCGCATCAACGCGCTGATCGGCAACGAAGCGTTCTACATGCTGCAAGAGGGGGTTGCCAGCGCGCGCGAAATCGACACCGCGCTGAAGCTGGGGCTGAATCACCCAATGGGCCCGTTCGAAATGGTGGATCTGGTCGGACTGGACGTGCGCCTGGGAATCCTCGAGTACTTGCACAAAACCCTCGGTGATAAGTTCAAGCCGTGCCCATTGATGGTGCAGTATGTGAAGGCCGGGCGGCTGGGGCGTAAGGTTGGGCGCGGTGTTCATGAGTACGCGGAAAAGGCGTAACGACCTGGGCTAGACGTTGGATAGGGGAGGCCAGCGAAAGCTGGCCCTGACATTCGGTTCATCGCGAATGCGACTGACTGGCAAAATCCGGATCCTGCAAGGCGATCTGACGGAAATGGCAGTGGACGCCATCGTCAACGCTGCAAATAATGATTTACAGTTGGGCGGCGGGGTGGCGGGGGCCATCCGGCGCAAAGGCGGGCCCGCCATTCAGCAGGAGTGCGACGCCATTGGATCCATCCCGGTGGGCGGCGCTGCCATCAGCGGCGGCGGCAACCTGAAAGCAAAATTCGTGATTCACGCGGCGAGCATGTCGCTGGGAGGCAGCACAACCGCGGCGGCGCTGCGCAGCTCGACGGCACATGCGCTGCGCATCGCCGCGGAGCGCGGCTTGCGGTCGATTGCGTTTCCGGCGGTGGGCACGGGCATTGCCGGGTTTCCCATGCGCGAGTGCGCGGAAATCATGTTGCGCGAAGCGGTTGCGCACCTGGAGAAGAGCAGCTCGCTTGAAGAGGTTGACTTCGTCTTGTTTGATGATACGGCGACTTCCGTATTTCGCCAGGTTTGGGACGAAATGAGCGCGGCGTGAGGATCGGTGGGAAGGCCCGCCTCTGAAGAGGCGGGCTACATCTCATGAAGACGCGGATACTGTTTTTGTGCACCGGCAATCGCGCGCGCAGCCAGATGGCCGAAGGTTTGGCGCGGCTGCTGGCTTCCAGCGCGGTCGAAGTGGCCAGCGCGGGAACCAAGCCGAACCCGCGAGGCGTGCATCCAGTGGCGCTGGAAATACTGCGAGGACGCGGCGTGGATACCTCCGGGATGCGACCAAAGCACATCCGGGAATTGCAGGGCGAATTCGATTATGTCGTGACGCTGTGCGATAGCGCGGCAGAGGAATGTCCGTTGTATCCGGCGCGCATCGCGCGCATGCATTGGGGCCAGCCGGATCCGGATGCTGTGGGAGACGACCCGGAAAAGGTGCGCGCTGCTTTTGCCGATGTCCAGGCGAACATCGAAAACCTGCTGCGAGCTTTTCTGGCAGAGAAAGGGCTCCTGAAGGGCTAGCGGGCTGCGGAAAAAGCCGCCCTCCCGTCATTCTGAATTCGCCGGAGGCCGACGAAGAACCTTGATAATGCTGGCGGTCAAGGACTTGTGATCGGGATTCTCTGGTCCTCAGAACGACGAAGCGACTTTGCCCCAGTCTGTTAAGGCAAGACTCTGAGCCGCTCTCATGGAAAACCTGACGGAAAAAGTCAGTGCGGAGCTCAGCCGTTACGAGCATCCGCTGTTTAGCTTCGCCGCGCGAGAGCACGCGGATGGAGTGGAAGTACTGATTCGCTTCAAGCCAGCCACACCTGAAGTCCACGTCTATTCCTACGTCATGCGAGCCCGCGAAATTGAAAACAAACAGTTTCCCTGGACGTTTCAACGGCAGTTGTACGATTGCCTGCACGATTTTGTAATTGAAATGTTTGAGCACAATCCGCAGCGGAGTGGCTCGTGACGGGGGACCTGTGACTCACGAAAGGCCCAGTTCCGCGCCGCCAGACACTCCCGGCAACGCTCTGAGCGAAATCCTGAAAGAGCGTATCCGGGCGGCGGGCCCGCTGACGTTTGCGGAGTTTATGGAGGCGTGTTTGTATCACCCGGAGCACGGGTACTACACGCGATCCAAACAGCGGCGCCTAGGCGATTACTACACCAGCGTGGACATGCACCCCGTGTTTGGCCGCCTGCTGGCCCGGCAACTGGCGGAAATGTGGGAACGGTCAGGCCGCCCTTCAGAATTCTTCGCGGTGGAATGCGGCGCAGGCGCCGGGTTTCTTGCACGGCACATTCTGGACTTTGCCCGCGGCAAGCTGCCGGAGTTCTATGCGGGGTTGCAGTACGTGGCCGTAGAGCGCTCCGCTGTGCGCCGGACGCAGTTGCAGGCGCGGCTGGCAGGTCATGGTTCTAGCGGAAAGTGGACTTCGCTCGAAGAACTTCCCGCCCGCATTCCCGCGGGATGCGTATTCTCCAATGAGCTGCTGGATGCGTTCCCGGTGCATCGCGTCCGCCAGGACTCTTCTGGTCTGCAAGAGATTTATGTGGGCTGGAGCGGCGGGAAGTTCGTGGAGCAGTGTGGTCCGCCGTCGAGCCCGCGCGTCACTGGGTATTTTGCGGAGCAGGGGATTACGCTGACGGACGGCGCTGAGGCGGAAGCCGGCCTTGCTGTATGCGATTGGGTAACCGCTGTAGGGGACACACTGGGACGAGGCTTTGTACTGACGATTGATTACGGCCATGAAGCGCGGGAACTTTACAATGAACGTCACCGCAGGGGCACGCTGCTGGGCTATTTTCAACACGCGGCTCACGAGGACTATTTTGCCCGCCCCGGGGAGCAGGACCTGACCGCTCACGTGAACTTCACGGCGCTGGATTTGTGGGGACGCAAGAGCGGGCTCACGCGCGCGGGGCTTGCCAGCCAGTCCCATTTCCTGATGGCCCTGGGCAAAGAAAATGAATTCGCGGACCTCTACGATGAAGGAATGGGAGAAACGGAGCGGGTGCAGGCGCGGCTGAAACTAAAGAGCCTGATTTTTCCCGAGGGCATGGGAGAGGCCTTCAGCGTGATGGTGCAGGCCAAAGGCCTGCCGGGAGATGTTTCGTTGCGGGGCTTCGGGAATCTGTGAAGCGCTTTACTGGGGCGGCGCGGGGTAAAAACCGGCCTCTTCAACCAACTCGCGAAATGCGGGAAGCACGCTTTGCAGATCCTTCTCCAGGGTAGTCAGCGTGAGTACCCCAACGGCAATTCCCGCCCGGGTGTAGATGCGCTTGTAGATCACCACTTCGCCTTCCTTGGTGCTGTACTTCACGTCAATCGCGACGGATTCTTCCGCGCCGGGCACGCCCGGTGGAAGCGCGGCTTCAATAGAAGGCTGGCGCAAATACTGGCGCATCATGGTGACCTGCGCTTCCACAAACTGCTGCAGCGTGGTCCCTTCGAACAACTGCTCTTCAGTGACCACCACACTGCTGGGGAAGCCGTTGGCTGCTTTCTGCTGGATACCGAATCCTTCCGACGGCTCCCACCCTTCCGGGATGCGCCCAAATGACCAACTACCAATGGTCAGAACAGCAGGGCGGCGCTGGAATGACGGTAGCGGCCGTGCTGCTGCCGGAGGGGTAAAGGCCGGTGGAGGCGTTGGCGGAGCAGCTTGCACAGGCGCGGGCGGAGGCACATAGGGCACGCCCGGCTGATACGCTGGTGCGGCCGCGGGCGCCGCTGCGACTGGCGGCGGTGGCGCCGGCGAATACGCGGGCGGCGCAACTGGGGCAGGGGAAGCAGATCCACGCGAGAATTGAACCACAAAGGTGCTTTGTCCCGCGCGAATCTTGTCGCCATTGGCGACAAAGGCTTCCCCGACCTGAGCTTCATTCAGGAATGTGCCGTTGCGGCTGCCCTTATCGATCACGCGGCACCCAGAGGGGCCGAACTCTACGGCAAAATGCAGGCCGGACATGAAATCGTCGCCCAGCGCCATATCCGCTTTGTTGTTGCGGCCAAAGCTCATCACCTGTCCGAACTCGATGGTGATGCGCTTTCCTTGCAGCGGGCCTTCGATGGCTTCCAGTACGACGTCCATAAGCTGACTCGCGTCTCCGCGCGCATTTCAACTACTTGCAGGATTATCTTACCAATTTTTGCAGAAAATGCGGCTGGTTATGAATGGAATCGTAAGCAGGCTGCAACCAACTCATGGGCCGATCATCACCATCGGGCAGCCCATCACAATTACGCCTCCGTGCGCGGTTTGATCGCCAATACGCGCGGCCATCAGGAAATTGATGAACACTGTGGGCGAGCCTTTCACGATTATGTCCGGGGGTCCGACGCAGAGAGCCTGATCGGTGACGCGGGCCGCGGGAAGAAAGCCAATCAGCACCGTCGGCGCGCATGGCGGGAGGATGGGGCCGCCCACGTGCGGGATGGGCGGAGTCCCGGGAGTGGCCATCGGGCAGGTATGCATGTCGGTCATCCGCGCTGCCGGGGGCATGATCCCTCCTGATTTGGTGGTTGGCGCAGAAGCCGCGCCTTACATCTTGCTGCCCTTGCTGCCGTCGTCGGCTTCGTCCGGCTTGTCCGGAGCATCCGGCGGCTCCGGTTTGGAGCCGCTGCCGGAACCCGCTGCGCCAGCGCTATTGATGTGGACCATCGGCCCTTTGATGGCAACCATGGCCGGGTTGATATCCACAAAGCTGCCGCCAACCTTGAGTGAAATCTGCGCGCCGGCTTCAATTATGATCTGGGCACCGGCCTTGATGTGGATGGTGGCGCCTGCTTCGTGCGCCCAGGCTATCCCGGTCTTTTCGTCCCGTTTCATTTTGACGTCAAGGGACATGTTCTTGCCGATTTTTTCCTTGCGGTCCATGCCCACGTCCAGCGACATGTTCTGGCCGATTTTCTCTTTGTGGTTCTGCTTGACCTCGATGCTCTTGTTGGCTTCGATCAGTTCTTTCTGATCGTTCTTCACAATCAGGTGACGGCTTGCGCCAATCCATTCGCGCGATTCTTTTTTCACGCGAACGTCCATTTCCTTTTCGGCGTGGAAGAACACCTGTTCCGAGTCTTTCTTGTCCTCGAAGCGAAGCTCGTTGAAATTGCTCGAGCCGCCGCCTTTCGAGCTGCGCGACTTGAACGTACTGCGCGTCTGGTGATCGGGTAGCTTATACGGAGGCATCTGTTGCGCGTTATAGACGCGGCCGGTGATGATGGGCTGGTCCGGATCGCCTTCGTAGAACTCCACCAGCACTTCCTGGCCGATGCGGGGAATCCACATGGACCCGTACTGCGAGCCCGCCCACGGCTGAGAGACGCGGATCCAGCACGAACTGTTGTCGTCTTTCTTTCCTTCACGGTCCCAATAGAACTGCACTTTTACGCGGCCGTATTTATCCACCCAGATTTCGTTGCCGCTGGGGCCCACCACCAAGGCCGGTTGCGGGCCGTTAATCGAGGGCAGGGGAGTGACGCGCGCCGGTCGGAAGGGGGTCTTCTTGAGAATGCACGTGAAGTGATTCTTGTATACCTCACCTTCACTCGCGTCGGAACCGGTGTAATAGCAATCCCCGGCATCGGCCTGGTGCACCACGCGGGTCAGCAGGTAGGAGGTGTTGGCATCGTTCCGGTAGTGCGCGG
Source organism: uncultured Acidobacteriaceae bacterium (assembly GCA_964500065.1). Lineage (GTDB taxonomy): Bacteria > Acidobacteriota > Terriglobia > Acidiferrales > UBA7541 > CAZCNH01. Next base: position 71,593 of record CAZCNH010000006.1, read on the forward strand.
TCAAGTCAAACGAGTAACCGGTGACGAAGGTTCGGCAATGACTTTCTCCTTCTGCCATCAGATGAGACGCCTCGTGTTCCTCCATGCGAATCTTGGCGATCTTGTCGCCCTGGTCTTTCTTTGTGTACTCGCCCGGGTAGTCATACGTTTCCAGGCTGGCTTTGGAGCCTTTGACGGTGCTGGGCACAGAAACCAGCAAGTTCGTGGTCGGCGCTTCGAAAAAATAATCGGTCATACTGTACTTGCCGGTTTTCATTTCCTGCCGGGCGCGCCAGCCAGTCACAATGTCTTCCCAGTCCTTGTTTGCCTGCTCGGCAACCTCATAGCGGGCTTTGGACATCTCCGGGCAGGCCTTGATGATGTTCGCGGAATCAGCCAGCACCAGCGTATGCGAACTGGCGGCGTGTTCGTGGAAGTAGAAAATGCCGTACTGCTCCATGAGCCGGGAAGCAAAGGCAAAATCCGATTCGCGGTACTGGACGCAGTACTCCCGGGGAGGATAGGTTCCGGTCAACTGGGATTTGAAGGTCACCCCTTTGCCATCGAAGACCGCCTTCAGGATGTCCGGGATGCTCTTGTTCTGAAAAATGCGGCAATCGCCGGTGCGCGTCAAGAACCAGAAGGCGGGCACTACCTCCATGTCGTAATGGACGAAGCGGTCGTCCTTGCGGGTTTGCGCAAACTGGCTTACCTGGCCGTGGATGTAACGCTTCTTGTCCTTGCCGACGCGGATGGCGATGGAAACGTTCTGTCCAACGATGTCTTCATACTTGATGTTTGCGTTCTCGGAGAGCAGGTGGAGGCGGAAGGAAAACAGATGGGAGATGGCTTCCTCGCCTTCCAAGCTCTGCAAAAGAAGCACGTCGGTTCCCAGAGGGGTGGTGAGTTCCAGCAGCCTGCCCGCCTGTTTGTATTTGGGTGGCACTCCGCTCTCCTTGCATTCCGGCTCGGATCACCAATCTTAGATGACCACGGTCCGCCCGGGCTACTGGTACTGGAATTTTCCTTCCGGACCGACCTCCACGTTGATGCCGTCCAGTTTTTCCTTCGCCGCCATCTTGGAAAGCACATAGCGGGAAATATCCGGCAAAAGGGTGTTGGTCAGGATATTGTCCACGTTGCGCGCGCCGCTTTCCACTTCGGTGCAGCGGCCGGCCACTTCGTTGACCACCGCTTCCGAATACTTCATCTCGATGCGGTGATTTTCCCCGATGCGGCGGCAGATCTTGTTGAGCTTCAGCCGCACAATCTGCTTCAGTGCTTCATCGCGGACCGGGAAGTAGGGCACGATCACCATGCGGCCGAGGAACGCGGGCTTGAAAATCTTGTTCAATTCCGGCTTCAGGGCTTTGGCCAGGCCTTCCCAGGAAGGCATGGTTTCCGGGTCCGCGACGAGTTTCATGAGAGTTTCGGTACCGGCGTTGGTGGTCAGGATGATGATGTTGTTCCTGAAGTTGATTTCCCGGCCTTCGCCGTCTTCCATCATGCCCTTGTCGAAGACCTGGTAAAAGAGTTCCAGCACGTCCGGATGCGCTTTTTCCACTTCATCCAGCAGCACCACTGAGTAGGGGCGGCGTCGCACCGCTTCGGTGAGCACTCCGCCTTCGCCGTAGCCGACATAGCCCGGAGGCGCGCCCTTCAATGTGGAAACGGTATGCGATTCCTGAAATTCCGACATGTTGATGGTGATGAGGTTGCGCTCACCGCCGTAGAGCAAGTCGGAAAGCGCCAGAGCGGTTTCCGTCTTGCCCACACCGCTGGGGCCCACCAGCATGAAGACGCCCACCGGTTTGTTGGGATCATCCAGGGCCGCGCGGGAGGCGCGAATCCGCTGGCTGATGATTTCCATGGCGTGATCCTGACCAATGACGCGCTTGCCCAGATGCTTGGGCAAGTCAATCACCGTCTGTACTTCGTCGCTCAACATCTTGCCGACAGGGATGCCGGTCCACCCGGAAATGACTTCACCGACGATGTGTCCGTTCACGCAAACCTGCATCAGGGGCTCTTCGCCTTGCAGAGTCTCCAGTTCCTTTTCCAGGCTGACCAGTTCAGCGCGAAGCGCGGCTGCGTCTACTGCCGGTTGCGCTGCGGCCGCACCACCTTCCGCCGCGGCTGCCGCCGCTGGGGGAGCGGCGCCACCCGCAACCGTGCCTTCAATCTTTGTGCGGATATCACGAATCCTGGCGACCAGGTCGCGTTCCTGCGTCCAGCGCGCCTGCAACCCTTCCAGGCGAGTCTGCGCAGCGGCGCGGCTCCTGTCAATTTTCTCCAGTCGTTCGGCGTGGTCGGCGCCGACGGCGGTCTCGCGTTCCAGCACTCGTTGTTGCACTTCGAGATCGTCCAGTTGGCGCGTCAGATCTTCGATCGCCGTGGGAGTTGCGTTCTGGCCGAGAGCCAGGCGGGCGCACGCGGTATCCAAAATGCTCACCGCCTTGTCCGGCAACTGGCGGCCTGCCAGATAGCGGTGCGACAGGCGCACCGCACTCGAGACCCCTTCGTCCAGAATACGCACATTGTGGTGCTTCTCCAGGGCATCCACGATGCCACGCAACATCACCTGGCAGACGTCCTCGTCCGGTTCCTCCACTTTCACCACTTGGAAGCGCCGGGCCAGAGCGGCGTCTTTCTCGAAATATTTCTTGTACTCGGACCACGTGGTGGCCGCGATGGTGCGCAGCTCCCCGCGGGCCAGCGCCGGCTTCAGCAGATTAGCGGCATCGTTTTGCCCAGCGGCTCCGCCGGCGCCAATCATGGTGTGCGCTTCGTCAATGAACAAGACGATCGGGGTCGGCGAGTTCTTCACCTCTTCGATCAATCCCTTCATCCGGTTTTCGAATTCGCCCTTGATGCCCGCTCCGGCCTGCATCAGCGTCAGGTCGAGGCTGCGCAGGGTGACGTTCTTGAGCGAGGGCGGGACGTCGCCTTTAACCAGGCGAGTCGCAAAGCCTTCGACGACGGCGGTTTTTCCGACGCCGGCCTCACCGGTCAGAATCGGATTGTTCTGGCGGCGGCGGGTGAGAATGTCCACGATTTGCCGGATTTCGTGATCGCGACCCAGCACCGTATCGATTTTCCCCTTGCGGGCGTTATCGGTGAGATCAATGGTGAACTGGTCGAGATTGGGCGTTTTTCCGCCGCGGGCGCGAATGCCTTCCGCAGAGGGGCCACCGGCGGCCGCGGCCATGCCGGCGACGTCGGCGGCCATCAAGGTCTGCGCGTCTTCCGGGGAGCCCGCGACGATGGTCCAGAATTCTTTCTGCAGCTTTTCAGCTTCCAGCTTTCCCCACTCGCGGCTGAAGTCCCGCATCAATCGAAACAGGTCGCCATTGGTGCACAAGGCCAGCACCGTGAACCCCGTGCGCACCTGCGCGGCGCCATAATCAATGGACCCCAGCATCCACGCTTCGGTGAACATGCGCATCAGGGTGGGGCTGAAGGAAGGCGTGCGCGCATTTCCAGACTTGAGCTTGTCGAGGCTGCGCGTCAGTTCCGAAGTGAGGCGCGACTTGTCCACGCTGAAATACTTCAGGATGCGCGCCAGGTCGGAATCGGTGGCGTCCAGCAGTTTCATCAGATAGTGTTCGACTTCGATGTCGTAATGGGTGCGCGCCAGGCAAAAGCCCGCGGCTGCTTCCAGAGTTTTCCGCGTCGGCTCGTTCAGTTTCTCAATGAGTGTTCGGACGTTGGCAATCACGACTAGGCCTCCCTGATCAGAGTTCCAGAATGGTATCACCAGGATGGCGGCCCATGGAGCCTGTTTTCATCCAGGTGACCCATCCAAGTTGCGGCGATTCGGTACCGGTCGCACCCAGCGAGCACAACGGCACTTCGTTCTTCTTCAAGATCAACTGCGCTTCGAAATCCACTTCCCCATTGGAATAGAAACGTGCCAGAGCCTTGAGCGGCCGGTGCGCCGGACCGTTGGGCAAAAACTCGAGGTAGCGCTCGAGAGGGAGCGGCCCGATCTTGATGCGGGCGCGGGAGTGCTGGTCCCACATTTCGTCGCCCACCACCGCGCCCAGCCCCACCTGCTCGGAATAATCGGGGCGCTCGTCCATGTGGCATTGATTCGCCGGGTCCAGGCGGTACCAGGCGCCCACGAATTGCTCGATTTCCACCGGCACATCGAAGTAGTCGCTCAGCAGTTGCGCCAGATTCTGCGCGGAACGCGGCTTCTGTGAGAGCAATCCAGCATAGAAGAGCAGGGAATCGTCCGGCACATCCTGGCGGTCCTGCAATCCCTGGGTACCCAGCCCGGTAATATCCATCAGGCACTTGGTGAGGCCTTCACGGTCGCCGCGCTCGTACGAAATTGAGAAGCGATATTTTTCCCACGCATGAAAGAAAAGAGAAATCATGCGGTGATTGAAGATGTCCAGGAAGTCGGGAAGGGTGGCGTCTTTGGCCTTGATGCGCTCGCGAATCAGATTGGTGTACCAGATGGGCAGCACGCCCAGCGGTCCGGTGAGTCCCATGAAATTCACAGTCATGCGGGGCTGCTTGCCTTCGCGCATTTCCAGGGCGTGAATTTCGCTGGGAGGAAATACCAGGGATTGATGGACGTCAAAACGCACCGCCTCGTCGGCGGGGCGGGCAAAGCGGCCCACTGGCTCCCGGTTGGGCGAGAGCTGCTCCAGCAGACGAACCGCCTGGAAGAAGCGGAAGACGTACGGCTCCTGTTCCAGGCGCTCGACCAGATCCAGCGCTAGAGGAGGATGGTTTGTCCCGCCCTGGGCGGCCATTGCTTAAGGACCTCTTTCCGCTGACGCGTGCGCGCCACCAGTTGGCTAAAGCTGTTCAGCGATGCATACAATCCGAGAAAATTCTCCAGAATGCTGGCAAACAGATACACCCCGCCCCCAACGTACTGCTCTTCATCGAATTCTATTTCGACGCGCGTGCCCCGCACAAATCCGATGCCCATTTCCGAATCCACCCGGGCAAAATGACGGCTGTTCTTCAGCTCGGTAATACCGGCAATCTGCTTTTCAAGATAGGCGGAGCGGTTGAAATTATAGATGCGCAATATCTCCTGAAGCGCTTCGCGGCCTTCTTCCACCACGGAAAGATAATTCAGGGACATGTGGGAAATCAGCCGCCAGAACGCGCCTTTGTCGGTCGAAGGACGCATGGGGATGGTGGGCTTGTGCAGCGCGATGACTTTGCGGATTGCCGAGACGCCTTCCAACTCGAAATCCCCGGCATCGTTGCCAAAGGGGAGGCGCGAAGGCAGGTCGCGATTGGTGCAGGTACAGCGAACGGTCAAGGTGTCGGCATCCGGCTTGACCATGCGCCCGGAGAGGTCCACCAGAGAAATCGAGACTTCCGTGCCGTCGTCATTCGGTTTATTGGAAGCGCGCCGCGCGGTGTGCCAGAAGGCTTGCTTCAGCTTGCGGTCCCGCAGGGCGGCGTGGCGGAAGCTGTAGAACGGCTCGTAGTCCACCACTTCCTGCGTTTGCGGGTTGGTGCTGAGCACCTGGTCCACAGAAAAAATTTCCGTGGCGAATCCCCGCCGCACGTCGGGAACAATCGGGTATTCGGGGCGCGTCTGGTCGAGCAGAATCGGCTCGGCAGTAAGCGGAAACAAATTGATGATCGGCGCGCAGGCGATCTTCAGGGTTTTGGGAGAAACACCGATTTCCAGCCCTTGCTGGCGGTCGGCGCGCTCGAAAGGCGTGATCAGGATAATGACTTCGGCTTTGTCTTTCGCGCCGCAATGCGCAAGCCGATCCAGCCCGCTCAACTCGACGAAGAAGAATTTTTCAGGGAAAGCGAAATACTCCTGCAGCAGCCGGTACCCGGCAAACGAGCGGCGCGGGTAGGGCAGCATGGAGTCTTCCTGGGCGAACCCCACCGGCCGTACGCTGGTGCCAGGCAACACCACTGGCTGCTTTTTGGAATTGGGGTTGGCCTCGCGCAACAGCACCTGTGAGGTGTTGTTGCACAGAAGTTCGTAGAGAGAATGAACCAGATTGCTTTCCCCGTTCAGGTAGATGCGCAGCGACTGCAATTCGAGCTGCTCGAAGCTGACATCCGGCAGGCAATTCAGAACAATCCGCAGCGCGGCCACCGCTTCCGGCGCGCGCACGGCGGGCTTCAGACGGTCCGGCGTGACCCACTGCGCCTCACTGACGGTGAGCGGCCAGACCGTGCAATCGTAGCTGGTGCGGAATTTGCAGGGATAGCCATCCACCGGGCGCGAAAACAGAACCGATTCCCGGGGGATCTTCAGTCCCGCGGCCAGCTTGCCCTGCTCCGGATCCAGGTGGAATTCGGCAACGGTCATCGAGGGCATGGGCCGCGTGTAGTGCGGGAAAAGCACGCTCAGCAGGGCCTGGGTAATCTCGGGAAAATCGTCGTCGAGCTTGAGATGGATGCGCGCGGAAAGAAACGAAAACGCTTCGAGTAGCCGCTCGACATGCGGATCTTCGCACCGGTCGGGTTCCAGAAGCAGCCGCGACGCGATCTTGGGGTACTTTTCCGCGAATTCCGCGCCCATCTGGCGGAGAAAGCTCAGTTCCCGCTCGTAATAAGAGAGCAGCTCATCTCTCACCGGTGTCTCCCTTGACGGCGTACTCACCGCTGGTCAGCTCGAGCGTGGTATCGAAGGTCACGTGCTCCGGCGCGGGATCGATCCGCAGCATGGCGTCAATCACGAAGCGCAAAGCGCGGCTGCCGCTGGCAACAGGGGCAATGCCCACCTTGACAGCGGTGAGCCGCGGCTCGAAGTGCTCGATAGCTTCTTCCATACCGCGAATCAACCTCTGCTGGTCGGCCGCTGAATGCACGGTGAGAGAAGAAAGGTCCGGCAAGCCGTAGACCACCAGGGAGCGCTGGCAATTTTCAAAGGTTTCGGGAACTTCAATCGGACTGCGGCGGCTGTTGAGCAGCCATTCCAGGTCGCGCCGCAAGGATAGCTTGAGCTCACGCAGGGATTGGACGCGAGAAAGCGGCACCTCGCTGTTCTTGTTCCGGTCCTGATCCATCAGCCGGTCCAGGATGGAAAGTGTGATCGAGTTCTCGGTGTCTTGATAGCGGGGCATGTCTTATTTTACGCACGAAAGCGCCTGCACCGGGTCGAGCCGGCAGACACGCTCGTACACTTTCTTCTTCAACTCTTCGTCGCCGGAGTCCATGCGCACCAGGCAGCGGTAGAGCAACGCCAGAGGCTGGGCAATGATGGACCGCGATTCCCAATCTTCCAGTTTCCGGCGGTCAATCTCGTCCGCCAGCTCCATCAGAATGGGATAAGCAATGCGTTCGTGGGAAGTGGCCATGCACAGGCTGGCCAGTTGAATCATGCGCTGGAAACGCGTGCGGCCAAAACGCTCCTTAGCCACTTCGTTGGCCAGCATTTCGATGGCGGCCTCAGCGCGGCCCTCCTTGACCATTTGCCCGGCGACTTCGTAGGGATCTGGAGGAGCAGCCTCGCCGGCCGGGGCGGGGCGGGCATCGGAGTCCACCTGTAGGGCTTCCGGCAAAGCCGCGTTGGCGGCAGGCGCGGCCGTCCCCACCGAATCCTTGATCCAGGCGACCGTCTCGGCGTTTGCGACCGGAGTATCGTCCATCAGCGTCATGCCGGACAACTGCGGAAAATCGGCGAGCAGCGAACGCAAGCCGGAGAGAATACCAACCATGATGGGCAGGTATTCGCTGCCTAAGTTTTCGCACGCTTTGACGGAGTAGCGATGAAGGTCGAGCCAGGCCCGGCCACAGGGCATTGCGGCCGCTGTTTCCGCGGCTTCTAGAACCTCCGCCCAGTTTCCCTCCAGCGAAAGTTTCTTCATTTGCTGGCGAAGTTCGGTGGGCGGCGGCTCGAACAGCAACTGGTCGGGCTCCGAACCGCTGGCCCGCAATTCTCCCCAACGCATGCCGCGCACCATCAGGTAGGGGGCGGGATTCAGCGGCTCCTGCGAGCGCCAGTACTTGGCCGCGACCATCACGCGGTTCACAGCGTCGTCCTTATCGGCCGGTTCAGCGGTAAGAGCTTTCTTGCCGCGACCGGGTCTGGCCGGAGCGCCATCTTCCGCCGGCTCACCTGTGGCTTCTTCCGCGCCAGCCTCTTCCGTGGTTTCGGTGGTTTCACCGGAATCTTCGTCCGGCTCAACTTCCAGCTTCTTCTTCAGGAAGCCGCGGCCCAGGTGGTGGAGTTCTTCGAGCGCGGTACGAAGCTTGCCAAAACTGGGAGCCTGATTGCCGAACTTGGAATCTGCCAACTCGGATAGAGACTGCAGAGATTCCAGCGCGGCCTCGATCCCTTCCACCATGTCCTTGTAGAACTGCTTGGGCGTGCGCTGCACGTCCTCTTCGAAGGTCTCCGGGGCCAGCTTTCCCTCGGAGAGTTTTTCGCTGCGGATGGTGGCTTTGTTTTCGTTTTCGGCGGCTTCCGCTTCTGTCGGGACGGCGCGGCATTCCTTCAGGATGCGCCAATCGTAGCCTTCCTGGGTCAGGGGCCGCCGGTAGACCAGATTGGGGAAGTAGTTTCCGATCCAATCGAGGGGGGCGGCACGCAACTCCAAATCACCATCCTCGATTTCGGGATGGAGCGTATCCCAGAAATTCTCGAGAAGGCCTCGGATCAGGTCCAGGCCTTCTTTTAACCCCGCGTAGCCTTCACGGCGCAAGCAGGCTTCGGCCAGCCAGGCGGCAATCTGGACGTCCTTGCTCTTATTGGTGAGCGCTTCGACGGCCAGCTTGGTGACCAGGATCGGGTCGGAAACTTTGACTTCATGTTCCCAGTCGCCCTGTGGCAGGTCTTCTTCCTCGCGGCGTGCTTCCTTGATTTTGTCGTAGACAGGGGCGTAGCGCAGGTTCTCGCCGCCGGGGCTGGCGCCTGGTATGGGGTTCAGTAGATTGTCCGGCAGGGGCATGGTTTCGAACTATCCGGCTGCGCTCGAGGTAGCGGCCGGCTCAAACTCCAGTTTGCGCAACTCGAGGACGGGGACTTCCGCGTCGTCCGCAAGGAATACTTTCTGGCCTGCGGGTAGCGCGCCCTCCGCCCCGGCCTCTTCCCAGACCGTCGAGCGGCCCAAACGCACATTGGGGTCGGAGTGCTTCCAGGCGAAGGGTGTGAGGACCGGGATCAGGACTTCGCCCAACTCCTGCCCTTGGTAGCTTTCCGCCGGCCGGACGAACGCAGGAATCCACAGCAGGTCGCGCAGCCGCTTCGGAGGTTGAATTTCCACCGAAGCGATTACAGAGAAGGGAAGCCAGAGATACGCGCCCGCCGCAAAGACCTCCAGATTCCCGCCAATCCGCGAATCCCCGTCGGAAAAGGTGGCGAATGGCTGGCCATCCGCTGTGCCCCGCACCTCGGTAGAGGCCTTGCTGGCGGGATACTCTTTTTTCTCGAAAAGTTGATTACGGTTGCGCTCCGCGTGAATGGCGGCACGGTAGAGCAGCGCACCCATTTCGGTCTGCTGATTTCCCTCGGAGAGGATATTGAGCTGTTTATCGGCGCGGTCCAACTGCCCGGCGAAGCATAGCAACTCAAAGAGAAAAATGCGTGACTTCGCATCGGTGGGGTGATCGCGCAGGTGCGCACCCAGCGCAGCGATGGCGTCTTCGAGTTTTCCGGCTTTCCAGAGTTCTTGTGCAGTCATCGAACACCCATGCGGGGGCCTCCGCCGATCGGAGGCCCCGCGCGGATCCTGAGGGAAGAATTATCCAAACAAAGCCGGCCACAACGGGACTAGTTGCCGCCTTCGTTCTTGGTTTGATCCCACCACGCCTTGCCCGCGGACTTGGTTTGGCCCTTTTCGTCCTGGGCGAAATATTCCCATTCGATCTTGGAGAAATTTAGGCTGATGGCTTCGCTGGGCAACGTGTCACCGCCGCCGCTTCCGGTCTGATAGTTGGAGACCAGGACGTCCTTCAGCTTCATCTTCAGATAGGGCTCCTGCTTTCCTCCGGCCTTGCGGGCCACGAATTCCACCTGAGGAATGTGCTTGCCCTGCGCGCAATACAGCAGCAGCTTGGGGCTGGCCTTATCGAGGACTTTGTTGAAGCTGAAGTCGCTCATGTTGATTTTCCCAACGCCCGCGCCGCCGCCGCGGCCCGAGCTGCCGGACTGGTGTTCACTCCAGGACCAGCTATCGATTTCCACCCATTTGGCGAACTTCGCGTCTTTACTTTCACCGTCGATGTCGCCAATTTTCAAAAACATGTCACCGGCCATTCGATGGTTCCTCCCTTAGAGAAATATAGAGCGTAATGCTGACGGGTTCTGAAAACTTGCGGCCTGCGCTGCTACTTGCGGGCCGATTCCGGCAGTTCGGCAACCAGGCGGAGCGAAACGCTCAGTTCGTCCAGTTGGAAGTGAGGCCGCAGGAACGCGATGGCGCGATATGCGCCGGGCTTGCCCGGGACTTCCTGTACTTCAACCTTGGCCTCGCGCAAGGGGTACTGCGCCTTGGTTGCGGGGCCGGCGTTATCGTCCAGAGTAACGTACTGGGAGATCCAGCGGTTCAAGAATTCTTCGCACTGGCCGCGCGACATGAAACTGCCAATCTTGTCGCGCATCATGGCCTTCATGTAGTGAGCGAAGCGGGAAACGGCAAGGATGTAAGGCAACTGGGAAGATAGCCGCGCGTTGGCGTTGGCGGCATCCTTGTCGTAGACCTTGGGCTTGTTGGCGGATTGCACGCTGAAGAACGCGGCGTAGTCGGTGCCCTTGCAGTGGACCAGCGGGATCAAGCCCTGGTCGGCCAGCTCTTTTTCCCGGCGGTCGGTGATGGCGATTTCCGTGGGGCACTTCAGGGCCACGTCGCCGTCGTCGGTGCGGAAGGTATGGGCTGGCAAGCCTTCCACCAGGCCGCCGCCTTCAACGCCGCGGATCGCCGCGCACCAGCCGTACTTGGCAAAGGCCTGGGTCAAGCGCGCGCCCAGCGCCCAAGCCGCGTTGCCCCACAAGTACTTGGAGTGATCGGTGCCGTCCACACCTTCCTCGTAGGAAAATTCCTCTACGGGCTTAGTATCGCGGCCGTAAGGCATACGCATCAGAATGTGCGGTAGAGCCAAACCCACAAAGCGGGAATCTTCGCTGGCGCGGAACGATTTCCACTTGGCGAATTCGGTGCTGTCAAAGACCTTGCCCAGGTCGCGCGGGTCGCCGAGGTTGGCGAAGCTTTCCAGGTTCAGCAAGGCCGGGTCCGCCGCAGTGAGGAACGGGGCATGCGCGCCGGCCGCCACTTGCGACACCTTTTCCAGCAACTCGATATCTTCCGGGTGCCGGCTGAATTCGTAGTCGCCGATCAGCGCGCCAAAAGGATGGCCGCCGAAGACGCCGAATTCTTCTTCATAGACCTTCTTGAACATCGCGCTCTGGTCGAATTCCGGGGCGCGTTGCAAGTCGCGCAGCAAGTCTTTCTTCGAGCAGTTCAGCACCTTGATCTTCAGCATGGCGCTGGTTTCGCTCTGATCCATCATGTACTTCAAGCCGCGCCA
>CAZCNH010000007.1:0-80968 GCA_964500065.1 uncultured Acidobacteriaceae bacterium
TCGGCGCTATTGGCATTTCCCTGCTCCCGCTGATTTTCATGTTTTTCATCAGCTATGCGCTGATGAACCGTACGCTCAACAAATGGTTTTCTCGGCCGCTGGAATCCGCCGTCACCGCCAGCCATGAATTGCTGGACGACATGGTTCGCCGCGAGTACCAGCATCTTTTGTCTGTGGGCCAAGAAGTCCAGGCCGCATGGAAGGGCGACTGGAAACTGTTCCCTGCCGACTCCGCGCGCCTCGGTACCCTGGCACGTAAAGCCGGCGCAGATTGGGCCATGGCGTTTAGTGAGGAAGCCATTCAATCCCATGTGAAATACCGCATGGCGGGAGGTCCACTGATCTGGGAAGACTTCGGAAATCAATCGTCGGTTTGTGCGCGACTTCCAGTCCCCCGCGGGGGCTTGCTCGTTTGCCGGGCTCTGCCCGAGGATTTTCTGGGCCGATACACCCAAGTGATCGCACAAAGAGAATCCTACCTGCAGCAGGGTCAACAACTACGGGCCTTCAAAAATCAGATCCTGTTGACGCTTGCCCTTCTGACCGTTCTGCTGATGTTCTCCTCCATGTGGTTTGCCCTGTTTCTTGCCAAGCAGGTAACGGGACCGATTGAGGCGCTGGCGCGAGGAACGCAAGAAGTTTCCCAGGGCAATCTCGGGTATCAGGTGGACGTGGCCGCGCGGGATGAATTGGGAATCCTGGTCAACTCCTTTAACCAGATGACCCGCCAACTGGCCGATAGCCGGCGGCAACTCGATGAGTTTACCCGCAGCCTGCAACAGGCCGTGGGCGAAATCGAAGAACGTCGCAAGTTGATGGAGACGATTCTCGAAAATATCCCTACGGCCGTGCTTTCGCTCGACGCAAGCGGCGGCATCACTCGCGCTAATCAAGCGGCTCTGCGCATGTTCGGCAACGACGTGCTTTCTCAGCGACCGGTGGCTGAGCTTCTGGGCGCGGAAACTGCGCGCTCACTTGAACAGCAGATGCGCAAGGCCCTGCGCATGGGCACTGCTTCCGCGGCGCTCGAATTTCACTTGCCGGCCGCAAATGGCGGCCACCCGGGACGGGTGATGAACGCTGCGGTCACCATCAGCGCGCTCGGCACGCGGCGCTCCAATCCCGGCTATGTGGTGGTGATTGACGACCTCACCGAGCTGCTGCGCGCGCAGAAAGCTTCCGCGTGGCAGGAAGTCGCGCAGCGCATTGCTCACGAGATCAAGAATCCGCTCACGCCGATTCAGCTATCCGCGCAGCGGCTCATGCGGCACCTGGACCGCAGCACCAGCGGACAAGCGGCGGCACGCGAGCCTGAACTCGCCAGCCTGATCGGCGAATGCGCAGGGCTGATTGAACGCGAAGTGGCCACGTTGAAATCGCTGGTGGACGAGTTTTCCCAATTCGCGCGTTTTCCCACCGCCAAGCTGGCGCCGCTGGATGCCAACGCTATCGTGGCGGGGGCGCTGGAGGTCTTCAGCGGGAGACTTGATGGCGTGACTGTGCGCGCGAATTATCAGGAGGGTCTGCCGCTGGTCAAAGCCGACGCGGAACTTTTGCGCCGGGTGCTGGTCAACTTGATTGATAACGCCGCGGAGGCCATGGAAGGGGCCACCGTTCGCGAATTGGGCATTTCCACCCGCACCGGGCGGGATGGCGAGATGATTGAAATCGTGGTGGCCGATAGCGGCCACGGCATTTCACCCGAAGACAAGGAAAGACTTTTCCTCCCTCATTTTTCCACGCGCAACCGCGGCACAGGACTCGGTTTGGCGATTGCCAGCCGCATCGTAGCGGAGCATAGCGGAATCTTGCGGGTGGAAGACAACAATCCGGTGGGGGCGCGGTTTGTGATCAAGCTGCCCGTGGCGGAAGCAGTACCCAAGGCTACCTAGAAATGTCGCACTCGATTCTCATTGTGGACGACGAAGGCGGAATCCGGCAGTCACTGGGCTCTGTCCTGCGCGATGAAGGCTACCGCGTGGACGCGGTGGCCAGCGGAGAAGAGTGCCTTGCCGCGGTGAAAAAGTCCCCCTACGACCTGGTCCTGCTGGACGTTTGGCTGCCGGGCATGGACGGCATGGCCACGCTGGAAAAGCTGCGTGAAAACGGCCCGCGCCCCGTGGTGGTGATGATTTCCGGCCACGCGAACATCGAAACCGCGGTGCGCGCCACCAAGCTGGGCGCCCTGGATTTCGTGGAAAAGCCGCTCTCGATTGACAAGACCATGCTGGCGGTGAAGAACGCCATCGAGCACCTGCGTCTGGAAGAAGAAAATCTGCGCCTGCGCGCGGAGTTGGAGGAACGAGTACGCATCATCGGGGATAGCGTCCCGATGAAAGCCCTGCGCCAGCAGATTGCACTGACCGCTCCCACCAATAGCCGGGTCCTGATTTATGGAGAAAGCGGCACGGGAAAAGAGCTGGTGGCGCGCGCCCTGCATGTGCAAAGCCACCGCTCACGCATGCTTTTCGTGGAGGTGAACTGCGCGGCCATCCCCGAGGAACTCATCGAGTCCGAGCTGTTCGGCCACGTCAAGGGCAGCTTTACCGGCGCCTCCGCGGACAAAGTCGGCAAATTCCAGAAGGCGGACGGCGGAACGTTGTTTTTGGACGAAGTGGGCGACATGAGCGCGAAGACGCAGTCCAAGGTTTTGCGCGCGCTGGAAGAACAGCGCTTCGAGCCGGTGGGCTCCAACCAGGCCGTGCGCGTGGACGTGCGCGTGATCGCCGCTACCAACAAGAGGCTCGAAGAGGAAACTTCAAAGGGAACCTTCCGCGAAGATCTCTTCTACCGCCTGAACGTGATTCCCTTTTTCGTTCCCCCGCTGCGCGAGCGCACCGAGGACATTCCGAGCCTGGTCCGCCATTTCATCGGCGACTTTGCAGCATCCTATGGCCGCAAGCCCAAACAAATGAGCGACGCGGCAATCGAGGTGCTGGCGCGCTATTCCTGGCCCGGCAACGTGCGCGAGTTGCGCAACTTGATTGAACGCCTGGTGATCATGGTGCCGGCGCAGGTCATCGAGCCGCACCACCTTCCTCCGGAAATTTTTCGCGGCGCCATGCGCAGCACCCAGCAGTCGTTCAGTTCCCTGCACGAAGCGCGGGCCGCCTATGAACGCGAGTTTATCTTGCGCAAACTGGAAGAGCACCGCTGGAACATGACCCGCGCCGCCGCCGCCCTGGGCCTCGAGCGCAGCCACCTCTACCGCAAGATGAAGGTTTTGGGAATTACCCCGCAAGGCGAATAGAAAAGCAGCCGAAAATCAGCGCAGAGACTATCCGCGATCATCTTCGCTTGCTTGTGATGTTTATTCCCTGCCCATTTGTTCCAGTTGGTAGCGCCAATCGAGCTGGCGCACGAAATCCGGGCGGCTGCGCCAGTCCCGTTGCACCTTCACGAACAATTCGAGGAAAACTCTGGCGCCCAGCAAGCCTTCGATTTCCAGCCGGGCCGCGGTGCCGATTTTCTTGAGCATGGCGCCGCCCTTGCCGATCAAAATGCCCTTCTGCCCGTCACGCTCGACGTAGAAGGTCGCGTGAATGCGCACCAGTTTGGGGCCTTCTTCAAACCTGTCAATCAAAACGGCCAAGGCGTGCGGGACCTCTTCCTTGGTCGCGGTGATGGCTTTTTCCCGCAGGATCTCCGCGGCCAGGAACCGTTCCGGCACGTCGGTGAACTGGTCCTTTGGAAAGAACGGCGAGCCTTCCGGCGCCAGTTCGCGCAAGGTATCCAGCACCCCCGGCAAGCCTTCGCCGGTCAGCGCGGAAATGGGCAGGATCGCCGCGAAATGGCCGCCTTCTCCGTAGCGGGCCATCAGCGGCAGTAATTGTTGCTTGGGGATGCGGTCAATTTTGTTCAGCAGCAGAATGCGCTGGCCGCGGAACTTCCTTGCGCGTTCGAGCACGTAGCGATCGCCCGCGCCGAAATCTTCTTTTGCATCCACAATCACGGCCAGCACGTCCACGCCGTCCAGCGCCTGCTCGATTTCGTTCAGCATCTGCCGGCCGAGCGCCGTTTCCGCCTGGTGCATGCCGGGAGTATCCACCAGCACCAGTTGCATTCCTTTGCGGTTGACGATGCCGGTGATGCGGTTGCGCGTCGTCTGCGGTTTCGGCGAAACAATGGCCACCTTCTCCCCAACCAGTTGATTGACCAGCGTGGATTTCCCCGCGTTGGGACGCCCGATGATGGCCACGAATCCTGCTTTGAATGGCATAGGGACATCTTATCCTGCCTCGCGCGGCAGGAGCTATCGGTTGGTGATCAGCCGGACTTCTGCGGGCACGGTGGTTCCCTGGCCGACGCTGATTCGCGTGCCCTTCTCTTCAAACGGTGCAAGGAACTCGGCATCCTGCCATGCGCCCTGATCCACATCGTCCCACGCGAACAGTTTGTACTCGCCCGGGGGAATCCCCTGCATGGAAAACTTACCCTGCGCGTCGGTGAGCACTGTGCGGTAGAACATGGGATTGGCGCGGCGCTTCGCAGATGGAACCAGCACCACGGTGACGGCGGTGGCTGGCAGGCTCTCCGCATCCAGCACAGTGCCTTCTATACGGCCACCGTTCGCATTCATGACGATTTCAAGCCCGCTGCCGCTCTTGCCGGACATCAATAGTCCGCTTTCTGAAACTTCCTCGCCGCCAATTTTTGCCGACTTCAGATAGAAAGTGGGCGGCAAACCCTGCACGCTGACGTAGTGGCGTTCGGAAACAGGAATGCCTTGCAAGGTGAATGCGTACTCTGTCGAGACGGAGGCTTGCGTGCCGCCGGTGAACGTTTCCGCCGCCGGCACAAGCTGGACGCGGATGCTTTGCGGATTGATTCCCGCATCGCCTTCCAGCCGGAGTTTGCCGCTTAGGTCGGCGCCGCTGTTCATCACAATGTGGATCCCGTCCAAATCGGAGCGCCCTACCTCGACCGGCTCGCGGTGCACCGTGGCGCGGCGGTCGGCAACGGAAATCACCTGAATGATGTACGACCCGGGAAGCACCGCCCGAAACTCGAAAGTGCCTTGATCCTGGTCAACATCCGCCTGCTGGGAAAAGGCTCGGGTGTAGGATCCCGCGGCGGCCTGGCGCATCAACATGGCTTGAATCCCGCCGCGCCGCTGCTGTTGGCCGGGATCCGAAGCGGCCGCCAACGGCGGCAAACTAATACGCCCGCGAACTCGATACGCTCTTTGCGGGGCAATGGATATGTCAATCCCCGCGATTTCGTCAGCGGGCCCCACTTGCAGCGCAGAAGCGTTTTGCGGGTCGGTGGTGCCGGGATAAAACGTCGGCGCGTACACTTCGTCCTGCGAATCATCGTTGCTCATGACGCGAAAATCGCGGCCACCTCCCGGCCCGCCCCTCTGCCCACCGGCAGTCGCGCTGACGTAATACCTGCCCGGCGTGATGCCGAAGAGGCGGTATTCTCCGCGGTCATTGGTCTGCGCGCCACCCGCCGGGAAAAACTGCTTCTGCCCGCGTTGATAGGAGAGCCGCAAGGTTTGGACAAATCCATTCACCACCGGCTCGCCATCCTCATCGGTTACGCGCCCGGTGATGACCCCGTCATCAAGCAGCCGAAAAACCATTTCGCGCAGCCGTTGCCCGGGATCCAGGGTAAGCGTGGCGCCCGGCCGGCCTGGCCCGCGCTGGCCATATTCTGTGCGCACGTAGCCTTCCCGCTCGACCGTCAAGCGAAAACGACCAGGCGGGATATCTGCGATGCGGAACTTTCCGGAAGCGTCGGTAACCGACTGGAACGTGCGCA
This sequence comes from uncultured Acidobacteriaceae bacterium, assembly GCA_964500065.1. GTDB lineage: Bacteria > Acidobacteriota > Terriglobia > Acidiferrales > UBA7541 > CAZCNH01. Next base: position 5,764 of record CAZCNH010000007.1, read on the forward strand.
TCCGGCCTTGCTGCCCCCGCCCATCCAATTGGAACGGCGGGCGGCCGTCGAATTGCGGGCGCAAAATCACCCGCGCCCGCTTGAGCGGCTTGCCGTCCGATGCCCGGGTCACTGTGCCTTCGATCAGCGCGGTGGCCGGCGCGGGCGTAGCCGGGGCCTGCTGCGCCTGCGAAAAAGCGGCAGCGGAGGCAGCCAGAATCGCCAGGCCGATTTGCAAAATAACTCTCATGTAGCTACAGACGAATTTTCAGGACCGCGGGTTAGCGGCACACTGAGAAGCATACTGCAATCCGGATGCGGCTAGGAGGAAGAAGGAGCGGCAGCGGCAAGCTTGCGGCGGATGCGAAGGCGGAGCACCTTGCGTTGATTGGCTTCGAGCACCTCAAAGCGGTGTCCCACAAGTTCCATCGATTCCCCAGGAGCGGGCACGTGCCCGGCAATCGCGTTGAGCAGGCCGGCGATGGTGGCCGCACCATCCTTCCCCTGCGTCTCCAAGTCCACCCCCAGCAGTTCCTTCACCTTTTCCAGGGAGACGCTGCCGCGCAACAGCAGTGCGCCATCGGCTTCGCGCACGACTTCGGGAACCGGCGAGCGGTCTTCCTCGTGTATCTCGCCGACAATTTCTTCGACCAGATCTTCGGCGGTCACGACGCCGGCTACCGACCCGTACTCATCAATCACCACCGCCATTTGCTGGCGCTTCTGCTGCATTTCTTTGAGCAGTTGCGAGCCCATCTTGGTCTCCGGCACAAACAAGGCCGGGCGCACCAGTTCCTCCACCCTGCGAGTGCGGGCATCGTTCTCGGAAATCTGCAGCAGGTCGCGGGCATACACAATGCCGCGGGTTTCGTCGAGATTTTCCTCGTACACCGGCAAGCGGGAGAACTTCGTTTCCACGATGACCCGCCGCAGTTGCTCGAGGGTGGCATCGGCCGGAATGGCCACCACTTCCGGGCGCGGCGTCATCATGTCGCGCACTCGCTTATCGGCAAATTCCACCACTTGCTCGATCCATTTCGCTTCGTCTTTTTCCAGTATGCCCTGCTCCTCGGCGGCTTCCACCAGGGCTTCCAGTCCTTCTTGCTGCTTTTGCTCCGCATCGTCCGGCACTTCCCCCAGCCGGGTCACCGAGATAGCCACCTCGGTGAGGGCTCGAACCGGCCACGCCATCCAACTGAACAGCTTCACCACCGGCAAAAAAGCGATCAGCCAGCGGCCACTGGTTCGAGAGATCAGCAGGTAAGGAAGGAAATGCATGCAGACTGAAATCTGCGCGGCCAGGATCACAATATGCTGCAAGAGCGATTCCCACGTGCCGGGAGTGAAGAAAGTGACCCCGCGGGTGGTTTGCACGGCGACCAGCACCAGCCAGCCATGCGCCAGCAAGGAAAACGTCAGCGCGGCCCGACGCCGTTCGAGACCCAGGCGCGGCTCGACTTCAGCCTCGAAAATATCCAGGTTGGCGTGAATCCTGCCGGTCGTCACCCGGCCCAACTCGCGGTACACGCGGTCCACATAGGCGAACAGGACCAGCCCGCCGAGAGTAAGAAAGACCGAGAACGTATAAAAGGTGAAGATCCATCTCATGGTTTGAGGCCCAGTTTGTGGCGCAAGCGTCGTTCGTATCGCTCCATTTCGCCGGAGTCGTGTTCGTGGTCGTATCCCAGCAAATGCAGCACCCCGTGCAAAATCAGAATCCGTAGTTCATCACTCAATGGCCGCCCGAATTCACCGGCGTTGCGACGTGCTACCGCAGGGGCGATGGCAATATCGCCGAGGAAATGCCTCCGTCCATTCCGCTTTGGCTGACCGGGGCGGAGATTGTCGCGTTCGGAGGGAAACGAAAGCACGTCAGTCGGACCGCGCTTGCCGCGGTAAGTCTGATTGAGTTTGGCCATTTCCCGATTCTCGATGAAGCAGACCGTTACCGATTCGCCCGGGAGCTTCAGGGTACGGCGCACCCGGCTCAGGAAACGGCCCAGTACCACCGGAGACACCCGTACGGCGCGCTGGCGGTTCAGAATCATGCCCCAGTGCCATCCTTTACCAATGATCGCGTTGAGTCGGAATCAGCCATCGCCGATGGTTGACTTGAGAACAAATCAGCACCCAATTATACAGTGAATGAGGCAGGAACCGGCCAAGACATGAAGAGTGTATGACTTACAGGCGCCGTGGAGCACTGGACTGTGCCTGGCGGCCAGGTTTGCCCAGGAACTCATCGTAGGCCTTGATGATCTGTTGCACCAGGCTGTGCCGAACCACGTCGCGCTCATCAAAGTGCACAAATGCAATGCCCTCGATCTTGCCAACCACATCCAGGGCCTCGATCAATCCCGACCGGGTGTGCGCCGGGAGGTCAATCTGGGTGATGTCGCCGGTGATCACCGCCTTGGAGTTGAATCCCAGGCGGGTAAGGAACATTTTCATCTGCTCGCTGGTGGTGTTCTGGGCCTCGTCCAGGATGACAAACGAATCGTTCAGGGTGCGGCCGCGCATGAAGGCCAGCGGGGCCACTTCGATAATTCCCTTCTCCAGGAAGCGTTCGAGCTTGTCCGTTTCCAGCAGGTCATAGAGCGCGTCATACAGCGGACGCATGTAGGGGTCCACTTTTTGCTGCAGGGTGCCGGGAAGAAATCCAAGGCGCTCGCCGGCTTCCACCGCGGGCCGCGCGAGAATAATGCGCGTGACCTGTTTCGATAGCAGCGCGCTGACCGCCATGGTCACGGCCAGATACGTTTTACCGGTGCCGCCGGGCCCAATGCCGAACACCATGTCGTGCTTTTCCATGCACTCCATGTAACGGCGCTGGTTCGGACTCTTGGGCGTGATTTGCTTTTTGCCATGGGCGCGCCCTCGGACCGGGTCCGCGATGCCGCGCAAAGATGGCGCCGCCTCCTGCGTGGCCACGCGAAACAACGAAAGCACTTCGCCGTTATTGAACGCGCGGCCTTCGCGCACCATGTCGTTGTATTCGCCCAGAATGCGCGCCGCTTTCTCCACTGGTTCCGGCTCGCCTTCGATTTCCAGCATTTCCCCGTTCAGGTGAGTGCGGATGCGCAGGGAAGATTCCAACAGCTTGATGTTCTGATCGTGAGTGCCGAAGAGTTGTTCGATTCCGCCAAGAATCGGGATGGAGCGTTTGGTCAAAGCGTGCGTCGTAGCCTCGTTTCGCGCGTCGTGCAGCGACTACCAGCCTACGCGAGCGTGACCCGGCGCGTCAACTTTCAGGAGCTTGCAAGCGGCTCAGCTTCCATCCTGCCCGCCTAGCACTCAAAGTCACGAACCAGCCAGGATACGGAAGGCTTGCCGACTGCGCGAAAACCAACCTGCTGTTCGAGCCATTGGACGAGCATTTCGACGGCCCTGCCTTCAACAGCGCGATCGACCTTTGGGTCGGCCAACCAGGCAATCAGAACCATTCCGTAGGTTGTCGCTGCTTTGCGAATATGCGTAATTTGATTGATCTCGAGCGCTTCAAACTCGCAGGCCTCGCGGTCCAACAGAAGATCGAACCCGCCGGACTTTCGTTTCGCCAGCCAGGCGACAAACAGAAAGCCCCTGCCTTCGATTTCCACAAGCGAAGCAGGGCCAGATGAGTACTCGTCTTCCGCGCCGAATCCCATCGTTGCCTCCCTTCCCCCGCTGTCCAACGAAGACGCCGAATCCTGGCGGCTCTGCAGCCTTCGTCCGCGGAAGATGTTCTTGCAGGAAATAGCTTGAAACTCAACCGGCAGGCACCGCCCGTTCGCTCGCCCAAGCACGAAGCCGCTCGACGTCTTCCCGCCGGGTAACCGAAAGCGGTCGCGTTGAAGCCAGCTCCTTGAGCAGAATTCCTGTGGAGAGCTGTTGCTTCAGCGAAAACGCCGAATACAGGCCCCCCGCAATAGCTTGCTCGATTTCCGCCCCGGAGAAGCCCTCGCTGGCATCGGATAGACGGAACAAATCAAACTGGCTTGCGTCACGGCCCCGTTTCTTCAGGTGAATCCGAAACAACTCTGCGCGCGCTTCCGAGCCGGGCAGGTCCACGAAGAAAATTTCATCAAAGCGCCCCTTGCGCAGCAATTCGGGCGGCAGTTGCGAAAGGTTGTTGGACGTGGCCACCAGGAACACGCCGCCCTGCCGGTCTTGCAGCCAAGTCAATAGCGTCGCCAGGATGCGCTGCGTCAGCCCGGCGTCCACGTCGGCGCTGGCCCCGCTGGCGGCGAAGCCCTTCTCGATTTCATCCACCCATAGGACGATCGGCGCCAGTTGCTCGGCAATCTCCAGCGCCTTGCGCAGCCGCTTTTCCGATTCACCGATAAACTTGTCGTATAGCGCGCCGGCATCGAGGCGCGCCAACTGCAACCCCCACTCGCCGGCCACGCATTTTGCGCAAAGACTTTTTCCGCATCCCTGCACACCGGTGATCAGAATGCCTTTGGGCGGCTCCAGCCCGAAGGCGCGCCCTTCCGGGGTCAACGCGTCCTTCCGCTTGCGCAGCCATTCCTTCAGCCTCGACATCCCCGCAAGCTCGGAAAAATTCTCCGGCGCTTTCAAATACTCGAGCACGCCTTCCTGCCGCAGCGCAGCGCGCTTGGCTTCCAGCACATCGACGATAGTCTGTTCGTCGCAACGGTTGCGCGAAAGAAGGCACTTCGCGAGGGTGCGCCGCGCTTCATCCAACGTCAGGCCGGCCAGGCTTTCTGCCAGCCGCCGGATGCCCTCGTGGTTCAGCGCCACCTTGAAGCTCGCATTGGCGCCGAATTCGGCGATGGCCGCCTGGGCGCCTTTCAACAGAAGGCCGGCATCCGGCAGGGCCAGGTGAAAGCGGACAAGGTCATCTTCCAGTTCCCGGGGTGTTTCAATGACCGGCGCGGAAATAATGATGGACCGGCGCACTTCGCGAAAACTCGCGGCCAATTCGCGCATGCGCCGGAGGATTTTGTCGTTGGAGAAGTAGCGGGCCATGTCCCGCAGCAGAAAAATCGCGTCGCCACGCATCTGCGCGATGGCCGCCAGAACCCGCTCGGGGTCTTCCGTCTCATACATGGCCTGGTCGTTGCCCCGGCGGAGCAGGCCGCTGGTGATGCTCCATACGAAGAACGGCACGCTCAACAGAATGGAAATCTCCGAAAGCAATTCCTCGACGCGGGATTCCTCCGAGGTTTCCACCGTGATAATAGGGTGGCGGGAGTTAATCAGCAGGAGCAGTTCGTCGCGTTTGTCGCGAGCTGGCATGTGCGGAGTTTTGCGAAACTCAACAGACGTGCTACTCTAATGGTTTGTTTGAGCAATGAAAAGGCCACTGTCCGGGCCTGTTTCCACAAGCAACCGGCGGAACTCGCGCGGGATTTACCGCGGATTAAACAAGAATGAGGATGAGGAATGGCAACTGGCACGCCCACCAAAGTCAAGAAGAAGAAAAAGTCGGTCCTGAAGCGCATCCGGCAAACGGAAAGCCGCGCGGAATTTAACCGCGCGAACCGCACGCAGGTGCGTTCAGCGATCAAGCGCCTTCGGGCAGCCATCGGCGGCGGCGACGCCGCCGGAGCGCAGCAATTGCTGTCGCCCACGCTATCGTCAATCGATCAGGCCATCCGCAAAGGTGTTTTGAAGGAAAATACCGCAAACCGCTACAAGTCGCGACTGACCCACGCATACAACAAGATGAAGGCCGGGGCAAAGTAGACTGAGCCCGGCCGAGCTGCCGGATCCTCAGGATTTCAGGCGAAAGCCGCTGGAGATTTCCAGCGGCTTTTTTCTTTGATCGTGCACCGCACGGCGGAGCAGGCTGACTCCGGTCCCAGTTGTTAACCTGGCAGCTGACCATCATTGCGGAAATTGACACAGGCTTCGCTTAATGATACTTTACTGCGTGAATTAACCATGCTTAATCATGGCGTCGCCTGAGAACAGTACGCTGAACTCTCCGCCCACCTCTCCGTTAGGGCACGCGAAAACGGACTCCGGCTTTCAACGAGCTGGCGCCTTGCCTTCCCTCCCGGAAGCCTACCGCACCGTCCCCGTCTATTCCGGGTCTTCCACTTGGCGGAAGCTTTTGGCTTTTGCCGGGCCCGGCTATCTGGTCGCCGTGGGCTACATGGATCCCGGCAATTGGGCCACCGATCTGGCGGCAGGCTCGAAGTTTGGCTACTCGCTGCTTTGGGTCATCTTGCTCAGCAACATCATGGCCATGTTTCTCCAGGCCCTTTCCGCGCGACTGGGAATTGTGACCGGACGCGACCTGGCACAAGCTTGCCGGGATCACTATTCCAAGCCTGCCGGAATCACCCTATGGCTGCTGTGCGAGATTGCCATCGCCGCCTGCGACTTAGCCGAAGTGCTCGGGTCCGCCGTTGCTCTAAAACTGCTGTTCGGCATCCCGTTGCTCGCAGGGGTGCTGATTACCGCAGCCGATGTGCTTCTCGTGCTGGCTTTGCAGGGACGCGGTTTCCGCAAGATCGAAGCCCTGGTGATTGCGTTGATTGCCACCATCGCGGGCTGCTTCGCGTATGAAATTTTCTTTGCTCAGCCGCTGTGGTCGGAGGCTGTCGTGGGTTTTCTTCCTGCCACGGAGATATTCCGCAACCGCGAGATGTTGTACCTGGCCATCGGCATCCTGGGCGCCACGGTGATGCCCCACAACCTCTACTTGCACTCCAGCGTGGTGCAGACCCGGGCGTTCGGGGACCAACTCGAATCGAAGCGCGAGGCGGTGAAGTTTGCCACCATTGACTCGACCATCGCGCTGGGATTCGCCTTCTTTATCAACGCATCCATCCTGGTGATGGGGGCAGCCGTCTTTCACAAACGCGGCATGACCGAAATCGCGGAGATTGACCAGGCCTACCAGTTGCTTTCCCCGGTGATGGGGGCGAGCCTCGCGAGTATCTTGTTTGCCTCCGCCCTGCTTTGCTCTGGCCAGAATTCGACGCTCACCGGAACCCTGGCGGGTCAGATCGTCATGGAAGGCTTTCTGAATTTCCGCCTGCCCGCCTGGCTGCGCCGTATGATCACCCGAGCCATTGCCATCGTACCCGCAGTGATCGTGATCGGCTGGATGGGGGAAGGCCAAGTGACCAACCTGCTGGTGCTGAGTCAGGTGGTCTTGAGTTTTCAATTGCCCTTCGCGGTCGTACCCTTGGTTCTTTTTACCAGCGACAAGAAGAAAATGGGGGAGTTTGCCAATCCACCATGGGCGATCGCTGTTGGGTGGACCATGGCCGCAATCATTATTCTGCTCAACGCCCTGCTGATTTATCTGGTTCTGCGCTGAACGGGCGGATCAGGCAGTCAATTGAGCGACGAGAAATTCAAGCACGGCGCGGTGATCCGCGGCGCCGCCCTTCAATTGCGAATCCGCGTCGTAGAGAGCGGTCAGTCCGGCCAGGAGCCGCTCGCGCGGCATTTTTTGAGCGGCGCGCAACGCCAGTTCTGCGGTATCGGGCTTCATCTTCAGCAGGCCTGCCGCGGCAAATCGGTTCAAGCCGCGCGGCGCGCCATTGGCTTCAATCAGCTTGCGGTACATCCAGGCCAGCCCGCCAATCAGCCCCGCGGGCTGCTCGCCTTCGCGCAGAATGCGGTCAATAAATTCGAAGGCCTGCCCCGGCTTTCGTTCCGCCAGCATATCCGCCAGTTGCCAAACGGAGGATTTCTGATCCGCCACCACCAGTAATTCCACTTCGCGCGCAGTGATTCTTTTTCCCGGTCCCACGTAAGTCGATAGTTTTTCCAGTTCAGTCCGGACCCGCGCCAGTTCCCCGTTGCAGGCTTCGGCCAAGTCCGCAGCGGCGCCGGTTTCGATGACCGCGCCTGCCTCCCTGGCGATTTCCGGGATCATGCTCTGGCAGGCTTCGATAGCCGCTTTGCGTTTTTCGTCGCCCTTGCCCTCCGCCAGTTCTACGCTGACCAGTAGCGTCTGGCTGAAAAGCAGCTTGAAGAGCTTTGTGCGCTGGTCCAGTGACGCCGCTTCCAGCACCAGCACCGTGAAGGGCGCCGGGGCTTCCAGGTACGCGGCCAACTGCTTTTCGGTTTCTTCCCGGCCCCACGTAAGTCGATAGTTTTTCCAGTTCAGTCCGGACCCGCGCCAGTTCCCCGTTGCAGGCTTCGGCCAAGTCCGCAGCGGCGCCGGTTTCGATGACCGCGCCTGCCTCCCTGGCGATTTCCGGGATCATGCTCTGGCAGGCTTCGATAGCCGCTTTGCGTTTTTCGTCGCCCTTGCCCTCCGCCAGTTCTACGCTGACCAGTAGCGTCTGGCTGAAAAGCAGCTTGAAGAGCTTTGTGCGCTGGTCCAGTGACGCCGCTTCCAGCACCAGCACCGTGAAGGGCGCCGGGGCTTCCAGGTACGCGGCCAACTGCTTTTCGGTTTCTTCCCGCTTTTCGTCACCCAGCCGGGCCAGCGCCTCCACCCCGGAGAGAATAATGACCTGCAGCGGCGAGAGCATGGGCAGGGTCTGCGCCCGCTGCAGCGCTGGCTCCAGAGAGATGTCCTCGAGCGAAAGCCGCGTGACCGCCCAGGCGCGCGCCGGCGGCGGCACATAGGCATCAATCAGTTTGTTGCGGCACAATTCGCGCAGGTAGAGATCTTCCCCGAGCAACACAACCGCCGGGACAGGCTGGCGCTTCGCCAGTTTGGCCAAGAATTGCTCGACGTTGCTGGACGCCACTAGAAATTCTCCAGCAGGGCGCTCACCAGCGTGGCCGCGAACTCCCGCGCCAGCCGGTCGAGCGCCGGGTTCTGCTCTTCAAAGAAACTCTTCAAGTCCGCGGAAATTTCATACTGTTCGCGGAACAGGTACTCGTCATTTTCCCACAACACTTTCTTGGAGGCGGCTTCCACAAACTTCACCCGGAGCCGGACCGAAACCAGCATGGTTGTGGCCCGCCCGGTGGCGGTATCGAACAGCACCGCATTGGATTCTAGACTGGTGACTTCGCCGCTCAGAACCGCATCCGCGTTCGCTGGGTCGGATACCACCCGGTACCTGGTCCGCGCCAGAAACTCCCGCACCAATGCTTCGGTCAACCGTTGCTCGACACGGAAGCGCGAAGTCTTGTTTTCCAGCGCAGGAATGGCCACGGTCTTGATTCCCGCAGGCAGTCCCGCGCCGGTTCCCGCCACGCGGTAACCGCAACCGGCAAAAAGGAAGGCGCAACAGAAAACCAGCCAAAGGGAAGAATAACGGCACATCATTTGAGAAGCCGCGCGGTCCCTGTTTTCCATTTTCCCTGTTCCCTTTTTCAGAAGACAGCGGGCAATCATGAAGCAAGCAACGTTTCTGCGATGCTAATCGCGTTGGCTGAAGCCAGGCGCAGGTTATCCGCCGCGCCCCAAATCCAAAAGCCACCGGGAAGATTGCCATCGCGCTGCACCGGCCCCAGGTGAATCACCGATTCGCCGGCGATGGAGACGTTCGTAGGCGACTCCACGGCAGACGTGGCCACTTTCCAGCCCACGGCTTCAAATGCGCGATCGAGATCTCCGGGCTCGCGTACCCCTGGAGCTTCCACAAAGGCGCTAAAGGCGAAGCCATAGAATACCGGAGCATGAACCACCTGCAGGGCCGGCTCAGGCAAGCGGCCCGCAAGATACTCTTTGACCTCCAACGCCGCTGCTGCGCTGATTTCCGGCAAGCGCGGCCGGGCTTCCTCTCCATAGCCAGCCATGAGATTGAACGCCACCTGGGTATCGAAAACGCCAGAGGCAATCGGCTTCAGCGAAAGCAGGCCCGCGGTCTGGCTCTCTAGTTCTTCGATGCCCTCCTGTCCCAGTTCGGAAACGGGCCGGAACACGGTGATAGCCGACCGGGACGGAGCAATCTCCCGGAGAGCGACGGCCAGCGCGCATGCAATCAACGCTGGAGGTGAAGGCGAGGAGAACGCTTTCCCGCTCGCGGGGCGTGGCGGTCCCAGCCATTTGCGCAACGAGGGAATCCAGTGGTTAGCGTCGAAGTGCCGCGCAAGGTGCCCGCTCATATCAATGAGCGTGGTTCCGCCGTGGAGAGCCTGCTGGGCGTGCCGCGCCGTCAGGTCGGCGCTCCCGGCAAAAAAGGCGAAGCGCACACCGTCAAAACTTTCTTCGTCAATCCCCTGTATCACCAGGGGCTCACCGCCGGCTTCGGTCAAGGTGCCATCTACCACTTCGTCATCCAGCAGGCGGATATCGGTGGCCGGAAATCCCCGCTCTTCGAGGGCTGCTGCCAAATCCTTCCCGCGCAGGGAGGATGCGCCCACAATGGCCACTCGGCAGTAGTTAGAATGGAGCGACATGGGTCAGTTTGCCGTCGCCGGCCGGCGAAAGCGCCGAAGAAGGTGAATCACCACGCCCGAGAGCATGTACGTCAGAGCCAGCATCAACAGGACCCATTCAGAATACGCGATGGTCAGCCACACCAGGGCCATCACGCCAATCACCATCAGCGAAGACCGGCGCCGGGTGAAGCTAATGTCCTTGAACCCGTAGAACCGTATAGTGCTGGTCATCAACCAACCCAAGCCACCCACGACGACCATCCACACTACGGAGAACATCCAGTTCTGAACAGGTTCTTTGAGCGCATGGACAGTCGCGGCGACTACGCCTGCGGCTCCTGGTGTGGGCATTCCCACAAAGTACTTGGCTTCAGCGCCGGGCGCCATACCCTGGATATTGAAACGCGCCAGGCGCCACGCACAGCAGGTGACAAAAATCACCGTCACCGTAATCCCCAGCCAATAGACGTTGCGGTAGAGTCCGGGTTCGTGGGTGGCAAAGGCGCGCGAGCCCCAGGTGAAGGCCAGGAACGCGGGGGCGACTCCGAAACTGATCACGTCCGCAAGCGAATCGAACTGCTTGCCAAACTCAGACGTGGTGCCCGTTGCGCGGGCGATGCGGCCATCAAGAGAATCGCATAGGATCGCCGCGCCAATGGCCCTCGCAGCAATATCGAAAGCCGCCGCCGTCCCGGTAATCGCATTGAGCACTGCAAAATAGCCCAGGGAAAGATTGGTGACGGTAAAGAACATCGGAATAAATGCGATTCCCCTCCGGGGTTGCCGGCCGGGATTGCTTTCCGGGGAAGCTACTGGGACGCCGCCGCTCAACTCGAGCCTTTTCCTTTCGCGGGCCAGCGCGCCAGCGGAGTTGCGCCCGCGGCCACAAACTGGCCCTTCTTCACAAGAATTTCCGCCTCCAGCGGGAGCCAAACGTCCATCCGGGAGCCGAAGCGGATCATGCCAATGCGCTCCCCGGTTCGGACCACCGCCCCCGGCTGTTTCCAGCTCACCACGCGCCGGGCAATCCATCCGGCAATTTGCTTGAACATCAGCATGCCTCGGTCGGTTTCCAGCAGGAAAACATTCTGCTCATTTTCTTCGGAAGCCCGGGCGCGCATGGCTGCAAAGAAGCGTCCGGGCCTGTATTCAATCTTCTGGAGCCTTCCGGCAAAGGGCGCGCGGTTCACATGCACATCCCACACCGAAAGGAAAATGCTGACGCGGCGGCCGGGCTGGCCCTCGCATGATTCTTCGGTGATCACCACCACGCGACCGTCGCCGGGAGCGACCACCAGATCCGGGTCAGCCGGTGCGGCTCGCTCCGGATCCCGAAAGAAATAAAAAACAAATGCCCCAAGGAAAATCAGCAGTCCACCCGGCCAATAGAATCCCAGTGGGAGCGCGCCCAGACCCAACAGGAGCGGCGGCGCGCCAAACTTGTAACCTTCGCTGACCATGAGAGGAGCGCGCGCGACACACGCGCACACACTTCCATTGTACGACATCCGCGGGAAGCCGTCGCGCCGCCTAGTGCGCGACCTTCTCTCGCTCCAAGCTGGCCGCGATTTGCTCGATTTCGTCCTTGACCCTGAGTTTTCGTTTCTTGAGTTCTATTTCGAGGAGCAGGTCTTCCGAGTTGAGGTAGGTTTGGCTTGTGAGGGCTTTCAACTGCTCTTCATACTGGGTGTGTTCAGCCACCAGACGCTGCAGGTCTGGGTGGCTTTGGATCAGGGTTTCGCGAATCCCGGGGTGAACGGGCATCGGTTTCCTCCTGACGCGGCGAAATTGGTTTGAACGGGGCCAGCCTAACATAGCTCGAAGTTTCCCGCCAAGAAGTTTTGCAATCCATAGAACGAACGGACTAGAGGTACCGCCATGGCCGCGGTACTCCGGATTCGGTATGGCGTTTCTTGCGGCTATCGGCGGCGCGCGAGCACCAGGGCATCTTCGTCCGGAGCGCGATAGTAATTGGGCCTGCGGCCGGCCGCGGCAAAACCGTGCATGGCGTAAAAGGCCTGTGCCGTGCTGTTGGATTCGCGCACTTCACAAAACACCTCCCCGTACCCGCGTTCCACGCCCCAGGCCAGCGCCGTGCGCATCAGCGCGGAACCCACGCCCATACGGCGCGCGCTTGGCGCGACCGCCAGGTTCAGAACTTCCATTTCGCCCGCGGCGGCACGCACGACAATGAAACCAACCGCAGTGTTCCCCACCTCGGCAACAAGTATGCGCATTTCGGCGGACCCGCTCCGGGCCGACCCATCCGGACCAAGCGTGGCGTAGTCGTTTGGCGTCCATTGCGCGGCTTCGGGGCTGGCGCGGGCAATCTCCACCAGGCGCGCTTCTTCGCCGGAGCGCATCGCGCGGACACAAGTCGGTAAGTTTTGCGTCATGCGGGAAACGTGCATAAGCCGCGCGCCAAGAAACGGCCAGGACGCCGGATCGATCTCATCCTTTGAACAGCATTTCTGCGTCGGAGCGCCGCACGTAATGCGCGTCCAGGGTCAATGCGTCGCATGTCTCCGCGCGCCGTGCCTTGTGCCAGCCCAGTTGGCCCACCGCCGCGGCGAGCGTGCTTGACACGGGAACAACGTCCCGGCCGGCGAAAGGCGAGCCATCCAAGGTCGCTTGCAAAAACCCGGAAGTGGTGGTGGCAAAGACAAAACTCTGTTCACCGACCGTGGATGCCAGCAGCGGCCAGAACTCCGTGGGAGACATCACTACATCCTCCGTCACGCGCCGCAGCCCTTCGCCTTCGCGTGCATAGATTCCCCCATAGATCTGGCCCCGCCGCGCATCCTCCACTGCAACCACAGGCTCGTGTGGCGGTTGCACCTGGCAGGCGATGGCCTCCAGCGCGCTGACGGCGGCAATCGGCTTTTGATGAATCTCAGCCCAGCCCTTCACTGCCGTCAGACCGACGCGCAGCCCCGTAAACGAGCCCGGGCCCGCAGCGACCGCAAACAAGTCAAAATCCGCGGTCGTGAGGTTCAACTCACCCAGCAGAAATTCCAGTTGACGAAACAGCCGTGTGGAATAGGCCTCGTCGCTTTGCGTGGCAACCACTCCAAGCAGGCGACATGCGGCGGATCTTCCTAAGGCTTCCAACACCGCCACGCTGCCCGCGCGGGAAGTGGTATCCACTGCCAGAATCCGCATCTCGCCATTCTACCGCAGGAACTTCTTCTCGAGTGCAGCCCGGAACAAAACTGAGACCCTTTGCGTTTCTACGGAAGGTAGCAGGACTTTTTTTCACCGAGGGAAGTGGTAGAATCAGCAACCGGCTCCTGAGCGTAGGAGGGAGACCCGATGCAACAGCAAAACCTGGCGATCGAAGCGACAGCGACTACCGACGACGTCCGGAGGGGCTATAACTTCCGCAGTTACTTCTACCCCTGGGTGATTTCTCCCTTTCTGGAAAAAGCGAAGCGCATGGCCTCGCACCGGGCGGAGATTCTTCCGCATCATCAGGTTTTGGAGGTAGCCATTGGCCCCGGAAACCTGTTGGTCAAAATCCTGCCGCTGCTTTCCCGCGACAACACGATTTGCGGCGTTGACCTTTCACCTAAGATGGTGGCTGCCGCGCAAAAGCGCCTGAACGAAGCCGGCTATGCTAATCATGACCTGCGCGAAGCGGATGCCCGGAATCTGCCCTATGAGGATGCGAAATTTGATGTCGTCCTCAATGCGTACATGCTCGACATCCTGCCCTTGGAAGATATCGCCCTGGTGCTCGATGAATTCCGCCGCGTTCTCAAGCCGGGAGGACAGCTGGTTCTGGTCAACGTGAGCAAGGCCGATGCCTCCGAGCAGACCTGGCGCGAGCGCATTTACAAAATGCTGCCTTCCTCGTGGGTGCCCTTCGTCCACGGAGGATCGCGTCCGGTGTTCATGGAAAGCATGGTGCGCGACGCTGGTTTTGCCGCAGTAAAGCGCGAATTCGTTCCGCACATTGTGCCCACCGAAATCACCACGGCAATGCGTCCGCTGGCTCGCGCCGCTCATTCGGTCTCCTGAGTTCATCTTCTCGCGGGTCTCCGGCCCTTCTCCTGCCCGTTTTTTGTGCATCCTTTCCTTGACGCCACGCAGCGAAAGTGCGACTATGAATGTATTGGGGCAATTGGCGACTCAACCTCGGGAGACCTGCCATGGATTTTAAGCTGGGCGAAAAGGTTGTCTATCCTAACCACGGTGTCGGCATAATCGAACAAGTCAGTTTTGGTCAGGCCAGCGGCAAAGCAGAAAAATTCTACATGCTGAAAATAGTTTCCACCGGATTGCGGGTAATGGTGCCGCAAACCAACGTGACGTCCGTGGGCCTGCGCCGGGTGATCCGGTCGGGCGAAGCTTCCAAAGTTCTGCAATTCCTGGAAAAGGGAAAGTTCGATTCGCACCATGACTGGAAGTATCGCTTCAAGGAGAACTCGGAGCGCATGCGCACCGGGTCTCTGCTGGAAGTGGCCGTGGTGCTGAAGAGCCTGCTTTCCCTGAGCCGCTCGAAGCCGCTGAGTTTCCGCGAAAAGAAGATGCTCGAGCGCGCCAAGCACCTCCTGGTCACCGAACTGGCCACGGCCGGCAACAAGACCGAAGGGGCTATGGAGAGCGCGCTCACCCGGGTGCTCGCCAAGGCCCGGCTGCAAATGCCGGAAATCACGGACATGGCGGACGCCGACTAGCTCTGAAACTTCGGAGCGTTTGTTGCTGTCCATTGGAAGAGCCTGCAACGTTTTGCGGGTCCCCGCCTTCTATACCTCTGGGATATCCATGAAGATCCTTTTTAAGTTCTCTTTTGCCGTCCATCTTTTGTTCGGGCCGCAGGCCGTCCTGAGCCAGGCAGCGCCGCCAGTTCCGGAGATCCAGCCCGGAAAGGTGATCACTCGCGTCGCGGTGTCCCGCATCCCTGAACAAAGCTACGCCCTTTATCTGCCCGAAGGTTACACCGAGAAAAAGGCCTGGCCGGTGATCTATGCCTTTGATCCTGCAGCGCGGGGAGCGCTGCCCGTCGAGATGCTGAAGCAAGCCGCGGAGAAATACGGCTACATCGTTGCAGGCTCCAACAACTCGCGCAACGGGCCGGGCAACTTGGCATTCGATGCCATGCAAGCCATGTGGGGCGACACGCATCAGAGATTCTCAATTGACAACCAGCGCGTCTATTTCACCGGCTTTTCAGGCGGCGCGCGCGTGGCCACAATGATCGCCAAGGCCTGCGGGTGCGCCGCCGGCGTGATCGGCCATGGCGCCGGGTTCATGGCCGAGTTTCCACCCGACAAGGACATTCGCTACAGCTACTTTGCCGCCATCGGCGTGCGCGACTACAACTTCTACGAGCTTGATCAGTTGGGTCAGATCTTGGATAAGCTGGGTGTGGTCAACCGGATCCGCCGGTATGACGGCACCCACCAATGGGCCACTCCGGAAGTGTGGATGGAAGCTGTGGAATGGATGGAAGTTCGCTCGATGCAGGGGAAGCGACGCCCCGTGGATGCTGTTTTTCTTGCGGACTATTCCCGCCGTCGAGCCGCCTGGGCCACTGCCGCGGAGCAGGCGGGTGACGTACTGGCCGCGCTGGACGAATACCGCCGGCTGGCGGACGATCTGCAAGGCTTGACGGATGTCACTGCCTTTGTCGCAAGAGCCCGGGAATTGCAGGATTCGCCTGCTGTAGAAAAAGCGCGAAGGAAAGTTCAGCGGGAGATCCGGGAGCAGGCCGAGCGTATTGGCACGCTCTATGCGGATCTCGATGTGTTGCGCGACGATCCGCGAGCGCGCAACGAAGCTGCGCAGCGCTTGCGTAAACTGCTGCGTGATTTGGCTGCCGAGCACGATCGCCAGAAAGGCTCGCCCGATGGCATCGTAGTGGAGCGCTCGTTGAACCAGGCCAGCGCGGGGGTCGTTTCTCTGGCCGAAGCCGAACTGTTCCGCAATGGCAAGAGCCTGGCAGCGCTTTGCTACGAAATCGCTTCCGAGGGGCACCCAAAAGAAGCCTGGCCCTTTTATCGCGCCGCCCGCCTGGCGGCGGAACTGGGGGAAAAGAAGCGCGCGATTCGCTTGCTGGAGCGAGCTATTGCGAACGGGCTGCCGGATGAAGTCCTTGCCCGGTTCCAGAAGGACTTCGCGGACCTGGCCGCCGAGAAGGATTTTCTGAAGCTGGTCGCCTCCAGAAAGGCCGCAGCCTCGTGACGAGTCATGAATGCGGTCTTAACTTGCTGTTGACCGCTGCAAGGTGTCCGTTTACTATTGCTCGGGCTACAGTGCAGTTCCACCCCAACTATAATGGAGTCGACCGAGAATGAGTGAAGCCGTTGCAGTAGAACGTCCCTGGGAACTTCCCTTTTGGAAACCGGTTCCGGGCAAGCGATTGATCTTCTTTTATTTGGCATTGATTCATGTACTGGCAGTTGTCGGGCTGATTCTTTTCCCTACACCGGGCTTGCCGGTGTTCTTGACAACCCTAGCCATTGTGGTCGTGGGTGGGCTGGGGACTACGGTCTGTTATCACCGGTCGCTTTCGCATGGCACGGTGAAATTGCATCCGGTGATCGAGCACTTTCTGACGTTTTGCGCCATGTTCAACGGTTCTGGAAACCCGGCAAGCTGGGTGGGCTACCACCGCCACCATCATGCCAATTCCGATGGACCGGAAGATATCTCCAGTCCCAAGCATGGGGGCTTCTGGTGGGCCCACATGCGCTGGCTCTATCAATCGGCGCCTGCCGATGAAAAGCGCTGGTGCCCGGAATTCACGCGCGGCATCTACAAGTTCTGGAGCAACGCGGAAGTGTGGATCATCCTGTTCTCTATTTTCTGCGGCGCGTTTTTTGGCTGGGCCGGTTTCTTCTGGGTCGGCGCGGTTCGTCTGGTGTATTGCCTGCACATGCAGTGCTTTGTGAACAGCCTGACACACTTGGGCCACGAACATGAAGACACCAGCCAGAACGTGTGGTGGCTTGGGCCGCTGCAATTGGGCGCCTGGGGCGAAAACTGGCACCGGAATCACCACACCAACGCCGCGTCGGCGCGCCTTGGCCTGAAGTGGTATCAAATTGACGTGGGCTGGTATTTCATCTGCACGCTTGAGAAACTCGGCCTTGCTTCACGTGTCCTGCGGCCCAAAGGCGTTTAACATCACCGGGCTTTCCCAGGTTGCTTTGTTCTTGTGCTTTGGAGCCACCTCTGAAAACTGCTTTACGCAAATGGCAGGAAATACGCCCCTGCCTTCTTTCCTTACTGGCCTTTACAGCCCTGTTTACGTCCCCCGCCACACCGGCGCCCAAGAGCCGGCCCAACATCATCTTCATATTGATTGACGATTTGCGCTGGGACGAAATGGATTATCCCTTTGTCCGCTTCCCTGCCCTGGAACAGATTGCCCGCGAAGGGGTCCGCTTTCGCAACGCGTTCGTTACAACGCCCCTGTGTTCCCCAAGCCGTGCAAGCTTTCTCACCGGCCAGTACCCACACAACCACGGCATCATTGACAACACCGACCGCAGCCCGCGCAGCCATCAGATGGTTACATTTCTTCGCCTGCTGCACGATGCCGGGTATGAGACAGCGTTTGTCGGGAAATGGCATATGGGCGTGGACGACACGGCACGCCCGGGCATTGATCACTGGGTCAGCATCAAGGGTCAGGGCCGGTACATCGATCCGGAGTTCAACGTCAACGGCCGCCGGTCCGTCTTTCCCGGATACTTCACCGATCATCTCAACAAGTTCGCCCTGGATTTCCTGCGGCAGAAGCACACCAAACCTTTTGTACTGTATGTCTCGCACAAGAGCGTTCATCCGGACCTGACGCAGTATGCGGATGGGAGCGTGTCTGATCCCAACGCGGACAAGTTCATCCCCGCAGACCGCCACAAGGATTTGTTTCAAGAGGGGGAGATTCCCCGCCGCCCGAATTACGCGCAGCCACCCGAAGGAAAGCCCGCCTTGCAGCGCCCTGTGGCCGGAATGCCTCCGCTCGGTCCGAACACCATTACCAAAGATGCGGACATCCGCAACCGCCTGCGCATGCTGGCCAGCGCGGATGAGGGCGTGGCCCAGATGCTGGCGGCGCTGCGGGCGCAGAATCAACTGGAGAACACCGTCATCGTGTTCACCAGCGACGAAGGCTATTTCTATGGCGAGCACGGCTTGAGCACCGAGCGCCGCCTGGCCTACGAAGAATCTGCGCGCATCCCTCTTTACATGCGCGTGCCGAAAAGCGCTGGAATCAAGAGCGGCCCCGCCGGCAAACCCGGCAGCCAAATTTCTGAATTCGCGTTAAGCATTGATGTGGCGCCAACACTGCTGGCGTTTGCCGCTGCTCCGCCGTCCCCTGGCATGGACGGCCGTTCCCTTTTGCCGCTGCTGCGCGGCGAAAAGGTCAAGTGGCGCAACTCCTTCTTGATTGAATATTTTTCCGATACGGTGATGCCCCGCGTTTCGCGCATGGGCTACCAATCGGTCCGCACGCCCCGCTGGTCATACATTCACTATGTAGACCTTCAGGGCATGGACGAGCTCTACGACATTCAAGCCGATCCTTACCAGCTCAAGAATCTCATCCATCACCCGGATTCGACCGCCACCCTCCAGGAGCTGAACCGTGAACTGGCCCGGCTTCTCAAGGCGCGGCAATAATCAGCCCTAAGGAAGCTGCTGCAGGAACGTCCGCCATTCTTGCTCCGCTTGCGTGAGCGATTCGCCATAAATCTGTTGGAAGCGGCCGAGGGTGGTCGCTTTCGGCTCCAGGTGCGTGGCCCCGCGAAACATATCCTGCATCTTGACCAGGCCATCGCGGTCAATCAGGTAACGAACAAACGACCCCGCGCTGGGATAGGTGATATTTGAATCAACGTTCGAGAAAGGAATGCTTTCTACAATGACGTCCAGGCTGGGCAGCGTTCCCTGCTGGAGAAATGTCTTGGCGCGAGTGTGAATGGGCACGGTTGACCATTTCGCAGTGTAGTCCCCGGCCTGGGGATCCATTTGATAGGCCACCGCGATCCCTTCGGTGAAAAGTGACGGGGGCAAGCCGTTCAGCGTGGTCAGCAGGTGGGTCACTTCATGGTTGTCCCAGTTCCAGATGGTGTGAATGGAGAATGTCGCATTGTCGGCAAACGCGTTGCCGGCGCGGCCGGTGATCGACTGCTTCTGGGCCGCGTCGCGGTATTTGTAGTATTGCACCGGCTGGCTCGGGTTGACGCCCAACTGCACAGTGATCCAGGCGTGATATGCCTCTTGCCGCTGAATGTCCACCGAATCACCCGGGGACATGTGATACGTGTAATGCGCCGACTGCGAAGTCGAGCTGAGCTGTTGCGTAATCTGTTGGGGTGGCGGCACCGGAGCCTGGCCGCCACCGCAACCCGCAGCCAGAACGGCCACCCAAAACACGGCCAACACCAAGGAGAGAGTCTGACGACCAGCGCGAACCAAGCACATATATATGCCTCCGAGTGTCTCTCGGGGCGCGGCGGCTTCCCAATCTGATGCCGGGAGTTTCGCCCAGGTTGCTATAAACCGAAAAGCACCATATTGGCGATGGTCATCGGCCATTAGCACCATTCGTCTCGTCTAAGTAGAAGGGGCGCGGATGGCTCCGCGCCCCCTATTGCTTCGCCCACGGCACAGGCTGGAGCGCCTGTGCTACCTACTTCATCGGTGGCTTGGGCAGCGCCGGCTTCTGGGCTTCCGAGGCTGCGCCACTGAGCCACTTCATCGCCACGGCCGCAAGGCCATCCACAGCGCCGGACCCGTTGCCGTTTGCGCCGCTGGTGACCAGCACCTCCGGCACGAACCGCGCACCGCTTTCGGCGAGCGCATTGATCACGTTCACCAACGCGGTCACGTTCGGGCCGAGCGCCGCGACCTGCGCCTCGTAGCCCTTGGCGCGGGCCATGCCGACCGCTTCCACCTCCGCGCCCTTGGCCGCGCCGGTTCCCCGGATGTAATCCGCTTCCCCGCGGGCTTCGGCCGTGCGCGCGTTGGCGTTGTTGGTTTTGATGTCCACGCCGACCTTCGAGCGCGCCAGATCGCTCTGCATGTCCGCGGTGCCTTTGGCGTGCTCCATCTGGATGCGTTCATCCTGCGCAGCGCGCTGTTTGCGGAACGTTTCAATCTCCTGATTGGCGATTTCGCGTTCCGTCAGCACCTTCACCAGGTCCTGCGGGAAGATCACGTCCTGGATGTACACGCCTTTGGTTTCCACCTGATACTGCTCGATGGCTCCGCGAATGTGCTCGAACGCCTCCTCCTGGACTTTCTGCCGCGTCTCGATGAACCGAATCGCGGGCATGCTCTGCAACTTATCGCGGAAGTGGTTGCCCACCGCCGCCTGCAGCACTTCGTTGACCAGATTGCGCATGGTGCCGACCATCGAAATCACCCGCGGCGCCCGCGTATCCGGCACGTGGATCTGCACCTGCAAGTCAATCTTGAAGACAAAGCCTTCATTGGACTTCGCCACAATTTGCTGCAGTTGCTGATCCAGGTTGTGCGCCTGGCTCACCGCCTCGGCCCAGTTCAGTGTCAGGATGGCCGTGGGCACGATTTCCGCCTCGTAGCAGCGCGGGTTAATCGGATATTTGCCCGTGCGCAACGCTTCCTGCCAGATACCGCGATGCCCCGGACGAACCAGCGAGCCATACTTGAACTCGCTGCCCGACGTATCCTGCGTCACCAATCCGACGTAGGCCTTGATCACCGCCACTTCGCCCTGCTTCACCACCAGCATCGGAACCTGCTCGACACTCACCAGGAACGGGTTGAGCGCGTAGGCGCCGTACATCAGCGGGTCGTGTTGCAGGCCGATCTTGCCGCCGCTATCCAGGAAGGCCTGAAAATCCTGATAGTTGTTGTGCGCGTTGTTCTTGTTGCCCAGCAGCGATTCGATGATCTCCGCGTCGCTCGAGTTTTCGTCCTCCATGCGCTGCACGTCGCTGAAGCCGCCCAGCCGCGAGGCGATATCGCCGCTCGGCAGCGGGTCGCCTTCGTACGCGGTGACGATGCCGATAGCATCGAGCGTCGCGCCGTCTTTGCCCCGTGGTTGCGGTTCGATGCGCACCAGTTCAAGCTGCTCAGGTTTCAGGCCGAACGCGTGGGGCGTAAGCTTCGCCCCGCGCCCCGGCAACTGTGTCCGCAAATCCGGCGAGACCGGCAGCCCATACACTTCTCGCTTGGTCACCACCAGAAAGCCCACCGGATGCACAGGAACCAGCGAGCCCGGAGGCAGCACCGGCCGCTGCACGCCTTTTTGCCCGCCGCATTCCACGAACGAGCGAAGGTTGCTGAAATTGGCGAACTCCCGGCGATAGCGCGCCGACTTGGCGCCAATCGGCAGCGGGGCGCCCGCTTGCGCGATCACCACGCCGATTTCTCCGGCCGGCACCTGCACCCACGGATACTTTTCCACGCCGTACCAAAGCCACGGCATCCAGCGCAGACCCGGCATCAGCAGATCCGCCTGGTAGCCCGCTTCGCCGTGGAAGGCGATGGGGTTGTCGTTTGCCAGCTTCTTCAAGGCGAAGCGCTTGGTGACCAGTCCTACTTCGGTCGGACCGATGCGCCGGATGGAAAGCAGGCAATACAGGAACGCCAGTTTCAGTGCCAGCGTTATGTACCAATACTCCAAAGCAAGATTGATCAGCCAAAACATATAGCGCTCCTTTTCTGCGCGCAGACACACCCGTGGCGTCGCGCCCGCAGGCCCGTGCTTTTGGCGCCTGATTCGTGATGGTTTTGCCGCGCGGTTCGCACGCTTGGCGAGTCCGCTCAGCCGAAACCGCTATCTTATCGAGCCGCCGGCAAGGGATTTGCCCACCCCGTGGGCGTGCAAGGTCCGCTTGAGCGGTAACAAAGTTTGGGTTGGTTGGTTCGGGATTGGACCCGCCCTGACCGTCCCTCTCGGGGGCTCGACCAGACCGGATTGGAGAACGTCGTTACATCTTGTACGGTGACCCCTAGCCGCTGATCATCACATTACTCCGGTGCGGGTGGGAGTCAAGTGAAATCGGAAATATCAGTTAACTCGCATGATTGCAATGTCTTAGCTTGCCTGCTGGTAGCGCGGTTTCAGCTCCGTTTCTGCCGGTGGATTAACCTTGGTTAATCTTCAAGGTACACAATGACTTACAATGGGGAAGTGCCACTTCGTTTGAGTGTCCCAATCGGAAGGAACGAAATCCTCATTTCCGCGGATAATGTGGCCGGGCATGGATACGGCACTTTTCATCGCTGAGACTGTTGGCTGGATCCTGGCCATCGCCATCGTGTACCAAGCTTTCGGCGTGGGGCTGGACGCCAGGCGTTTCCCTCCTCCCGGCAAACGAGTGGATGTGGGCGGCCGTTGCATTCACATTCACGTGGACGGGAAATCCAGCGCAGGCGCGCCGGCGGTGATCCTCGAATCCGGCATCGCGGCGTCTTCACCCAGTTGGCGGCTGGTGCAGCCAGAAATCGCTAAGCTCTCCCGGGTGATCACCTATGATCGCGCCGGCCTCGGTTGGAGCGACATGAGCAAAAGTCCGGTAACCCCGGAAAGTATCCTGCACGACTTGCGCACCGCGCTCGAGCGTGCCGGCGTAAAGCCGCCGTACGTTTACGTCGGCCATTCGTTTGGCGGCCTGGTGGCACAACTGTTTGCGTCGAAGCATTCGAACGAGCTTGCCGGAATGGTACTGCTCGACCCGCCGCACTGGAGCGAATGGCACCCGCAAGCCCCTCCCGAAAAACACATCATGCTGCAACGCGGCGCGCGGCTTTCCCGGCGCGGCGCGTGGTGCGCACGGTTCGGCATCAACCGCGCACTGCTCAGCCTGCTCACCTCCGGCTTTGTGCGCGGGCCACGCGCGTTTGTGGTGGCGGTCAGCGGGCGCGCCGCCACCATCGCCAATCGCATCGTCGGCGAGATCCGCAAGTTGCCGCCGGAAACATATCCAATCCTGAAGGCCTTGTGGTCGCAGCCAAAATGTTTTGAAAGCATGGCCGCCCATCTCGAGGCCTTGCCTGCCGTTTCAGCCGAAGTTGGCAAGTGGTCCAAGCCCGGGGTGCTGGGCGATCTCCCGCTGGTGCTGATCACGGCAAGCAATCACACCACGGACATCATGCGCCTGCATGAAGAAGTTCCCGCACTTTCCACACGTGGGCGTCATTTGGTGGCCAGGCACAGCGGCCATTGGATCCAACTCGACCAACCCGAGCTGGTGGTACACGCCATCAGGAGCCTGACAGAATCACCCACCAGTGCGGAAGCGGGCGGATAATCAGGAGAAGTCGTCCAGTATTGCTTTCCCGAGGGCCGTGGCCGCGTCTTCAAAGGCACTTTACGCGCCTTGTGCGACTGCGCGTAGTGCCGCTAGGAATCGTTCCACTTCTTCCGCCGTGTTGTAATGCACGAGGCCGATGCGCAGGAAGCCGCCGGATGATTCGATACCCAGGCGTTCGGTGAGGTTCAATGCGTAGTAATTGCCATCCCAGGTGAAGAAGCCACGGTCGCCCAGCCGACGCGCGAGTTCGGTGGGGTGATGGTCGCCAATGCGTACGCCGAAGGTGGGCACGCGCTGTTCAAGCCGCGCTTCGTCGGAGATCCCGTACAGCTTCAATCCGGGAATGGCCAGCAGCCCGCGCAGCATTTGCAGGGAAAGCTCCTGCTCATAAACATGGATCGCGCGGTGCGCAGCCAGAATCGCAGCGCGGCGAGATGCGACGGCGGGGTCCGCCTGCCGGCCCAAATCCGCAATGTAATCCACCGCGGCTTCGATGCCCGCGAGCAGCTCGTGGCACAGCGTGCCGGTTTCCCAGCGGTCCGGCACATTATCGGATGCGGGCCTGACCTTGTATGGCCGGAACCGCGCCAAATGCTCGCGCTTGCCATAGAGCGCGCCGGAATGCGGGCCAAAGAACTTGTAGGGCGAACACGCCAGAAAATCACAGTCAAGCGCGCGCACGTCAATCGGTCCGTGCGGCGCATAGTGTACGGCATCAAGGAAGGCCAGCGCGCCCACGTTGTGCGCCAGCCGTACAACTTCGTTCACATCATTGATCGTGCCCACCGCATTTGCGGCATATCCAACCGCGACCACCCGGGTGTTGGAGTTGATCTTCAACCGCAGGTCATCCATGTCCAGCGTGCAGTTTTCGGGGTGAATATCCACTTGACGGATAATCACGCCGCGCTCTTCCAGCGCGCGCCACGGGGCCACGTTGGCATCGTGATCGAGCGTGGTAACTACAACCTCATCGCCGGGACCGAGAGTGCGGCCGATCGAGCGCGCCAAGCCCAGCGTGAGCGTGGTCATGCTCGGCCCAAAGACAATTTCCGTCGCGTCACAGCCCAGGAAGTCGGCCATGGCGCCGCGCGCGGAGAGGATCAGCGCATCGGTGCGCCGGCTGGTATCGAACATCCCGCCGGTGTTGGCGTTGGAGCGAGTGTAGTAGTCGCTGACGGCGTCAATGACTCGCTGCGGCACCTGCGTCCCGCCGGGGCCGTCCAGGTAGACAGCAGGCGCTCCTGCCACCTTTAGATCGAGTGCCGGGAACTGTCTGCGAGCATAATTCAGATCGAATTTGGTCATTGGGGTCTCTAGCGTGTATGCCGCTCTTCCGTCATTCTAAGACCGCCGGAGGCGGACGAAGAATCTCGATGTTCAATGTTGCGGAAGACTTGTGACCGAGATTCTTCGGCCAAAACCGGGCCTCAGAATGACGAAGTGACTTCTTCCGCAGCCTGTCAGGTCTCCACTGCTTCAACAAAGTCCGACAGCAGCCCATACGCGGTAGCGATCACGCCGGGCTTGTGCTCGATGATGGAGAGGCCGAACACGTCCATATCAAAAAACAACGCTGACGTGGTCCCGGTCAGTTGCGCAAGCGGGTCACTCAGCGGCAATTGCTCGGGAGCCACACGAGCGCGAATCGCGCTGCCATCGCGGCGGGCGCTGCACACAAGTTTGTACGGCTTGCCGGAGGCGCGTGCTTCACGCGCCGCTTCCCTCGACAAGGTCGCAATGCCAACCCGCTCGACCTCGCCCGGCCGCAACGACGCGCCCATCAACACATTGCACAGCGCGCAGATTTTTACCGCCGGGTCCCAGCCCTCCAGATCGTCACTGGGATCAGTTTCCGCAACGCCAATTTCCTGCGCGCGGCGCACCGCATCGGCAAAAGTTCGGCCGGCCTCCATTTCCGTGAGCACCACGTTGCTGGTCGAGTTCAATAAGCCGCGGAACCCGCGCAGATTCACCACCGGCAGCGTGTGGCGAAACAGATTGAAGACCGGCGTGCCATCCATCACCGACGACTCGAAGAGAAACCGTTTGCCAGCCTTCTCCGCAAGAGCATGCAATGCGTCTAACGCGTAAACCACCGGCCCCTTGTTGGCGCTAATGGCGTGCGCGCCATGCTCCAGCGCTGCCTGTAAGTGTTCGATGGCCGGCTGCCCCGTATGGCGGTTGAGGGACGACATTTCCATCAGCGCGTCCGCCTGTGCGGCGCGCAACCACTCACGCACATTTGCGAATTGCCGCGGCATGACGCCGCTTTTGTGCCACGTCGAAGGCTCGCCGGGCGACGCAAGCAGCGCCGCCGGATCGAACCCATCAGGATGCGCGTTCCACCCCAGGCGCCGCGAAGCCATTCCGGTGATGCGCCAATCAATGCCATGTTGCTGGCGCAGGGCTTCGCGCTTGCTCATAAGCAAACGCACCAGTTCGCGGCCCACGTTGCCAAAGCCAACCAATGCCAGGTTGTAGGTCTTCGCGCTCACGTTGTGAACCCGGAATATTATCACGCCCACAGATCTTCATTTTCGGGCGAGCCTAGCTCGTGGACACCATTTTCGGCGCGCCGCGAAGATAACTCTCTTGCCGGTTAAGGGAGTTGGCTCTTGTTCCAGGCACCCGTAGAATGGCAGCGTGACCAGTGGGCCTCTTGTTCTGGTTTTGGGCGATATCAACGTGGATGCGCTCGCCCGTTTGCCCGCGCCGCTCGAACCCCGCGCCGATAATCTTCACACCGGGTACGACTTGCAACTGGGCGGTGTCGGCGCCAACGTCGCAGTGTCGCTTGCCAAGTGCGGCGTAGCGGCCAGGCTGGCCGGATGTGTTGGCCGCGACTGGCTGGGCGACTTCGCCTCGCGAGCGCTGGCGCGCCATGGGGTGGATACAAGCTGCGTCGCTCGCGCAGATGGTGTCACCGGCCTGGTGGTGATTCCCATTGATCCGGACGGCCAAAGAACGATTCTGGGAGCGCGCGGTGTGAACGAGCTTCCGCCCGACCGAACAACCGAGTCCTGGCTTTCTGGAGCAGCCGCCGTGCACCTGGTTGGCTACACTTTGCTCAGCCGGCATACCCAGCGGCTTCCTTCACAAATCGCCCGCGCCGCCCGCGAGCGCGGCATTCACGTTTGCTTCGATCCGGGGCCCGGCCCCTGCAAACTTGCCCGCAATACCGTTCTGGAAGTCATCGCGCATTCCGATACGCTCCTGGTTGGATTGAACGAGGCGGAAATGCTTACCCACGCGAATGGCGCAGAAGCCGTGGGCGCGATTGCAACAATTGGCGCTGGGGCAGTGATCGTCAAGCGCGGCGAGGGCGGTAGTCAATTCCATGAAGCTGGACGCTGGTGGGCTATGCCGCCCTTCTCGGTGTCTCCCGTGGATTCCACTGGAGCCGGCGATGCCTTTGCCGCAGGTTATCTGTTCGGAAAGCTGCGCGGCTGGGGCATGGCCGATTGCGTTCTGCTGGCCAACGCCATGGGCGCAGCCGCGGCCGCCCGGATAGGCGCGGGGGAAAACATGCCCGGCCTCGAAGATGTGCAAGCATTGGTGAAGACAGTAGAAATCCGCGAAACAAATGGCAAGCTGGCCGCGCGGCTGGCGCGCCTGCTGGGATAGGCTGCTTATGACGGAGGTGCGCGTATGACCGGAATGCCTGAGTGGAAGGAAAAATCGGACGCGTCAAGATTGAAGCGCATGAGCGACCTGTTCGGCGTGCAAAAGCCGGTGATCGGCATGGTGCACCTGTGGCCGTTGCCGGGCGCGCCCGGCTTCATGGGCAATGGCCCGGGTTATGGCATGCAGCGCATCATTGACGAGGCGCTGCGTGAAGCCGATGCGCTGGTGTCCGGCGGCGTGCACGGCTTGATGGTGGAAAACATGTGGGACTTGCCCTTTCGCGTCGGCAAAGATGTGCAAGTCGAGGCCGCTGCCGCGCAGGCGGTCGCTGCCGCCGAAGTGGTCAAGCGGTTTACGCGCGTACCGGTGGGCATCAATGTTATTCACAACGGCGGCATGGTTTGCCTGGCCATTGCGCTGGCCTCGGGCGCGAGGTTCATGCGCGTGTGCATCTTCACCGGGGCGCGCGTGTGGGACACCGGCGAACTCGACCACGGCTGCGCCGCAGACCTATTGCGCAAGCGCAAGGAGTTGGATGCGGAACACATCCACATTTTCGCCGATGTCGACAAGAAACACTCCGTCGCCTTCCCCGGCATTGATCTGGCCACGCATATCACCTGGACGGAGTTTTATGGCGCAGATGCCCTGATCGTTTCCGGGAAAATGACTGCCGACGCTCCGGATTCTTCCGAACTGGCGCAAGCCAAGCGCCAGGCAAAAAAGCCTGTGCTGATCGGCAGCGGCGCGGACGAGCAGAATATCGGCGCCCTCCTGCAACATGCCGATGGAGTGATCGTCGGCTCCAGCCTGAAACGCGACGGGGTGATGGAAAACCCGGTGGATGTCGAACGCGTTCGCCGCTTTGTTGCCGCTGCCCGCTGAGCCTGATCTCTTCCCGGGCTTTTTTGTCACTACAATTGAATGTGCGGCGTCACTTTTTGCGTGCATTCGTACATGTCGCAGCAGGTGTGGCAGACGCGCTTGTAGGCCCGATACTGGCGCAGGCTGACGTGCGGCGAAAGGTAGTCTTCCCGCACCGGTTCCTCTTTCATCAGTCCTGTGCTCAGGTATTTTTTGTTATCGTCGGGGAAAATCGTGACCACCACCGCCTTGGGCCCCAGCTCTTCCTGCACCTTCAAGGCTCCCAGGAAATTCGCTCCGGATGAAATGCCCACGGCGAGTCCCAGTTGCGCCGCCAGTTTCTGCGCCATCAGGATGGAATCTCCATCAGCCGCATCCACCGGAGAATCAAGCTGCGGCAAATCCACAATCTGCGGGATGAATTCATCGGAGATACCCTGGATGCGATGCGATCCGACTTTGCATCCCGTTCGCAGCGTGGGCGATTCGGCGGGTTCCAGCGGATGCACGCGTATCTTGGGATTCTGGCTTCGCAAATACTTGCCCACACCCATCACCGTGCCGCCGGTGCCGACCCCCGCTACAAAAGCGTCTGGAAGGAGCGACGCAAACTGCAACTGCCACC
Organism: uncultured Acidobacteriaceae bacterium; assembly: GCA_964500065.1. Classification (GTDB taxonomy): domain Bacteria; phylum Acidobacteriota; class Terriglobia; order Acidiferrales; family UBA7541; genus CAZCNH01. The sequence continues at coordinate 34,372 of CAZCNH010000007.1, forward strand.
AGATCTCCGGGCCGGTGGTTTCGAAATGAGCGTCCACATTCGCGGTATTGGAAAACTGCGACGGCAGAAAAATGGCTTGATCTTTTTCGCGTAGCTCCTGCGCCATGCGGATGCTGCCCACGAAGCCGCCTTGCTCGCGCGAGACCGAAACAATGTCTGCGCCCAGGCTGCGAATCAAGTCGTGCCGCTCCCGGCTCATCCAATCCGGCATGAAGATGGTGACCGGATGTCCCATGGATTTGCCCAGGGCGGCGAAGGAAATGCCCGTATTGCCGCTGCTGGCTTCGACGATGCGGTCACCAGGGCGCAGTTCTCCCCTGGCATAGGCGCGTTCCAGTATGAACATGGCCATGCGGTCCTTGATGCTGCCGGTCATGTTCAACTGTTCGGACTTTGCGAAAAGCGTGCGCGGTTGCCCGCGAAAGGTGAAATCAATCGCCAGCAACGGAGTATTGCCGACCATATGGCGCAATCCAATCGTACGCATGGCGGCAAGCGATTCCGCGGGGGCTGAATGGGACATGGAATCCTCGGAGGCAGGGTGCCTCTGGGGCGGGGCGCACCAGCAGTCTAACATGGCCCGCGGGCCGTGCGCGCAAAGTACGCATTGCAGTTTTCCATGCGTTGTGCGATAATGTGGCTGCGTTTGTTGCTCTTGTACCTTTAGTTTGCTAGAGGCTGCGGGGAACGACCTCGCGGCCTTTTTTCTTTTGCGGCTAGGGGCGCGCTGTAGCTGCCGGTCTTGCGACCGGCCCGGCACGGATACAGAGACATCAAATAGCTTCAAAGAATGAGGAAACATCAGTGAAAGAACAAGGAACAGTAAAGTGGTTCAACGCCAGCAAGGGATACGGCTTCATCCAGCGCCAGTCGGGTGAGGACGTCTTCGTGCACTTCTCCGCGATTCAGGCGGAAGGCTACAAATCGTTGAACGAAGGCCAGGCCGTGGAATTCGAGGTCCGCAAGGGCCCGAAGGGTCTGCAGGCCGACCAAGTCGTCGCGCTCTAAGCTGCAAACGCAAAAGAGATTGCGATTTATCCGCCCGCTCCGGTCCGCCGGGGCGGGCGTTTCCTTGTGTAGCACGGGCTTCCGGCCCGTGCGCCTCCCTCCCGCGGGGCAAACGGGCAACTATCTTCCGGGCACCCGCACAACCGCGTTTTTTTTGCTTTTGTGTTAAAATTATTTTGGTTCCGCGCGCCCTTAGCTCAATGGATAGAGCGTCTGGCTACGAACCAGAAGGCTGGGGGTTCGAGTCCCTCAGGGCGCGCCACTTCATTGCCCCAGAATGTTCCACGTTTATGTCCTTCGCAGCACTGTCACCGGTCGGCACTATGTCGGCCACACTTCCGACGTTACCCAACGAGTCGGTCAGCACAATCGAGGAATTACGAAGTCAACCAGGAACCGTGGCCCATGGGAACTGGTTCACCATGAGTCGTACGAGACCAAACGTGAAGCCACTCGACGGGAGAGGTTCCTGAAAACCGGCAAGGGCCGCGAAGAATTGAAGGCCATACTTAACGCGAAGCTTGCACCATAGCTGTTGGATAGAGTCCGCCTGCGGCGGAAACCAGAAGGCTGGGGGTTCGAGTCCCTCAGGGCGCGCCACTTCATTGCCCCAGAATGTTCCACGTTTATGTCCTTCGCAGCACTGTCACCGGTCGGCACTATGTCGGCCACACTTCCGACGTTACCCAACGAGTCGGTCAGCACAATCGAGGAATTACGAAGTCAACCAGGAACCGTGGCCCATGGGAACTGGTTCACCATGAGTCGTACGAGACCAAACGTGAAGCCACTCGACGGGAGAGGTTCCTGAAAACCGGCAAGGGCCGCGAAGAATTGAAGGCCATACTTAACGCGAAGCTTGCGCCATAGCTGTTGGATAGAGTCCGCCTGCGGCGGAAACCAGAAGGCTGGGGGTTCTCCGCCGCGGCGGACTCAGGGCGCGCCACTTCAACCCACTCCCCTTACTTTGAGGTTTTCTTGACGCGGATGCGCCGGTAGAGGGTTTTCTCTTTGTCCACGACCAGGGTGCCCACGAGTTCGTTTCCTGTGAGTTTGAATTCCCAGTAGCCCCACTTGCGAAAATTGGCTTCGCAGCCCAGGGTCGTGGCAGGCGCGTCGTACTTGCAGGGGAGGTTGCCCATCCACTCGCGCTTGCCGTCCACAATCTTGAACGCCTCAATGGTGACGCCGTTTGCGGTACCTCTATCGGGCTTGATCTCATAGACCACATGCTCGTTCTTGCAGGGTGAACTGGGAATCGTGCATAGCGATTCGCCTTCCCATGTCCCAGTGACGGCTTCCACCCCCGTAGCGGCTTGACCATTCGCCAAAAGTACCAGCAGAACTGCGACTGTGGTTGACCCCAAAAAGCGCTTCATAACCTCGCCCCCACTCGTGCTGACTTTGAATTCTCCGTCCGTCACAATTGTAAACTGTAACTGGCTCACAATCGGCCTCGTTACGTCTTTTTCCCTGTGGTATCTTTCCCGGAAAGGAGAAAATCCACATAGGAGTCTAGACAGAATGGCCGGCGAAAAAAGAAAACTTGTAATTGTCATCACGTGCGGCCTGGAAGATGAAAAAATGTCGGTTGCCTGGAGCATTGCCAACGGCGGTGCCAAGTCCGGGCTCGACGTGGCGGTCTTCCTCACCAGTTCAGCCGTGGACTGTGTTCGCAAAGGAGCGGCCGATCAAGTGCGCCTGAACCCGCTGGACCCGCCCGTGGGAGAAATGATTCAAACTTTGCGGGCGCAGGGCGCGCCGATTTTTGTATGTCCGCCCTGCGCAAAAGTCAGGGGCTACACCGAGAAAGATCTCCTGGACGGCGTGGTAATCACCGGATCGGGGGCGATTCATGAGTTGATCAAGCAAGGCGCCGCAACCTTGACATTCTGAGGGCTGCGGCTGCGCACCGCCTCCGGTGGAACGGCCGACTACGGTTCCGGGGGAACTGTGGAAGGGGAACTCCGCAGTTGCGCCGCAAGAGATTTTTCCCTGGCAGCATCGCCGATCCGGCCGAGTTGCTCATAGGCGAGCCCGAGAAATCTATGAGCCTCGGCGGAATCGGGGCGCAATGCAGATGCTTTTTCCAGATAGGGCAGGCCCTCGGCAACGTTGCCCTGTGCCGCAAGCAGCCGGCCGAGCACCAGGTTTGTTCCGTACTGCTGTGCATCCAGGGAATTCGCTACGCGTAGTTGTTCGATGGCCTTCTCAGGACGGTTCGAAGTGGCATACGCCGTACCCAGCATAAAGTGAGCGCCGGCCCACTGCGGATTCTTCTCAATCACAATTTCCAAATGCAGCGCCGCTTCCACCGAGTTCCCCGTAAAAAGCAGGGCCCGCGCGTACGCATATTGGGCGGGTCCGGAGGCTGGCATCAGGTCGGTGGCTTTGCGCAGGGGGCCAAGCGCGGCCCGGTAATTCTTCTGCTTCAATTGAGCAAGCCCCAGCTGAACCTGAGCGACAAAAATCTGAGGGTCGCCGGACAGTATTCTGTTCAAGATGGGGATAGCTTCTGCCGGCCGCTCCTGTTCAACCAGCAGCGTCGCTTGATGCAGCTGGTTGGCGACTTGAATCTTATCCTTTGGATCGGCCAGATCCTTGTCCGGTTTGTCGGTCGCGGGACCGGCCACATAGCCAAGTGCAGCGAGTTTTTCCGCGAGACGCGGATCCGCAGGTGGTTGCTTTCCAGAAGCCGGCGCGCGGTTCTGGCTGACGTTCTTGCGAAAAGCGTTCAGCTGACGGGAAAGCCGTTGCGCGTCGGCCGCGCGGGATTTGGCCACGTCGCGCTCGGTCCCTGGATCCGCAGCGGTATCATACAATTCGGCGCGCGGCGCTTCGATAAACAGGAAGCTCTCCGTGCGCAGAGCGGCCAGCGAACTCCACCCGAATGCGCGCCGCGTGTACCGCGTTTCAGAATACGCCGGCCGGTCAATTGCCCCCCGCCCAAGCAGAGTGAGCAGGTTCTGTCCCTGCATTTCTTTGGGAACGGGGACCGACGATGCAGCCAAGATGGTTGGCGCGATGTCCGCAAGACAGACGCGCCCGGCATAGCTCTGCCCTGCCCAATGCCCTTCCTGAAACTTCATCACCAGCGGCACGTGGATTGTGGAATCGTAAAGGAAGACGCCGTGCGTGAACTCGCCGTGTTCGCCAAAGGCTTCGCCATGATCTGCCGCCACTGCGATGACGGAGTTTCCGAACAGATTTCGCCCTTGCAGATCCTGGAATAGTTTTCCGAGTTCCGCGTCGGCGTACGCGATCTCCCCGTCATAGGGGGCCTTGCTGTGGCGGCTTCCGTATTCTCCGGGCGCCTCGTAGGGTTCATGCGCATCGAAAAGATGCACCCAAAGGAAAAAAGGACCCGCAGGTTTCTGGTTGAGCCATTCGCGGGCGCGCCGGACCACTTCTTCGGCGCGGCGCTCGAGGGTTTGATACCGGTCGTCCTGCCGCCCGCGCCGCAAGCGATAGCCGGCATCGTACACGTCGAACCCGCGGTTGAAGTTCGGGGCCATGCCGTTGACCGGGTCGAGGATCAACGCCCCCACAAATGCTGCGGTGCGGTATCCCTGCTTCCGCAGCGAATCGGCGAGGGAAGGAACGTCGTTGGGCAGGGGCTCGCTGAAGTCGTGCACGCCGTGGTACGGAGGAAATGTGCCCGTCAAGATCGTGGCGTGGGATACGGTGGTGATCGGCGCCTGCGCGTAGGCTTGCGAGAAAACCACCCCCTGCCGCGCGAGCGCATCCAGATTTGGCGTAAGCCCCGACTTCGAACCGAGAAACCCCATACGGTCAGCTCGGGTGGTGTCCAGTGTAATCAGGATAATGTCCGGTTTTTCCGATGGCGCTGGCGAGGGCGTGGGCGAAGCGCACGCCGGGGCAAAGATAACCAAAAGCAGTAGAAGCTTGCGCACCATCTTCTTCCTATTCAGGCTAGCATGCGCGATGGACTCTCTCAACGAATTAAGGGAGGGCACAGGGAAGGTCTCAGTGTGGTGCGTTGGATCCTCAGAAATTGCGAAGGGGAGGGCCTTCCCCTCCCCTTCGCCGGTGATGTGAAAATGCAACCCGCTCCGCTAGAAGTCAATCCGCAGAGCAAGCTGGGTGACGCGCGCGCCGCTGCCGCCGGTGCCCGCGCCGCCAATGGTAAATGTGGACTTGCCGAAGTTTGTGGGGTCGTTCAGGTCGCCCACCGGGACTCCGAAGTTCGGGTGGTTGAAGATGTTGAAGAAGTTGGCTTGGAAAGTCATCTTGATGGCTTCCGTGAGCTTAAACTTCTTGTGAACGCCGAAGTCAAAGTTCACAAAACCGGGTGCGCGCAAGACACCACGGCCCAGATCGGAATTGCACCACCACTGCGTGGCAGTGGCGGGGGTTCCGATAATCCGGCCGCCGTTGGGCAGGCCAGAAGGACAGTTGGTGGCAGAGCGCAGCCGCGTAAAAGAGGCCAAGGTGACGTAGCCATCCGCAGGGCTCACGCTATTGTTCACGATGTTATTGATGTTCCCGGAGCCGTTGAAGATGGGCCGGTCGGTGAAGTGCCCATCCGCGTTGGCATCGGAACCGCTCGAACTATCGAACAGAATCATCGGGACGCCGGTTTGCAACGAAGTGATCCCGCTGAAGGACCAGCCACCCAGCCAGCGATTGTCCTTCATCCAGGGTAGGTCGTAAAAATAGCTCAGAACGACCCTGTGCCGGATATCGAAGTCGGCGCTGCCCCTGTCGAGCATCCAATTGAAGTTATCGATCGGCCGCAGGCAGGTTGCGCAAGCGCGTCCGTTGTTGAAGGCATCGCTGACGTAGTCAATCGCATGGCTCCAGGTGTAATTGGCGTTGAACTGGAGGCCGTTGCTGAAGTTCTTGCGAACTACGGCTTGGAAGGAATGGTAATTGGAACGGAAGGCCGTAGTACGGAAGTTGTCGTTCGTGATCGTGCCATTGGGACGAGCGGAACCACCACCGCGCGTGCGTCCATTGAATGTATTCAGGTTGAGCACGCCGGTCAGTTTGTTGCCCAGCGTGCCGACATAGCCCAGTTCCACCACGTAGTCCTTGGCAAACTGCCACTGGCCCGTCAAATGGAACTGTTGCGAATAGGCCGTGGCCAGGTTCTCGTCCATGTGCCGCGGGGATGCGCCACCGGGCGAGAACAGGTTGCGGCTGGATTGCGCGAACGGCACGCTGTAGATACCCGTGCTTACCGGTTGGTAGAAAACATACGAGAAGGAGTGGAAGGGGGCATTGAAACGGATGTTCTCGAAAAGATTGTTCCACATCCGGTCAAAGTAAACGCCGTAACTGCCGCGCAGAACCCACTTCTGGTTGCCGAATACATCGTAGGCAAAACCAAAACGCGGGGCGAAGTTATTCATATCTTTCTGCCAGATATTTTCGTCCCGCTGTTCAAACCGTCCAGAGACTTCCCGAGCGATCCAGGGGTTGTTCGCGGGGAAGAAAGGATTGGCGCTAGGCGCAGGGGCCGGAAGCAAGCTGCCTGAATTGCCAAAGTAGAAGTTGGAGTCCAGGCCCTTGCGGAAGTTGTGCGGGGGTCCAAAATATTCCCACCGCAAACCTACGTTCAGGCTCAACCGGCGGTGGATCTTCCAGTCGTCCTGGAAGTACCACGAGATTTCGTTGGCGCGGTAACCGCGGTAGTACTCCGGTTCCGGACAACCTCCGGTCGGTGTGGTGCACCGGCTGGGATCAATGGCGGCCCCAGCATAGTAGATCGCACCGTAGTAAGGCGCGCCATAGAGAAACAGGTCTGCGGCGTCGCTGAACAGGCCGTCGGTGAGCAGGTCTTCCACCGCATGGAACGCAAACGCCCCGTTCTTAAAAGCGGAAAACGAGGAACCGTTGCGGGTGCGGCGGTATTCACCCCCGACCTTGAAGGTGTGATTCCCTTTTACCACCGACGTGTGGTTCTGAAGTTGGAAGAGGTTTTCCGTGAAGAACTGCGGGAGGTTCGACCCATTCCCGAACGAAGAAGCCAGACTGTCAAACGCGGTGATGACTTGAGGGGTATTCTCAAATCCCGGCGTGTTCGGGAAGTTGGCCACGTGGCGCAGATAGCTGAACTTAGTGGTGTTCAATACCGTGGGCGTAAAGGTGCGCGTCCAGGTGATCCCGGTAAGCACCGAGCCGCCTGGTGAGCTGTAAGGCACGCCGAAGGTTCCGTATCCGCCATAGAGAGAGTCAAAGTTATCGGCATCTTCCCACAGCAGGGTGTAGTTCAGTTGGTCCTTGGAAGACAGGTGATTGTCGCTCTTGATGCTCACGCGATGCTCGTTGAATTGCACGCTGCGCAGAGCGCTGGCTTGCGCATAAACGGGCACCGGGTAAACCACGCCCAGCCCGGTCCATGGGCCGCGACCGGCAGAACTCTGGCCGGTGGCGGACGCTGAGGCCAGCGGAAACGCAGTGGCTGCCGCCGACAAAAGGCCGTTAAAAATCGGCCCTGTGTTTCCCGATCCGGCAAAGGCACCGGGGCACGGAGCCGCGGCCGGTGTGGGGATGCCAAAGTTGGAAGTAACATTCGCCAGCAGCGTAGCGTTGTTGCAGATGCCGTTGGGACTGGTTTCGATAAACGTGCGGAACTGGCCGTTACGGACAAAATCCAGAAACGCTTGTGTCATTACGGTTCCGGTTGCCGGAGTGGACGCGCGCCGCAGATGCCCCTCATAGCTGCCGTAGATGAAAGCGCGATCCTTAATGATCGGGCCCCCAAGAGATCCGCCATACTGGTTTCGAACCAGCCTGTCCTGCAGGCCGGCCTGGTTGGAAAAGAAACTGTTGGCGGCAAGCGCCTGCACGCGGTTGTACTCAAACAATGACCCGTGCCAGTTGTTGGTCCCGCTGCGGAGCACCATGTCGTTAATGAAGCCCCCGCCCTTGCCGTATTCCGCCGCGTAGCCGTTGGTCACTACGCGATACTCTTGGATGGCTTCAGGCGAAATTGAAGTGATGCCACCGGCGGCGGTGCGCGCACCGCGTCCGCCTTGGCCCTGATCGTTATTGTCGAAACCTTCGACCAGGAAATTGCCGGTTCCGGGACGCATGCCGTTCACAGCCGCCCCTCGAGTCGTGCCGCCGAAATCATCGGGCACAACGCCGGACAAAAGATTGATGAACGTATTTTGGTTGCGAGTTTCCAGGGGAATGGACTCCCAAACCCGGCGATCCACAAGTTCGGAGAGCTGCGATTCTCTGGTTTGCACCAGTTCAGCGCCGGCTTCCACGGTGACCGTCGCGGCCGCGGCGCCCACCTCGAGGTGAACGTCCGTGGTGGTCACACGGGCCACGCTGACTACGATGTTGCCTACCTCGTAGGTCTTGAAACCGCTTACTTCGACCTTGAGTTTGTAGGTACCCACAACCGGCAAACCGACAAAGCGATAAACTCCCGCGTCGCCGGTCTCCGTATTGCGCACCACACCGGTAGCAGTGTTGGTGAGCGTAACCTTCGCTTGCGGAACTACCGCACCGGTTTGATCGTAAACGACACCGGTTAAGTCGCCGGCACCTCCTTGCGCCCATCCTCCGTTAGCTGCCAGAAGGAACAGCGCCAGGCAAAGCGCCATTGTCATCTTTCGAGCCATTCGGTCTCCTTCCCTTGCCAATGAACCACTGTGACTCAGAGGCAAGAAAACATATTTGTGCTCGGAAACTCTCCTGCAAGCACTTCTCCGCCCCTCAATGATTTTTCCTTACTGTTGGCGCGTTGAAGATGAATCACTTACATCTTGCATGCAGGCCTTCGGAGGCGTATTGCAAATTGCAACAACACATTTTCCCGTACAAAACTATGAAAATCCGGAATCTCCCGATTTTCTCCACATTTAGTATTGGACTATTGCATCTCGCGATAGCACGATGCGTACTAATCACGCCGTCCGGTTTTGCCGTGTTGTCCCGCGCTTGCCCATGTCACCGCTGAACCATCCATGAGACTATTCGCTCTATTCGATCCAACGTGCTTCTGCTCTTATTCAATTGCGGGAGTGCTCACGCGAGCCAACAACGAAAGGCGTGAAACTTTGTTATATTTTCTTCTTACTTTCAGCGAGACACGGAAGGACAACCGGAGTGCCGCACCAATCACACATGATTCTTGTTGGACTGGGAAGCGCGGGGGACGTGCATCCCAATATCGGCCTCGGACGCGAACTGCAGCGGCGCGGCCATCGCGTGACGCTTGTCGCGGCCTCCGTGTTTCGCGAACTGGCCGCGCAGGCCGGCCTGGAATTTTTCGCCCTGGGCAACGACGAGCAGCACTATGCTGCCATCCGCAATCCCGACCTGTGGCATCCGATGAAGGCTTTCCCGTTGGTGGCGCGTTTATTGATGCTGCCAACCATGCGACCGGTGTACGAGTTCATCGCGCAGAATTATGTGAAAGGAAAAACGGTGGTAGCAGCGCCCGGCACCGCGTTTGGCGCGCGCCTGGCCAGCGAAAAACTGGGCGTGCCCCTGGCCACCCTGCATTTGCAGCCCAGCCTGTTGCGCAGTTCGCTTGAACCTGCGTGCTACGCCGTTCCCGACCTTCTGCGCATGCTTCCGTTGTGGTTACGCAGACCCTACTACCGGCTGATCGATTGGCTGGCCATTGATCGCCTGCTCGTTCCCGAAACCAATGCCTTTCGCAAGGAACTGGGATTGCCGCCAGTTCACCGCGTCTTTGACGGTTGGCTGCACTCACCGCAATTGGTCATTGGACTATTCCCGGAGTGGTTCGCTCCGCGCCCCGCAGACTGGCCGGCGAATTTTCATCACACGGGGTTCCCTCTGTGGGATGAGGGTGAAGTACGGCCCGCCACGCGGGATCTGGAATCGTTCCTTGCAGCGGGGGAGCCTCCCTGGGTCTTCACTGCCGGCTCGGTAAACATGCATGCCCACAAGTTCTTTCAGGCGGCAGTAGACGCATGCCGGGCCAGTGGCCAGCGAGGCATCCTGATTGCCAAGTTTGCGGACCAGATTCCTTCGCCGCTTCCTGCCGGCGTCCGTCACTTTGAATACGTGCCCTTTAGTCAGATCCTGCCTCGCGCCGCGGCGTTCACGCATCACGGGGGCATCGGAACCGTAGCGCAGGGCCTGGCCGCGGGCGTTCCGCAACTGGTGATGCCCCTGGCTCACGATCAGTTCGATAATGCCATGCGCGTGCGCCGACTGGGCTGCGGCGATTTCCTCTTGCCGAAGCAATTTGCCGGGGAAACTGTGGCCGCCGCTCTTAGAACGCTGACCAAGTCGAAAAGCGTCACCGCGAACTGCCGCCAGCGTGCCGCGGCTCTTGTCCAGGCTCGTCCCCTCGAGGTTATTTGCCGAATGCTGGAAACCGCGGGCGCCTGACTATTCGGCTTCCCAAGGCTTGAATTCGGCAACGACCTTGTCAGTCGTGTAAAACCACGCTGAGAAGCGAATGGTGAACACTTAAACCGCCGTTGTATTCCAGGAAGCCCAGCCGGCGGAATTTGTTCATGAAGAAATTCACGCGCGAGCGAGTAGTTCCGACCATTTTGGCCAGTGTTTCCTGGCCTACATGTGGAATCACCTGCGCGGCCTTGTTGGCGTGGCCGAAGTTGGAAAGCAGCAGCAGAATTCGCGCCAGGCGCTTTTCACTGGAATTGAAGAGCTGGTCCACTAGGTCTTCTTCGATGCGGATATTACGGGAGAGAATATAAGCGATAAACCGGTCGGAAAATTTGCGGTCGTTGCGCAGCAGCCGCAGAGCGGCAGACTTGTCAATTTTCAGCAGCGAACAGTCCGTCAAACTAGTAGCCGTCGCATGGCGTGTGGCTTGACCGCTCAGGCTTCCCTCGCCAAAGAAGTCGCCCGAATTGAGCACCGCGATGACGGCTTCTTTCCCCTGGCGAGAAACCACGCTAAAACTGATCTTCCCACGGATGACTTGGAAGACGTGGTTAGCGCGATCGCCCTGGCAATAAATCGTCTTGCCCTTTGCATAGGACACGACTCTTTGTCCCCGTCTTTTTGCGGGCAAAGCAGGCGTCTTCAACTTCAAGCGCATAGAAAGCCTCGCACCTCCGACCCAGGCTCGCGTTATAAGAGCACGGCAAAATAGGCCCCGACTGTTCAAAATTGAACAGCACTTTGCCGTTGCACACAACTAAAATTTGACCAGCCGATTTCCCGTGACGGGAGTCGCCGAACACGATACAGTCTGCTTGCCGCTTCCACTCCCCTCCTTGTGGAAAATCGCACTTCGGCAAGAAGGTGATACCGATGCGCGTTTTCCTGGTAAATCCGAGCCATTTGTCGTTCGGCATAGGAGTCATCACGCCGCGCTGGCTCTACGTATTGGCCGCGGCTACTCCCCGGCTGCACGGCGATCCCGTCATCGTGGACGAAATCCTCGAGCAGATGGATCTCGCCCGAATCAACCGCGGAGACGTGGTCGGCATCGGCATTCACAGCGGCAATGCCTTGCGCGGATACGAAATCGGCCGGGCAGCGCGCGACCTGGGCGCATATGTCGTCTTCGGCGGTATTCACGCCAGCTTGTACCCGCAGGAGGCGCACGAACTGGGTGGCGCGCACTCAACGGTTAATGGCGATGGCGACCTGGTGTGGGCACGTGTTCTAGAGGATTGCCTCGCAGGTTCCCCCCATCCCCAGTACGAAGGGGGACGCATTGCCGCGGAGCAGTTCCTCTCTGCCCGCTGGGACCTCATGCCGGACGACACCTACATGTGGGCGTCGGTCCAGACGGTGCGCGGTTGCCCAAAGCATTGCTCCTTTTGCTCGGTGTGGCGGACCGACGGGCAAGCGCCTCGGCAGCGCGCTTCCGATGCCGTGATCGGCGAAATTGTGGAATTACGCCGGCGTGGGTTTCGCTTTGTGGTTCTCGCCGATGACAATTTTTACCCGGTGACGCTGGCGGACCTGGAGCTCGCCGAAAAGAACAAGGACACGCATCGGCTGGGCGAGCTGCGCGCCAAGCGGCAGGAACGGTTTGAAATGATGGGGCGCCTGGCGCAATTGCCGGACGACATGGTCTTCATGACGCAAATCACCATGGAAGCGGCGGACGATTCGGAGTTTTTGACGGCCATGAAGGCCGCGCGGATCCGTGGTGCTTTGGTGGGGGTGGAATCGGTCACTCCCGCCGGGTTGAAGGATGTCTTCAAGGAGTTCAATTCATCCGGCGACGCCTTGGCGCAGAGGCTGCGCACCTTCCGCCAGCATGGCGTGTTCGTTCTGGGCTCGTTCATTTTTGGATTGCCCAGCGACAATTCGGAAACCTTTGCGGAAACATTGCGCCTTACGAAAAAAGCGCAGCTGACGCTGGCGCAGTTCGTGATGCTGACCCCGTACCCCGGAACCGTGGACTTCCAGCGATGGGAAAAGTCCATGACCAACGACACCACTCGGGTGGCGGGCATTCCCCTCACGCGCTACTGGCTGATTCCGCAATCGCTGAAGACCAAGGTCTATACCACTCATCCCCGGATGTCTGCGGACGAAATTCGCAAGCGCACGCAAGGCGTCTGGGACCAGTTCTATGACCTGCGCATGGTGTGGCAACGCTCGAACTTCCTGAAGTCCATGCGCTCGCGCATCGGTTTCACCCTGCTCTCGAAGCTCTACCGGCAAATGTTCGCTAACACCGGCATCGCTACTGACAGCGCGCGGGTCAGCCGTTCCGCAGCCTGGGCGCGGTGGCTGGCCAAGCCGTGCCGGAAGTTATTCCACGGGCCACTGTTGCCGCACCTGCAGGTGCCAACCGGACCCCTGCCGCTGAGGGCTCCAGCGCCTGAGGCCGCACCTGCGGCCCTCATCTCCATTTCCAGCACGCACTAGGTCCGGGCCTTTCTCGCACACTTGTTTAGAAACTTCGTCAGAAAACGGGTTACTGCTATATAATTCACGCCTCGGGGCTCGCCGATCCCAGCCGACTGAGAAAACCACAACGAAAAGGAGCCCGCTTGACCATGCAGGGGCCAACGGAACGTCACATAGCTCCAACAAACGGCTCGGGAAATTCCAAAGCAAATGGCCATGGCGCCGGCGCGAACGGCAGCCGGCCAGCCTATGCCCCACCGCCCGGCGGCGGCAAGTTGATCGTGCTCACCGCTCCGCTCACCGAGTCCATTGATCATGCCGGGTACTTCATCCAGATGGCCCTGGCTTCCCTGCCGGAGTGGATGGAATTTGTTCTCAATAAGAAGTACCCGAAATGGCGCGATGTGGAGCGCGAAGCTGACGGAGCTGCGCGCTACATGCCCGCGGGTGTTCGAGTTCTGGAAAAATCCTTGCTGCGTGAATTCCCGGAAGGCGATGTTGTCGCCTGCTTTCCCGATGACCTGGACAAGTTTGTTGGCCCGCGCACCCGGGTCGTGGCGGTTTCCACACACAATCCGCTGGGCGTGACCTTTGCCGCGGGCGTTTACACCTCGATTTTCGGCTCGTCGAAAATGCCGCTGAACTCCATCTACTCGCGCAAAATGTTTGCTCAGATCAAGCAGCACCCCAACCGCGAGAATTTCCAGGTGATGGTGGGCGGCTCCGGCGGGTGGCAAATTACGCAAACCAACACCTTCGAAGAACTGGGAATTGATTGCGTGGTGGAAGGGCGCAGTGAATCGGCCGATACGATGAAGCTGTTCCATGATGCTATCGCGGGCAAATCGTTGCCGCGCGAAGTCACCGTGGGCCATCCCACATCGCGCGAAGACATTCTGTTCCCTGACCGCCGCACCACCTTCGGCGTCGTCGAGATGACGACGGGCTGCGGCCGCCGCTGCCAATTCTGCGTCCCGGACCTGAATCCGCAGATTGACATGCCCAAGGAACGCATCATGGAGGCGGTTCGCGCCAACGTGGCCCACGGCAACAAGCAAATATCACTGGCCACCGAAGACATGTTCATCTGGGGCCAGGTCCACAAGGAAACTCCGTTTTATTTCCCCAACCGCGAAGCCCTGGTGGATCTCTACAAGTCCATCGTGGATACCCCTGGGGTCGAGCAGCACGTGCTGAGCCACTGCACCATCGCCCCGTTCGTTGTGGATCCCACGCTGATTCGGCAAATCAGCGAGGCCGTGCTGGACAAGAGTCCCATCCACCTGCCCATGCTGAGCACCCATCCGAAAAAGAAAGCGCTGTGCCCCCTGATTGGACTGGAAACCGGGTCGGTGCGCATGGCCAAGCAAATCATGCCCAGCAAAGGCGTGCCGTTTTCCATTGAAGATTGGCCCAGCGTGGTCATCAATGGGTTGAAGGTGGCCAACGAAAATAATTGGTTCCCGATGATGACGCTGATGATCGGCAACCCGGGCGAAACCGATGACGACGTCCGGGAAACCCTGGATCTGGTCTACGAAATCGAGCGCCGCGGCCTGTTCGCGTTTCTTGTGCCTTCCATCTTCACGCCGCTGCACGATACGCGCATGGAAAAGCAGGAAGGCATCCGGCAGACGCGACAACTTCGCCCCTTGCAATGGCAGCTCATCATGAAGTGTTGGAAGATGAACCTGCGGCCGGGCCAATACAGTTGGTGGGGACCGACGGCATGGCGCGTAGGTTCTCTCGCCATGTGGCTGAAACGCCTGCGTAAACTCAATGGCCCGAACTTCACCTGGCCGTTGCTGATGTTCGCCGGGCTGGCGCCGGAAAAGCTCCTGGACATGATGGGCAAGATCTACCTGGGCAAGCCCATCAAAGTGAAAACCCGCAAAGAATTGCTGGCCACGCTCAAGCCCCACCACCTGCGGCACATGCGGCCGGATAACGGCGATTTACCCGAGGGCTTCGAGCAGATGATCGCCAGCGCTCCGCCCGCGGGTCGCGTGGATGTTACGTTGGCCAGCCTTGGCGCTTCCGCCGGAGCCTCCGACTAAAGAGTCCCTCCGAGCGCTCTCACAAAACCTCTCCACCATTTGTTAGGATGTACCTGCTTTTTCTCGGGGCGCCACTTCCATGTCCATTCGCAAAGTTATCTTCTGGACTCACTTGACCTTTGGCGTAACGGCGGGAGTCCTTATTCTGCTGATGAGCGCAACCGGCGCGCTGCTGGCCTTTGCTCCGCAAATCCAGCGCTTGGCCGACCGCCATGCACGCATTGTTGCCCCGCCGGCCCCGGATGCCGCGCGGCTTGGTCCGGACGAGTTGTTTGCCAAAGTACGTGAAGCCCGTCCAGGTGCGAGTCTCGACGGAATCTCCTGGGAAGAAGACCGCACGGTGGCCGCAACGGTCACGCTCGGCCGGGAAAGTATCTACGTTAATCCTTACACGGCAGAGATTGTGGGCGCCCCTGTACAAGGCGTCCGCAATTTCTTCCGTACCGTAACCGACTGGCACCGTTCGCTCGGCATGCAGGGAGAAAAACGCAACACTGCGCGAATGTTCACCGGCGCTGCGAACCTTGCATTCTTCGGTCTAGCGCTCAGCGGAATCACCATCTGGTGGCCGAGGACATGGACGCGGGCACATCTTCGGCCCGCGGCTATATTCCAATCCGGCCTTCGCGGAAAATCGCGTGACTGGAACTGGCACAACGTTGTGGGCTTCTGGATGTGGCCCGTTCTGTTAATCCTGACTTCAACAGGTGTGGTGCTTTCCTATTCCTGGGCCAACAACCTGCTGTATACGTTGACCGGGAGTCCACTGCCTATGCAAGGCCCAGCCCCGGCCCAATCCCCTCGGGAAGCGGCGTCAGTTCCCGCTGTCGAGCCCAAAAGCCTGAACGAGCTTTGGAAGCGCGCGGATGCGCAAGCCCCCGGCTGGCGCATGATGCAGATGCGCATCCCGGCGAAGGCCGGCGACCCCGTAGTGTTCATTCTGCGGGAGAGCGGCACTTGGTCGGAATTTCAGCGGTCGCAATTGCTGCTCGATCGCGCCACGGGCGAAGTGGTTCGCTGGGAACCCTACGCCGGCCTGAGCGCTGGAAGAAGGTTGCGCACTTGGTTTCGCTTCTCGCACACCGGCGAAATGGGCGGCATCGTCGGGCAGTTGCTCGCAGGGTTGGCCTGTGTGGGTGGAATGCTTTTGGTGTATACAGGAATCTCGCTTGCGCTGCGGCGCCTTATTGCCTGGGTCGGCCGCCGCAAAGGTCAGGCTGTTCCCGCTGCCGTTCCGATCGAATGAGGTTGCCATGAACCGAAGGCTGACTACTATCCTTGTTATCTCTGCGTTGCTGGCGATTTCTCCCTCCGCGGGCGCCCAATCGTGGCCGACGAAATCCTGGCCTGCGGCAAAGCTCAACGACGTGGGCGTCGATCCGGCGCCGCTCGACCGGCTCGACGCGGAGATTCGCGCCGGCAAGCATGGCTACGTGGACAGCTTCACAGTGCTTCGCTGCGGCAGGCTGGTTTACGACAAGAATTACGCGCACGACTACGACCAGATTTACGGCGAGCGCGCAAAAACTCCCGGCCCGCTCAATCACGACCCCGCCGGACAGTACAACTACTTCAATCCGGATTGGCACCCGTTCTACAAACGCGGCGAACTGCACTCCATGCAGTCCATCACCAAGACGGTAACCAGCGTGATTATCGGCGTGGCCATTGCCCGCGGCGACTTTCCTCCTGTCACTACACCGATGCTGAAGTTCTTTGACCCGGACAAAGTAAAAAACGTTGACGAACGAAAACGCCGCGTCACCATCGAGCACTTGCTCACCATGACCGCCGGGATGGAGTGGAATGAGAATCTTCCCTACACCGACCCCAGGAACTCTGCCGACTTGATGGAAGCCAGCCACGATTGGGTGCAATACGCCATAGATCAACCTATGGTGCGGGAGCCGGGCGCCCTGTTCAATTACAGCAGTGGTTCCTCGCAAATCCTCTCCCACATTTTCAAGCAAGCTACCGGCCGCGACATTAGCGACTATGCGGCGGAATACTTGTTCAAGCCGATGGGAATTATCCACTATTGGAAGCGCACGCCGACCGGCCTGTCGGACACCGAAGGCGGCCTGTACCTTCGCGGTCACGACCTCGCAAAGATCGGCTATCTCTACCTGACCAATGGAATCTGGGATGGTAAGCAACTGGTGCGCCCGGAGTGGGTGAAGGAATCCGTCGCCCCGCGCACCACGGTGGATGGGGGCCCGGTGCAATACGGCTACAAATGGTGGCTCCCGCCCTATGGCCCCAATAAAACCCTGGCCTGGACGGGCAGCGGTTTCGGCGGTCAACGTCTGGTGGTACTTCCGAAAGAGGGCATGGTGATTGTCACCACGGGCTGGACGACCCTTGCCGCTCCCATTGGAGCGCGCGTTCTGTTAGACGCGGGCCACGCCGCTGCGCAGCCATTTTCCTGCGCCGCTAAAGCGAAATAGCGCGGGCAGTTCTCAGTTGCGCTTTATGGCCGTGAAAATAAGGAAGAGTATGGCCGCCGACAGAAGCACCATCAGAACTACAGGTGCGTCGCCGCCGGTGCTGCGGCTAACAATAGCCGCGGCCAGTATCCCACCCAGGAGTACTGCGAGAAGCAAGAAAAAGGCCGGCGGTGTCTTCGCGGCGGTCTGCTCCTGCGCAACCTTCAATGCCTGGCGCAATTCCATACCGTCCACCGCGCCATGTTCTCGCCGATAAGCCTCGATCGTTTCGGCAATCTTGCGCCCAAGCTGCTGGGCCCGGGGCGACACCGAGTGCGACACATGAATGGGGATCACAGGGCTTCTCCTCCGGGCGGGCGGCTGGATCTCATTCTATACTACGGGCGTGCGCGGCTCTTTGTGTCAGGGCAAGCCGCGTGGCTACGGGAGATACCAGCCAATGCAGCAGCGTATTTTGGGAAGAACGAATCTGGAAATCAGCGCAATTGGGCATGGCTTGTGGGGCATGAGCAACTGGACCGGCTCGGACGACGCCGAATCCCGCGCCGCCCTGCAACACGCCGCGCATCTCGGTTGCAATTTTTTCGACACCGCCTGGGCTTACGGCAAAGGCAAGAGCGACCGCTTCCTGGGCGAACTGCTGCGTGCAAATCCCGGCAAACGCCTGCACGCGGCTTCGAAAGTTCCCCCGAAAAACGGAAAATGGCCGGGCAGCCCTGCGGACTCCATCGAAGCAACCTTCCCCATGGACCACGTTCTGGAATACGCCGACCGCATCTGCGAGGCGCTGGATACCAAGACCATTGACCTGCTGCAATACCACGTGTGGAGCGATGCCTGGGCGGAAACGGACACCTTTCGCAAAACCGTTGAGCGGCTCAAGAGCGAAAGACGCATCCGCTATTTCGGCCTGAGCCTGAACCGCTGGGAACCGGAAAACGGGACTCGCGCACTTCGCACCGGCCTGGTGGATGTGGTGCAAGTGATCTACAACATCTTTGACCAGGCTCCCGAAGATGAACTGCTGCCCCTGTGTAAGGAGTTGAACATCGGCGTGATCGCCCGCGTGCCGCTGGATGAAGGCAGCCTGGCAGGGACCTTTACTCGCGATACCAGGTTTCCCCGTGAAGACTGGCGCGCCAATTATTTCAATCCGCAGAACCTGGTGGAAACGGTTGAGCGCGTCGAAAAACTGCGCCGCCTGCTGCCGCAGGGGATGAACATGGCGGAAATGGCCCTGCGCTTTATCCTGTCGAACCCCGTGGTGAGCACCACGATTGTCGGCATGCGCCGCGCTTCTCACGTGGAAGCAAACCTGCGCGCAGGCGATGGCGTGCCGCTTGCCGCTTCCCTGCTGAGCGAACTGCGCGCCCACCGCTGGGACCGCCGGCCAGCAACGTGGTCAGCCTGATAGTGCGCCCTTTCTGGTTATTTCACCGCGGTCCCCAGCGTGTCGTGGTGGGAGCGGATCAGCGTGCGCAGGTAGGGGCCGATTTGAGATACGGATTGGAAGCCCGCGGCGCGGGCAGCTTCTTCCTGTTTTTCCGCGGGGATGTCCGCTGATTCCGCATAGTGTTTCAAGTCGCGGTAAACACCAATCGTGTAACAGTCCCACGCTGCGCCCATATCGCGCATGAAGATGAGATTTTCCGGCCGGCCGAGGTATTTCTGGTAAGCATTTTCCATCTGGCGTTCGCGGCGCAATTCACCTTGCAGGCGCGGCAAAGCGATGAACATCTCCACGTGGTAGAAATTTCCTGAAGTCATCACCGAACGCACCTCTTCCACCGGCGGTCCCCACACAAACACATCTTCCTGCCAGGCGATGGCGTCCCGCAGCCGCCCTGGGGCGACGGCGAATGACTTTTCGCGCTTTTCCACTCGTTTCTCAGAGAAATAATCCATGTAACTGCCGATGGGGGTGAGCAGCAGCAAATCCCAGTGGTCGCCCTGGGAGTGGCGGATCATCCACGTCGGCGGCTCGCCGATTCCCTGCTCCGCGGCGGTGCGCGCTTTCAATTGATCAATCAGCCACAGCAGTTGCCCCGGCGCGGCCTGAATCAGCGTGGTGCGATAAAGGTATTGCTGCGGGGCTTGCGCAAATCCCGGCGCGGCAAAGCAAACCAACAGGCAGACGATCATCACGCGGTGCATCGCTGAGCCTCCCAATGGAGACAAGCTTACACCAGGAAGCGTCTGCGTCTCCGGTGCCGGCTAGGCTACCGGTTGCTCCGTCTCCGTCCGGCACTTCTTGCACAGGTATTCGAAATTGGGATTGGAAAGAATCCATTCGTTCCGGCAGGTCGCGCAGTTCTCGGGTGAACGCCGGTCGCAATCGGCGCAGTGGTCATCGCAGGGCGGCTCTTCCTGCAAATACACGTCGAACGGGAGCAAGGTGCGGCAGCGCGCGCATTCAATCGCGGAAAGCCGCGTGCTCAGTTCCGGCCGCAGCACCGGTTTCCAGTGACGCCGTTCATACATCTCGGCCACGCGTTGCGCGATATGCTCCGCGGTCAAGCCGAAGTGCTGCACCAGTTCCCAGGGCTTGCCCGACAAGCCGAAACAATCTTTCACGCCGATCTGGTCGAAAACCAGCGGGCGATCGCTGTGCGGCCGGGCTCGCAGGATCGCGCCGGAAACAATATTGCCGAAGCCGCCGACCTGATGTTCTTCGGCGGTTACAATGACCTGCGTTTCCTCCGCCGCGGCCACCAGTGCGGCCACGTCCAGCGGCTTCACCGTATGCAGGTTCAGGACTCGGGTGTGCAGGCCATATTCTTCTTTCAGGATCCAGGCGGCGCGCATGGCCTCAGGAACCATGGGACCGCAAGCCACGATGCACGCATCTTCGTTCTCGTTCTTCGCTTCCAGGGAAAGCACGCTTTCGAAGGCGTCCACAAAGCGCGCCTTTGCCCCGCGATAGCGGACCACGTTGGCGATGCCGAAACGCCACGGGGTCTGCGGCGTGGTGACAATCGGCGTGGCTTCGCGCGCAAACCGCAGGTAGGCCGGGCCATGCAAATCGAGCAGGCAATATTTGGTGGCGCGCTCGGTTTCCACCGAATCACACGGCACCACCAGGTGCATGTTCGGCAGAATGCTCATCAGGCTGATCTCTTCCAGCGACTGATGGGTCGCGCCGTCCGGGCCCACGCTGATGCCACCATGGGCTCCGGCAATTTTCACGTTCAAGTTGGAGTAGCAAATCGTGGTGCGGATCTGGTCCCAGGCGCGGCCGGAGGCGAACACCCCATAGGTCCCGGTCACCGGGATCAATCCTTCGCGCGCCAGTCCCGCGGCCACGCTCATCATGTTCTGTTCGGCGATGCCTACGCTGAATACGCGCGGCATCCGTTCGGGATGCTTGGCTTCGAAGTCGGTGATGCGGATCGAGCCGGAAATATCCGCATGGATAGTGACCACGCGCTCGTCTTCCCCGGCCTTCTCGAGGCCGCGGCCAAAGCCCATGCGCGTTGGGTCCAGATCCACTTTCATGTTGTCCTGTCCGTTCCACCAGTAATCTTTCCGGTACTCGGGGATGCCGTTGCGCTCCTTTTCGGTCACCTGGCGGGCGTTTAGCGCTGCGCGCTCCACCAGAGCATCCACCCGTTCACGCGGGACGGCCGGGCAAAGAAGTTCGGCGATGGCTTTGTCAAATTGCTCGCGGCTGGGCGCCACGCCGTGCCACCCGGCCTGGTTTTCCATGAAGCTGACGCCCTTTCCCTTTATGGTCCGGGCCAGAATCATTGCCGGCTTTCCCTTGATGCTCGCGGCTTTTTCATACGCGGCTACCACCTGTTCCATGTCGTGCCCGTCAATTTCGATCACTTCCCAGCCAAACGCCCGGTACTTGTCACCGAGGGGATCCACATTCATCACGTCGCTCACTCGGCCGTCAATCTGCAATTCGTTCTTGTCCACCACCGCGCACAGGTTGTCCAGCTTGTAGTGGCCGGCCGCCATCACCGCTTCCCAGACGCTTCCTTCCTGATGCTCCCCATCGCCCAGAATGCAGTACACGCGGTTGGTTCGTCCCTTCAGCCGGGCAGAAAGTGCGCTGCCGACGGCAATGCCCAGTCCCTGCCCCAGCGAGCCGCTGGAAACTTCCACGCCGGGAACCTTCAAACGATTCGGATGCCCTTCGAATGGGCAGCCCAACTGGCGCAAAAGAACCACGTCGTCGAGCAGGAAATAGCCAGCGCGGCCGAGCGCAACGTATAAGGCGGGTGCCTTGTGTCCGGCCGACCAGAAGACGCGGTCACGCCCCGCCCATTCCGGTTCCTTGGGGTCGTGATTCAGCACACGCAAGTAAAGCGCAGCGGCCAAATCCATGATGGAAAGCGTTCCTCCGGGATGCCCTGAACCGGCGGCGTAGATGGCGGTTACGTTGATGGCGCGCATCTCCCGCGCGGCCTCTTTCAGCTCGGCGACGCTCAAAAACGGCCCGCGGCGCTGGGTGGAACTTACAATTTGAACATGACTCATAGCAGGCCTCCACGGTGGGGGATAGCGGGAAATAGCGCGGCTGAAAACATGGTAATGCGAGAAATGCCTGTCAGGCCATGCGCAGATTCTTTGGCGTGGCTGGCGGAGGATTTAACGTAAGCAGCGTAAATGGAATAACATAGGGTAGGCCACTCAGCTCGGTGGCGCCAGCTGCGACATCGAATCCCGGCAAAGGCGCGCGTATCCCCTTGCATCACCCGCATTAGAGTGCAAATCGGCAGCCAGAACCGAAAGAACGGCCTCCGAGCCAACCTGGGCAGGCCGCCAACCGCGTCAGTAGCCGATGGCTGCGCCATCGCCATCGCGCGGGTCGGAAGCGCCAGTGCGAATGCCGGTCTTTGGCTCGACCAAAATACCCATGGCGCGCCCTTGCGAGCGGGTGCTGTCGGATATGCGTACCTTGTGTCCATAGCTTTCCAGCAGCTTCAGTACTTCCGGCGCGGCGCCGTGCTTTTCGATGTTGATGCGGTCGGGCAGCCATTGATGGTGAATGCGCGGGGCGCCCACCGCTTCCGCCACGTCCATTTTGAAGTCGAGCACGTTCACCACAACTTGCAGCACAGTATTGATGATGGTGCGGCCGCCGGGCGAGCCGATCAGCAAATAAGGTTTGTCCTCGTGGACGATGATGGCCGGTGTCATCGAAGAAAGCATGCGCTTGCCCGGCGCGACCACGTTGGGCGGCGTGCCAATCAACCCGGTTTCGTCTGTGCGGCCGGGCTGCGGATTGAAGTCCCCCATCTCGTTGTTCAGCAGGAACCCAGTTCCCTCCGCAACAATGTGCGAGCCATACCAGCCTTCCAGGGTAAAGGTCACCACCACCGCATTTCCGTCTTTGTCTATCACCGAATAGTGCGTCGTATGGTCGGATTCCCCGCGCTCCCGATTGAATGCAGCGGGGTCGCTGACCGAGGCGCGCGATTCCTGGATACCACGCCGCAAGGTTGCCGCGTGTTCCTTCGAGGTAAGCCGCGCGACTGTTGCCCCCATGTCCGGGTTGAACTCAGGGTCGCCCATATATTGGGCGCGATCGGCAAAAGCCCGGCGCATCGTTTCGGCCAGCAAATGCAAATGTCGTGCCGAGCCATATCCCGCCCCCGCCAAGTCGTAACCTTCGAGGATGTTCAGCATTTCAATCAGCGCCGTGCCACCGGAACTCACCGGGGGCATGCCGATCACCTGGTAGCCGCGGTAGGTCCCTTGCAGCGGCCTGCGTTCCTTCGCTTCGTACGCGGCCAAATCAGCTTCGGTGATCAGCCCGCCGTTGCGCCTCATGTCCGCGGCAAGAAGCCGGGCGGTTTCCCCTTTATAGAAGCCGTCACGCCCGCGTTGTTGAATGCGCTTCAGAGACTTGGCCAGATCCTTCTGCCGCCAGATCTCCCCTTGTTGATAGGGTTCTCCGTCCGGTTTCAGGAAAATTCGCGCGGTTGCCGGATAGCGGCGGAAGTTTTCCGCGTTGCGGCGGAAGTCGTCGGACATGGTCCAGGTCATCGGGATGCCTCGGTCCGCCAGCCGAATCGCCGGCGCGATCAACTGTTTCATCGGCATCCTGCCCAGTTTGGAGTGAGCCAGGAAAAATCCGGCCACAGTGCCCGGCACGCCGGGAGACTTCCATCCCTCATGATTCGACTTTCCGTCGTACACGCCCTGCGCGTTCAAATACATTTTGTCGCTGGCGGCGGCAGGCGCCTTCTCGCGAAAATCGAATGCGCGAGTTTCGCCGCTGGCCAGGCGCACCAGCATGAAGCCGCCGCCGCCGATGTTCCCGGCGCCCGGCAGCGTCACCGCCAGGGCAAACCCGGTGGCAATCGCCGCGTCCACGGCATTGCCGCCTTTTTTCAGGATATCCACGCCGACCTGCGACGCCAGATAATGCGAGGAAACCACCATGCCGCTGCGTGCCCGTACCGGATGCGCGGCGACCGCAAGGGTCACTGGCGGAGGAATCATCAGCGTGACGCAAAGGGCGGCAGCCAGCAGCCCACACATCACCCGTTTGGAAAAATCGCGCATGACGAAACCTCCTGACAAGCTGCGAAAAAAAAGCACTTCCCCGTCATTCTGAGTCTGCCGAAGGCGGACGAAGAACCTCGACGTTCATTATCGCCAAGGACTTGGGATCGAGATTCTTCGGCCGCTTCGCGGCCTCAGCATGACGAAGTGACTTTTTCCGCATCCTGCTAAGCAACCAAACCTGCTGCAATCATTTCATGCTCAAGCTGACCCGGCGACCCCAGAGTGCGCGCGCCTGCCAGGACTACGCGGCCACTCGCCTGGAGATGTCGCGGTAAAGCAGTGTACCGGTGACTCCCGCCAGCGCCCAAAGTCCGGCGCCGAGTCCGGGTTCGCCGAGCAGCAATTTGCCCGTGCCGAACAGCGCGGAATAGACCATGGCGCAACCGAGCAGCCAGGCGGTAAGGTTGGCGCCCAAATCTCGCGTTGGCGCAAGGTCCGGGGCCAGGACCGCGATGGGCTTCCACCCGCTCACGTGGGGCCGCGCGTGACGGTAAAAATCCAGCAGCTTTTGTTGTGGTTCGGGTTTGGTAAGAAACGTAACGAGTACCCAAACGACCGTGGTCACCAGCGTGGTGGTGAGCGCCGTCTTGGCAAAGACGACCGAAGAACTGCCCGCAAACGCATCGCTACCCGCAAATTTCTTCCAGTTTTGAATCACCTGGCTGACCACCAGCGAAGTGGCCATCGCAGAAATTTCACTCCACGCGTTGATGCGCCACCAGAACCAGCGCAGGATATAGACCGCGCCCGTGCCCGCGCCGATTACCAGCACATTTTCCCAGCCGGAGGCGATGCTCGTCAGCAGCCACGAAACCAACCCCGAAGCCACAACCAGCAGCGGCGTGACGGCGAAACGCGACACGTTCACGTAGTGCGCTTCGTCCGCCTCGCGCTTCACAAAGCGCCGGTAAAAGTCACCCACGATGTAGGACGCGCCCCAGTTGAGTTGCGTGGCAATCGTGGACATGAACGCCGCCAAAAAGCCCGCAACCAAGATACCGAGAAAGGCGGGCGGCAGATGTTCGGTGGCCAGCCGAATGTAGGAAGCTTCTGCGTCAGACCTCGACAACCCTGGATACAGCACCATGCAAGCCAGTGCCGTGAAAATCCACGGCCACGGGCGCACCGCATAGTGCGCAATGTTGAACCACAAAACGCTGAGCAGGCCATCGCGCTCGCTGCGCGTCGAGAAAATCCGCTGCGCAATGTAGCCGCCGCCGCCCGGCTCCGCGCCCGGATACCAGAAGGCCCACCACTGCACCGCAAGATGAACAATGAAGGTGAGGGCAGGCAGCGTCCACAAAAGCTCGGAAGAAAATCCGGCGCCAAAATCAGGCAAAAACGCGGTGGGGTCGCCCTGGGTGACGGCGGTGGCGCCCCGCAATTCCTGCAGGCGGTGCAGCATGGTCTCCATGCCTCCGGCTGCGCCTACGGCGTACCAGCCCACCGCGATCACGATACTCATCATCAGCACGAACTGGAAAAGATCGGTCCACAGCACGCCCCACAGCCCGCCCAGCGATGCGTAAATGCCGGTAAACGGAATGAGGAAAAAAATGCAAATCCCCAGGGCCGTTGCGTCGGAGACGCCCAGAGTAATCTTGATGATGCTGGCCATGGCTTTGGTGACCCAGCCCAGGATCAGGCAGTTCATCAGCAAGCCCAGATAAATTGCCCGGAATCCGCGCAGGAACGCGGCCGGTTTGCCGGCGTAACGCATTTCCGCGAATTGCACATCGGTGAGCAGGCCGCTGCGCCGCCACAGCCGCGCAAACAAAAACACCGTCATCATCCCCGACGGCAAAAAACTCCACCACAACCAGTTGCCGGCAATTCCGCTGAAGTAGACGATGCCGGTGACCGCCAGCGGAGTATCCGCGGCAAATGTGGTGGCCACCATCGAGGTGCCCGCCAGCCACCAGGAAACGCTGCGTCCGCTGACGAAGTAATCCGCGGTGCTGGCGCTGGCTCGCCGCCGGAAATACAAGCCAATCAGCATCGAGGCCAGCAGGTACCCGCCAATGGCAAACCAGTCAAGCAAGGTGAGTTTCATGGCCGCCTAGTTTGGTGGGGAGCGCTGCCACTGTCAACACATTCGAGGGGGAAGGATTGGCGCGGTGCCGGGCGGCTTGGGCAAGTGTCTCGTGCTGCGCGACTCGCGACTCGAAAATCCCGGGGAACCGCCAGCTGCAAGTCGCACATCGCGAGGCAAGACGCCTCTGGGCCGCCCGGCCCGCATAGAAGATGTACCAGCGAAGGGCTGATGCCGCGCATCAGCCGTTACGCCGAAACGCCAGGTTTGGCTTTTGTGCATCGCGAACACGAAGAATCGGTCGCGTCGCCAGGGCACAAAAGCGCAACTCAGTAATCCATGAACAGCGGCTGCTTCACCGCCTCCCGGCCATAAAACTGAGCCTCTTCGGTGGAGCCTCGCAGAGCCGTCGTGGAGGATGTCCCGCCGGTGATCGCCAACGCCACGTCGTCGAAATACTTTGTGCCCACAAAGCGCTGATGCTTCACCGCGGCATATCCGGAATCCTTCTCCCGCGCGAATTCGGCTTCCTGCAATTTCACATAGGCGCTCATGCCGGAGGCCCGGTAGTCCGAGGCCAGCTCGAACATGCTCAAATTCAGCGCGTGGAAGCCCGCCAGGGTAACGAACTGGAACTTGTACCCCATGGCGCCCAGCTCGCGCTGGAACTGCGCAATGGTTTTGTCGTCAAGATGTTTTTTCCAGTTGAAGGAAGGCGAACAGTTGTAAGCCAGAAGCTTGCCGGGGAACTTGGCGTGAATGGCTTCCGCAAATTCCCGCGCCTCGGCCAGATTGGGCTTCGACGTTTCACACCACAGCAGGTCGGCGTACGGCGCGTAGGCCAATCCTCGGGCGATGGCGCATTTCGCGCCTCCATGAATGCGGAAGAACCCTTCCACGGTACGCTCGCCGGTCAGGAATTCGAGGTCGCGCTCGTCGTTGTTGCTGGTGATGAGCTGCGCGCTGTCAGCGTCGGTGCGGGCGATCAGCACCGTGGGCACGGCCATCACGTCCGCGGCCAGGCGCGCGGCAACGAGCTTCTGGATAAACTCGCCGGTCGGAACCAGGACTTTGCCGCCCAGGTGGCCGCACTTTTTCGCGGAGGAGAGCTGGTCTTCGAAGTGGACGCCCGCGGCGCCCGCTTCAATCATCGCCTTCATCAACTCGAAGGCGTTCAGGTTGCCGCCGAAACCGGCCTCGGCGTCGGCCACAATGGGCGCAAACCAGTCCGCCTCGTTGCGACCTTCCGAGTGCTGGATTTGATCGGCGCGGGTCAAAGCGTTATTGATGCGACGCACCAGGTTGGGCACGCTATCGGCTGGGTACAGGCTTTGGTCGGGATAGACTTGGCCGGCGTCGTTGGCATCACCGGCAACTTGCCAGCCGCTGGCGTAAATAGCCTTCAGCCCCGCGGCCACTTGCTGCGTGGCCTGATGGCCGGTGAGCGCGCCGAGCGCGTTCACGTAAGACTCGGTGTGCAGTAAACGCCAGAGTTTTTCAGCGCCCAGGCGCGCGAGCGTGTGCTCGATTCGCACCGAGCCCGCCAGGCGCGCAACTTCCGCTGAGCTGTATGGCCGCGTTATTCCGGCCCAGCGGGCTTGCATGGGAGTGGTGGCGTGCCCGTTTTTTCCGTTCCCGTTTGCGTGGCCGTTGCCGCTATTCCCGTTCGCTGCCATCCGGTGCTCCTTCGATTGGTGTAGTTGCAGTTGGGAAACCACCGCGCGATCATTCCCAGTTACACGGGATTGAATTGCTCATCCAGGATCATGGCTTCGCTGATGTAGCGGGCTTCACGGAAATGCTCGAGGCGATGCGGCTCAGTGCCCGCCGGCAATTCGGCGAGCACGCGGTCCAGTTCCTCATCAAAAATGCGCCGCAGCGTTTCCGGGGTGTGGCCCACCGGCGAGCCATTGGCGTCCAGCACCGGGGCTTGTTCAGAATGGCGCATGCGCTGGGCCAGCATCAGCCGATAGATCCGGTCTGTGGCCAGGTCTTCCATGTAGCCGTCCAGCAGGCTCGCCCCGCGCCCCTCCAGTACGCCCGCCCGATAGCGGATTACAGTGCGAACGGCGCTGCGCGTGCCTTCCAGCGTGCGACAACCGATCCCATTCGGAGTCGGGCGCAAATCTGGATGAGCCGACGACTCGCCGCCGCGAAAGCTGATTTGATTGGGATTGGGAAACTGGCGCACGGCGACTTCGTTTTGATCCGGGTGCCCGGTCCAGGCCCCATCCATCCCGCACGCCGCCTCGTTGTGTTTATCCTTCTCCAGAACGCTCAGGGCGCGCTGATTCAGTTCGGGATTGGCGCGGTCAGGAAAGAGCGCGGTCATGCCTCCGATCGCCAGGGCGCCGTGACGGTGGCAGATCTCCGGCATCCAGGTGCGCAAATTCTGAAAGAACGGAACGTCGTGGGGAATCGTGTTGCGATCAGGCAGCACCCACGAAGGATCGTGCAGGTTGAAGTGAATCAAGCTGGCCATGTAATCCCAGCGCCCCAGATTCAATCCTGTGATGTGATCCCGCAGATAGTGGAGGAACGGCTCCATCTCAAACGCCAGCGGGTGCGATTCCACCAGCGCCATGCATTTGATGTAATCCGGCGCCCAGCCGCGCGCAGCGGCAATGGCCTGAAAGAGGTCGCGCCACCACAGCGCTTCTTCCGCGGATTCGGATTTCGGAATGTAGAAGGCGAGCGGATGCTTCAGTTCTGCCGGGTCAACCTGAAACGCAATCTGGGCCACATCGAATAGAGACGCCGAGCAATCCTCTCCCCGGAAAACACCTGCCTGCCGGATGTGCAGGCCGCGCGGGCGAATCCAGATGACTGTCGCACTGGGAATGATGCTCACCGTTTTGCCGCGCTTGTGGTCGAAATAGGTCAATGCGCCGCGGAGGGCCTCGAGACAGTTATGAATCCCGCGCTGCAGGTTCTCCCAGTAATTCGCCATGGAGTCTTCCAGGTCCAGCATCACACCCGGCGCGCCTGAGTTCAGCATTTTGACAACCAGTTCCGCATCGTCGGCTGGGCCAGTCATTTGATTGCGCTGGTCGCGACACCATTCGGGCAGCTCGATGCGCCAGAGCCCGCCGGCGCCGTTTACGCATACGGGGCCAGGCAGGCAACCACGGTGGGCCCGCTGCAGGTTGCTGATTCTTTTTGCCTGGAGAACTTGCTGGCGCGGCGTAAATACGCGGTGCAGGGGTTCCAGAAATTTCTGAAAGCCTTCCGGAAGAATTCGTCCTATGTCCACGCTGTCCGGAACCCGGTTCATCGTTGGCACGACCACAAGCAGCCTCCGAAATAAATCGTTCTCTCCCCGCCTGAGCAGCGGGGCAGAATGATTCCATTTACTCCCTGGGTTCTGAGCGTAGCGAAGGTACCGCGGGGCGGTGCATTCGCTTCGCCCAGAACGAGCGAAGCCAGTTAGAGATGCTCGCTATGAGCCAGTAGAGAGAGCCGGCGCAAGTCCTCAAAGGTAAAGAACCAGCGTTGCCCATCATCCGACGATTGCCCTAGAGCGGCCTCTCGCGCCAAACTGCGCAGCTCCGCTGAGGACAACCCGGTGATGGCAGCGGCTTGCCTGTCATCCACCTCGCTCATCTTTCCATTCAACTTGTCCAATGGGCGCCTCCCCCGATAGCACGACTTTTGCCCTGGGTTCCGTTTGCGCTCCCCAATTTCTTAGAAGGACCCGATGGTGATTCCGCCCGGGATCCGGCCTAGGTAACGATACTCACCCAGTTTTCTTCCTCGACAGCCATGACCATATTTTTGTAAATGTCCACGTCCCATCCGTCGCCGATGCGAAACCGGATGGAGTCCTTGGTCTCCCCGACCATGGTGCCGCGCAAGGGAACTCGCATCTCCCCCGCCGCCACTTGCAGGACGACCGGCTGTCCAAACCAGAGTGCGTATCCGCCATCCATCTTGTTGCCTCCTCAGTGTGGAACGGGTAACGCTTACAGGGCGATTGTGCGCACGGGGTGGAAATGGCTCAATGGTACAGGGGCAACATTTGCGGCAAACCAAAGTACTGTACCGGGGCTATGGTGCGCTAACTCGCCCCATATCTATCGGATACAAAACTGGTACTGGGGTACCGATGGAATGGCTCCGATGGGTAGTTGTGGCTGCATCGCCGCAAGGACATCCTATTGAAATATGAGCGCGCTCTACAAAACCCTTCTCGGGCCTTTGCTGGAGCAGATGCGAGAACGCTTCCGTACCCGGAGCAGTTCGCAACCCGCCCGTTCTGGTCTGGGTTTGGCGCTTGGAGGAGGATTCGCCCGGGGCTTTGCCCACATTGGCGCATTTGAAGTTCTGGAGAAACATTCCATTCCCATCTCCTGCGTGGCGGGCACCAGCGTGGGCAGCATTCTGGGCGCTGCCTATGCCAGCGGCGTGCCCCCCGGACAAATCGCGGACGTTTGCCGCAAAATCCGCTTCAAGGACTTCGCCCGCTGGCGAATTTCCAAAATGGGCCTGGCCAGCAACGACCGCATGGAAGAGGTCATGCGCCGGTGGTTTGGCGCGCTGACTTTTGAAGAAATGAAAATCCCATTCGCGGTGGTGGCCACAAATCTGGGAACCGGTGACCCGGAAATCCTCCGCTCAGGCAGCATTGTGGATCCGGTGCGCGCCAGTTGCGCCTTTCCCGGACTTTTTGAGCCGGTAATGATTGACGGCAAGTGCTACGCGGATGGCGGACTGGTCGCGCCATTGCCGACGCGCGCCGCTTCCCTGCTGGGAGCAGGTCGCGTACTGGCGATTGACGTGGGCTTCAGTAACTGGCGCGGCGTGGCGCCGACAAACCTCTTCCAGGTTCTATGCCGCTCGATCAATGCCGCGCAAAAGCAGCGCAACCCATCGTGGGAAAAATTCGCGGACCTGGTGATTGCTCCGGCTGTGCGAGACCTGGAGTGGGATTCGTTCGACCGAGCCGATGAGGCCATCGCCGCCGGGCGCGAAGCCACCGAACGGGCCCTACCGCGTATTCGCCAGTTACTGCAACTCGCGCCCCCCCAGGCCGGGAGGCCGTTCCCAGCCACCGCGTGATGCGAAACACTCAGCACGGATATTTTCTGTTTCTCGATTCGACTCACTGCAGCCGGCTTCGCCCCCTCCGGAAAGCAAATTGATGCTACGCTACTGAAGATTCACCGAGAGGCTGGGAGAAAAGGGAGCCTATGCTGGATTGGCTTAAAGAAGCGTTTCATTTCCTGACGAATGTCGAGCAACTGGTCACCTGGGGCGGCACCGTTATGGTGTGCGCCATCGTCTTTGTGGAGACGGGACTTTTCGTCGGATTTTTTCTCCCCGGCGATTCCCTGCTGGTGACTGCAGGGCTTTTCGCGGCGAAAGGGCACTTGAATCTGTGGTACCTGCTGACACTGGTCTCGATTTGCGCGATCGCGGGAGACCAATTAGGTTTCTGGATTGGGCGAAAGGCCGGCCAAAGCCTCTACAGCCGGCCCGATTCCCGATTCTTCAAGCGCAAGCACCTGGAAAAAGCCCACGACTTTTACGAAAAATATGGCGGCAAGACTATCGTTCTTGCGCGCTTTGTGCCGATTGTCCGCACCTTCGCCCCGGCAGTGGCCGGCGCGGCCAACATGGATTACAGCAAGTTTGTCACCTACAACATTTTTGGCGGTATTTTGTGGGTGTGGAGCATGATTTGGCTGGGCTACGGATTGATCAGCGCCTTTCCCGGCATTGATAAACACATCGAGAAGGTGATCCTGGTGGTGGTGTTTCTCTCCATTCTACCCGGCATTATCGAGTTTCTCCGCGAGCGCGCCCGAAGCAAGCAAGCCGGTCCCCCTCCCCCGCCGCTTTCGGTGCAAGGCGAAGGCAGCTAGGCCGGGACCCGGCCCCCGAAATAATCCGGAATGCTTTGCGTATTCGTTCCGGCTGCCCTTCTGCATCCTCCCGCGCTAGAATAGGAATAGAAAGCGCCCTTCTGGAGGCCCAAATGAGCAGACTCGGTGCAATCCTGGTGGCTTTGCTTTTCTTGTGCACCTACCTCGCAGGCTACTGGCCCCAGCATCAGCAATTCCTGCGAACGCAAGCGCAGTTGAACTCCGCGACATCGCAACTGAACACCGCAGAAACCAAGCTCCGTATTTATCAGCTTTGTGACAAGCTGTTCCTGCTGATTGAAGCGCTCGACAAGAAGAACTTTGCGGATGCGCGAAACTTATCCTCCTCCTTTTTCGACGCGGTCCGGAGCGAGGCCGGGCTCACCGAAAACCCGCAAAAACAATCCGCCCTGCGCAGTATCCTGGGCCGGCGGGATTCGCTGACCGCAAGCCTTGCGACGGCCACTCCCGGCACGGTCGAATCGCTGCGCCAGATCTTCGCGGAACTCCGGCAACTGGTGGACGCGGCCGAGTTGCCGGCAAGTTGATCTTCTGAAGGCCGAAAGTTCTTGAGTGGGGCGCGTGGAGTTGCTAAAATTGCAATGTCGCGCGAGCCCGATCATTCGGCTCTTTTTGTCCACTTCGAACCGCGTGCGTTGCCCAAGACATTGCGCACGCAAAACTAAACGACTGCCTTACAAAAACAGGAACAAGCGCACCACCCGGAGGGCTTATGTCCGACTTTTACCAGACTGGTGTTATTACTACCATTCACCGCCTTGGCGCTCCGAAGTTAGAGAACCTGGAAGACCAATTGGCCTTTTTCGCCGAACAACAGCCGATCGCGCTGGTGTTGCCCGCACTGTATTCCGAATTTGAAAAGCCCGCGATGAACCAGATCCTCGAAGAACTCAGTCGAGTGAAGTTTGTGAAACAATTTGTTCTGTCCCTGGCCAAGGCTAGCGAAGAGCAGTTTCGCGACGTGCAAAACCGGCTCTCCGCGCTGCCCGGGGATGTGCGGGTTATTTGGAACGATGGTCCCCGAATTCAGCACTTGTACAATTCTCTGGAAGAAAATGGCCTGCATGTCGGGCCGGATGGCAAGGGGCGCTCCTGCTGGCTGGCTTACGGATACGTGCTCGCCAGCCGCAAAGCGGACGTCATTGCGCTGCACGATTGCGACATCGTGAATTATTCGCGCGAGCTGCTGGCGCGCCTTTGCTATCCCGTGGTGAATCCCAATATCAATTACGAATTCTGCAAAGGCTTCTACGCTCGCGTGAGCGACCGCATGCACGGCCGCGTGACGCGGCTATTTTTCACACCGCTGATCCGCGCCATGCAGACCATTTTCGGCTATCTGCCCTTTTTGCGGTATCTCGATAGTTTCCGTTATCCGCTCGCGGGCGAATTCGCGATGCAGGCAGACCTGGCCCGGGTCAACCGCATTCCCTCCGATTGGGGACTGGAAATCGGGGTGCTTTCCGAGATTTACCGCAATGTATCGGTGAAGCGCGTCTGCCAGGTGGATATCTCCGACAACTATGAACACAAGCACCAGGAGCTTTCCCAGGGCGACCCGACGAAAGGTTTGATGAAAATGGCCCTCGACATTTCCAAGAGCCTGTTCCGCATCCTGGCTGCGGAAGGCGTCACCCTGGAGCACGGCAACATGCAGGCCCTCATGACTCACTACGTGCGCATGGCCGAAGACACTATCGTGCGTTACAACGCGGACGCGATGATCAATGGCCTGCAATTCGACCGTCACCAGGAAGAAACAGCCGTGGAAACTTTCGCGCAGTCGCTGCGCCTGGCCACCGACGAGTTTTTTGCCGATCCCCTGGGGTCCCCCTTGATTCCCAACTGGAACCGGATCACCTCGGCGATGCCCGGATTCTTCGCCGCCTTGCGCGACGCGATCGACGCCGACTGCACCCCTGTAAACGGGACGCGCACCGCAACGGCTCAAACATGATTCTAAGGGAGACAGCGCTTGGATAAGCCCCTTCCACAAGAACTCAAAGCGCGGCTGGCCAGCGTGGGAACCGCCGACATTGTCGTCGGCATCCCCAGCTACAACAACGCTCGCACGATTGGCCAGGTGGTGCGCGCCGCGGCTGCCGGGCTGGCCAAATATTTTCCAGACCGCAAGGCCATCCTGATCAATTCCGACGGCGGATCCAAGGATGCCACCCGCGAAGTCGTTCTGGGCGCGGAGATCAATAGCGACTCACTTTTGCTGGTGCAGCATCCGGTCAGCACCCTGCACCGATTCAGTTCCGCCTACCAGGGGCTTCCCGGCAAAGGCAGCGCCTTCCGGTTGATCTTCGCAGTTGCCAAGGAATTGCAAGCCAAAGCGTGCGTCGTGTTTGATTCCGATTTGCGCAGCATCACGCCACAGTGGGTGGAGTTGCTGGCTCGGCCGGTGCTTGAGCGGCAGATTGACTATGTCGCGCCATACTACCTGCGCCACAAGTTCGACGGCACCATCACCAACGGAATCATCTACCCGATTACCCGCGCGATCTTTGGCAAGCGAGTGCGGCAACCCATTGGAGGCGATTTCGGCTTTTCGGGGAGGCTTGCCGCGAAGTACCTGGAGAAAGACGTCTGGGAGACGGATGTCGCCCGCTTCGGCATCGACATCTGGATGACCATCACCGCCATCGCGGAAGGGTTCCAAGTCAGCCAGGCTTACCTGGGAGCCAAAATTCATGATGCCAAGGATCCTGGCGGCGACCTGACCAACATGTTCCGCCAGGTGGTAGGTTCGCTGTTTGGCCTGATGGAAACGTACGAGAAAGTTTGGAAATCCTCGAACGGCTCCGAACCGGTGCCGATGTTCGGCTTCCCTTTTGATGTGGGCGTCGAGCCCATTGCAGTCAACGTCGAGCGCATGGTTCGCGGGTTCACGCAAGGCGTAGGCGACTTGCACGAAGTCTATTCCTCATTTCTCACGCCGAAGACTCTGGGCGCCTTGCAACTGTGCGCGCAGGGAACCGTTCCCGGATTCCGCATGCCCGATCAATTGTGGGTGCATACCATTTACGAGTTTGCGTCCGCGTGGAAGAGCCGGAAAATCGACCGTTCCCACTTGATGCAATCGCTGGTGCCGATCTACCTGGGCCGCACCGCGTCGTTCGTGCTGGAAATGCAGGAGGCCGGACCGGCAGAAGTGGAAGCGCGCGTGGAAAAGTTAGGCGACGTCTTTGAGGCTGAGCGCAGCTATCTGCGCGTTCTGTGGGAGAAAACACCCGGAAAGGAGCCTGCCCATGCAGAGCCTATTTGAGAGAGCGTTTGTAGAACCCTTTTTGCGGCTGTACGAGCAATTCGGCATGGTGGTCACGCCCCTCATCACGGTTCTGGCCCTGTTGATCGTCGGGGGCGCCCTTGCGTTCCTGGTCCGGCACGTTGTATTCCGCCTGCTCAACCTGGTGCGCTTTAACCGCCTGGCGGATCACGCTGGCTTCGCCAACGCCATTATGCGCACCCGCGTCTTCGCCTCCCCCGCAGATTTCGGCGCGCGGGTGGTTCAAGGCTTCCTCTGGCTGCTGATTGTGCTGATGGCCCTGAATGCCGCGAACACTCAGGTTACCGAAACGCTCATCATACGGCTGGTGAATTATGTTCCGGACGTAATCACCGCGATCCTGGCTCTGCTGCTGGGATCGGTGATCAGCAATTTTCTTGCGCGCAGCGCGTTGCTGGCTGCGGTCAACGCGCAATGGGCTGGCGCGCGCCTGATTTCCGGCGTGGTCAAGACCCTGGTGATGCTCCTGGCCACGGTGATCGCGCTCGAACAATTGAAGATTGGCCAGACCGCCATCCTGATCACTTTTGCGATTCTTTTCGGAGGCGTGGTGGTCGCCGCTTCCATCGCCTTCGGTCTGGGCGCGCGCGACTTGGCGAAAGACTGGTTACAGGAGAAAATAAAGCCGCGCGAAACCGAAGAAGACGTTTTGCATCACTTGTAGTTGCATGCCGGCTTTCCGGCCAGCGCATCATGTGCTGCGATCAAACTTAATCGTATTTACGGATCTGGACGGGACCCTGCTGGACCACGTCACCTACTCGTGGTCGCCGGCCGAAGAGGCGCTTCACGAACTCGCGCGCCGAAAAATCCCGCTGATCTTCTGCACCAGCAAAACCCGCGCGGAAGTGGAAGTCCTGCGCCGTGAACTCGGCAACGCACACCCATTTATCACGGAAAACGGCGGCGGCATTTTTATCCCCGATGGTTACTTTCCCAAGCGGCTGACGGGGACCCGGAAACTGCGTCATTACCACTGTTTCGCGCTTGGCCGCCCCTACGGCGAACTCACCCAGGCCTTCGCCGAAATCGCCGAAGAAACCGGCGTCAGCGTGGAAGGTTTCCACCAGATGAGTCCGCGCGATATTTCCTCCAACACCGGCTTGGCGTTAAGCGATGTGGCCCTGGCTTCACAGCGCGAGTTCGACCTGCCTTTTTTCTTTGCAGGTGCAAGCGAAGCGGATGAGAAGAAGTTTTTCGCCGCTGCCGCCGAACGCCAGCTCCGGGTCGTGCGCGGCGGGCGTTTCTGGCATCTGATTGGGGAAAGCGACAAAGGCCGAGCGGTCCGCAAGCTGATCCAGCTCTATCGCGAGGGCTACTTCCATCAGCGTTTGCGGACCCTTGCCCTGGGCGACAGCGCCAACGATTTGCCCATGCTGACCGCCGCGGACCGCGCTGTGCTCATTCCGCAGCGCGGCGGCCAGTATGACCAGGCGATTCTTGCCAAACTGCCCAAGATCGTTCAGGCCCCGTCCCCAGGCCCTGCCGGCTGGAATGCCGCGGTCCTGCAATTCCTCGAGTAGCGCCGCGTCCGCGAGGCCTTCGCCAAAAACAAATCGGGGAGCCAGGCGGCTCCCCGATCTTTCAACTTTGTTTTTTCCGGCGCCGCGTTGTGCGCCTGCCGAGTAGCAGGCTGCGTGACGGCGGAACGCACCGCAAAAGCGGTGTGCTGTTGTCATTCAGTCGAGTGCTCGATGCCCGGTGGAGTCATCCTCACCTCTCCTTGGCAATCGCACTACAATTCCCTTTTACGCCTGCGCGCCGCCCATTGCAAGTGATTCTTGTGCAGGCCAGGCAGCGCGCTCAGCAGAAAACTTGCTGCTCTGCTAAAATAAAAGCCCCTGCTCCGGGGTAGTGCAATTGGTAGCACACGAGACTTTGGATCTCGGTATCCTGGTTCGAGTCCAGGCCCCGGAGCCACACTTTTGAACGAAATCAAACCGGCTTTCGCCCGCGATGCGCGTCTAACAAGCGAATAATGAACGCGATTACCCCAGAAACGGTGGCCTTCGGCTTTTTGTGGTACGTGGCTTTCCTGTTTTCGACTACCTGCCACGAGGCGGCTCATGCCGTCGCCGCGCGCTGGGGAGGCGACGACACCGCTTATCAGGGCGGCCAACTTACCTTGAACCCCCTGCCGCACATCGAACGCGAGCCGGTGGGCATGGTGCTCTTGCCCTGGCTCAGCTATTTCCTCCTTGGCTGGGTGGTGGGTTGGGGCAGCGCTCCCTACGACCCGCGCTGGCAGCAGCAATACCCCCGCCGGGCCGCGTGGATGTCCCTGGCTGGGCCGGCGGCGAATTTTGCATTGATGTTGCTTGCCGCCGGTGGAATCTGGGCCGGCGTGCACTGGGGATACCTGCGACACCCCGAACAAGCCCAGATTATTGGCAATGCCGGCGTGACCCAGGCGGTCAATCCCGATCAATACGGTTTTGTCGCAGCGTTACTGGGTATGTTCTTCGTGCTGAATCTGATTCTGGGCACATTTAACCTGATTCCTGTGCCCCCTTTGGATGGTCACGCCGGTATCACCCTTCTGCTGCCACGAAAGCAGGCGCTGGCCGTGCTGGACTTTGGGCGCGACCGCTCTCTGCATTTCCTGGGCACTTTGGTGGCTTGGTACGTCTACGGAAGAATCCTCAGGAAAATCTTTGCCGCGGGCCTGAAACTTCTGTACCCCGAAGTGCCTTACCATTTCTAAGAATCTCTCACAAGCAGGTTAGAAAATGCATCCCGCCGGTCATTTTGCTTCGACCTCCGACGGGCTATCGAAGTCGCCCATCCTATTTAACAATCTCATTGTAAAGGACTTATGATTCTACATGGATATGGCAACACGTGTGCTCACCAACCCCCAAGAAAAGATGCATCTTGCCGATAGTTTGTGCATCTGAGGTTACACCCTGCTGAGGGGGGCAAGTCATGGGGAATCCGGAAACAAAAGAGAGGCTGTACACGTGGGAGGAAGTTTCCTGGATGACAGGACTTAGCATCCACGAACTGCTGGAATTGTTTGGCCAGAACATCGAAAAGGGTGTGGCCTACGAGGCCGTTCCCCCCGCCATCGACGAGCGGCTGTTGCAGGAATTGGCCGAAGCTGAATCCGGCCTGCAGTTCCAAGTCAATTAGCCCGTATTTCCAACCGCGAGACGGAATCAGCGCAGGAAGGGCGTGCAGTCGCCCGTCCTCCTAATGGGAAAAGTCCAGGTAGTGGGTCAGTTTGGACGGGGTAACCTCTGCCCGACAGCCGCAGCGCGCCCGCCTTCTAACGTCATCGAACTCTACTGCCGATGGTCCATTTAGCTTGACCAAGGGAGGCTAAGCGACCCTGTGCAGCGCATCCATTCACAGAAATTGCCCCTCAGTGAAATCTCAGGCTGGGACTTGGATGGCAGGCCATTTGCCGAACGAGCGTCCATCCAGAATCACGGAAAGCATCAAACAACTTCCATAAGCACGCCCGTAGCCCTGGGCCAGATCGTATTGGTTCGCAACCAGTTCCCCGGCAACTGGGAACCCGTACACCCCATTCCTTGTCGCGTGCTCTACATCGAGTGGCAACCAGTCTCTTCAAAGTTCCTATTGCGATTCGCGGATTGTAGTTCCCGGGAAGCCCGCATCTTTGCCGCAAGAAGAAAACTGCTAAGCTGCCGGCCAAGCCAGGACAGATAACCCGGCCAGAAAAAGCAGAGACCCGCACACCGGGCAGGCGCGAATCTCCTTCCCGGCAGGGAGCATGCCTCAGGGAGTACCGGTGGTCGTATGCGCGGCCGCCGGCACTGTCGGCACGGTAACGGTGTTATCCAGGCGCACCAGAAGTCCGGTTTGGGCCGGCAATTCCACTTCTTTGCCCTTCTTGGTTACGACATACGCCGATGTGCCCACCAGCCCGATCACCAAGCCTCGCATAACATGGCTGAACACGGCGCCCACAACGGTGCCCCCGCCGGTGCCCAGCGCAACCGTCTTCACATCGCTTTTGATGTCGCGTTTGGCCTGGATCACGGCTCCTTCAACCGTTTTCAGGTCACGGCGTTCCTTTCCCCGCTCGGTTTGCGAAATGGTGTCGTAGATTCCCAGAATGCTCATGGGCGCCGGAATTTCGCGATAATCAATTTCAAAGCTGCGGATATACAGGTTCATTGCGGCCTGTCCGCGGAACAGGGAGAAACGCTTGGGGCGCAGGATGCTGCCGATTTCCCCCTTCACGCGCGTGCCTGCGGGCAGCAGCAATTGGCTACCCAGATAAACCGGTTCGGCCACTTCCGCGTAAAAAGGATCTCCCTCTTTTGCGACCGATGTACTCAAACCGGTCAACAGCACCAGTTTCACCTGAGTGCCCTGCAGAACCTGTTGCACCGTTTGCGATTGCACCGGCGCCGCCACCGTCAGCAGCATGGCCAGCACAAACGCCATGATTAGAACTCGTTTCATCTTATCCTCCCCTCCCCGAGCCTCTGACTCGGGTGCGCCCGCATTTCCGCATGCATTGGAGACAGAAAGGGGCTTCCCCGTTTCGTGGGGCGTCCGCTGGCGCGCGGATTTCGGAGGAAACTGCTCATTTGATTCTAATCCTGACCCCGCGCACGCAAGCCGGCAAAAATTCCCTGTGGTACCAAAACGCCACCTCATGCAAAATTATCCGGAAAGTGCCGGCCGGCGCTTGCCGGCAAAACCCATTTTGCTGGGAGATTGAATGAACCGATGGTTGATAGCCGCAATCTTCATCACTGGGATCGTCAGTAACGTCCTGGCGCAGGCCCCGGGAACTGAACTTCAATATTCCATCGTGCGTCCGCGGGATTTGCAATGGTCCGCAACGCAGCTTCCCGGGATGGAAATGGCCACCCTTTCCGGCGATCCCGCTAAAGAAGGCGAGTATGTAATCCGCCTGAAGCTGGCCGATGGAACGAAGTTGCCTCCGCATTGGCACGCCAACGATGAACACATCACCGTGATGCGAGGCGCGTTCGGCATCGGCCCCGGGATCCTGTTTGACGATACGAAACTTGAAGTTCTCCAACCCGGTATTTACGTGCGCATCCCCAAAGCCATGCGGCACTTTGCCCTGGCTAAAGGAGAAACTGTGGTGCAGGTGCAGGGCACCGGGCCTTTCGTCATCCATTGGGTCAATCCGGCAGATGTACCCGCGCTGAATCCCAAACCGTAGGCAGGTCCTTGGGCTGAAACTCAACGAGCCGGCATGCGTAAGGATAATCATGAAAACTAAATCAAACGTGCAATGGAAACGCCTGGAAAAGCAGGTGCGCCAGGTATTCGTTCAGGGAGACCCCAAAGCAAAAGGCGCGGAATTCGTGATTCGGTACACGGCCAAGGTCGCGCTCCACATTCCGCCGCATTGGCATCCCTGCGATGAGCACGTCACGGTGCTCGCCGGAAAATTCTCCTATGCCCGTGGCCGCAAATACGACTCGAAGAAGTTGCGCCCCTTGCGCCCCGGTTCCTACGCCTTCATCCCTGCGCGCACGCCGCACTTCAGTTGGTTTGCCAAAGGCGCCGTGGTGCAAATCCACGGCACTGGCCCGTTTCGAACAATTCCTGTTTAGCGTTCGCTGCGAGCGCTGCGGCCCTCGCGCAAAAGCACTCCTCACAATGTGCTAGACTACGTTTGCAGGCGCCTGTTGCAGAATCGCCGACGCGCCTGCCGGAGCGTGGGACTTCGGGCTCTGTGCGACGATTCCCCGCAAACCCCGCCAGGCCCGGAAGGGAGCAACGGTAGCGGGCCAGAATCGGGCGCCGCAGAGATCCCGAAGTTCCTCGCACCGCACGCAGAGGCGAGCCACCAGACACATGGGCTATCAGGTCATTGCGCGGAAATGGCGTCCTCAATCTTTCCGCGAAGTTGTCGGCCAGCAGCACGTGACCCGCACCCTGGAAAACGCCGTCGTCAATGGACGCGTGGCCCATGCCTATATTTTTTCCGGCGCCCGCGGAGTGGGCAAAACCACCACCGCGCGCATCCTCGCCAAAGTCCTGAATTGCAAGCAGCGCAAGGGCGGCGAGGCCTGCCAGGAATGCGACTCCTGCAAGGAAATCACCGCAGGCAATTCCCTGGACGTCATCGAAATTGACGCCGCCTCCAACCGCGGCATTGATCAGATCCGCGAATTGCGCGACATGGTGCAGTTCGCGCCCATCGGCGGCAAGCACAAAGTCGTGCTGCTCGACGAAGCGCATATGCTCACCGAAGAAGCCTCCAACGCCCTGCTGAAAACGCTGGAGGAGCCTCCCGACCGGGTGATCTTCATCATGGCCACCACCGAGCCGGAAAATCTGGCCGATACCATCCGTTCCCGCTCGCAGCATTTTCATTTCCGGCCGCTCGAATTCGGGGAAATTTGCGACGCCCTCCGCAAGATTGCCGTCGCGGAAAAACTGAACATTGACGAAAACGCCCTGGCCGTGCTGGCCCGCGCCGCCGAAGGCAGCCTGCGCGATTCGCAATCGCTGCTCGAACAAGCCCTCGTCTATTGCGGCGACACCATCAGCGATGCCCAGGTGCGCGAACTGCTCGGCGTAGTGCGCGAAGAAATTCTGGACCAGTTGATGGCCGCGATTCGCGAAGCCTCCAGCCAGAAAGCGCTGGCGCTGGTGCACGCCCTGATCGCCGAGGGCCACAATTTGCAGCACTTCTGCCGCGAAGCCATCCGCCACATCCGCAACTTGCTGGTGGCGCGCGTGTGCGGCGCGGAATCGGATTTGATCGCGGCTCCACCCGACGAGCGGCCCAAGCTGGCCCGCGTCGCCCAGGAATTCGGGGAAGAAGACTTGAACCGCTTCTTCGAAATCCTGATGGCCACCGACTACAGCATGCGGAAGAATCCTGCGGAGCGGCTGCATCTCGAACTGGGATTGCTCCGGCTGGTGAATGCCTCACGCCTTGCGCCGCTGGAAGAATTGCTCGCGGAGTTGGGCGACGGTGCGCCTCATTCCCGCCCCGATCCTGCCCGCGCCAACGCCGGCAGGCTGGCGGGTTCCGCCGGCGGAGGCACTGCCCTGCGAAGCGCGCCTCCCTCCGCGCCTTCCTTGACTGCGCCACCGCCTAAGCCGCAGGGATTTTCGGCAGCCCCGTCGGTGGCCGCCCCGGCGCTGCAACGCGATACCGCGCTGCCGCCGCAGCAAGTCGCGAACGAACTTGCCTCCTCCGCTTCTCTTCCGCCGCCGAGTGTTGTGGCGCGCGCCGCAGGCGATTCCAGCGGCCTTGCGGAAGCGCAGGTTGCCGCCATCAAATCCCAGGTGCAGCAGCAATTTCGTTTTCTTTCCAGCCTAATCGAACCCGTCACGCGCTGGACAATGGCCGGAGGAGAAGTGCAACTGTATTTCCCGGCGAAGGACCG
This sequence comes from uncultured Acidobacteriaceae bacterium, assembly GCA_964500065.1. GTDB lineage: Bacteria > Acidobacteriota > Terriglobia > Acidiferrales > UBA7541 > CAZCNH01. Next base: position 76,778 of record CAZCNH010000007.1, read on the forward strand.
CACGCTTGCCGACATGCTCCAGGCGCGCGACCCGATGGAAAAATTGCGCGGCGTCATTCAACACGTTACCGGACAGCGCCTGCGCGTGTGTGTTAAGCTGGAAGCCCCTGCAACTATCGTGGAAAACGCCCGGCCCACGGCCGAGGCGCTTCGCGAGCAGGTTGAACAGGATCCGGTGGTCCGGGAAATGTTGCGGCGCTTCGGCGGGCAAATCCGCGAAGTTCGGAAGAAAGGCGAGGACTAGCGATGGACATCAGCGCGATGCAGCAGATGCTCGTTCAGTTCACGCAAATGCGCGAAAAGATCGAAAAGCAGATTGAGCAGGTTGCCGTGGAAGCCTCCGCCGGCGGAGGCATGGTGGTCGTGAAGATGAACGGCAAAAAGCAATTGACCGACGTCCGCATCGAGCCTGGCGTATTTGCCGACAAGGACCCGGAAATGCTGCAGGATTTGCTCCGCGCCGCTGTGAATGATGCCGGCCGCCGCGTGGACGACGAGTTGCAGACACAGATGCGCAGTATCACCGGAAACCTGCCCAGTGTTGCGGGCCTGCGCATCCCCGGCCTGTTCTAAATTCAGAAATCAGAACTCTGAACTCAGAAAAAGGCGCGCGTGATGGGTGTGGTCATGTTCTGAGTTCTGAGTTCTAATTTCCGGGTTTTACTCCATGCCTGATTTCGCGGAACCGATCACACGACTCGTCGAGCAACTTCGCAAGCTGCCCGGCATTGGCCAGAAGACGGCCCAGCGTCTGGCGTTTCATATTCTGCGCCGTCCCTCCGAGGATGCCTTCGCCTTGGCCGAAGCTATCCGCGACGCCAAGGAAAAAATCCGTCAGTGTTCCGTGTGCAACAACATCACCGACACCGACCCGTGTCTCTATTGCACCGGAGCGTCACGCGATCGCAAGGTAATTTGCGTGGTGGAAGAACCGCACAACATTGTGGCAGTGGAAAAAACCCGGACCTTCAGCGGCATGTATCACGTGCTGGGCGGAGCTCTTTCGCCGATTCAGGGCATCGGGCCCGATCAGTTGAAGATCCGCAGCTTGATTGAGCGGCTGAAAGCCGGCACGGTGGAAGAAATTATTATTGCCACCAACCCCACTGCGGAAGGCGAAGCTACCGCCGTTTATCTGTCGAAATTGCTCAAGCCGCTGGGCGTGCGCGTCACGCGCATTGGCATGGGCATCCCCGTGGGCAGCGACCTGGAATACGCCGACGAAATCACCATGCTCAAGGCCATGGAAGGTCGCCGCGAGTTGTAATCCCTCAGGCGTGCCGGAACAGCGCGAAGTAAATCACATAAAACCAGGAAAAGAATCCGTGGACAATCGCCCACAGGATGGACTTGTTCACGCTCCACGAAATGGTGATTGCCAGCGCCGTACCCATCGAGATACCGGCGCGCGCAGCTTCACTCCGAAATGCCATAGCGCCTCTCCTTTCCTTCCTACCCTACCACCGCTGTGGACCAATCGCGCTGTAGATCGGGCTCTCTTCCCTTTCCCACATCCGTCGATTCTCTTTCTTCTCCCTTGTCCAAGGCAAATCAGCGGCGTATAACTGACTCGGTTGCAATTCCCGGTAACACGATCGCCTAACTGAGGTTCTGTGCCCGGCGCGCTGACCGTGGAGGCGTTTTGCCGGGGTGGGAGACAGATGAATCGTCTGGATCGCCGCGCATTTCTATCCCGGCTGACCGGCTCACTGGTGACCGCGTCCGGCCTTTCCCTAAGCAAGCTCGCGCTGCCCGCCAGCGCCCTCTCGCCGCAACAGCAAGCCCAGAATCCCTACGACGACAAGAAGACGGCCCCGGTTCCCGCCGCCGGCAAAGCCTGCTGGCTCGATGTGGCCGCGCCTTTCATGGTGCAAGATGCGAAGCTTGGCTTGAACACCGAATTACTCCTGACGGCGACGTGCTTCCCGGGCGTGGATGGCTTTCGCAAAGCCGGCGCCGGCACCGACTACGAACTTCTGCTTTTCGACGGCGCGGGAAACCCGGTGGAAACCGGCGGCCGGGGCAAGCTGCAAATTTCTCCGCTGCGGCCTACCGTCCTGCGGCTCAGTGAGGTGCTGAACGAAGGCCAGGACTTCTGGGGCAGCGCGCGCTTGCGCCTGGCGCCGCACGGCGAAGGCGTGGCCCACGCGGGCGACTTGTTCAGCGCCGGCTTTGTCCGCTGGAGCACGCCCGGCAATTTCGATAACGTCCACGCGCATCCCGCTGCTCCGAAGCAGGCGCGCGGGAAGTTCTTCTATTCGATGCCGTTTCCGCCGTTGCGTGAGTACCACTGTGCATTCGCGCTGTTCAATCCAAGTCCGGACGATTCCACGGGCACGGTGCGGCTGTCGTTGCCTTCGGGAGAAATCTTCCTTCAGCGCAAGTACAAGTTGCGCCCGCAACAAACGATTCTCTATTCGCTCGCGGATTTGCGCACAGTGGAATCGCCGCGCGACGCGCTGGCCATTGCCCCCGCGCCGGAGAACGCCCTGCGCGAAGGGGGCGTCGTCTCGGTGGTGAACGAATCGGAGGCGGTTGCGTTTGCCTACACCTTGATGAAAGGCCGGGCCGGCAGCGTGTTCACCGTCGAGCACCCGCTGCACTTTGCCGACGCTCCAGTGAAGCCTGCGCGCAAGTCTCCTTACGGCCCGAACCGCTCGTTCCCGGCCGAAGCACTTTTGTACACCCCGCTGCTGTTTGGCGGGCGGCGCATCGGCGGCGTCGAGTTGGAATCGCGAATTTACCTGAGCGCATCGCGCTGGCGCGAAGAAGCGCTGTGGGCCATGCCCTTCGTCACCGATCGCGAAGGTATGATCGCCTGGGTCTCCAACCGCGATGAGAAACTCACCGACCGCGTCTCGCCGCCCAGCGCTTGTGAAGATGGCGTGCTGCGCCTGCCCGAGTTTGCCAGTTGCCGCCTGGATGCTGCCAGGCTGCCCATCGAGCCCGGATTCTCCGGCGGCTTTGGCGTCGCCACCATTCCACCCACATCGCATTCCTTGATGAAAGTGGAGGTGCGCGCCAGGAATTGGGACCGTGTGGCGTTCACCCACTTCCGTCCGGGTGGCGCCTTCCACAAGAAGTACCGCACGGTTGCCGAGCGCGGCGGCCTGGCTACCGACTACATCATCTCCGGCATTCAAGTCCGCGGCTCCATGCAGAACCGCAAGTACGATTCCCTGCTGGCCATCATGAACATCGAGTTCGAAGACAAGAACATTGCCAACCCGAAACTCCAGGTCTTCGGCCCGGCCGGCTTGCTGGCGGAAAAACAACTGCCCGAGTTTCCGCCACTGGCCGCGCGGCACATGCTGGTGAGCGAATTGTTCCCGCAAATCCAGACCGAGCCGGGGCACCCCCTGACGATCCGCATGACCGACGAAAAGGCGATGATCGTCTGCTCGGTGGTTCACCTGGATTACCAGCGCCGGGACCTGGCTATGGATCACGGCTCAGACCGCCATTCAACGTACAATGACTACGGCTGCTAACTCGGAGACAGCCGCGCCGCGAGCCAGCGCGAAAGCGAGGACATTATGTCCAGCACTGTTGTCACCAAGGCCATCGCCGCCCCGGTAGAAGCAGTTTTTAGGACGGTTGCCGACATTAGCCAGTTTTCCCGCGCGGTTCCCCATATCGTGAATGTCGAGTTTCTCTCCCCGGTCAAATCTGGCGTCGGTACCCGTTTCCGCGAAACGCGCGTGATGCGCGGCAAGAAGGTCGACACTGAACTCGAAATCACTGAATTCGTGGAGAACAATCGTGTGCGCTACGTCGCCGATTCGCACGGCACCGTGTGGGACACGGTCTTTACCGTCGAATCCGACCGCGATTTCACTTTGCTCACCATGACCATGGATGCGAAAACGAAAAAGCTCATCCCCAAAATCATGAACCGCCTCATTCGCGGCATGGTCAAGAAGGCCGTTGCGCAGGACATGGACGCGGTGAAGAAGTTTTGCGAACAGCAACCTCACTAGTTGCCGGGGAGGCAAGAATGCCCATCCAGCCGTACATGGAAAAGTACGAGCATGAGCACCACAACTACTGGAACAAGCTGCTGCACGCCGTCGGCATCCCGGTGATTTTTGCGGGAATCGCACTCCTGTTCCTGGCGCAATGGCGCTGGGGTTTGGTCGCATTTGTGAGTGGCTGGGCCATGCTTTTCCTCGGTCACAAAATCGAAGGCAA
>CAZCNH010000008.1:0-13288 GCA_964500065.1 uncultured Acidobacteriaceae bacterium
ACCACCGCCTTCATGGAGCAGGGGCTCGAACGCCTGCGCGAGAAAAATCCCAAGGCGCAACTGCAACAGCAGTGGGTGCCTTATGAAAAGATTTCCGCGCACCTGAAGCGCGCGGTTATCGCCGCGGAAGACCAGAAATTCCTGGACCACGAAGGGTTCGACTGGGAGGAGATGGAAAAAGCCTTCGATACCAACCAGAAGCGCGGACGCATCCGCCGTGGCGCTTCCACCATCAGCCAGCAACTGGCGAAGAACCTGTTCCTGAGTCCGAGCCGCTCCTACTGGCGCAAAGGCGAAGAAGCCATCCTGACGGGGATGCTCGAAGTTTCCTTGGAGAAGCGGCGCATCCTGGAAATCTACCTGAACGTGATCGAATGGGGCGACAGCATTTACGGGGCCGAAGCCGCCGCGCGCCACTACTTCGGCGCGAGCGCGGCCTCGCTCAATGAGGATCAGGCAGCGCATCTGGCGGCGATCATCCCGAACCCACGTTCCTATTCGCGGCGCGGGTTCACGCCCTACATCGAGCAGCGCGCCGCGTTTCTGCAAACGCAGATGCGCTTCATTCAGGCGCCATGAGCCGCACCGTGCAGAGCAAGCCCATGTTTTTTGACAGGGGCGCGATGTTCGCCTAACCTAGGCAGGCTATGTGGAATGTGAACGAGCGGTTTGCGGCCAAGGTGATTGAGGCGCTGCCCGGCAAGGGCTTTACCGTGCGCAGCACCGGCGGAGTGACCCGCGTGGAGAATTATGGCGCGGCCGCCGAATTGCGCCGCACCCCCGACGGTGCCTACCAAATGACTTTGCTGCCCGCCGTCCTGTGGCAAGGCCAGTTCACGCGCCTATGGGACGCCGGCTATCAGAAGTTCCTGCTGACCGACGACGGGCGCAAGTACCCGGCGCAGGCCGCTCAACTGACCGGGTTGCGCAAGTTCAACGAGGAACTGCGCGCGGCCCTGGGCGTGCCGACTTACTACAATGAGGCGATCGGCTCCACCTGCCATGTTTCCACCTACGACCGCGTCAAGGGGCGTCCCGGGGCGGATCCGGGCGAATCCCTGGGTGTCCGCGGCTCTTCTTCCCATTAATCTTCCGCTTATCCGGATTATTTGTGGGGACCAGATGAAACTTTCGCCAACTTGTTCCGTCGTTACTAGTGGGCAGGGTGTGCCCAGCGGGTGGCCTTCATCGCGAGTGGAATGGGCCCGCCCTGCCCGTGCAACGCCGCGTCACGTGTTGCTTTTGCGCGCCCAGGCGGTACACTCCGGGGCATTCATCCAGGCGGATCCCCCGGAGGTGACCAATGCACTCCCGAGTGAGCGAGTTCCGTGTTCCCCCGGAAAAATTCAATGCCTTCCAGGACGGGCTCATGTCCGTCGTGCCGCTCATCAAGCGCGAAGCTGGGTTCCGCGCCTTGCTGGTGGTGAAAAGCGAAGGTTCGCCCGCCTTGATCCGGGTGACCAGCGTTTGGGAATCCCTGGATCACCTGCGCGCCAGCGAGAAGAGCATGTATCTCTACCAGGCGCTGGCGCGGGTACTGGCCTTCTCCAGCGGCTTTCCCATGATGGAGGAATGCGAAGTCCTGCTGGGGGAGTTCGCGCAGGTTCCCGCGCGGAACGCGTAGTCCGGCTAGGTCTGCAAACCCGCGGCTGCGGCCAGTTGACGCCGGAACTGTTGCGCATCCACGCGGTGCTTGGCCACTTTGCGCGGGCCCAGGAAGACCACTGGAACGTCGTTGCCATAGCGCGCGCGCAGTTCCGCGCTGCTATCCACGTTGATTTCCTTCAGCACGCCGCCCGCCTCGCGCAGCAGCGGCAGCATCACGGCCTTGGCTTCTTCGCACAGGTGGCACCCCGGCCGAGTAAAAAGCGTGGCCTCCAGCGGAGCCGCGTTGGCCAGCAGGGGTTCTTCCAGGGAACTCATGGTTGGAACTCTCCACTACGGGGAAATCTTGTAGTATCGCTGGGCTTTCCCGAGACGCGGCCAGAACGCCCGCACCCGGTACAGTTCCGAGATTTGCCGGACGTGGCCCAAATCGTGAAACGCCCATTCGCTTACCGTCTGACCTACCGTGACCGTCCCAATGTCAGGGTGGCGCCCGCTGCGCGCGGCAACCGCGGGAAACACGTAGCGCAGCCAGGAAACGCTCATGTCGCGTTCGTGGCAGAACTCGCGCAAAAATTCCAGCGCCGGTTTTTCGGAGTATTTTCCCGTTGCCGCCACCTGCTCCTGGTCGTACAGGGTCAGCACCGGGTTGTCTTCTTTGGCCATCGCCTGGACGCGGCTGCGGAACAGTTTTTCCACATCCACCAGATGGCCCAGCACTTCCCCGATGGACCAGCGGTCTGCCGCCGGCTTCCAATGCAATTCGTTGGGCCCGGCCGCAATCAGTATTTTCTCGATGATGATGGGAGCTTGCTCCAGTATCGCAATTTCCGGCGGAATCTCTGCGGATGCCCGGCCCATGCATCTCCTCCCGAAAAAGAAAAAAGGAACTCTACCACATCGGCCGCGCAACGCGCCGCTTCCGCCGCGCTGGCCGGGGATACGCCGCCGGACAATCGAAAAGCGATTTACCAGGAGCGTTCATGAACCGCGTCGTCGCATTGGTGGATGATTTGTTCTTCGCATCCAAGATGCTGGAGACCGCCCGGCAGGTGGGCGTGGAGTTGAAAACCGCTGCGACTGCTGGCGCTCTGCTGGATCTGCTGCAGCAAAGCCCGGCCACGCTGGTGGTCGTGGACTTAAACGCCCGGCAGGCTGGCGCGGAAGCCATCGCGCAATTGCGCGCGGCGGGTTGCGAGTTGCCCGTGATTGCCTTTCTTTCCCACGTGCAAACGGAACTGGCGGAACGCGCGCGCGCCGCGGGTTGCACTCAGGTTCTGCCCCGCTCGCGATTCACGCGGGAGCTTGCAGATATTTTCAGGAGTGCGCAATAGCGCCCCACCTTCGGCGCTGCCCTCGGTGCGGAAAAACGGTATAATCCCAGCGCTTCATCCGAGAGAGGACATGACACAAGCAAACGTTCTGGCAGATCGAGTGATTCGCGGCGAAGGGCTGGCTTGGGATGCCGCACGCGTAGTGGCCGCAAACCTGCTGCTGATTGCCTGCGCGCAGGTGGCGATTCCTTTGCCGTGGACACCTGTGCCGCTGACTCTGCAAACCTTCGCGGTCATGTTTGTGGCGGTGATGCTGGGCGCAAAGCGCGGGGCGCTCGTTCTGGTGCTCTATCTGCTGGAAGGCGCCATGGGCTTGCCGGTGTTCCAACCCTTCGGCCTGCCGGGGGCCGCGCGGTTGCTGGGACCTACGGCGGGATATTTGTGGTCGTACCCGGTGGCCGCGTTCGTCACCGGTTGGCTGGTGGAGCGCTGGGCTGGCACATCGGTGCCGCGTTTGTATGCGGCGCTCGCTGCCGGGCAAGTGATCGTGCTTTCTTGTGGCGCCGCGTGGCTGGGTCTGCTGAGCCAGTCAACTTTGCAGGCCGCTTTCCTGGCGGGATTCGCCCCCTTCGTGCTGGGCGACATCGTAAAAATGACGCTGGTGGTTGCTGCCACCAAGGGTATCGAGACCGCAGGCCTGCGCGGACGCCAGCCTCTTGCCTGAAATAGGCAGCTTCCATCTACAACAAAGCTGCGCGCCGCGGCGTCTATCATCTCAAATGAAAAAGCTCCGCAAACTGGTCGCGTTTCTTTTTTTTCTGGTGGCGCCCGCCGCCGCGCAAGTTCCAATCCCCGGCCAGGGCACCAACGCCAGCCGCAACCCCGGCGCGGGGGCGCGATTCCCGCGGTTTGAATTTCACAGTAATTTCTGGCTCAACCTGCATCATTTTTTGTATCACCAGGCCCGGCTGCGGCAAACGAGCGATGAAGGTGCTCCAAATTCACCCTCGATTGCCGGACTGGCGCGCAATCTCGAACCGGTCAAACTGGAAGAGCTTTCTCCGGAAGAGCAAAAAGCGTGGACCGAGGCGCTCGATTATTACGCGGCGAACCTGGCCGGGCGCGACCTGCTTTTCAACGGCGACATGGTGAACATCAAGAACCGCCTCTCAGAATGGGAAAAGCAGCCGGACTTGAGCTTGAGTGGTCTGCGCGCGGAATTGATCGCCGCCATGACCAAGGCCGCGCCCATTTACCGCGCGCGCTGGTGGAGCCTTCACGACAAGAAAAACCATGAGTGGGTGGCCAGCATCGAGCCGCGCATCGCCGCCATGGGGGAAGAAGTGGGAATTCGTCTGGCCACCGCGTATCAATCGCAGTGGCCCGCGGCGGTCATCTCCACAGACGTCACGTACTATGCAAACTGGGCCGGCGCGTACACTTCCGACGAGCCGCTGCATATCACTATTTCCAGTTCAGACTCGCGCATTCAGGGCGAAACCGGGTTTGAGATTCTGTACCACGAAGCCTCGCACGGCCTGACGCGCCACGTGCGCGACGCCATCGCCCGCGAATGCCGCAGCCGCGACAAGCCCATCCCCCGCGACTTGTGGCACGCCGTGCTCTTCTTCACTACCGGCGAAATGGTGAAGCGCGCGCTGGCCGCGCGGCCCGGCGCCAGCGCCGCCTATGTTCCCTACGCGTATCGCTACGGCCTGTTCGAGCAGAGCTGGCCCCAGTTCCGCCCGTTGCTCGAACGCCACTGGCTGCCGTACATGGATGGCCGCCTCGATTTCGATTCCGCAATCGCGCGCATCGTTAGCGGGCTTTGACATTTTTATGGTTCCTGCTCGACCGCCAGGAGTAATCTGGCGATGGGTTTTGCGCGGTATCAGCGGCATTTGGGTCCCGTAAACCACATTGAAAGCATCTTCACAGGCATCTTTTTATCACCCTGAACTGGACGTGCTCCGGTTTTGGGCTTTCGTCATGGTTTTTGCGCGCCATGCCATGCCGCATGCGGGCATCGATGTTACTTTTTCGTGGGCGCCCGCAAAGGTGGTCACAGCCCTGAAGGGCGTGGAAGCGGCGGGAGGCTTTGGGGTCGACCTTTTCTTCCTGCTCAGTTCCTACTTGATCACTGAACTGCTTCTCCGGGAGCGGCGCCAGCGGGGAACCATCGATCTGCGGTCTTTCTGGATCCGCCGAATCCTGCGCATCTGGCCGCTCTATTTTTTCTTCCTGCTTCTTTCTTATTTTGTGATTCCCAGATTCCTATACCAGGATTTTCCCTGGTTGCACATGGCGGGTTTCCTGACCTTCACCGGAAATTTTACCAACGCTTTTCTTCCCGGCCTGGTGAGCGTGGCCGGCCCCTTATGGAGCGTTTCCATTGAAGAACAGTTCTACCTGACCTGGCCGGTGATTCTCTATTTTTTCCCGCGCGGACTGAAACTGTTCTCGTATTTTCTGCTGGTGGCAGCCACGTGTGGCCGCGCGTGGCTGGCCTATCACCACCAGCCGTACAGTATGTTCTGGTACAACACCATCACCCACATGGACCCGATCGCCGTGGGCGCGCTGATGGCCATCACGCTGAATGGCTCGGTACCCCGTTGGAGTCGGCGCGTGCGCTGGGCGGGAATCGCCCTGGGGACCGGCTGCCTGTGGTTTGTCGGTCTTTTTCTTCGTCACAGCGGGTGGCAGGCGTTGCTCACCTACCCGTTGGTGACTTTTGCGTGCGCTGTTTTGTTATTGAGTGTTCTTCGTGAGCCGGGAACCAGATCCAATGCGGCGCTTGTTTACCTCGGGCGGGTTTCCTATGGACTCTACGTGTACCACATCTTTGCCCTGACGCTGGTGCGCGAATATGCGCCGCAGTTGAACATGCTGACCACAGCCGCGCTGGCCCTGTTTCTGACCACTGCGCTTGCCGCGGCCTCCTTCAAATTCATCGAGCAGCCCTTTCTGCGGTTGAAAGAACGTTTTACTTACGTTCGTTCGCGCCCGGAATGATGTTTCTGCCTGGCTTCGGAGCAGCGCGTCGGGAAATTGCAAGGGAGGCGCGATTAGAACTAGCGGGCTGCCTGTGATAATCTGAAGTGCTTGTGGCGGTTTTCTGCCGGGTGCATTGCGCTCTTCAGTCTATTTCACAGTGGAAAAATAGAGTTTGCGCTTGCGGCGCGGATGTCGCCGGCCTGCAGGCTGTTCAAGGTGAAAAAAGAATGTCCTCCAATTCAGCGGTCAAGGAAACCCTGATCAAGCTGGCCCATTCGCCGGATTCCGATGATGCGTTCATGTTCTACGCGCTGGCCACCAACAAGGTGCGCGCGCCGGGGATGAAGTTCGAGCACGTATTGTGCGACATCGAAACGCTGAACCGCGCCGCCGAAAACGAAGTGCACGACGTGACCGCCATCAGCTTTTTTGCCTACCCGTTTCTCGCGGATAAGTACCGCCTGCTGGATTGCGGCGCGAGTTTCGGTGAAAACTACGGGCCCATCGTCGTCGCCGCCCAGCCGTTGAAAGCGGCTGACCTGACCGGCAAGCGCGTCGGCGTTCCCGGGCTGCGCACCACGGCCTTTCTTTCGCTGAAGCTTTTCCACCCTGATTTTGAGCCGGTGGTGATTCCTTTCGACAAAATTCTGGACGCCGTCAAAGCGGGAACGGTGGACGCGGGTCTGCTGATACACGAAGGCCAGCTCCTGTATCCGCAGATGGGCATGCACAAAGTGGTGGACCTGGGCCAGTGGTGGATGGAGCAAACCGGGCTGCCGCTGCCGCTGGGCGGCAACGTAATCCGCCGCGCGCTCGGGGAAGCGGCCGGGCGCGCCGTGGTCCGTGCCATTTACCAGAGCGTGCAATATGGGTTGGATCACCGTGAAGCGGCGCTGAATTATGCGTTACAATTCGCCCGCGATATGGACCCGGAGCTGGCCGATAAGTTCGTCGGCATGTACGTGAACAAGTGGACGCTCGGCTATGGCGAGCGCGGCCGCCAGGCCATCCGCGAGCTTTTCGCGCGCGGCGCGGCTGCCGGTTTGATGCCCGCGGTTTCCCAAATTGATTTTCTCGAACTCGGCGCGTGAACGCTTCTCCCAGTCGCGTGATGATCGCCAGCAACGGGGCCTATCCCCGCTCCGGGAATTCTCCCGAAGAACAGCTGCTGCGAAAGACCCGCGAGGCTTTCCACCGCGGCGAACGGACCATCGCGGATCTGCTCGATGCCGAAAATGTTCTCACCAAGTTCCTGATCAGCGAGCAGGTGCGCGCCGGCGTAGATTGCCTCACCGACGGCTGCGCGCGCTGGGCGGACCCGATTTCGCATATCGCTGCGAAATACGAAGGCATCACGCCGGGCCCGAAGCGAACCCTGCCGGGCACAAAGCAGGTTTACCGCGTGCCGCAAATCGTCGGCAAACTGGGACGCAAAGCGGAACACACCCTCAGCCTGGCCGAGGAATACCGCTTCGCGCGAAACGCCCTGGGGCTGCTGCCCACTTCGCCCGAACGCGCAGGACGATTGAGCCTGAAGCCGTTTTTGGTCGGTCCCTACACCCTGGCGCGTTATTCCGAAAGCGAGCTGCCGGGTTTCGGTTCGGTGGAAGCGCGAGCCGAAGCTTTTGCGGAGTTGCTTTCCCACGAAATTGCGCCGTTGGCGGCGGCGGGGGCCGCTGTGATTCATATGGATGAGCACGCGATTGTCGCGCACCAGGGTGATTGGGAAATTCTTAAGCGCGTTTTCCACCACCTGGCCACGGTCCGCGAGGCCGCAGCAAAAAGTGCCCGGCGTGTTCAACTGGCGCTGCACGTTTATGGAGGCCCACAGACTCCGCTGCTGGAGAAACTCCTGAAGCTTCCCGCCGAGGTACTTGGGCTGGATTTTGTGAGCGACCCGTCTTTGCGCGCTGCCGTAGCAGGCGGAGCGGGAAGCGTCAGCGTAAGTGCGGGCTTGGTTTCCGGGCGGGAGCCTGAGCTGGAAGATGCGGCTGCCGTCCGTCGGCTTTTGGACCAGCTACAGAGCGGAGGAAAGCCGCTAGCCGCGATTGGACCGGCCGGAGGCATGGAATCGCTACCACCCGATGCGGCGTTTGCCAAGCTTAGGCTTCTCGCCACGCTATAGACTCAACATGCCTAGTATCAAACACATAGGGAATGGCGAGCTGCGCCTAACTTGACCCCTTTCGTGGAATGGCTTACAGTCAAAGTTTTCCGCCGTGCAATCTAAGAAGATTGTGGGGCCTTGGACTGGAACCGGTCGCCATGCAGCGGGTGATTTCCACCTATCTTTACGTCAATCAGAAGCTCACGCCCACCCTGCTCGCAGGCTTCGAGCATGCGGCAATGGACGGGGTGGAAATCTTCTGTGACCGCAGTCATTTTGACTACCGCTCGATGGACGAGGTGCGCAACCTCGCTTTGTGGTTCGGCGGGCACCGGCTGAAATTGTTCTCCATGCATTCACCCAGCAGCCGCGACCTCAACTCACGCCGGGAAAGCCGCACGCCGATTTCCATTTCGGACCCCGAGCGGGTGCGCCGTCTGGACGCTGTGGACGAAGTGAAGCGCGCGCTCGAAGTAGCCGAGCACATCCCGTTCAAGGTGCTGGTGCAACACATGGGCGCGTCCCGCGAAGAAGCCGACCCTCGCCGCTACGATGCGGCCTTCAATTCGCTCGAGCATTTGGGTATGTTTGCCCGCCAGCGCGGCGTCACCATTGCCCTGGAAAATACGCCGGGCGGTTTGGGCGCTCCGGAATCACTGCGCAATTTTCTGATCGAAACGCGACTCACTGACCTGCGCATGTGTTTTGACGCCGGCCACGCGCACCTGGAAGACGGCGTGGCGCGCAGCTTGGAAGTGATGCGCGAACTGGTGGTCACCACCCACCTGCATGACAACAATGGCGAAAAGGACGAGCACCTGCCGCCCTACGAGGGCTCCATTGATTGGCCCGCCGCATTGAAGGCTCTCAGCACGGCCCCGGCGGCCCCGGGCGGCTTGCCCATGGTTCTGGAATTGCGGGATAGCGGCGCGCGAGCCATTCCGCTCGACGAAATGCGCAACGTATTCGCGAGGTTTGAAGAAACCGTCTCCAGCATGGCCAAGGCCAGCTAGCGGTTAGCCGTTTGTTGAGAACCAAATTTTGTTGGCATTCTAAGTAAGAAAAGGATTCCGCTTTTGTCGCAGGGCCTCCGCGAATTTCGGGGCTCGATGTGGCTACCCCGCGGGCGCAGGCCCGCAAAGGACATCGCATGCCAGTGGTTTCGATTGAGCATATCGGGAAGTACGATGGCCAGGAAGTCACCATTCGCGGCTGGCTCTATAACCAGCGCGAAGCCGGCAAGCTGCTCTTCCCCATTTTCCGCGACGGCACGGGAATCATTCAGGGCGTGGTGGCGCTCAAGGAAAACGCGGCCGCCTTCGAAGCCATGAAGGGCCTCACGCAGGAATCGAGCGTGATGGTTACCGGCAAGGTGCGCGCCGACCAGCGCGCGCCGGGCGGCTACGAGCTGCAAGTCAGCGCGGTGGACGTGGTTCACCGCATCCCCGACGAGACGCCCTACCCCATCCAGCTCAAGGAACATGGCGTGGATTTTCTGCTGGAGAACCGCCACCTGTGGATGCGCACTCCGCGCCAGGCGGCCATCCTGCGCATTCGCGATGAAGCCATCTTTGCCGCGCGCAGCTACATGCATGAACAGGGCTACACGCTTACCGATTCGCCTGTGTTCACCCCTGCCGCGTGCGAAGGCACTACGACCCTTTTCGAACTCGAATACTTCGATGAAGGCAAAGCGTACCTGACGCAGTCCGGGCAACTTTATCTGGAGGCTACGGCCGCGGCCTTGGGCAAAGTCTATTGCTTTGGCCCCACCTTCCGTGCGGAAAAATCGAAAACGCGCCGCCACCTGACCGAGTTCTGGATGCTCGAACCCGAAGCCGCCTTCGCTCATCTGGAAGATATGATGGAACTCGGCGAAGGTCTGGTGAGCCACATCGTGCAGTCCTGCCTGAAAAACCGCGCGCGCGAACTGGAGTTCATCAAGCGCGACACCAGCAAGCTGGCCAGTGTCAAGCCGCCCTTCCCGCGCATCAGCTACGACGAAGCCATCGAAATCCTGAACAAGAACCAAAAGCCGGCCAAGTGGGGCGACGATTTTGGCGGCGACGAAGAAACTGTGCTCAGCAGCCAGTACGACCGCCCGGTGATCGTCCATCGCTACCCTGCGGCCATCAAAGCCTTCTACATGGAGCCAGACCCCAAGCGTCCGGAGTTGGCGCTGGGCTTCGACATGCTGGCCAGCGAAGGCTACGGCGAAATCATCGGCGGCGGCGAGCGCATGTCCAATTACGACCTGCTGATCCAGCGGCTGCGCGAGCACGGCCTGCCCGAACAATCGTTTCAGTGGTATCTGGATCTGCGCCGCTATGGCAGCGTGCCGCACGCCGGATTCGGCATGGGCCTCGAGCGTACCGTGGCCTGGATTTGCGGAACTGAGCACATTCGCGAGGTAATTCCCTTCCCGCGCATGATTTATCGCATTTATCCTTAAACTCAGAACTCGGACTCAGAAAAAGGCGGAATCGAACCGTGGACAGTCCGCCAAAGGACCTGAAGAAGAGGACCAGGAGCTTTGGCAATCCTTGTGACCATGATTTGCAAACGCCGTGAAGGCGCAGCAAAGGGCTCCTGAAGTTGTTTCTGAGTTCTGAGTTCTGAGTTCTGAGTGAGTTTTCTTTTATGGCAGAAAAAGTACGCATCATCGGCATCCCCATGGACCTCGGCCAAAGCCGCCGCGGCGTGGATATGGGTCCTTCCGCGCTGCGCGTCGCCGGGCTACAGACGCGCATCAAGCAGCTTGGCCACGTGGTGGAAGATGTCGGCAACCTCGACGTCAAGCAGCCCGAAGAGCAACACTACGGCGAAAAGCGGGCCAAGTATCTGGCGGAAATCGCGCTGGCCTGCAAAGACCTGGCGAAAATGACTGAGAAGGCCATTTCCGAGGGCTTTATTCCGGTCGTGCTCGGCGGGGACCACTCCATCGCCATCGGCTCTGCCGCTGGTATCGCCTCGCATTTCAAGAAGAAAGAGCAGCGCGTGGGCTGCCTGTGGCTCGATGCGCATGGCGACATGAACACGCCCGAATCCTCTCCTTCAGGCAACATTCACGGCATGCCGTTGGCCAGTTTGATCGGCCACGGCGCGCCCGAGCTTGCCGAATTGCCGGGCTTTAGGCCGGTGCTCGAAGCGCGCAATGTGTGCATCGTGGGCGCGCGCGACCTGGATGCGCGCGAGCGCAAGATCATCAAGCAATCCGGCATTCACGTTTTCACCATGCGCGATATTGATGAACGCGGCATGCGCGACGTGATGGCCGAAGCCCTGCGCTTCGCCATGGACGACGCCGACGGCGTTCACGTCAGCCTCGATCTGGATTTTGTGGACCCGGAAGACGCGCCCGGCGTGGGCACCCCGGTGCGCGGCGGCGTCACCTACCGCGAAGCGCACCTGGCCATGGAAATGATCGCCGATAGCGAAGCCATGGTCTCGCTCGACGTGGTTGAAATCAATCCGGTGATTGACTTGCACAACAAGACCGCGCAACTCGGCGTGGAGTTGGTGCTTTCCAGCCTGGGCAACAAGATTTTGTGACCAACGCATCATGAAATCGGTTCTTCAAGAATTGGCTTGTTCTGAGTTCTGAGTTCTGAGTTCTGAATGACCACTGAACGCAAGCGTCTTCGCGTAGGCATACTGTTTGGCGGCCGCAGCGGCGAGCACGAAGTCTCGCTGGCCAGCGCCGCTTCCGTTATTCGCGCGCTCGACCCCGAAAAATACGAAGCGGTGCCCATCGGCATTTCCAAAGACGGCCGGTGGCTGGTGGGCAGTGGCGCGCAAAAGCTCTTGCCCGACGTGCTGCGCTCCGGGCAGCGTGTGGTGCTGCCCGCGGACCCCACCACCGGCGCGTTGATGCCTATCGGCGAAGCGCACGGCTTTTCCAGCATGCGCGTGGACGTGGTTTTTCCGGTGCTGCACGGCACCTTCGGCGAAGACGGCACCGTACAGGGCCTGCTCGATTTGGCGGGCCTGCCGTACGTCGGCGCCGGCGTGCTCGGCTCCGCCGTGGGCATGGATAAGGACGTCGCCAAACGCCTGTGCCTTCAGGCCGGAATCCCCGTGGTGGATTACGTTTGCGTGCTGCGCTCCGAATTGGAGAATCAGCGCCAAGCCGTGCTGAAGCGCATCCAGAAGAAGTTCCGCTTCCCGCTGTTCATCAAGCCGGCCGCGCTCGGTTCTTCGGTGGGCATGAGTAAGGTACACAACGCGGCGGAGCTGCCCGATGCCCTGGAGACCGCGGCCGATTTTGCCCAGAAGATCCTCGTGGAAAAAGCGGTGAAGGCGCGCGAGATCGAGCTTTCCGTGCTTGGCAACGAATACCCGCAAGCCTCGATTCCCGGCGAGATCATTCCGCACCGCGAGTATTACGATTACGCCGCGAAATACTTGGAAGATGGCACCCGGCTGGTGATTCCCGCCAAGCTGACGAAAAAGCAAATCACGCTGTTTCAGGATCTGGCCGTGCGCGCCTTCCGCGCCCTGGAATGCGCCGGCATGGCCCGGGTGGATTTCTTCCTCGAAAAGCGCACCGGGAAAATCTTTCTGAACGAGATCAACACCATTCCCGGTTTCACCTCCATCAGCATGTATCCCAAACTGTGGGAAGCCAGCGGCATTCCCTATCGCGAGTTGATTGATCGCCTGATTCAGTTCGCCTTGGCCGCGCACCGGGAAAAGCAGCGCACCAAGTATTCTATTGAGCTTCCCGCCGGAGCCGGTGGAGCGCTCGAGGGCTAGCCGGAGCCTTTCACATTTGCCCTGCCGCGAGGCTTTCTGTTAGCGTCTCTGTGGAGAGAATTGCGTGGGACTTTTTGACGGCGACGGCGAAGAACCCAATAGCAAAGCGCGCCGCTATGTGATGACCGCTTCGTTCTTTGTCCTGGCGCTTTCCCTTACGGTCTGGTATTTCCTCCGCTTTCAGAAGGAAAAGAACACCGTGGACGTGTTCATGCAGGCGGTGGCGCGCGGCGACATGAAAGCGGCCTACGAACTCTGGAAGCCCGCCGATCCGAAAGCGTATCCGTTTGAAGAGTTTCTGGCCGACTGGGGACCGACCGGCTATTACGGTCCGGTGCGCAGCTACCGCATCACTGCCGCCGCGCAGATGAAGCGCCGCGCATCGGGCGTCGTCGTAGCTGTGGAATTGTGCCCCGATGCGCCTTTCCACAATGACCCGCAAAGAAACAAAGAAGTGACGATTTGGGTCGAACGCCACGATCAGTCGCTTAGTTTCCCACCGTAGGTTCAGGGGCTAGGGGCTAGGGACTAGCAGCTAGAGATTTGAGAT
>CAZCNH010000008.1:13388-80435 GCA_964500065.1 uncultured Acidobacteriaceae bacterium
GAGATTTGAGATCTCAAATTTGAAATTTGCGATGCTCAAATCCCCCTTGAGAGAAGGGGGGCTGAGTTCTGAGTTTCAAAGTTCTGCTACAGCCGCCGCCAATTCCTCCGGCGAGCACGTTGCCGTTCCCAGTTTCCCCACCACCACTCCGGCAGCGGCATTTGCCAGCACCGCGGCATCGCGCATCGAAGCGCCGGCCGCTACAGCCAGTGCCAGCGTAGCCACGACGGTATCGCCCGCGCCAGTCACGTCAAACACCTGCCTCCCGGTGGCGTCGCGCTCCATGCCGGGCAGTCCCACGCGGGCGTAGGTCACTTCGCGCCCGGTGGCCTGCACGTGGAAGGAATCTTTCACGCCATCCTCGAAGACGCGCATGCCTTTTTCGCCGAGGGTAATCACCATCGCCGCACATCCGAATTTCGCCAGCAGGTCGCGCCCGCCCTGTTCCAGTAGTTCCTGCGAATCCAGCGCGCGCGTGGCGAAAAATCCGGCTTCTTTGCGGTTGCACACGATGGCCCGCGCGCCGCGATAGGCATAGAGCCGGGACGTCTTCGGCTTCACGAACACGGGCACGCCGGCTTTGTGCGCTGCCTGCAACACGCGGTCGGCCAGATCATCGGAAATCACGCCCTTGTCGTAATCGGAAAGCAGCAGCGCATCCATGCGGGGCAGAGCCGCGGCCACGCGCCGGGCGAGCTTGCCCTGCAAATCCGCGGAGAGCGCTTCCCGGGTCTCGCGATCTACACGCACGATCTGCTGGTGCCGGGCGATGATGCGCGTTTTCACCGTCGTCTGGCGCGCGGCATCGGCCAGGACGCCGCTGTGGGCAATACCCATTTTGCGCAGGCAGGCGCCGAGCGCTGTGGCGTGCTCATCCATGCCAACCGCGCCGAACATCTCGACGCGCCCGCCAAGCGCCGCAAGATTGGCCGCCACGTTCCCCGCGCCGCCCAGCACGGAAGTTTCTTCCGCGAAATCCACCACGGGCACGGCCGCTTCCGGAGAAAGCCGGGTCGCCGTGCCCCACACGTAGCGGTCCAGCATCAGGTCGCCCAGCACGCCCACGCGGCGGCTGCGCAGCTTCCTCAGAGCGAGTTGGAGTTGCTTTGTCATACCTTCTCTTCGTGCGGCAAAAGGGAAATGGGAAACGGAAAAAAAGCTCTCGGCAGGCGGTTGCCGGGCTCAGCCCTTTTCACTTTCTCATTTTCCATTTTCCCAGGCCAGCATCTGCGCGCAGGCTTCCCGCACATCCTCCACGGCGACGCTCAGGATACAACGGCCCCCATCGGATGCATAGCAGCCGCCCGCACGGCATTTCGCGCACGGACCGCTGGATTGCACCACGCGATGCGGGGTTTGCCACGGCCGCCAGGTCACCGGGTCGGTGGCGCCAAAAATCACCACCAGCGGGCGCGCTGCGGCTGCTGCCAAGTGCGCCGGGCCGCTGTCATTGCCAAGGAAGAACGAGCTGCCCGCGATCAAAGCGATAGTTTCTCGCAGATTCATTGCCTGCGCATCCAGCACAAGGGTTTCCGGTGGAAAAAGCTCTTCGATGGCCTCCACCAGGGAGTGGTCGCTCGGGCCCACGCGGATCACCGGCCGCAGGCCGTGCGCGCGCTGCAACCATCGGGCGATTTCCGCGAAGCCCGAGAGGGACCACTGCTTAGCCAGATGCGATGCGCCGGGATGAATCACCGCGTAGCGGTCGCCTTCGTTGATGCCGCGCGCGCGCAGCTTTGCCACGACCGATTGCACGGCGTCCGGCTGCGGATACACCGCTGGTGCAGGAATCGGGCCGCGCGGCAGCCCGGTGTAATAGAACTGCGTCAAGCGGTGCTCGACGGTGTGAATCGGCCGCGGGCCGTAGAATTGCCCCGGCCCGGGAACGCGCACGTTGTACACAAAGCCGAATTGCGCGTGGTCCCAGCAGACGCGCAGCGGTATACCGGCGCCGGCTGCCAGCACCGCGCTGGTCGGGCCTCCGTGTTGATTGAAAACCAGCGGATACTTGCGGCGGCGCAACTGTTGCGCGCACGCCAGCACCGTGTGAAACGGAATGATTTCTTGAATTGCTGGATGGCCTTCCAGAACGGGAGCAAATGCGGGCTGCGCCAGAACGTGCAGTTGCAGATCGGGCCGCCAGGCGCGCAGCGCGGCCAGCGCCGGCGTCAGCATCACCATATCGCCCATCGAGCGCAGACGAAGGATCAGCACCGGCGCGCCCTGCCGCAGTCCGGGAAGAATCTGCGAAGGTTCGCTAGGCTTCAATGCGGGCTTCGTCCACCAGCATTACGGGAATATCGTCGCGGATGGGATAAACACGTTTGCAGGTGGGGCACTTCAGTCCCGCGCCATCCGGCGTCAATTGCACGTGAGCATCCTTGTGCAACGGGCAAACGAGAATGTCGAGCAGATCTTTACTGACCGCCATGCATAACCTCCGCCGGAAACTGTAACAGGAGCAAGATGCCGGGGCAAATCTTTAGATTGCACCCTGCCCTACAGGCGCGTCTTTGCCAGAAATTCGCGCGCCACCGTTGCCGCATCGCGCTTTTCGCCATCGACCGCGTAGTTCATGCGGCGCATTTCTTCCGCGCTGATTTTTCCCGCGAGCGAAGCCAGCGCTTCGCGCAGCCCCGGAAACCGCTCGAACGCAGCCCGGTTCACCACCGGCACCGCTTCGTAGGGCGGAAAATAGCGCTGGTCGTCCTGCAAGACGGTCATGCCCAGAGCGGCAATCACGCCGTCGGTGGCGCTGCCCGCGACCACGTCCACCTGCTTTTCCTGCAAAGCGCGGTAGAGCAAGCCCAGTTCCATGAACCGCGGCGCCTCGGCGAAGGTCAGGGAATACGCCTTCACAAAGCCGGCGAACCCATCCGGGCGTTCCTTGAATTCGTATCCAAAGCCCGCGCGCCATTTGCGCGGTACGCGCAGCAAATCGGAAATGGCGCGCAGGCGATAGCGTTCCGCGTCTTCCCCGCGCACCACGATCACAAACGTATTGTCAAAGCCCAGAGGCGCGCCCACCTCGAGGCCGAATTTCCGGGCATAGCCATCGCGCACGCGCGCCCGCACCTCGGCCGCGTCGGCGCTTGGCGGTTCACCCAGCACTGCGGCCAGCGCGGTGCCCGTGTATTCCACGTAGAGATCAATCTGTCCGGCGGTCACCGCCTGATGCGCCACCAGCGTCCCGCCCAAATACGGCCGCCGGTCCACCCCAATGCCCAGCTTGGTTTCGATGTGTTGCGCAAGAATTTCCAGCAGGATGGTCTGCTCGGTGAAATTTTTCGAGCCGATTACTATCTTGGCGGGAGGTTTCGCGCCGCAGCCGGCCAGGCAGCAGGCCAGGAGCGCGGGGGGAACAAAGAAAAACAGGAATGCGCGGCGCATCGCCAACAGTCTATCGCACAACCAGGCGCTGCTCGACCCAGCCAAGAGCTGCATCAGCGAAGATCGCCAATAGCGCGGCGGGCACGGCGCCCGCCAGGATCACGGAATGATTCACCATGCTCACGCCGCGAAAAATGTATTGCCCCAGCCCCCCGCCGCCAATCGCCGCGGCAATGGTGGCCACGCCCACGCCGATCACCGTCGCGGTGCGCACCCCGGCCAGCAGCACGCTCGCGGAAAGTGGCAGTTCCACGCGCCACAAAATTTGCGCATCGGTCATGCCCATGGCGCGCGCGGCTTCCACGACGTTGCGGTCCACTCCCGCCAGTCCCACGCAGGTATTGCGCAGGATGGGCAGCAGCGCGTACAGCGTGAGCGCCACAATGGCCGTGCGGCTGCCGATTCCGCCGATGAACGGCGCCGGAATCAGGAAGCCGAACAGCGCCAGGCTGGGGATCGTCTGAATCACATTCACCACGCCGAGAATCCACCGGCGCAGGCGGTGGCGGCGCGTGAGAACAATTCCCAGCGGAATGCCGATAAGCGACGCGGCCAGGATGGAGACTCCCACCAGCGTCAGGTGCTCCCAGGTGAGTTGCAGCACTTCGCTGCGATTGGCAATCACAAAATCGAGAAAGCCCATGCTGTGCTCCTCGCATCAAGCGTCGCCCGCTTGGGGTAACGGGTCAGTCTGAAGTCGTTCTTGAAGCCGGTTACTTCCAATCCGGCTCGCTTTCGCGCACCGTTTGCAGCAGCGCCTGCACTTCGGGTTCCGGGGCACGCAGGAATTCATCGCGTCCGCGCAGGGCCACCAGCCGCCCTTGCTCCAGCAGAGCGATGCGCGTGCCCAGCAGCAGGGCTTCCCGCACGTCGTGCGTAACGAACAGGATGGTTTTCCCGAGCCGTTCCTTCAACGAGCAGAACTCGCGCTGCAATTCCGCGCGGGTAATGGGGTCCAGCGCGCCGAAGGGCTCATCCATCAGCAGGATGGGCGGGTCTGCGGCCAGCGCTCGCGCCACTCCAACTCGCTGCCGCTGCCCGCCGCTCAGTTGGCTCGGGCGGCGCGCGGAAAATTCATCCGGAGGCAATCCCACCAAATGCAATAGCCCGCACACGCGATTGTGAATTTCTTCCGCGGGGCGCCCTTGCAGGGCGGGCACCAGGCCGACATTCTGCTCGACGGTAAAATGCGGGAACAGTCCCGCGTCCTGGATCACGTAGCCGATGCGCCGCCGCAGCGCGATGGGATCCCACTCGAGGGTGGAGCGCCCTTCCACCAAAACGGCGCCCGCAGTGGGCTTAAGCAACCGGTTGACCAGCCGCAGCAGAGTGGTCTTGCCGCTTCCGCTGCGTCCCAACAGCACCAGGGTCTCGCCGTGCGCCACGGCGAAGTTGCATCCGGAAAGCAGGTGTTGCCCGCCCGGGAGCGCATAGGCAGTGTCGCGAAATTCAATCTTGGGTTCCTGAGCCGGAGTGATTGCCATGGACGCCCCAGCCTAACGCGCTCCCGCATTTCGGCCAAGTAGTTTGAGCAAGTTTTCCTTTGCATTTTCATGAATCCACCGGCACAGTAGATTCATCCAAACACGACAAGGGGAATTCCCGTGGTCGCGACTACGCAGGCCTTTGGTGTCCGTGAACATCTCTTTCAGCGGTTGGCGGCGGCGCGTCGCGATTCGGACGCCCTGTTCCGGATTGTTCGGCCGGACGCTCTCTACGACCGGCCCATTGCCGAGCGCCATCGCATTATCTTTTACATCGGCCATCTGGAAGCGTTCGACTGGAATCTGCTGGGCAAGCAGGTTCTGGGACTTTCGCCCTTTCACGCGGAGTTCGACAAGCTTTTTGCGTTCGGCATTGATCCCGTGGATGGGAAGCTGCCCAGCGATGTACCTGCCGACTGGCCTTCGGTCGCGCAGGTCATCGAGTACGTGCGCAAAGTGCGCGCGGAAGTGGATCGAGCGCTGGCGGCTGCGAGGTGGAATGACCCGGCGCTGCCGTGGCTTGCCGACGGGCTGGCTCTGCACGTGGCCATCGAACACCGCCTGATGCACGCCGAAACCCTGGCCTACATGCTGCACCAGTTGCCGATCGAACGGAAGTCCGCCCCGGCGGGCATCAACACGCTGCGCCATACCGGGCTTGTCGAGCAGCAAATGCTGCCCATTCCCGCGGGCACGGCCACGCTCGGCCTGCGCCGCAACGCGGGCACATTTGGCTGGGATAACGAATTCGAAGAGCACGCGCTGCAGGTTCCGGCATTCCGCATCAGCCGGTACAAGATCACCAACGGCGACTTTCTGCATTTTCTGCGCGATGGCGGCTACGCCGATCCGGCCCTTTGGTCCGCAGCGGATTGGGATTGGAAGGAACGCGCGGGCATCGCGCATCCTCAATTCTGGGTACGGCGCGGGGCCGAGTGGCGCTACCGCACCATGTTCGCGGAAATTCCCCTGCCGGACAACTGGCCCGTCTATGTCAGCCACGCCGAAGCCTCGGCGTATGCGCGATGGGCCGGCGGGCAATTGCCGACCGAAGCGCAATTCCATCGCGCGGCTTGGGGCACGCCACGCGGCGAGGAGCGCTGCTTTCCCTGGGGCGCTGAGCCGCCCGGCGCGGAGCGCGGCAATTTCGATTTCAAGGGCTGGGACCCCATGCCGGTGAACGCGCACCCCGCGGGACGAAGCGCATTCGGCGTTGAGGATTTGCTCGGCAATGGCTGGGAATGGACTTCTACCGTTTTCGCTCCCTTCGGCGGCTTTGAGAAATTTCCGTTCTATCCCGGCTACTCGGCCAACTTCTTTGACGGCAAGCACTACGTGATGAAAGGCGGCTCGGCCCGCACCGCGGCGTGCATGCTGCGGCGTTCGTTCCGCAACTGGTTCCAGGGCCAATACCCGTTCGTCTACGCCGGATTCCGCACCGTGGAGGCCGCATGAGTTTCGCTTCGTATTTTCCGCAAATCAGCCACCTGCCGGCGCTGTTTCCTCCGGCGGCGCCCTGGACGCCCACGTCGGATTTTGCCGGTGATGTGCGCGCTGGGCTGGGCAAGGCCGGACAGAAGGAGCTGTTTTCGAAATATTTGTACGACGAGGTTGGCTCGGCGCTGTTCGAAGTGATCACCGTGTTGCCGGAGTACGGCTTGTCGCGCGCCGGCTCGCGGCTGCTGCGGCGCCACGCGGAAGAGATTGTCGCCCGTATACCCGGCCGGGTGGTGGTGGCCGAACTGGGCAGCGGGAGCGCCAAGAAAACGCGCTGGATTCTGGAAGCGCTGGCGCGCCGCCAGCCGGTCAATTATTTCCCGATTGATATTTCCGCCGCGGCGCTGGCGCAATCGCAGCGCGAGCTGGGCGACCTGCCGGCCGTGCACCTGGTGGGATTTGAGCGTGAATATCTGGATGGGTTGCTGGAGGTGGCGGCGCGCCGCAAAGAAGGCGAGCGCCTGCTGGTGCTTTTCCTGGGCAGCACCATCGGCAATTTTGAGCGCGAAGCGGGCGAGCGTTTCCTGCTGGAAGTGCGCGCGCTGCTGCAGCAAGGCGATTTCCTGCTGCTGGCCACCGATCTGCTGAAGCCGGTGTCGCAACTGGTGATGGCCTACGACGACCCCATCGGCGCCACTGCCAGTTTCAATCTGAACCTGCTGGCGCGCATCAACCGCGAACTCGGCGGCAATTTCGACTTGCGCAAGTTTCGTCATGAAGCGCGCTTCAACGAGGAAAAATCGCGCATCGAAATGCACCTGGTGTCCCTGGCCGAACAGACCGTGGCCATCCCCGGCGCGGGCCTCACCGTTGCTTTCCGCGAGGGCGAAACCATCTGGACGGAAAGCTCGCACAAGTATTCGCTTCGCGACGTGCAGCAACTGGCCGCCGCCACCGGCTACCAGTGCCGGGCGCAGTGGGTGGACCAGGAGTGGTCGTTCGCACAGAGTTTGTTCGAAGCGGCTTGACGCGGGCCGTTCAGCGGGCCTTGCTCACCTGCAGGGAGAGCCGGGTGTGCCAGGTTTTTCCTTCCGGCAGCTCCAGCGGCCACAAAGGCATTACCTGCGAGCCCTGGTAGACGCGCTCGAAGCCGTCCTCGGAAAGCGAAATCGTCTCCACCGGCGCAATCCAGATCTCCTTGGCCCCCGGCGCTTCCAGGCTGGCGGCAATATCCTGCCACTCGTCCACAATGCGCAGTTGCGGTCCGGGAGCACTGCCGCTCCAATGCAGAGGCTGGCGTCCGCTGGGCATCTCGAAATAGCGATCGTCGGCATTTGGTGCGAGAAAGTTCACGATCAACTCCACGCCGGCCAGCAAGTGCAGGGGAAGGGTGAAGGTGTGGTCAATGGCGATGGCGCAAGTCAGCGTAAAGCCCTGCGCGTCGCGCGAAAGCGAATAATTCTTCTTGACGCGGATGGCCGCCTGCTGCGCGGGCGGCATATCCGGCGCCGCGCCCTCGCTCAGCGGGCCTTCATACAACAGTTCAACGCCTGCGGGCCCGGCCGCGCCCACCGCGTACTCGCGCGCGGCCACTGGCGCGCTTTCTTCCAAGCGCAGAGCTTCGTAATCGGGATGCGTTTTCCACGGTGTAAAGAGCAGCAGGCGAAAGGCGTGGCGCGGCCAGCGGTCGTAGCGCAGGCGTTCGGCCAGGTTCCCCTCTTTCGCCACCACGCGATCGTGGATGGAAGCGGTCCCTGAACCGGTTCCCGCGCCGGCCTCCGCAAGGCGCGCGTGGGAAGCTTCGCGGCGCCGTTCGAGGGAGTTGATCATGGCCACCGCCGAAGGGCGGAAATCGAGGGCGGCGATCGTTCCGCCGTCGCTGGGCTTGATCAGCGCGGCGGCCATTTCGTTGGTCAGGTAAATTTCTTCGCTGCCGTCGGCGTCAAAATCGAGCCGGGCGCAATTTTCGAAAGCGGGCAGGCCGGCCAGCGCCTGGTCCGCGGCGCTTTCCGCGCGGATCAACTCCCGCCACAGCTCGGTGCGCAGGTGCGGCGAATATAACCCGCCAAACACTCCATGCCAGAGGGCGTCATTGCATTGGGCGCGCAGCACCCGCGTGCGCGCCTGCTGCGCGGCCGCAGCCTGCGGGCCCACCGGGCCGGCCGCTTTCTGCATGGCGCGCACTTTGCCGGCCACGTGCAGCATTTTCTTCTGCAGCAGGCCGCTTTCACCATACTTGCTCAGGAAGCTGCGCCAGAACCCGCCGCGCAGGAAAGCGTTCACATCGGGCCGGTTCTCGAATTCTTTGTGGACTTTGCCGAAGCGCAATTGCGCCTCGGTGGGCAGCGCCCATTCCATCATTTCGGTGTACGAAGCGGTGGGCAGGTCGGCGCGGCCGAGCGGCGGATGAGCGGCAACGTATTCTCCGGGAGGGGTGAGGGCCAGCCAATCGGAGTTTTTTTCCAGAGCGGCGAAGAAATTTTCCAGCCAGCCGTCGCGATAGCAGTGTTCCCAGGTGTGCGGCCAGACGCCGAATTTCTCGCAATCGTCGCCCATCACGGCGAACCCGTCCGGATGCGCGCCGGCGGCCTTGCGCAGGAAGTCAATGTTCTCGTCCACGCTGCGGAACGGAATCAGGTAGCGCAGCGCCTGCAGGCCGGGAATGAGCTTGACCGTTTGCCCGAGGTCTTCCGAGATGTAGTAGCCGAAAAGCTGCTCGGGCAAGAATCCGGCGGAGAGAAAATGGCTGTCGTCCAGGACCGTGTATTGCACCCCGGCCGTGGCCAGCGTAGAAGCCAGTTGCGGTTCCCAGATGCGCTCGGCAAGCCATGCGCCCTGCGGGGATTGCCCGAGGTTTTCCGCCAGGAAGCTGGCCATGCGACGGATCTGTTCGGTGCGGTCTTCGGACGGAATGGAAATCAGAATCGGTTCGTAGAATCCGCCGCCGACCATCTCCACCTGCTTGGCGGCAATCAGCTTCTTGAGCCGGACGAAAAAGTCCGGGTGATTGGCGGCCATCCATTCCAGCAGGGGTCCCGAATAGTGCAGGGCCAGCCGTATGCCCGGATGCTTTTCCAGCAATTCCACAAAAGGCAGGTAGGATTTCTGGTAGGCGTCTTCCAGCACATTGCCAAAGTTTCCCACCGGCTGGTGCGAATGAATCAGCAGGGATAGGTGGAATCTGGCCACAGGCTTGCTCCGAACGAAGGAATGATCTGGACAAGGAGAATAACACATAAGTTGCGGCCCGCCGGAATAAAGCGGCCTGGAATGGACGAATGCGACTCTTTTTTCCGCGGGAATGGCAAGTGTCGAGCCCGGCGAATCTGCCGAGCCCCGCGGCAACAGACTTCCAGCAGGTTACGCGAATTGAATCGAAGCGCGGAAATCGCGGGCATCGCAGTAACGCGAGAAGCGATTGGAGAGCACGTCGAGTGCCTGCTGGATGGCCTCCACATCCGCCGCCAGCGGCGCAAAAATCACCGTGAGCACCGATTGCGTGGCCTCGGTAATCATCGTCCGGGTGGAATCGCTGATAGGCATGCCAAAACCTCCCGCGCTATCCGCCAGGATCGGCTTCCCTTCCAAGTGCCAGGTATGTTTGCCAATGCCGTCGTAGGTTTCGCCCTCGGCGCCGTGACGCAGGGTGATAGGCGGCTGCAGCTTCGCCATATCGTAGGCGCCGTAGGGCCAGCCCGTTTCCATCGAGCCGAGATTGATCACGTCCACCGCGGTGGAAACCCGGTAAAGGCCCTTGCCCTGCGCAACGCGGCGCAGCAATGCTTCCGACGAGGGCCGGTAGCGCGCTGGATCAATGCCCCACGCGCGGAACAGCCTCCGCACAGCATGGATCACGTCCATTTCCGCCACCTGTTCGGGTGTATAGCGCTGGCGCACCCGGTCGCACGCCGCGTCCATTTCCCGCGCCAGGTCTTCGTGTACCAGTTGCACGCGCACATGGTGCGCTTCGAGCACGCCTAATTTCACACCGGGCAATTCAATGGCAATTTGCATGAGCCTCGCGCTGCGCCGCCACCGTCTAAATAGCCCGCCGGTTCGCGATGCTGCAGGTTTGGTATGATGCAGCGGCTTGGCGCGGGATACAAGCCGCGCCCGCTCATTTGCCTTCAACGGCACACTCGGATGAACGCGCCCAACCCGCAGCAAGCCGCGCTGCTCTTTCGCAAGGGAATCGAACAATTCAATTGCGGAGAATATTTCGAATCGCATGAGAGTTGGGAATTGATCTGGCTGCCCGCCCCGGAGCCGGACAAGACCTTCCTGCAAGGAATCATTCAAATAGCGGCGGCGCTGCATCACTACCACCGCGGTAATTTATCCGGGGCGCGCTCTTTACTGCGGCGCGGCCTGGCCAAAATCGAGCCGTTCCCCGCCGATTATCGCGGCGTGCGAGTAGAGGAGTTACGAGCCCGCGCGCGCGCCTGGCAAGGCTTTCTCCACGAGCCGGCCGGCCCGCCACCGCAACTCCCCAGGATTCGTTTCCATTTGAAATAACACCAGGTTATTCCACGATGATGCGGCCGAGCATCGCGTTGTGTCCCATGCCGCAAAAGACCGAGCAGGCGAACTCATACCGGCCGGGGCGCTCGGCGACAAACTCGATGACTTTCTCTTCGCCTTTTTTCAGCGTCCAATCCGGAGCGGGAGTGGCAAAGCGCAGGCCGGGCGCGGAGCCTTCGGGCTGGCCTTCGGCAAGCAGCTTGAAGGCGATGCCGTGCTTGTCGTCGAGCGCGCGCACCTTCAAGGTTACGCGGGCTCCGGCCCGCACGCGAATTTCCGCCGGAGTGAATTTGAAATTTTCGGCGGTCATCTCGATCACCGGATTGCCTTCGTGCAGTTCGCTGCGGCGGAACCAGAGTCCCTGGCTGAGGGCCAGCAGGAGAGGCACGAAAACGGCAATCAGAATGATCTTCTTTTTCCGGTCCATGATTCGATTCCTGGGTTGCCGGCGCGGCGGGAACTTGCCACCTGGCCCTGAAATGGAAAACGCCTTCAACAAAGAAGGCGTTTTCAAATCCTCGGCGTGAGCGCCTTGCGGAGTTCGCTTATTTCTTGTACCAATCAGCGTTGATGGCGGTGAAGTTCGCCCACTTTTCCGGCAGATCTTCCAGGGCGAAAATCGCGGTCACCGGGCACACCGGCACGCACGCGCCGCAATCAATGCACTCGTCCGGATGGATGTAAAGTTGCGTCTCGGCTTCGAATTTCGGCTCATCCTTGCGCGGGTGGATGCAATCAACCGGACAAACGTCAACGCAAGCGGTATCTTTTGTTCCCACGCACGGTTCAGCAATCACATAGGCCATGTGAAAATTCTCCCATTGATAGGATAGCACCATCCGAGCCGCTGCCCGGAAGCGGTTATATATCATTTTTCCCGCACCGGGCACAAGTTCGCCCGCTCGAACCCCCGTGCAGGCTGGGCCCGGGCGGCGGCCAGAAGCTTCGCTGGAGCCGCTCTTCCATGTGACGGAAATGACCGGCGGCCTACCCGCCGTAAGCCAGGCCGGTGTCGCGCAGGGTGAGCGGCTCTTCGTCACGCTGCACGACAGCGTCTACCACTTCCGCGACATACACCACGTGGTCGCCACGGGTGAGTTCGTCGGTCACGCGGCATTCGAACCACGCCGGCGCGTCGGTCAGAACCGGAGCGCCGGTGTGGCCCTTCTTGAATGCGTAGCCGTTGATCCGTCCGTCGTGCAGCGCGGCGGGCTTGAAGAAAGCGTTGGCCAGCGCCCGCTGCTCTTTTCCCACAAGGTGAGCGGCAAACGCGCGCGCGCGATCCAGCACGGCGCGCAAGCCGCTATCTTTCTGCACGCCGATCATCACCAGTGGAGGCTTCATCGAGCACTGCGAAAGCCAGGTGACGGTGCCGCCTGCGACGCGTTCGCCATCCGACGCGGTGACCACGTACAGGCCGTAGGTAATCTGGCGCAGAGCTTTCTTGCGGTGTGCGGGATTCACGGTTCGTCCGGGACTCGGCAGGCGAAGCAAGCTTCGCCGGAAAGCGGGAGCCAGCTCCCGCACTGCAAAGTTCTACGCGCGCTCGATGCGCACTTTCTGCATCACCACGGGCTGGCGCGGGCGGTCGCTCCCGTCGCGGTCCAGTTTCGAGATCTTGTCGGCCACGTCCTGCCCTTCCACCACTTCGCCAAAAATCGAGTGACGATTATCCAGCCACGGCGTGGCCGCCACAGTAATGAAAAACTGGCTGCCGTTGGTGCCCGGGCCCGCATTGGCCATGGAAAGTTTGCCCGGCTTATCGTGCTTAAGCGAAGGATGGAACTCGTCGGCAAAACGATAGCCCGGCCCGCCGCTGCCGCTGCCCAACGGGCAGCCACCCTGAATCATGAACTGCGGAATCACGCGATGGAACGTCAAGCCATCGTAAAACGGCCGTTTGGCCTTGGCGCCACTCTTGGGATCGGTAAATTCCTTGGTGCCTTCCGCCAGTCCGACAAAATTGGCGACGGTGTTGGGCGCCTCTGCTTCCAGCAGCCGGATGACGATATTGCCGTGGTTGGTCTCAAACACTGCGTAGGTGCCTGCGGGACGTGCCATGCGATTCTCTCCTTGATTTGTGTGAATTGGGATTATCGCTGATGGCGCAAAGGGAAGCAAATCAACAGGTTTTGAGAAGCTTGCGACCAGAATGCTAGAATAAGCATCTTTTGTAGTGGCCGATCTTTGGATCGGCGCGTCCAGGATTTTCGGTTCTGGCCGGTCTAAAGACCGGCCTCTACATGGGGGCCCATGCACAACGTGATCATTATCGGCAGCGGCTGCGCGGGATTGACCGCTGCGATCTACGCGGCGAGGGCGAATCTGTCGCCGCTGGTGATCGAAGGGCGCGAGCCCGGCGGGCAACTCACGCTGACCACCGAAGTGGAAAACTTTCCCGGCTTCCCCGAAGGCATCATGGGGCCGGATTTGATCGAGAACATGCGCAAGCAGGCCAAGCGCTTCGGCGCCACGTTCCATGCCGGCGAAGTGACGGCGGCTGAACTCTCCCAGCGGCCCTTCACCATAACCGCCGGAAAAGAAACCTATCAAAGCAAGGCCCTGATTGTGGCCGCGGGAGCCTCCGCGCGCTTGCTCGGCGTGCCCAGCGAGAAGGAAATGATCGGGCACGGCGTGTCTACCTGCGCGACGTGCGACGGCTTCTTCTTCCGCGGGAAAGAGATTGCCGTGGTCGGCGGCGGCGATTCCGCCATGGAAGAAGCGAACTTCCTCACCAAGTTCGCCACCAAGGTGTACTTGCTGCACCGGCGCAAGGAATTCCGCGCGTCGAAAATCATGCTGGATCGCATGCGCAAGAATGAAAAAATCCAGGTGGTCACGCCGGCCACGGTGCAAGAGTTGGTGGGCGTACAAAACCAGTTGCTGGAAGGCGTGAAAATCCTCAATGTGGAAACGAAGGAAGTCTCCACGCTTCCCGTCGCCGGGTTGTTTATCGCGATTGGGCATACCCCAAACACCGCGGCTTTCCAGGGCAAGCTGGACATGGACGAAAACGGCTACCTGAAGACCGTGCCCGGCTCCGCGCGCACCAACGTGGAAGGCGTTTTCGCCGCGGGCGACGTGCAGGACCACGTCTATCGCCAGGCAATTACCGCGGCGGGAAGCGGCTGCATGGCGGCCATCGAAGCCGAACGCTGGCTGGAAGCGCAACACTAAGGCACGCGACGGGTAAGGAGTCAGGCACCCGTCTCGGTTCGCCCCCAAGTTGCAACACAGGAGAAGCAAACCGGAACCCTGAAACCTTTTTCACTTCGTGATAGTCTTCTCTGGCTGCCCTAGAACCCGACTCATGCTACGAACCGTCCTTCTTCAACTCAGCAAAAGCACAACGATGTCGCTTTGGATGGTGCGGAGCGCCGTGGGGCGCCGCGTGGCGCGCCGGTTTGTCGCCGGGGAGACGCTGGAGGAAGCGCTTGCGGCGGCCCGCGCGTGCAACCAGAAGGGCATGCTGGTGAGCCTGGACTTTCTGGGCGAAAACGTGAGCAGCGAAGCGGAAGCGCGCCGCGCGCGTGACATGTACCTGGGCATATTCGACCGCATCGCCGCGGAAAGGCTGGACGCCAACGTTTCGCTGAAACTCACCCAACTGGGCTTGGACCTGAATGAAGCGCTGTGCGAGGAACTGGTGACCTCGATCGTGGAGCGCGCCGCAAGCCATAACAATTTCCTGCGCATGGATATGGAAGGCTCGCCCTATACGCAGCGCACCGTGGACTTGTGCAAGCGGGTACGGGCCAAAAGCGCAGCGGTGGGTACCGTAGTGCAGTCGTACTTGTACCGCACGGAAGACGATGTGCGCGGTTTGCTGGCTGCCGGATGCCGGCTGCGCTTGTGCAAGGGCGCGTACAAAGAACCCGCGTCGGTCGCGTTTCCAAAGAAGTCCGACGTGGACGCGAACTACGTCAAAGTGATGAAGATGCTGCTGCCCAGCGGTATCTATCACGGCATCGCCACGCACGACGAAGCGATGATCGCGGCCACCCAGGAATTCGCGCAGCAACAGGGCATCGGCAAAGACAAATTCGAGTTTCAGATGCTCTACGGGATCCGCAGCGACTTGCAGGAGCAACTGGTGCGCGAAGGCTACCGCATGCGGGTCTACATTCCTTACGGCACCGAGTGGTTCCCCTACTTCATGCGCCGCCTGGCTGAGCGTCCCGCCAACGTCACATTTTTCCTGAAGAGTTTGTTCCGGTAGCGGCGGCCGGTGGCGGCTGCATTTGTAGAGCCGGGACGCAGTTGGTCCCGGCAGTTTTTGTTTTGCGGTGGAAAGTGCCGGGGCAGAAACCGTCCCGGCGCTACAAAACCGGGCGTTATACTTTGCGCGCGACGAGCACTCCATCGCGCAGCGGCAGCAGGACGGGGTAAAGCTGTTTGTTGGCGTAGACGGCGCGGTTGAGCGCCAGAATCCCACGCGTGGCCGCGTCGCCCTTGCGCACGGGCCTGGCCACGCGGCCGCTCCACAACACGTTATCCACCACCAGCAGTCCGCCGCGACGCAACTTGGGCAGGGCCGCGCGCAATGCTTCCGGGTACTGGTGCTTATCCACGTCAATGAAGATCAGGTCGAAGGTTCCCGGTGTCTTGCGCAACATTAGCTGGGAGATTCCGGTAAGGATGGTGATGCGGCTGGAAACTCCCGCGCGGCGGAAGTATCCCGCCGCCTGCGCCGCCTTGGCGGGATCGCCATCGCTGTAGAAAACTTCAGCCGTGGGCCCTGCGGCCCGCGCCAGCCAGATTGTCGAATAGCCGATGGCCGAACCCATCTCGAAAATCCTGCGCGCGCCGCTCACCTGCACCAGCAGCGCCAGCACGCGGGCAACGGCCGGGCCGATAATCGGCACAGCGCGCTTGGCCGCGTACCGTTCCATCTCGCGAACTACGCTATCGCGTTTGGGAAGCAGGCCATAGAGGTACGCATCAATTGTGTGGCTGGTGAACTGACTGCGCAAATTGCGCGTGAGCTTGATCCGCATCCCGCCATGCTAGCACGCGCGCCACTGCTCGCAATAAAACCGAGCCCGAAAGGACGGGCGAACCCGGGTGGATTCGCCCGGCCGATTCGGCCAAGCAAGCACGGTCCGCTACTTCAAGCCGTAGCGAAAATCAATATAACTCCCGTCGTTGAGGGTGATGCGATAGACGTAGGTGACATTTGACGAGAGCGGCTTCGTGCTGATGTTGAAAATCCACTGTTGATCGGTGCTGGACCAGCGGAACGCCCCGTCCGGCGTGGTGGGGTCCACAGGTTCATTCACCACCGATACCACCGTGCCCGAGATGGTCTGAACCAGGTTGAAACTGACGACTACACCGGCCGCGCCAATGGAATTACCGTTCGCATCGCACACGCGGAACTTGGCGGGAACCGTGCTCTTCTGCTTGAAGACGCTGGTGCCATCCACGTTCACGGGCTGCAGAATCTGGTGGCCGGCATCGCCGTAGCACATGCCACCACCCCCATAGATCACCGAGTAGCTGCGGTTGCTGGTGGCAGAATTACCCGCCAGGTCCGTCGCAGTGACACTGAAGGATTTGCCGCCCACCGAGTTGGTAGCGATGTTCGAGCCGTTCGGTACGGTTCCGGAGCACGTCGCCATACCGGCAGTGCTGTCCGCGCAAGCGAAGCTTGCCGGGATGGAGGAATTCAGCACGTACGCGCCACCGCTGGTTGGCGTGGTCAGGGTAATGACGGGCGGTGTGCTGTCGTAAGAGAACATCCGCGAGGCGCTGCCGGTGTTCCCAGCGTGATCGGTGCACGACCCTGAAGCAGTTGCCGATGAGGAATCAGGTCCGCTGTAGGCGGAAGCGGCGCTGCAGGAATCTACCCCGGAAAGTGGGTCCGTTCCGGACCAAGTGATGTTCAACGCGTGGTTGTACCAGCCGTTGCTGTCCGCTGCGCGAGAGGGCGTGCCGTTCACGCTCGGCGGGGTTTTGTCTATGTTGACGCCGGTTATGCTTGCCGATGCGGAGTTGCCTACCGCATCCGTACACGTGCCGTTCACCGACTGTCCCGCCCCTTCGGACGAGAGCACGGCGTTGGCCGGCGGGCTGCCGGCCGCAAGACCGGAGCCGCCATCGGTGCAAGCGAAGCTGACGGTTACGTCACTGTTATTCCAGCCGAAGGCGTTGGCGGCGGGCGCGCGGCTGCCGCTGATGCTGGGCGCCTTCTTATCCACCAGGTTGCCTGCGATGGGACCGGCCACGGCGCAATTTCCTGCGGCGTCGCATACGGTGCGCGATCCTGTTGCCGCATTGGCCGTTTCCGTAGCTGCAGGAACGCTGGTGTTGAGCGAAAACGCGGCGTCACCGCTCGAAGCCATGCCGGACAGCGCGTCACTTGCCGTGCAGGCGATGCTCACGTCGTTGCCATGCCATGCCCCATCGGCGGCGCCGCAACTGACCGAGGGTGCCGTCTTGTCAATGTTTACGCCCCCGTACGTGTCGGAAGCGGAGTTTCCGGCGAGGTCTGAACATGTGCCGGTTGCCGGCTGGCTGCTTCCTTCGCTGCTCAACGCCTGAGCGGTGCTGGTGGACACCACCCCGGAGAGCGCGTCGGTGCAATTCCAATTCACCGTCACGCTGGAATTATTCCATCCGGCGCTGTTAGGTGCAGGCGCTTGACCGGCAAAAGTAATGACCGGCGCTGTCTTGTCGATGTTGATCCCGGTGGAGGAGGCTGTTGCGCTCGTGTTTCCTGCGTTATCCGTGCAGGTACCCGAGGCGGATTGACTAGCGCCTTCCGCGCCCACGGTGACCGGGGCCGTGCAGAATGCAATACCGGAAAGGTTATCGGTCCCGGCAAAGGTCACGTTCACGTCGGTGTTGTTCCACCCGAACGAATTGGCGTTCGGCAGGCGGCTGCCGACACTGGCCGTGGGTGGTGTGGCATCGCGCTTGATGGTGACCGATTGCGAAGCCGTTCCCCCAGCGCTGGTCGCGGTGCAGGTAAAGGTCACGCCTGCGGTGTCGGTGGCCACGCTGGTCGGTCCGCAGTCGGAGGTCGAACTAACCGTGGATTCCGCGTCGGCCACAGCCCAGCTTACTTGCACGTTGCTGGTGTACCAGCCATTAGTACCCAGCGTCCCCGTAATGGCAGGAGTGATGACGGGCGGCGTGGAATCAGGGCTCACAATGCTGAGAATCGCGCTCCCACTGCTCCCCGTGTGGTTCCGATCGTTCGTGGTCACCGGTGAAATAGGGGAATGGTTTGCAGAAATGGTTGCGCTCGCGATGGCGGTCTGGCTGTAGGAAACCGAGCATGTTGCCACGGCACCGGACCCACTCAGCACGCAATTGGGCGCGGGTGAAAAAGAGCCGGTAATCTGGCTGGAAGTCAGAGATACGGTTCCGGTTGGGGTCACCGCGGTTGGAATATCCGTATCGGTAACGGTCACAAGGCATGTCGTTGAGTTTCCCGCGATTACCGGATTGGGCGAGCAACTCACGGCCGTGGACTCGGTGCGTCGTACCGGGGTGATGGACGCTGTAGCGGTGCTGTTCCCGTGGTCGCCCGAATACGTTCCCGAAAGCTGGTAGCCGTTTGACCCCGGATTGATTCCCGGCGTGTAGGTCACCGAACAAGATGATTGTGTCGAGTTGATTGGCGCAACGGCGCAACTGCTGGGACTAAAGCTCCCCGGGAGGCCGTGCGTCTCGAACCAGGCGGCCACGATGCCGGTCGGCGCGGTGCCCGGGCCAGAACCGGTGTCCGTTACCGTGGCGGTGCATGTTGTGGGCGAGTTGATGGGAATGGAAAACGAAGGCGAGCAGGTAATGGCAAGCGAGCTGGTTCGTTGAACCTGGAAGTTCAGGCTGTTGGACAGACCGCCCCCTGGCACCGGGGTAAGAACCGTGATCGGGTAGTTTCCCGCAGCGACCAGATCAGACGCGGGGATGGATGCGAGCAATTGCGTGGAATTGACAAACGTGGTGGGGCGCGCCGATCCTCCAAACTGGACGACCGAACTGGGAACAAAACTTGTACCGTTTGCCGTCAACGTGAACGCAGTTCCGCCCGAGACCCTGCTTGCCGGAGAGATGGAACTGAGCACGGGAGTGGGATTCATTGGATCCACAATCCTGATGCGGTTGTTGCTTTGATCGGCGATATACAGGTTACCGGCAGCATCAAGGGCCACGGCCCGGGGGTTGGCCAGCTTGGCCAAGAGCGCGCTCCCGCCATCCCCGCCGAACCCAAACACAGTCGAGCCGGCATAAACAGAAATCACTCCGGTGCCGCCATCGATCCTTCGAATGAAAGTGCTGTTAACCTCAGCAATGAAGAGGTTTCCGGCCGTATCAAGCGCCACCCCAGTGGGGGTTGATAGCGTTGCCGAAGTTGCGGGACCGCCGTTCCCCGCGGAGCCCGCAGTGCCCGTTCCCGCGACGGTGGTGATGATGCCCGTGACAGCGTCAATGCGGCGGATGCGATGAAGGCTCGCATCCGCAAAGAACACGTTGCCGGCAGCATCCAGCGCAAGGCCCTGTGGATTCCCGAGGGAGGCGGTCGTCGCGGCGCCACCATCCCCGCAAGAAGCGGTGCTGGGTGAGCAAGTGGAACCGGTGCCCGCCACGACCGTAGCCGTGCCCGTGGAATCAATGCGCCAAATTTTGCGACCCGAGACGTCGGTGACCACAACGTTCCCCGCGTTATCTACGGCAATCCCAACAGGGACAATTCCCGTGCTCCCCGGCAAGGTGGAAATGATTCCAGTTCCGAGGTCCACTCGGCGCACCCTCAAGTTATTGAAGTCGGAAATCAGCAGGCGGCCGGACAAGTCCATGGCCAGTCCCCCCGGTCCGTCCACGCTGGCACTGGTGGCTGGTCCGCCGTCCCCGCTGAAACCAGGGTTGCCATTGCCCGCTACCGTGCTGATGATTCCTGAAACAACGTCAATGCGGCGCACACGCTTGTTGGCGTAGTCCCCGATGTAGGCGTCGCCGTTCGGCGCGATGAAAACCGCCAGGGGGTTAAGCAGGGACGCTCCGCTGGCCAGCGACCCATCACCGCCAAAGCCTGTGGTGCCGTTTCCCGCCACGGTAGAGATCTTTTGCGTCAGGTCAACTTTGCGTACGCGGAAGTTGGAAGAATCTCCGACATACAGTTGACCGGTCGAATCCAGTGCCAGGCCGCGCGGGTGCTGCATCGATGCGGAAAGGGCCGTCCCGCCATCCCCGCCGTAGGTGGCCGCGCCATTTCCAGCGATGGAATTGATAATCCCCGTGCTTACGTTCACTTTGCGCACGCGATGATTGAAAGTATCCGCGATGAGGAGATTTCCCGCGGAGTCCACGGCCAATTGATCCGGATTACTCAGAAGAGCCAGCGTGGCCAGGCCGCCATCGCCCCCGAAGCCTCCTGTGCCGTTTCCTGCAACGGTGGTGATGATATTGGTGCCCGAGGCGATTTTCCGGATGCGGCGATTGGAACGATCGTTGACGTACAGGTTGCCGGCCGCATCAAACGCCAGCGCGTAGGGCTGGTTCAATCGCGCACTGGTCGCGGGCCCGCCGTCGCCGCTAAACGCCCCGCTGAACAGCCCGGTGGCGCCGCTGCCGGCAATGGTGGTAATCACCCCGGTGGCAGCATCTACGCGCCTTACGCGATGGTTGTTCAGGTCGGCGATAAACACGTCTCCCGCGGCATTGACCGCCACACCTCGCGTGTCCTGAAACTGAGCACTGGTGGCCAGGCCGCCATCGCCGCTGAAGCCTGACGTGCCTGATCCCGCGAAGGTCGTGATCACCTGAGTGGCGCCATCCACTCGCCGGATCCGGTTATTCCCCGTGTCCGAGATGAAGAGATTGTCGTGGGAATCGAATGCGATGGCCCAAGGTTGGTTCAGCGAAGCCCGCACGGCGGGTCCCCCGTCACCCGCAAAGCCGGCTGCACCATTGCCCGCATAGATCGTTAGTTGGCCGCTGGAGTCAATTTTGTAAACCCGGGCAGCATTCGACGCAACAACATACATGTTGCCCACGGAATCGAAAGCCACGCCGACCGGGTGGTTGACGTTGGCGCTGACCGCCGCAACCTGATTCGGACCGCCTCCCGCGAAGGTATTGATCACACCCTGGGCCGAAGCGACCGACGCCAGCGTCAAAACAACTACCATGGTTTTGATAGACGGTCTCATCTTATATTTCCCCCGCCAGCGCTTCGGCCAGCTCAACCAGGCGCGATATGGAATTGCCATTGCTGTCGATATAATTGATGCGCACCGAGGGTTTCCCCCCGTTTTGCCAACTCACGTATTCCTCCCGAGATATGGTGAAATCTCCATTGATGACCGTGCCCTCGTGGTCCGCCAGTGAAACCGTATTGGGGAATGACCCGTTCTCGGCGCCAGGGCTCAGCGAGTTTTGGAGAACCAGGGATGCGCTGGAGACGTCTCCCCCGGAGTAGTTGAAGACTCTGAGCGCAAGGGTAAAGCGGACGGAAGAGCTGCCATCTGTGAAGTTGCTTATCGCATAGGTGCCCACAAAGTCCCGCTCATCGGCAGCGCGGCCGGTGCCACTCCAGACCAGAGTCAGCGCCGCGAAGGATAGAAGCAGCAGGAAATTTCGAAGCCCGTTGGTGCGGAGAATGCTTGCGAGGCGTTTGGCAGACATTTTGGCTACACCCCCTCCTGTGGGGTACTAGAACCTGTTCGAAGGAATCTTTTCACCCTGCGGAGACTATCTTTGCGAGTCCTGAACCTGAGCTTGTGACCGGCGCGCCGACGCGCTAAAATGGGCCAAGTTGCTGCAACTCGCGCGCGGTGTGCCGGAACCTTCGCAGTGGGCGAAGGTAAGGCAGTGGGTTCCGATAAGTCTTAAAGGATTGCCAAAAGAGTTGTAAAAGGCTGCAAGTCCAGTCCATGCCGCAAGAACCAGAGAAGCGTTACTTCGAATTTGGCCCCTATCGGCTCGATCCGGCCACGGGTGTGCTCACTCGCAATGGCCAGTTGGTCCTGCTCAATCCCAAGGCCGCGAAGACTCTGGCCGTCCTGGTGGGTCAGCAGGGTCGCGTTGTCAGCAAAGATGAATTGATGAAAGCGGTCTGGCGGGATGCCTTTGTTGAAGAAGCCAACCTGAACGTGCAGATTTCGGCGCTGCGCAAGGCGCTGGAAGATAGCGCGGAAAATCCGCTTTTTATCGAAACCATCCCCCGCCGGGGCTACCGCTTCCGTTCAGAAGTGCAGGAAGTGCAGGAGGAGCAGGCCGCACCGCCGGTACACCGGCGCGCCGCCGTTAATGGAAATA
Organism: uncultured Acidobacteriaceae bacterium; assembly: GCA_964500065.1. Classification (GTDB taxonomy): domain Bacteria; phylum Acidobacteriota; class Terriglobia; order Acidiferrales; family UBA7541; genus CAZCNH01. The sequence goes on from CAZCNH010000008.1 coordinate 35,489, forward strand.
AGGCGCCGTTGCACCCCGCAGGGGGCGCAGCGGTAGCCGAAGCAGCGCCGGCCTTTCCCGCGACCCGCAGGTTCGGCGGCAGGACCCTGGCTCTGAGCGCGATGCTGGTGATGGCGGCCGTTCTGGCCATTAATTTCTGGCCCAGGCCCGGGCAACCGGTTAAAGGCGCGCCTTCGGGCCGATTTCTGATCGGCGTGTTGCCCTTCGCCAATCTGAGCGGAGACTCCGGGCAAGAGTATCTCTCCGACGGCTTGACCGACGAGGTCATCACCGAAATGGCCCGGTTGAATCCCAGGGAACTTGGCGTCATCGCCCGCGCTTCGATGATGCCTTACAAGGGCAGCGCAAAAGGAATCGGGCAGATCGCGCAGGAGCTTGGCCTGCGCTACGCACTGGAGGGCAGCGTACTGCGCTCCGGGGATCGCGTGCGCATCAACGTCAAATTGATTCAGGCCAGCGACCAATCGCAAGTGTGGGCCAACGAATATGACCGCGACTTCAAGGACATTCTTGAGGTGCAGCGCGAGGTGGCTCGCTCGGTAGCTCGCGAGACCTTCGTCCACCTCGCTCCGGAAACCGACCAGCGGCGGGCACGAGCTCGCACTGTTTCTCCGCAAGCTTATGACGCCTATCTCAAAGGCCGCTTCTATTTGTGGATGCGCGCGCAACCCTACTACGACATGGCTCGCGTGCAATTCGAACAGGCGCTCCGTATCGATCCTAATTTTGCCCTGGCGCACGCAGGCTTGGCCGATGTTTACGCCGTATGGTCGCGGCAGGATCCCAGAATTCCCGCGCGCAGAGCGGTCGAGCTGGACGACAATCTTGCCGAGGGACACACCTCGCTGGCTTTTGCCCTTTGGGGCACGGAGATCAACTGGACCGCCTCGGAAGCCCACTTCCGCCGTGCGCTGGAGATTGACCCGTACTACACTCCGGCCCGCCATTGGTATGCCTATTTGCTGGCCAACTGGGGTCGGCATGCCGAAGCGATCGAGCAGATCGAGCGCGCGAAAGAGGTAGACCCGCTCAACGTGGTGATTCTGGCCGATATGGGCCAGATCTATTATTGGGCGGGGCAGTATGAGCGCGCAAAAGCGGTCCTGAACCGTGCCCTGTCGGTTGATCCGAAGTTCCAGTGGACCCACTACTGGTTGGGCCGCGTGTTTGAAGCGCAAGGCAATTTCAACTTGGCGCTCACAGAGTATGAGCAGGCCTTGGATCAGCCCTTCAGCCGCATGGACAAGAACACCGCGATGGCCTGCCTATTTGTGAAGATGGGGCACCCAGAGAAAACACGGGCGATTCTGCGTCGTCTCGAAAAGGATCCGGATTTTCTGCCCCGGAACCGCGCAATGATTTATACCGCCCTCGGCGAAAAGAGCCGGGCCCTGGAGATTCTGAACGACACCGTCACGCCGCGCTATCCATCTACTGCCCTGGGCGCCGCGATTGATCCCAATTTCGCATCCCTGCGCTCTGACCCGCGTTTCCAGCAAGCCATTGCGAAAATCGCTCCGCCAACCCGCTAGGCGAGTGATTCTCCCGGTTTCAGGGCATGGATGGTGAGCCCGGCCACGTCCTGCGTCAGGCGCTGCAATTCTTGCGGAGTGCCGGTGAGCGGCGGAAACGTGCCGTAGTGCATGGGGATCACGTGCTTTACGCCAAGCAGCCGTGCCGCCACCGCCGCTTCGCGCGGACCCATGGTGTACAGATCGCCGATGGGCAGGCAGGCGATTTCCGGCGCATAGAGCTCGCCGAGCAGTTTCATATCGCCGAAGATCCCGGTATCGCCCGCGTGATAAATCACCAAGCCCCCCGGCAGGCGCACGATGTAGCCCGCGGGTTCGCCCGCGTAGATGATTTTTCCCCCCTCCTCAATGCCGCTGGAATGAATGGCGTGAGTCATGGTGACTTCGATATCGCCCGCGCGCTGCGTGCCGCCTTTGCTCATCGGGCAGGGCTGGGCAACGCCTTTTGTGCCGAGCCACAGCGAAACTTCGTAAATGCACACCACCTTGCTGTTGTGCTTTTTGGCCAGCGCAACTGTATCGCCCAGGTGGTCGCCATGGCCGTGCGTCACCAGGATGGTATCCACGCGCTCGAAGTTCACGCCCGCGGGGCACTTGGGATTGCCGGTCAGCCACGGATCAATCAGGATCACTTGTCCGGTTGCCGTGTCCACCCGGAACGCCGAATGGCCCAGCCACGTAATCTTGTTTCCGCGAAGGTTCAGCATAGGGCATTCCTTCCCCGGTATGGGCGCGGAGCATTTTCTCAGTATAGACCATCGCACGGCAGCTGCACCCGCCGTTTCGCTTGTCTTGACAACGCCAATCTTTCGCGTCAGCATCACTTCGCCCTAGTCCTGACGTTCACTGAACAGAGGTCCTGATGGCGGAACCAATCCTGGTGGCGCGTTCGGATGCCGACTATTCCCTTTTGCCGCAAATGGCCAACCGGCACGGTTTGATCGCCGGCGCCACCGGCACCGGCAAGACCGTCACATTGCAGCGCATGGCGGAAAGCTTCAGCAAGCGAGGCGTGCCGGTTTTTCTGGCCGACGTGAAAGGTGATCTTTCCGGCTTGAGCCAGCCGGGCTCGCCCACCCCGAGGATTGCCGAACGCCTCAACCTGCTGAAAATCACCGATCACGCCTTCGGCGGCTGCCCGGTGACCTTCTGGGACGTCTTCGGCCAGCAGGGCCACCCGGTACGCGCCACCGTTTCTGAAATGGGCCCGCTGCTTTTCAGCCGCCTGCTCAACTTGAACGAGACGCAGGGCGGCGTGTTGAGCATGGTTTTCAAGGTCGCCGATGATCAAGGCCTGCTGCTGCTCGACCTGAAAGACTTGCGCGCCATGCTCACCCATGTGGGTGACCATGCCAAGGAGTTGAAAACCGAATACGGCAACGTCTCCCCTGCCAGCATCGGCACCATTCAACGCGGGCTGCTCGAACTCGATGAGCAGGGCGGCGAATTGCTTTTCGGCGAACCGGCGCTCAACCTCGACGACCTGCTGCAAACCGATACCCATGGCCAGGGCGTGATCAATATCCTGGCCGCCGACAAGCTGATGCAGTCGCCCAAGCTGTACACCACGTTCCTGCTGTGGCTGCTCGCGGAATTGTTCGAGCAATTGCCCGAGGCCGGCGATCTGGAAAAGCCCAAGCTGGTATTTTTCTTCGACGAGGCGCACCTGCTGTTCAGCGAGGCGCCCAAAGTCCTGCTGGAAAAGGTGGAACAGGTGGTGCGCCTGATCCGTTCGAAGGGCGTGGGAATCTACTTTGTCACCCAGAATCCGCTGGATATTCCCGAATCGATTTTGGGCCAGCTCGGCAATCGCGTGCAGCACGCGCTGCGCGCATTTACGCCGAAGGACCAGAAGGCTGTGCGCTCAGCCGCGCAGACCTTCCGGTCCAATCCCAAACTCGACGTGGAAGCCGCCATCACCGAACTGGGCGTAGGCGAAGCCCTGGTTTCCTTTCTGGATGGCCAGGGCGTGCCGGGTATGGTGGCACGCTCGTGGATTTGCCCGCCGGGCAGCCAGATTGGGCCCATCGCCCCTGCGCAGCGGCAGAGCTTGATTCAGCAGTCGGTGATTTTCGGCCATTACGAAAACATGGTGGACCGTAAATCCGCTTACGAAATTCTGAAAGGCCGCCGCGAAGCGCCACCGCCGGAGGAACAGGCGCCGGCAGTTTCCGCTCCGCCGCGCGTGCAACGGCCCTATGCGGACCAGCCGCAGCACGATGCTCCGATGGGCTCGCCGTTTCCCGCGCCCCGTTCCGGTGGACGACAGCCGCAGGGCATCGGCGATGCCTTTGTGAAAAGCGCTGCGCGTGCCGTGGGCAGCAGCCTGGGCCGCCAGTTGATTCGCGGAGTGCTGGGTTCGTTGCTGGGTGGCGGTGGTGGCCGCCGCCGCTAAAGCCGGCGTCCGGCTCGCGTTCTGTGCGCCTATTCGCTGCTTCGCGTCATTCTGAGCAGCGCCGGGGATGCGCGCCGCAGGCGAGCATCCGCCGCGAAGAATCTCGATTCACAAGAGCAGGCAGCATTCAGCGAGTATGCTGACCAACCCCACCGACGATGCTTTCAAGGAATTGGGACTGGCCCACCTGGCCAACCCTTACCCCCTATTCCAAAAAGGAGGCAATCCCGTGTTCAAAGAATTCAAGGAATTTGCAATGCGTGGCAACGTGCTGGATATGGGCGTGGGCATTATTATCGGCGCCGCGTTCGGAAAAATCATCACTTCCTTCGTGGAAGATATCCTGATGCCGCCGCTGGGCCTGCTGATCGGAAAGGTGGACTTTTCCAACCTGTTCTTGAACTTGACCGACAAGAGTTACGATTCGCTGGCTGCGGCCAAAGCGGCCGGCGCGGCCACCGTCAACTACGGGATGTTCTTCAATCACGTGATCAATTTTCTGATCGTAGCCTTCGCCATTTTCCTGCTGATTCGTCAGGTGAACCGCCTGAAGCGGGAAGCCCCCGCGGCCCCGGCGGCCCCGGCAACGAAAGATTGCCCGTTCTGTTTTTCCGCGATTGCCATCAAAGCCACCCGCTGCGCCCATTGCACCGCGGAACTGAGAGCCTAGATTTGCCGCGCTGGGCCGCCGCGCTCCGGAGGAGTTGCCATGAGAACGATTGTGAAGCTCGCAGTTTCGCTGCTGCTGTTGGCCAGCCTCGGGGCGGCGCAAAGCAGGATCAGTGACGCGCTGGGGCTGGGCAAAGCGTCGCCCAGCACCGAGAAAATCGCCAATGGGCTGAAGGAAGCGTTGCAAATCGGTACCGGCAACGCCGTCAAGGAAACCAGTAAAGTGGATGGCTATTTCAAAAACGAAGCCATCAAAATCCTGATGCCGGAAAAAATGCGTACCCTGGAAAAGGGCTTGCGCGGCATCGGGCAGGGCGCGAAGGTGGATGAGTTCGTTTTGAGCATGAACCGCGCCGCGGAGAAGGCTGCGCCGCTGGCAAAAGATATTTTCATCGGCGCCATCAAGCAGATGACTTTCGACGACGCCAGGAAGATACTGGGCGGGAACGACACCGCCGCCACGGAGTACTTCAAATCCAAAACCACCGCCAGCCTGACCACCGCCTTCACGCCCATCGTCCAAAAAGCCACCGAGGAGGTGGGCGTGACCCGGCAATATAAGGACCTCACCGCCAAAGCCCAGGCGATTCCTTTCCTTAAAGCGCAGACGCTGGATGTGGATCAGTACATCGTCGGCAAGGCGCTCGACGGCCTGTTCTACATGGTCGCGGAAGAGGAAAAGAAAATCCGCAAGAACCCCGCCGCCCGGGTGACCACCCTGCTGAAAGACGTGTTCGGCCGCAAGTGAGAGGAAAGCCACAGCGCGGCAGGCCCTGCACATTGCTCTTGACAACTTGTGTTAATGTTGATTAATCTCATTGCTTAATCTTAGTTAACTTGGAGGTATGATGCAACGGCTTTATCCTTGGGCCCTTCACCTGCTTCTGCAAGTCCTCGCCGGCCTGCTCCTTTTCTGGTTCCTTGACGCGGGGAGCACTCGATGAGCATGGCCTTGCGCGGCTTTCTGGGAGTGCTGGCCTTTGTGGCCCTGGCTTGCCTGGTTCTTTTCGGAGCTGCCGGCCGCACGGACTTGTTTTTCTTTCGCGCCTATATCGGCCTTTACGCTTTCTTCTTTCTGTCTGCGGCAATCGCTCCAGACCAGGACTTGATGAAGGAGCGCATGAAGCCTGGCCCGGGCGGCAAAGATCTCACCCTGCGCCGAGACGCGGGCTTGCTGTTGACCGCCCATTGGATCATCGCCGGCCTGGATGTGGGCCGTTTTCATTGGTCCGACGTAGTTCCCGCGGCAGTGCAGGGAGCGGCGTTGCTGGGCATGGCTTTCTCGCTGGGACTTTCCTTCTGGGCGGTGCGAACCAATCGTTTCTTTTCTTCCGTGGCGCGCATTCAACGCGACCGCGGGCACAAGGTGATCACCGGCGGCCCCTATCAATACATCCGCCATCCGGGCTACGCCGCCGCCATCGCGCTTTTTTCTCTGAGCGGAATCGCCCTGGGATCGATCGTTTCCGCGCTTCCCGCCCTGCTGGGCGGGTTGTACCTGTTTCTGCGCCGCTTGCGGGTAGAAGAATCCCTGCTCTTCGCTGAACTGGAAGGCTATCGCGAATACGCGCAACGCGTGCCGTACCGCATCCTGCCGGGAATCTGGTAAGCGGCGTTCCCGAAGTTTTCCGCAACGGCGCTAAGGCGATTGCGCTTCCCTGCCGATAAACAGGCCAGGAGCGCAATATGCCAGAGGCTTTTGCTGTCGAAACGCCGGCCATTCGCGTGGATCTTTTGCGGGAATCGTTCAAAGCCGTCAGCCCCAAGGCGGATGAGTTGGTTGCGAATTTCTACGAGCTGTTGTTTACGCGCTATCCGCAAGTGAAGCCGCTTTTTGATACGTCCAGAATAGGCGAGCAGAAGAACAAGCTTCTTCGCGCTCTTTCCCTGATTGTGACCCATGTGGACAGGCCGGAGTACCTCGCGCCCTACTTGCAGGGACTCGGACGCATGCACGTGGCCTACGGAACCATGGACCAGCACTATCCGGCCGTGGGGGAATGCCTGCTGGCGGCGCTGGAGAAAACCTCCGGACCCGCCTGGTCCGCGGAACTAAACCAGGCATGGGCGGCCGCTTACGGCGTGGTGGCAAAACTCATGATGGATGGCGCTCGCGGGTAGCCGGGCCGCGTGGCAAACCGCCGGACCCTCAAGCGGCGCGGGGCCGCTAGCGCGCCGCTTTGCATTCCGCGCAGGGACAGATGTCGCGCAGATAGTCATAGCTATAAATGCCGGCGGAATGCCCGTCGCTGAATTCGATTTGCAGCGCGTAATGGCCCACCGGCTTGGCCGCTTGCGCTTTGGCCGCGGGCTTGAAAATCGGCAGCAACGGTCCGCTGCTCGCCGCGGGCAGGGCCGCCTTCTTGCCGCGTTCGTCATTGCACGTCGCGCACGGGCATTCGTCGCGCAGGTAGCTGAACTCGTAGTGGCTCAGGTGTCCATCTGCCCAGCGGATATCCACGCCCGCTCCGGTCGAAACGTGTACCTGGACGTCTGTGGGCTTGCTGCGCGAATCGATGGGAATCGGCATCCGGTCAATCCTAACTCAGAATAGAAGCGGGTCTATCCCGTATTTTTCGCGAGCCTTCAACCGAGATGGGTGGAATGCGGACACAACGATTCGTTTCTCCGCTCACAACCCCGTCATTCTGAGGCCCGCTTTTGGCCGAAGAATCTCGATGCCCCGGGGTGCGCAAGTTTGGGATTCGAGGTTCTTCGTCACCCGATTCGGCGCTTCGCACCGAATCGGAACCGTTCCTCACAATGACGGACTTTCCGGCAGGAAAACGCGCTGGTGCATGCGCTTTTCGCAGTGACCTCGCCTTGCGGTTCGAACACTTGTGAGAAATGAGGGTTAGCCCTGGGCAATCACAAATCTCGGTGGAAGAGGGAGAACTGCAAATTCTCTTCAGTTACTCGGTGTTGCAATCGCGGCCTTGCCGTTCGTACAGCAGGGGCCCAGCGGAATGGGGTTGCCGTGCGGGCAGGTACGCGGATGTCCGAGAAACGTGCAGATCTTCTCATCCAGTTCCGGGCTGATGATGTGCTCGAATTTGCAGGCTTGGGAATTGGCCACCGGGTCCTCGACCGCGAAGGTATCGCGGAACAGGCGCTCGGCCAGCCGGTGGCGACGGATCACGTCGCGGGCGCGCTGGCGTCCGCGGTCGGTAAAGAGCACTTCGGTTCCGTGCACTTCCACCAGGTGGAGCGCGGCCATCCGGCGCAGCATGTGCACCGGGTCGCCGCCGCGCGCGCGCACCCGGTCCAGCCGCGCCACTGTATCCTCTTCGCCGCAAATCCAGATTTGCTCGAGCAGGTGGTCGAAGCGTTCTTCGTCTTCCGCGCTCACCACGGTGATTTGCGAGAGCCGTCCATGCACCAGGTCAATGCGCCGGTCAGCCAGGCGGCCAATGGCGGCATCGTGCGTGACCAGCAGGATGGTGTGCCCTTCCGCGTGCAATTCGCGCAGCAGGTTCACCACGATTTCTTCGTTGACTTCGTCGAGGTTGCCGGTCGGCTCGTCCGCCAGAATCACCCGGGGGTGATTGATCAGCGCGCGCGCGATGGCCACGCGCTGCTGTTCGCCGCCGGAAAGCTGCGCCGGCAGGTGCGTCGCGCGGTCGCCCAGCCCCACGCGCTGCAAGGCTTCGCGCGCTTCCGCCTCGTCGGTGATGCTGTGAAAATATTGCGCCAGCATCACGTTTTCCAGCGCCGTCAGAAACGGCACCAGGTGAAACTGCTGAAAGATGAAGCCGATCTTCTCCGCGCGGTAGCGGGTCAAATCCTCCTCCCGCGCCGCGGCGATGTCCACGCCATCTACCAGGGCGCGCCCGGCGCTGGGCTGATCGAGCCCGCCGAGAATATTGATCAGCGTGGTTTTGCCCGAGCCCGAAGGTCCCATGATGGCGATCCACTCGCCCGCATTCACTTCGAACGAAACATCGTCCAGCGCGCGCACCCCGCCGTACTGCTTCACCAGATTCTCGACTTGTACCAGAGCGCCCATGTGTAGAGGCCGGTCCTTAGCAGGGTGCTGAAAAATTCCCTGAGGTGTCATCCCGAGCGAAGCGAGGGATCTGCATTTCAGCAAACTCCACAGGAAAATGCAGATTCCTCGTCCCGGCTGCGCCGTGACTCCTCCGAATGGCGGCTCTGGGACTTTTTCAGCAGCCTGTTAGCCGATTTTCCCTTCTCTTTTTTTTTGCGGATCTGAGATCCGCCCTTGCCACTACTGGCTGCGCAGAATCACTCCGGGCCGCACGCGGCTCAGCAGCCGCAGCGGAAACGCCCCGGCCAGCGCGACTGCGGTCATCAACGCCAGGATCAGCGGAAGGACTTCCGCGCGCGGCGCGATGGTCGTGCCAAATACGCGCACGCCCACCCAGGCCGAAAGCGCCACGCCTGCCGCCCAGCCCAGCAATCCGCCGGCCACGCCGATGCCGGCGATTTCGCAGATGAACAGGCGCAACACGCGGTTCATGTCACCGCCCAGCGCTTTCATCAGGCCCACGTCGCGGCGATGCTCCATGGCCAGCGCGGTCATTGCGCTCAGCACGCACAGCGCGGTCAGCGCCAGAATCAGCGCGACCGTGGCAACAATCAGCCCGCGTATCCGGCCCAGGATCTGCCCTTCCGCCTCGGCAATCTGGCGGATCGGCTGCACGTCCAAGTCCGGCAGTGCCTGCGCGAACTTCTGCACGGCCGCGGCAATCGCCGCCGGCTGGCCGGTCACGCGGATGCGGATCAGCGATAATTTTCCCGGACGCCCGATCAATTCCTGCGTCTCGCGCAAGCCGGCGCTTACCTGGTTGTCTTCCTGCCCGCCTGTTTCCGGGACGACTGTCGCGGTGCAACTCATTTGCCGCCCGCCGTAGGCGATCGAGAAGTTTGCCTTCGATTCCAGGCGCAGCGCGCGGGCAGCCTTGCGCCCAACACCACAGGTCCCGGGGGCCATTTCCTGCCCGGCGACAATCACCGCCGCGCCGTTCACGCGCCCAACAAAATACAAATGCGGGTAAAGCTGAACCGCGTTCCCGCCCTGAATCCGCAACACATCCAAGGCCGATTCATCGAGCAGCGGCTGCGCCGCATCCCCCGGCTGCTGCCGGGCAGAGACCACCACGTTCGGGCCCAGGGTGTTGAACTCCTGCGTCAGCTTGCGCTCCGCATCGAAATGAATGTTCAGCAGCGCGGACGACACTGCGGCTCCGCTCGCCACCGCCGCCAGCGCCAGCAGCAGCCGCGTCCGCCCCACGCGAACCATTTGCAGTAAAATCCGCCAGAACATTTCTATTCGCCCCGCAGGATCGGCGCCGGCGCGAATTTCGCGGCCCGGCGCAACGGCACAAAACTCCCCAGCAACGCCACGCAAGCGGCGATGATCAGCACCAGCGGCAGCATCGTCCAGCGGAATTCGGGCGCCAGCCCGAACACGCTCCGTCCTACCGCGTGCGCCAATCCCAGCCCAATTCCCCAGCCCAGCAGCCCGCCGATAAACGCCAGCAGGATTTGCTCCGCCAGAAACAGGGCCGCGACCATGCCGCTGCCCGCGCCCAACGCCCGCATCAGCGCCACCTCGCTGCGCCGTTCGAGTACCGTCGTCGCCGACGTCGAGCCAATCGCCAGCACCGCTGCGGCCAGCGCCGCCAGCGTCACCAGCCACATCAACCCGCTCACCCGGCCGAGAATCTGCCCTTCGCTATCGGCCACGCGGCGAATCGCGCGCACCTCGGTGCCCGGCAGCACTTCCTTGATCTGGTGGCCGATGGCGGAAATGTAGGGCGTGCAGTACCAGCGGTCGAATTCTTCCGGAGTCATGCTCTTGGGATTGCGCCGCGCGAAATCGTCCTCGGGCTTGGTCAGCGCGCTCACCAGCAGGCGGCGGAACTGCCCTTGCCGGCCGGAAATTTCCTGCGCCAGCGCCAGCGGAACGATCACCGCATCTTCTTCCCGCTCGCCTGTGGCGAGCAAACCGCTTACCCGCAAGGTTATTTCCCTGCCCGAGGCGCGCAGCGTGAGAGTTTCTCCCGCTCGGATTCCCGTGCGGCGAGCCAGGGCAATCCCCACCACCGCTTCGGCGCGGCCGGCGGTTTCTTTCGCGAACCATTCCCCTTCCACCTTCCACCAGGGGTGCGTCAGGTCCACGCCGGTTGAGAAAACTTCGCCACCACTTTTGGGAACTTCCACCGAATGCTTCCGCCATGTACCCAGCAAAGTGGCCCGGGCGGTGCGCCCGTCGTGGCTGATCTCCACCGGCACTTCCAGAAACGGCGTGAAGCCCACGATATTCAAGCGCCAGAAGATTGTTTTCAGTTTTCCCAGGTCGGCTTCGTTGAGGAACGCCCCGTCATCCACCGGGCGGTAATCCACGCCGCCGATTTCCAGCGGCAGCGTATCGCCTTGCGCGGTCACCAGCAGGTTCGCGCCCAGGGCGCGAAATTCCCGCGCCAGCCGGTCGCTCACGTCCAGCATCACCGCCAGCGTGGCCGTGGTCACAGCCATGCCCAGGGCCAGCGCCGAGCCGGCCAGCAGCTTGCGTCGAGGGTTGCGCGCGAATGAATCGCCTAGGATGCGGAAGAACATGGGAACTTAGGCATCAACTCCGGATGAAGCCATCCTCGAATCCTGGACCCCGACTTAACTCACGGCGGAGCGGCTTTTTTCCAGGTACGGTGTTCTGACCTACTTCTTGATCAGCGTCGCGGCTTCCTGAAAGGCTTTCACGGCGACAACGATTTCGCCGCCCTCGGTACGGGAAGGCAAGCCAATCGGGTTGCACCCCCCGGCGTCCCCGATGGAAGGAATGTAGATCGCGGCGTCGCAATTGCGGCAAATCACGTTCAACCCGTCCTGACGGTAACCCTTGGGCCCGCAGATCAGGCAGGCGTCCAGCGCCACGCCGAATTCGCCGCCCGGCTTGCGGATCACGATGAAGCGATAGGACGTGCCGGCAGCGTCCGCATTGAAAAAATGCAAGGTGCCATCAGAAACATCCGCCATCGGGATGCGCACCACGTCGCCCTGCGCCGCGATGTCGCGCGCCTCGGGTGGCGCCGCGTGCGCCCGCGCCTGCAGGTAATCCGCAGCCAGCACCACAACCACCGCGGCGAAAGCAACCGCCCCGGCAAACGTCCAGCGACGGTGCCGGCGCATTTCCCATTCGTGACGGCGGCGGTCGGCTCCGTGCGCTTCCGGCCCCGGCGCGGCGCCCGATCGCGCCCGTTGCCATTCACGCAGCACCACCAGCGCGGCCACGCCCAGCACCACAACGAAAAAGAAAATATCGTTGCGCACCACCGGGCCCACAATGGCCATTTCCCGCTCGCTCGAGGGAATCCACTGCGCTTCGCTCAGTTCATGGATGCCGGTAATTGTCAGCTGCACGGCCACCACCAGCAGGATGGCGCTGGTCACCGTGAAAAAGCGGTCCAGGGGGATCTTCAGCGTGCCCTTGAAGAAGAAAAGTCCGGTGGCAATGGCCAGTCCCAGGCCCAGCAACGTTCCCGCCCAGATGGCCACGCCGCTGCTCGAAGCTTCCACGGCCCGCAGAATCACTACTAATTCCACGCCTTCGCGCAGAATCATGAAAAAGACAAAGGCGGCCAGCCCCAGCCCGGCCATCATGGCCGGCTGTTGCGCGTAAGATTCCACCTTCTTTTCGATTTCTTTGCGCAGCGTGCGCGCCACCCGGCGCATCCACACGATCATGGTCACGACGAACAGGGCCGCCACCAGCATCAAGGCGCCTTCAAAGCCTTCCTGGTTCCAACCCAGCTTTTCCAGCCCGTAGGCGCCGGCAAAGCTGACCAGCGCGGCCGTGGCCACTCCCGCCCAGACGAAGCGGGCTAGTTGGCTGCGGCCAGTGCGATCAAGATAGACCAGGACAATACCCACCACCAGGGCGGCTTCGACGCCCTCGCGCAGGGCAATGATGAAAGCGGAGAACATGAGTTTTTTCTGCAAGCGAGTTGCATTCTAGTTGCAACTCATTTGCAAGTGACATTATACCCCACTCCCCCTCCTTGTGCAACCCGTCCGGCAGGCCGGCTGGAAACCTTGGATGAGCCGAAGGGCGCGGCAAGCACCCGTCCGGCGCCCACCTGGGGCTTGGTTGGCGACGTCTATTGCTTGGCGCTTGCTGCATCCGGGCAATCTAAAGATGTGCCCTTGCGGTTCTCGATTAGAATGGAAGTCCTTTGCGCAGCGTTCGCACAGTTCGATTCGCCAGCCTGGTGCTACTGGGTAGCGCCTTGTGCGTCCACGGCCTGAGTCTTCGGCAGCAGCCGGCCCCGGCTCCGGCAAAGGCCGGCGCGCAGAGGCCGGAGGAGGCCAAGCCGGCTGCTCCCGCGGTTTCCCCTGAAGCCGCGCGGCAGGCGCAACAGCTTTTCGAGGCCGGGCGCGCCGCCGAGCGCGACGCCCAGTGGCATCTGGCTTTTGCGAACTATGCGGAAGCCGCCAGGCTCCATCCGGAAAAATCCGAGTATGCGCTGGCGCGGGAGCTGGCCAAGTTCCGCATCGCGCAGGAGCACGTGGAGCGCGCGGAGGCCGCGGCGGCCAGCGGGCAACTCGACCTTGCCATTCTGGAGCTGCGCGCTTCCCTGGCGCTCGACCCCAGCTATCAGATTGCGCGTGACCGGCTGCGCCAGTTGCGCTCGATTGCCTCGCGCGAAGTGCGCATCCGGGAAGAGCCCAACGACGGCCAGCCGCAACTGCGCCTGACCCGGCAGACCCAGGACATCAACTTCCGCGGCAACACACGCAGCGCGTACGAAGAAGTGGCGCGGCTGTTTAACCTCACGGCCACTTTCGATGACGGCATCCGCAGCCGCTCGTTGCAAATCCGGTTGCCCGGCGTGGACGCGCTGACCGCGCTGAACGTGCTGGCCAAACAGACCGACACCTACTGGCTGCCCATCAGCGACCGCTCTTTCTTCGTCACCGACGACACCGAGCAGCGCCGCCGCGAGTACGAACCGAGCGTGGTGCGCACCCTGACGCTGCCGGCTTCAGCCACCAACGAGCGCATGACCGAATTGATCCGCGTGCTGCGCGACATCCTCGATATCCGCCGCGTGCAACTGGACACCCGCAGCCGCACCCTCACGATCCGCGATTCCCCCGATACGGTGGCCCTGGCCACCGCCCTGGTGCAGGAATTCGAGCAGGGCCGCGGAGAGGTGATGCTCGAGATGACCTTCGCGGAAGTGGACCGCCGCAACGCGCTGCGCCTGGGGCTACTGCCGCCCTCCCAGGCGCAACTGTTCAGCATCAGCCCCGACGATTTGCGCCGCCTGCAAAATCCCCAGCAGTCCTTCGGCGATCTGGCCGCATTGCTGCAACGCATCTTCGGCACCGGCGCCGCCAGCAGCCTGGGCGGTCTGGTACCGCCGCTGATCGCGTTCGGCGGAGGGCGCACGGTGGGTCTCGCCACTTTGCCGGGCGCTTCGGCGGAATTTTCCCAGGCGATGAGCGTTTTCCGCACCGCGCGCCGCGTTCTGCTGCGCTCCGAAGATGGCCAGCCGGCCTCCTTCTTTATCGGCGAGCGCTATCCCATCAACTACTCGGTGCTTTCCTCCAATATTTCCACGCCGATTCCCGGCGTGCCCGGGGGGGGCGTGGTTCCGCGGCAGGATTTTGCAGCCGGCGACGGGCCATCGGCGATCGCCGCTTTCGACGTCAACGGCGACAACGCCCTGGATCTGATTGTCGCCAACCAGGTCTCCAACACGGTTTCCGTGCTGCTCGGCAATGTGGACGGGACCTTTGGCGCGCCGGCGAATTTTGCCGTGGGCCTTTCTCCCGCATCGGTGGCCCTGGGTGATTTCAACTCCGACGGCGACCTGGACATCGTCACCGCCAACGAAGGGGACGACACCATCAGCGTGCTGCTGGGCGATGGCACGGGCGGCTTCGGCGCCGCCACCGCCTTCCCTGTCGGCTCACGGCCGCGCGCCGTGGCCGCTGGAAACTTGAATAACGATGGCAGCATTGACCTGGTGGTGGCCAACTTCGGCTCCAACACCATCTCCGTCATGCTGGGCAATTCCACCGGCGCGTTCAATACGCGCGCGGACTTCACCGTGGGCGCCGGGCCGATCGGGCTGGCGCTCTTTGATTTCGACCGCGACAGCTTTCTCGACGTCGCCGTCTCCAATCAGACTTCCAACGAAGTCACCGTTCTGCTGGGCGCGGGCAATGGCGTTTTTTCCAGCGCGCAGACTTTTCCGGTGGGAACCGCGCCGCGCGGTATGGTGGCCGTCAACATCAACGCTGATTCCCATCAGGATCTGGTGGTCGCCAACGAGGGCGGCGATTCGGTCTCCATCCTGCTGGGCAATGGCGATGGCACCTTCACCAGCACCGAGTTCGGCACCGGGCCCAGACCCCGCGATGTGTTTGCCGCGGATTTCGACGGCAGCGGCACCATCGACGTGATCACCGCCAACAACTCCAACGATTCCATTTCTCTGCTGCTGGGCAATGGCGACGGCACGCTCGGCCTGCGCGCCGACCTGGGGTCGGGCAATGGGCCAACCGCGCTGGCCGCGGGAAACTTCAATGCCGACGGGCGCATTGACCTGGCCATCGCCAACGAGTTGAGCGACAACGTCACCGTGATTCTCAACACCAGCACCTTTTCGCCGCCCGGCGGCTTTCAAGGCGCGCAGCAGCCTTACCCCGCTTTTCAATTCGAGGAATTGGGGCTGAAGATTCGCGCCACGCCGCACATGCACCCGGCCAACGAAGTCACGCTGGATTTGAGCGTGGAAATTCGCAGCCGCTCGGGAGAATCGTTCAACGGCCTGCCGGTGATCAGCAACCGCACCCTGGAAGAAACTGTGCGGCTCAAGGAAGGCGAAACCACCGTGGTCGCCGGCATCGTGCAGCGCGATGAAACGCTTTCCCTGCGCGGCACCCCCGGCCTTTCGCAATACCTGCTGCCCGGCCCCGCCACCCGCAAGCGCGATAAGGAGGCGCGCGAAACTGAACTGCTCATCTTCATCACTCCGCGCCGCCTGCGCCTGACGCCGCGCGCCGACCGCACCCTCGTCGCCGCCCCCGGCGGATCCACCGCCCGAAGGCCCAGCGTCAACCCTTGATCGGTTGAAAGGGACTTCCGATGAGGAATGCCAACGGTAATGAAGCGACCTCGCAGGAAGAAGCGGCCTGTCTGCGCTGAGGCGATTGCCCGCAGAGTTTCCTGCAGTTGGAGGCTGTTCTTCGGTATTTGCAAATTCGCAGGCGGCAAAAGACGGTTCACGGGGCGGCGTCAAAGACCACGACCGGACGATACGTGCGGGGCACGACGGCTTCGGCGAGGGCGATGAGCTTGCCTTGCTGATTGAAGACGCGCAGGCGCGCGGGCTTCCACTCGCCGGAATCCAGCTGGCTGGTGGCGCCCTGCGGCAGAACCACGCGCCCGGGCTGAATTTGCGCGAGCGGAATGGTGAAGCTGGCGCCGTGGCGCGCGCGGTGCTCGATGGCCGGCAGCACGGTGGCGCTGGGCAATTCCGGCAGCAGCCGCTCCATGGGCAGAATCAGCCGCGCGAGGTCGCTGGCTCTCGCCGCCGCGTCCAATTCTTCCAGCGTGACGCATTGATCGAGCGTGAATTCGCCAACCGCGGTGCGGGTGATTTCCATCAGGTGCGCGCCGCAACCGAGGCGCTGGCCCATATCGTGGGCAATCGAGCGGATGTACGTGCCGGAGCCGCATTCCACGCTGAGCCGCGCCACCGCGCCCGCCACATCGTGCAGCCGGCATTCGTACACTTCCACTTCCACCGGCTTCAGCTCCACCGGCTCGTTCTTGCGGGCCAGTTCGTGCGCCGGCCGGCCGTGAATCTTCTTGGCGGAATACGGCGGCGGCGTTTGCAGGAATTTTCCGGCGAAGTGCGCCAGCAGCGGCTCGATTTGGTCGCGCGCCAGCGCCGGAGCGGTATCCGGACCCTGCGCGGCCCCTTCCGAATCGTAGGTATCTGTGGCGAAACCGAAGCGCACCGCAAAGTCGTAGCGTTTGCGCCGCCCGGCATAGAACTGCACCAGCCGCGTGGCCTTGCCCAGCAGCAGCGCGAGCACCCCGGTAGCCAGCGGGTCGAGTGTGCCCAGGTGGCCGATTTGGCGGAAACCCAGCGCGCGCCGCGCCGCATCCACCACGTCGTGCGAGGTGAGGCCGCGCGGCTTGTGCAGCAACAGCGCGCCATCGAACAAGGCCGGTTTTTGCTTGCGAGGCATGGGATTTGCATTTGCGACCCGCGTACGCACACGCGGCCTGGGCGCTGGCCCGTCGCAAGATTGAACTTCAACCGCTCAATCGGAGGTTGCTTTCTTCGCTTCTTTCAAGAGCTGCTCGATGCGCGCCGCTTTTTCATCGGTGGCATCGAGCGTGAAATGAATTTCCGGGCTGCGGCGCAGGCGCAGGCGCTCCAGCAGTTCGCGCCGGATGAAGCCGGAAGCAGCTTCGAGCCCCTTCATCGCCGCCTTGCGCTCCTTTTCTTCCGCGTCAATGCGCACGAAGATGCGCACGTTCTTCAAGTCCGGGGTGACGCGCACCTCGGTCACCATGATCGAAACTTCCAGGCGCGGATCGGCCATTTCCCCGGCAAGCATGGCGCCCACTTCGTGGTGAATTTCTTCAGCGATGCGTTCGTGTCTGTGTCCAGCAACCGTCATAGACAAAAGAAGATGCAAGGAGGTTGGAAGCAGGGAGGTAAGGAAAGCAATTGCGCTTGCTCCTTACTTCCGTACATCCTTGCTTCCTAACTTCGCGTTATAGAACCTCGATATCATGTGAAACCAGGCAGCGCTCCAGCAATTTTTCCGCGTCGGCCAGCACCGTTTCCAGTTGCTGCGTGGCGTGCGCCGCGGAATTGGAAATGGTCACAATGCCGATGGTGCTTGATTGCCATACGTCCAGGTGATCCAGCTCGGCCACGGCGACATTAAACCGGTGGCGGAGCCGGTCCTTCAAACTGCGCAGCACCTGGCGCTTATCCTTCAGCGAGTGCGCATCCGGAATTCCGATTTCGAGAATCAGCAGGCCAATCGGCATAAACAAAGTGGCTAGTGGCTAGCGCTTAGTGGCGAGAAGAACCTGTCCACTAACCACCCGCCACTAGCCACTGTTTCAGGCTCCCGCTTCGGCAGCAGATACCTTCTGCATCGAGAAGCATTCAAGAATATCGCCGACCTTCACGTCGGCAAAATTGGAGACGCCGATGCCGCATTCGAAGCCGGCGCTGACTTCGCTGGCATCGTCCTTGAAGCGGCGCAGCGACGCGATCTTGCCGGTATAGATCACCACGTTATCGCGCAGCACGCGCACTTCAGCGTTGCGCTTCACCTGCCCATCCTGCACGTAGCAGCCGGCGATCATGCCCACGCCCTTGATGCGGAAGGTGTTCCGCACTTCGGCGCGGCCCATGTAGGTCTCCTTGATCACCGGCGCCAGCAAGCCAGCCATGGCCTTTTTCAATTCATCCTGTAATTCGTAAATGATGGTGTGCAGGCGCACGTCCACGCTTTCCTGCTGCGCCAGTTCGGCCGCCTTGCGCTCGGGACGCACGTTGAAGGCGATGATGACCGCGCCGGAGGCCACCGCCAGGTTCACGTCGGTTTCCGCCACCGCGCCGACGCTGGAGTGAATAATCTTCAGCTTCACCTGCTCGGTGGAAAGTTTCGGCAGCATTTCGCTCAGCACTTCCGCCGAACCCTGCACGTCGCACTTCAGCACGATGGGCAATTCCTTGACCTCGCCGGTCTTGAGCTGTTCGTGCAGTTGGTCGAGGGTGATGCGCGCTCCGCCGGTGCGGGCCAGCGCGGCTTCGCGTCGTTTGGCCTGGCGGTAGTCGGTGATGTGCCGGGCCTTGGCTTCGTCGGTCACCTGGAAGTGGTCGCCGGCTTCGGGCACGCCCTGCAAGCCAAGCACTTCCACCGGAGTCGAAGGGCCGGCCTGTTTCGCGCTCTGCCCGCGGTAATCGAACATGGCGCGCACTTTTCCGAACACCGCGCCGCACAGGAAGAAGTCTCCCGTCTTCAGCGTGCCGTTCTGCACCAGCACCGTGGCCACCGGGCCGCGTCCGCGATCCACACGCGATTCGAGCACGGTACCGGCGGCAGGCGCCAGCGGATTGGCCTTCAACTCGCGCAGGTCCGCGACAAGCAGAATCATTTCCAGCAGGCGGTCGAGGTTCTTCTTCTGTTTGGCGGATACTTCCACTACCACCGTATCGCCGCCCCATTCTTCCGGCATCAAGCCGGCCTCGGTCAGTTGCCGCTTGACGCGTTCGGGCTGTGCTTCCGGCTTATCAATCTTGTTCACCGCGACGATGATGGGCACCTTGGCGGCGCGGGCGTGGTCAATCGCTTCGCGCGTTTGCGGCATCAAGCCGTCGTCAGCGGCCACCACCAGGGTTACGATGTCGGTGACTTTCGCGCCGCGCGCGCGCATTCGCGTAAACGCCTCGTGGCCCGGCGTATCAATGAACACCACGCGCCGGGCGCCATGCTGGATTTCGCTCGCGCCGATATGCTGGGTGATGCCGCCGGCTTCGCCATCGGCCACTTTGGTTTCGCGCAGAGCGTCGAGCAGGCTGGTCTTGCCGTGATCCACGTGACCCATGACGGTGACGACGGGCGCGCGCGGGTGCAGGTCTTCGGCCTTTTCTTCCCGAGCCACTTCCATCACCGCGTCCTCTTCAAAGGTGAGCACGGTGACCACGCCATTGAACGCTTCAGCCAGTTGCGTGGCGGTGGGCGTATCGAGCGGCTGGTTGATGGTGGCAAAAATGCCCCGATCCACCAGCACCTTCAGCAGTTCCTTGGCGCGCACATCGAGTTTTTCCGAAAGCTCGCGAACCGTGACGCCTTCGGTAAAACTGATTTCGCGCGGCTCGCGCGGTACCGGTGCAGCGACAGGAATCGCGGCGACGGCGCCGCGTCCCATCCCCGTACGCGAACGCACCGGATGCAGGCGGCGCTCGCCCTCATCGAATTTCTTGTCAACCGCATGACGCCCGCGTTGCGGCTTGCGTTGATAAATCGGCTTGCCGGGTTCAGGGGGCGGCGGCACCGAACCGGGACGGCCACCTCCGCCGGGGCGCGGCGGCATGCCGGGACGCGGGGGCATGCCCGAACGCGGTGGGAACTGACCGGGCGAGCCGGGGCGTCCACCGCCTGGACGCGGCGGAAAGCTCGGCCGGCCCGATGGACCTGAAGGGCGAGCACCGGGCTGCGGCCGCTGTCCGAGTTTCTGAATCGGCTGATCGTTATTGAAAATCGGTTTCGGCGGCGGCGACGAAATCTTTGGCCGCTGCACGATGGGCCTGCCCGGAACAGGTTTCTGCGGAGCCGGAGGCTTTGCGCTTGCGGGCGCAGCGGCAGGCTTCTGCTGCGCGGCAGCAGGAGGCACAGCAGGTGGACGCGCGGCAGGCGGCATTCCCGCTGGTGCGGCAGGCTTCGCCGGAGCGGCAGGGCTCGGCGCGGGCTTGGCCGCAGTGGGCGTCGCAGAAACTGGAGCCGCGGGCTTCGCTGCAACAGGGGGCGCAGCAGCAGGCGCCACAGGTTTTGCCGGCGCAACCGACGTTGGAGTCGCGGGTTTTTCTGGCGCGGCCACGGGCGGGGCCGCCGGCTTCGCTTCAGGACGGGCCGGTTTCGCCGCCACCGGCGGAGGAGCGGGTTCGGGCTCTTCATGTCCGGCCAGCTTGCGGCGGACTTTTTCGGCGACGTCAACTTCAATCGAGCTCGAGTGAGTCTTCTTCTCAGCAACACCCAAACCAGGAAGCAGTTCAAGGATGACCTTGGCCTTGACCTCAAGTTCGCGGGCCAGGTCGTTAATGCGGATTTGGTTTGCCTTAGACATCCAGGGTTATTGTTCCTTTTCCTCGCCTGCCGGCGCGCTGTTTTCCGCGGCCGTTTCGGAACCGTCGGCGGACTCCGTCGCCGGTTCGGCGGAATCGGGATTCGCCGCCGCTTCTGAAGTCACGGCGGTTTCTTCTGCAACTGCCTGGCCGGCCGCCGCGCCTTGCTCGGCAGCCGCGGCGGCGGCTTCGGTTTCCGCAGCCTGCTGCGCCTCGAGATTCTGAAAATAAGCCGTGACGGCGAGTTGGATCTTCTCCACCATTTTCTCGCCGATCCCGTCAATTTCCATCAATTGTTCCGGCGTCATATCGGCCAATTGCTCGATCGAGCCGATGCCGTGGGCGGTGATCTTCTCGATCGTCTTGGGGCCGATTCCTTCCAGTTGATCCAGGGGCGTGGTCGGCGCGGTCAGCGCGGTCATCTGCTCTTCGATTTCGCGGCGCTTCTCTTCCTCGCTCTTGATATCGATGTTCCAGCCGATCAGCTTGCTGGCCAGGCGCACGTTCTGGCCCTTCTTGCCGATGGCCAGCGAGAGTTGCGTATCTTCGACAATCACTTCGAGCCGCCGCTCTTCGGGGTCCACGATCTGCACGCGGGTCACTTTAGCCGGGCTCAGGGCCTTCTGCGCGAAGGCCACGGTCTCGTCGGAATAGGGGATGATGTCGATTTTCTCGCCGCGCAGTTCGCGGATAATGGACTGCACGCGCATGCCCTTCATGCCCACGCAGGCGCCCACCGGATCCACTTCCCGGTCGCGGCTTTCCACGGCGATCTTGGTGCGCTCGCCCGCTTCGCGCGCGGCGGCGCGGATTTGCACCGTGCCGTCGTAAATTTCCGGCACTTCCATCTCGAACAGGCGCTGCACCAGCATGGCGTCGGCGCGGCTGACGATCACTTGCGGGCCTTTGGCGGCGCGCTCCACCAGCTTGATCACGCAGCGCAGGCGCTCGCCCACATTGTACGTTTCCAGGCGCGATTGCTCCCGCTTGGGCATGCGCGCTTCGGTGCGGCCCATGTCCATGATCACGTCCTGGCCTTCCACGCGCTTCACCATGCAGTTCAGCAACTCGCCCACGCGGCCGTTGTACTCGTTATAGATGGTGTCGCGCTCCGCCTCGCGCACTTTCTGCATGATCACTTGCTTGGCGGTCTGCGCGGCGATGCGGCCCAGCACTTCGGTGGGCTTGGCGAAAAGAACTTCGCCGCCAACCTCGACCTTGGGATCGAACTTGCGCGCTTCGTCCAGCGTCATTTCCAGCTTGGGATCGGCGACTTCTTCCACCACGCTGCGCACGGCGAACACGTGGATTTCCCCGCTTTGCGGATCGAACTTGCCGCGCAGGTTTTCCTCGGTCTTGTAATACTTGCGCGCGGCGACGGCCATCGCGTCTTCCAGCGCGGCCACGATCACTTCCGGTTCGATGTGCTTTTCCCGGCTGATCTGCTCAATTGTCTGGTACAGCATGCTTGCCATGATTCAATTTTCCAGTGTTCAGTGTTCAGTGCTTCGTGTTGCAATAGCCTCGTCATTCTGAGGCCCTGGTTTTGGTCCGAAGAATCTCGATTGCCGATTCGGCTCAAAAACTCTTCATCGAGATCCTTCGCCTCCTTCGGCCGGCTCAGGATTACGGCAAGAATTACCACTCCACCACCAGGTTCGCTTTGCGAATGGCCGCGTAGGGCAATTCAATCACCCGGTCCTTCAACTGCAACTTCACTTGGCCGTCGGCGAAACCCGCCAGGCGGCCCTCGAAAAACTTTTTCTCTTCCACCGGCTCGTTCAGCGAAATTTTGGCCAGCCGCCCGGCAAACCGCTCGTAGTCAGCGGGCTTCATCAGCTTGCGATCCAGGCCGGGGGAACTGATCTCCAGCGTGTAGCGCGGCCCGGGAACCAATTCCTCCACGTCAAGGATCACGCTCAGTTGCTGGCTGACCGTTTCGCAGTCCTTGTGGCTGATGCCTTCCGGCTTATCAATATAGACGCGCAGGAAGCGGTCGCGCCCGACTTTCCACTCGACATCCACCACTTCCAGGCCTTCCGAGCGCGCCACCCGCTCGGCTGCTTCGCGTATCTTGTCCAAATCCATACTTTTGCGGCCGCCCTGGGCCCCAATCCGGCCCCAGACAAATATGCCGGCCTACGGGCCGGCGCTAGCTCGCCAAAACTCCAACAAAAAAGTGGGCTCGCGCCCACTCAAAGTTTCGACCTTTATAGCGGCTGGGGGGAAGTATAGACCCGTCCTTAGTCCAAAAGCAAGGATTTTACAAACCAGTCACGCTCCCCCCAAATGGAGAACCACGTGCAAGATGCCTTGTGTTATCGGTGGATGGTTGGCAGGGGCCGGACATTTCATGGCCGGACCCGTCTGCGAGGAGACACGGTGCGTAAACGCTTAGCCACACCCATAGCGGGACTAGCAGTCTGCTTCGTTGCTGTTTTGTTCCTGTGGCGCGCGACGGGTTGGCCTTGGCGCTCGACCATGAGCGGCGCACCGGACACCGTCCTGTGGGCTTGGGAACGCCCCGAGGATTTGCGTTTTGCCGACCCGAAAAAAATCGGCGTTGCATTCCTGGCAAAAACAATCTTAATCGGCCCGCAGGATATGGAGGTACGGCCGCGCATGCAGCCCCTGCAGATTATCCCTGGGACATGGCTGATGGCCGTGGCGCGGATCGAATCCGTCCCCGGAGCTGCCGCGCAGATCTCACGCCAGCGGCGCCGCGAAATCGCCGCCGCCATCGTTTCCATGGCCGAGCTGCCCGGCGTCCGCGCGGTGCAGGTGGATTACGACGCCCGTCTCAGTGACCGCGAATTCTACAGCGGGTTGCTGGCCGACGTGCGAGCCGCGCTGCCCCCCGATAAGCCTCTTTCCATCACTGCGCTGGCCTCGTGGTGCCTGGGCGATCCGTGGCTCACCCGCCTGCCGGTGGATGAAGCCGTTCCCATGCTGTTTCAAATGGGTCCGGAAACTACCGCCATCCGCTTGTACTTGAAAACCGGCGGCGATTTTTCCGCGCCGCTCTGCCGCAGCAGTCGTGGCGTGGCCACCAATGAACCCTTGCCGAATCTGCCGGACCGGCGCGTGTACCTCTGGAACCCTCGTCCCTGGTCCGCTGAGCGCGCATTCGCTGGTATGGAGGGAGTCCGCTAATGAACCGTCCTATGCTTCGGCATTTCTCAGTTCGCTTTGGGTTGCGATTCCCTGTCGCACTGATCGTTCTACTGTTGCTCGCGCCTGTGCCATTTGCCTGCGGGCCGGAACCGATGCGGCTGGTGTTCACGGGAATCGTGCATCCCGACGCGCCGCTGGAAAATTACTATCAGGGCCAGCTTGGAGTTCTCCAGCCGACTTATGCCCGCGCCTACCTCTTTGTTGCCTACCGCTACCTGGCGGGCGCGCCTCTTACCCCAGGCGAGCAGCAAGCGGTCGCCGGACACTGGAACAACCCGAGCCCAATCCTTCCTCTCCCCACGGATGCCACCGGAAGGATCACATCCTGGCTTGCCAAGTGGTCCGAAGCGCGGATGAAGACCTACGCAGCCGCGGGGGGGCCACAGAAACCATCCCGCAGTCTGTCGGTGGGTGACGAGTATCGTGTCGGAGCAGGTTACTGGACCTTTCTGAATTGCCCGGAAGATGCGTTCCGCAACGCGGCGGCGGTTCTGGAAGCGCGCGTCGCGCATTTTGGAATACAAAGCCCGCAAGTCCAGGAATGGCTGAAAGCGCAAGACGCGGTATTCGCAAATTGCAACGGCCGCGACCCGGCGCAGATTCCACCGCCCGCGGAAGGCGGTTGGGATCCAGCGTTGCGCGCCGATCGCGCCTATCAAATCGCGGCCGCGCATTTCTACGCGATGCGCTTCGAGGAGGCGGCGCAACGCTTCGATGAAATCGCGCGCGACGCCGCTTCTCCGTGGAAGGCTCTCGCCCCGTATCTCGCCGCGCGCGCGTTCACCCGCAAAGCTACCTTGCAACAGGGACAGGGCGCGCTGGAAGAGGCGGAGCGTCGCCTGCGCGCCATTCTCGCCGATCCGCAACAGAAGGAAATGCACCGACCGGCCCAGCGGCAACTCAACTTTGTGATGATTCGCCTGCGCCCGCAGGAGCGCCGCAAGGAACTGGTGGCCCTCCTGCTCGCGCCACAAGCCAACGAAGATAAGGCGCAGGCCCTGGTGGATTACACGCGGATCATGGATAACGCAGCAGGTGACTCGGGTCCTTTCCTCAACCCCGCGGAGAGGGCCGCCCAGCGCGCCAGGTTCCTCGGTGAGGAGTCTGTGCTGCGGAATGAAGAAATGACCGATTGGATCCTGACCTTTCAGGCTTCAACCCCGGAAGCCCGCGACCATGCAATTGCGCGCTGGAAAGAAACCAAGTCCACGCCATGGCTGGTGGCCGCCGTCGGCAAAGTGGACGCGAAGCATCCCGACGCCGCGGCATTGCGCGGCGCCGCGGAAAAGATTGCGGCCGGTTCGGCGGGGTTTGCCACTGCCGCTTTTCATGCGGTGCGGCTGCAAATCGAGGCGGGGCAATTGAACGAGGCGCGCGCGCGGCTCGACGTGCTGCTCGCCGCGTCCGCCACGCAAAACCCATCCGCGCAGAACCTGCTCCGCGCTGCGCGCATGAGAGTGGCAAGGGACGTAAACGAGCTGGCATTGTTCGCACCCCGCTCGGCGCGCAGCGGCTTCGAGTACGAAGTTGTGGCCACCGCCGATGCCCTGCCGCAATTTGACGCCGATTTCGTGGCGGTGTTCAACAAGCAAACGCCGCTGGCGAAGATGGTGGAACTCATCGAGTCCAAGAAGCTGCCGGAGCATTTGCACCGCTCAGCGGTGCTTGCGGCGTGGACCCGGGCGGTCTTGCTGGGCAAGCATGAAGTTGCCCTCTCTCTTGCCGGCGAAGCCGAGCGGGTGTCCCCGGCGATGAAGTTCGTTTTGCGCGATTACCGCGCCGCCGGCACTGCCGAAACCCGGCGCTACATCGCAGCCTATGCAATGCTCAGTTTTCCGCCGCTCACGCCGTATGTCTGGGTCGGCCCGGAACGAAAGCAGGCCGCCGAATTGCCGCGAGAGATGGATCATCGGCTCGATAATTGGTGGTGTAAGACGGCGGATGCAGTTCCCGTCTATGGTTCCCCTTTCAATGGATACCGCGCAGGCTATGAGTGGGAGAGCCAGGCATTGCAAACCTTGTATTCGAGCGGCAAGGTCGAAGCGCCGCCATTTCTAGATGCCGCCATCCTGTCTGCTGCGGAAAAGGAAAATCAGGAGCTCGCGGCAGTGCCCACGGCCCCCAACTATCTGGCGGCGGTGGCCGTGGAATGGGCCGCGGCCCAGCCCGGCAATCCCCTGGTACCCGAAGCGCTGCATCTTGCGGTCATGGCCAGCCGCTGGGGTTGCACGGATGATGAAACGGTGAAATTCTCCAAGGCCGCCTTCGAAGTCCTGCACCGCAACTACCCGCAGAGCGACTGGGCGAAGAAAACGAAGTATTACTACGGCAGCCGGTTCTAGTGTTGTGTCCGGCAAATTTGCTCAATAAGTCGCGCGTTTAACCCATTGCCGGGGCGCTGCTTGCTGCGCCCCGGCCTATCGCAGATTTCGGAGACACGACACTCGAGCCCCGCGGCGCAGCGATTCCCCGGTGAGGCGCCAAACGCATTTACCCGGGGCGTTTTTCCCCTTGACACGCTATTCTCTTTTAGTTATAGTAATGAAAGGATGTTGTCAGTAGTGTGCTGGCGCGTGCAGGTGCATTACCCTTCTCCCGCACCCTTTCCTGGCCCTGGGCAACACCACAATATATGGCCAGGTGCCGGCGTGGGGCCCTCACAGACGGATCGTATTGATTTGCTTGAGGATCAAGCGGCCTGTTTTCCTGACGATGCATACGGTCATTGCGTTATCCCTTTGTTTGCCTATCGTTACACAAAACATGGGGAGGGGGAGGGGTCCCCCGGGCGTCTACATATTGTGGTGGTCCGGAGCGGGCCGCGCCAACCGTTCTGGCCGCAACCATCGTTGGGGAGAGTCCTGGAGGTCTTTCCTGCGTTACGCGGCGCGCGCCAGGTGATAGAAGGTGAGCAGGGCGTCGCCTTGCTCCACCACCCGGGTGCACTCGAGGGTGCCGAGTTGCGCGGGCAATTCGTGCAGGGATTCCACAATCAAGCGGCCGAGCGGCGCGAGCAACCGCCCGGTGGAAAAGAACTCGAGCGAACGCCGGTATTCGTCGTGCGCGCTGTAGGGCGGGTCGAGGAAGACGAAATCAGCCAGCAAGCGCCGCCGCTCCAGCAATTGCAGTCCTTTCAGCGCGTCCATGGCCAGAATCTCCGCGGGCGCCTTGTCGAACTTGGGCGGACGGCCGGCCTCGACGGAAACCACGCGCGCCGTGGCCGGCGGACGCGGTGCGCGAATCGGCCGCGCTCCCGCAACGCCGATGCCCAGCGACTCCAGATTGTCCCGAATCAGGGTGGCGGCGGCCTTGTGGTTTTCAATGAAGATTGCCGCGCCCGCACCGCGACTGAGCGCTTCGATTCCCACCGCGCCGGTGCCCGCATAGCCGTCCACGAACACGGCGCCTTCCACGGTGGCGCCGAGAATATTGAAGAGCGTTTCGCGCAAGCGGTCGGCGGTCGGGCGCATGGCCAGTCCCCGCAAGCTGCGGATGGGACGCGAGCCGAATTGCCCGGCAATGATTCTCATAACTCAGAACTCAGAAAGCAGAACTCGGTACGGGAATGCAACCGCAGATTAACGCAGATGAACGCAGAAAGTGCAGAAAATAGAAATCAGAAAAGAGAAGGGAGCGGGCTGGCATGCACTGGTCGGCTGGTTGATCTGCGTTTATCCGCGGTCATCGGCGGTTGCTTCCTAGCCCACGGTGGCCAGCGCGTAGCGGCGGTGCCAGGCGGGGCCAAGCTGCGCAGCCAGGCGCTTGGTTTGCTCCTGCTGCGAAGGATCCTCGACCAGCAAAAAGGCTTCGCGGCGGGCGGTTTGCAGCAGGTCCGCATCCCGGAGCGGGTTGGCGACATTGAATCCCAGTTCCCCATGCTGGCGGGTGCCGAAAAATTCGCCGGGACCGCGAAGCCGCAAATCGGTTTCGGCAATTTCAAAGCCGTCGTTGGTGCGCACCATGGTGTCGAGCCGTTCGCGGCCTTCCTCGCTCAGGTTCGCGGGAGCGACCAGGATGCAATGCGACTTGTGCGCGCCGCGGCCGATGCGTCCGCGCAACTGATGCAACTGCGCCAGGCCGAAGCGCTCCGCGTGCTCGATCACCATCACCGTGGCGTTGGGCACGTCCACGCCGACTTCAATCACCGTGGTGGAGACCAGGATGTGCAGCTCCTTCGCGCGGAAGCGCTCCATCACATCGTCTTTGTCCGCGCTGGAAAGCCGGCCGTGCAGCAGCCCGACTTTCAGCTTGGGAAACACATTTTGCGAGAGCCGCTCGTATTCGGCTATCGCCGCTTTCAATTCCAGCTTCGATTCCTCGATCACCGGATAGACCACATAGGCCTGGCGGCCCTCGGCCGCCTGCGCGCGCACGAATTCCCATACGCCGGGCAGGCTGGATTGCGCGACGCTGCGCGTATCCACCGGCGCCCGGCCGGGCGGCAATTCATCAATCACACTGGTTTGCAAATCGCCGTACAGCGTCATGGCCAGGGTGCGGGGAATCGGGGTAGCGGTCATCACCAGCACGTCGGGATGCGTGCCATCCGCGCCCAATCCTTTTTCGATAAGGCGCTTGCGCTGCATCACGCCGAAGCGGTGCTGCTCATCCACAATCACCAGTCCAAGCCGCGCGAACTCGACGTGCTCCTCAAGCAAAGCGTGGGTTCCCACGATGAGCCTGGCTTGGCCGGAGGCGATACGCTCCCGCACCGCGCGTTTTTCCGCGGCCCGGATGCCGCTGATCAGCAACTCGACTCCGTAGCCGGCCCGGGCAAAGATGCGCCGCGCGCTCAGGAAATGCTGCACCGCCAGAATTTCCGTCGGGGCCATCAGCGCGGCCTGATAGCCGTTTTCGACGGCGATGGTGGCGGCTTCGAACGCGACAATGGTCTTCCCGCTGCCCACATCGCCTTGCAGCAGGCGGTTCATCGGCTCGGGCTTCTCCATATCCGCGGCGATTTCCGCGAGCACGCGCTTTTGCGCCCCGGTCGGCTTGAACGGCAGAATGCGCTTGAGCGCTTCGCGGATGCGGCCTTCGCGCACGCGAAAGGCGATGCCCGGCTGGCGCGCGGCGCGCTGTTTCCGCAGCGCCAAGCCGAACTGGTAAAAGAAAAACTCCTCGAAGATCAAACGCTGGTGCGCGGCGGTGCGGTAGCTATTCAGAGCTTCGAGGTTTTCTCCGGCTGCGGGAAAATGCACGGCGGCGATGGCCGCGTGCTTGGCGGGAAATCGCAGCCGCGCCAGCAGTTCCGCGGGGAGCAAATCCCGCATCGGGCTTTCCAGCGAATTCAGCGTGAAATAGATCATCCGCCGGAACGCGCGCGAGGTGATGCCGCCGATGGCTTCATATACCGGAACAATGCGGCCGACCTCGGTGGAATCCGCTGCATCGCCTTCCGCACCGGCCGCGCTCAGGATTTCGAATTGCGGATTCACCATTTCCATACGCGCCGGGCGCAACGGATCCATTTCCACTTTCCCGTGCAAGACGATGCGCTGGCCGGGCTTAAGTTTTCCTTCCAGGTAGCCGCCGTGGAAGAACTTGCAATGCAGCAGTCCGCTGCCGTCCTGCACCGCCAGATGGTAGATGCCTTCGCGGCGCGAATAGAAGGCCCGGCCGTGCCGCACGGCCCCGCCGCTCACGACCTGGGCCTGCACGGTGCAGGCTGCGCCGGGCGTCAATTCCCGGATGGAAGTAAAACGGATGCGGTCTTCATAGCGGAACGGCAGATATTGCAGCAGGTCTTCAATGGTGACGATGCCGCGCTCCGCCAGCTTCGCCGCGCGAGCGGGGCCCACGCCCTTCAGGTACATCACTTCGGTGCTGAGCGAAAGCGCCATGCCGCTCTGTTTATACAACAGTTTTTGCAGCCGGCCTCGTCCCGCACCTGCGCGAACAGGTCGAGCCTTCCACGGCGAAGAACGTCGAAACCGATGCGGTGTTGCTATGCTAATGTTTCGGTCCAACATGGATCCGCTTCTGCAACAAACATCGCCTGACCTGCCGGCGCAGGATGCTGCTCCGGAGCGGCTAACGGGCAAGGATGCGGGTGAATTGCTCGCATGGCTGCTGGCCGCGGCAATCGGAGTGCTGGTTGCAACGCGGTTTTTCTGGGCCGCCTTCCCCGAAGCGGCGATGGACTTGCGCATCTCGCGCGACGAAGCGGAAAGCATCGCGCGAGCTTTCATCCAGGAATCGATTGACCCCACCTCTGCGGATCACCCGCTGGATTCCTACGAGCACACCAAAGTGTTCCGTGTGGAAGAAGATGCAAATGATGGCGGGCCGAAAGTGTATCTCGAGCGGGAACTGGGATTGGAACAGGCCAATCAGTTGATGGCCGGGAAGCTTTCCGTATGGTACTGGGAAATCCGCTATTTTCGTCCAGGCCAGCAGGAAGAGTATCGCGCCCGGGTCACCCCGGACGGCCGCCTGGCCGGCTACACGCACATCCTGGAAGAATCGCGCGCCGGGCCGCGCCTCGAGCAGGATGCTGCGCGCGCAATCGCGGAGGAATTGGCCCGCAAGCGAATTGGCGCGCCGCTCGACGATTACGATTTTCTTCCCGCTGAGGCCAACGCCACCGAACGGCCCAACCGCCGCGACTGGAAGTTCACCTGGGAGCGCCGCGGCTTCAAAGCCAAGGATGCTCCGTACCAGATGGAAATGATCGTGCATGGCGATCAGGTGGGCGGTTATCGCGAGTTTCTGAAAGTGCCGGAAACGTGGACGCGCGATTACCAGCGCCTGCGCTCCACCAACACCCTGTACCAGTTCGTCGCGCAATTGCCCTATATGTTCCTGCTCGGCGGCGTGCTGTTGATGATTTTCGACCTGGGCAAAAAGCGACTGGTGGGATGGGAAGGCGCAATTCGCCTGGGTCTGGTTCTGGCCGCGTTGTATTTCCTGATGAACGTCAACCAGTGGCCGCTGACCCGCGCCGAGTACGACACCAATTCCTCCTACGGAGGGTTTGTGCTGGCGCAGTTCAGCAGCGCGGCGATTCTGAGCCTGCTGCTGGGGATGATGGTGGCCTTCAGCGTGGCGGCCGGCGAGCCCCTGTACCGTTTGCAGAAGCCGGAGGCGTTGCAATTGGGAGCGCTGTTTCGCCGCTCGAGCTGGTATCCGGCTCTGCGCTCCAAGGAATTCTTCAAGTCATCGGTGATCGGCCTGTGTCTGGCGGCGGTACATATTGGTTTCGTGGTGGCGTTCTACCTGGCCGGCCGGCGCATTGGGTTCTGGTCGCCGCAGGAAGTCCGCTACGTGGATAGCATCAGCACCCTGGCGCCGTGGCTGTTTCCCCTGGCCATCAGCTTGTTTGCCGCCACCAGTGAGGAATTTCTTTTCCGTTTGTTCGCCATTCCGCTGCTGCTGCGCATAACCAGGAACAAGTTAGTGGCGATCGTATTGCCGGCCTTCATCTGGGGATTCCTGCACAGCGCGTATCCCCAACAGCCGGGTTATGTGCGCGGCATCGAAGTCGGCTTGATTGGCATCGTCGCCGGGTGGGTGATGTTGCGCTGGGGAATCCTGGCTACCCTGGTGTGGCATTACACGGTGGACGCCCTGCTGATCGGGCTCTTTCTGCTGCGCGCGGAAGGGCTTTACTACAAGGCGAGCGGAGCGGTGGTGGTGGCGCTTGCGGTTTTCCCGCTGCTCGCTGCGCTGGGATTCTTCGCGTGGCACCGGCGCTTTGTGGCCGATGCGGCGCTGGCTAACGCGGCGCTGCCGCTCGCTCCGCGAGCGAAGGCGCACGAAGGGCCTGTTCCGCCGCCGGAAACTGCCGGGCCCGCATGGCTATCGCCGGCGATGCGGCGTTGGCTGCCGGTTGCGGGCGTGCTGGGCATCGCCTTGCTGCTGGCGCCGAAGCCCGAGGCCATCGGCAATTTCGTGCGTTTTTCAATTACCGCGCCGGACGCGGGCCAGCGCGCCGATTCGGTTCTGAGCAACCTGAAGCTCGATCCCCGGAAATATCATCGGGTCATCGCTGTGGTGAACAATTTCCACGGCGACACGGTGGAATTCTTGCGGCGGGAACTGGGTACGGCGGAAACCAACGTCCTGTTCCGGCAGCGTGTGCCGGCGGCCTTCTGGCGCATCCGCTATTTCCGCGATTCGGAGAAAGAAGAATTCCATGTCGTGCTGCTGCCCGACGGCTCTTTTCATTCGCTGCATCATTGGATGGATGAACGCACCGAGGGCGCCACGCTGGCCAAAGAAGAGGCGCGCGCGCGCGCCGAAGCCTTCCTGAGCCAGAGCAAAGGCGTGGATCTGACCCGCTGGAAACTGGTGGAAGCCAACTCCGAAAAGCAGGCCAAGCGCACCGATCACGTCCTGGTGTGGGAAGAAATGGCTCCTCTGACCCGGGAAGGAAGCAGCACGCCGCCGGAAGCGGCGGCGCATGTGCGCATCGAAGTCAAAGTGCAGGGGGACGAAGTTTCCGGCTACCGCAAGTTCGTGAAGCTGCCGGAAGAGTGGTTGCGCAAGCACAACGAAGACACGCTGGCCAGGACCGCATACTCGATTGCGCGAATCGCCAGTGTGGCCGGGCTGGCCGTGCTGGCGGTGGTGATTTTCTTTGCCAACATGGGCAAGCACCCGGTGCCCTGGAGCCGCATGTCGCAGTGGGCTCTGTGGTCCGCGCTGGCGATTTTGCTGAATACGGCCAATAATCTGCCCAAGTTCTTCCTCCCCTACGGCACCGAATGGCCGCTCAAGATTTTCTTCGTGCTGGCGGGACTGAGTATTTTCTTTTCGCTGGCCATTGTTTACGGCGCAGTGTTTCTGGCGTTTTCGCTTGCGTGGTTTTTCCTCTCGCGTTCCTTTGGGGAAGCGCAGATTCCAGGATGGCGCGGCATGCCTCGATCGTATTACCGCGATGCGCTGCTGCTGGGCCTCAGCGGGGTGAGTCTGATCATGGTTGTACTGGGAAGGCTTCCCCTGTGGCTCGATCAGGCTTTCCCCACGCTGAAGCAATCCATTGGCGTGGCCGTTCCGGAAGTGGATTCGTACTTCCCCGCTCTCTCGGATATTGCCGGCGCTGTGATTCTGGGCCTGCTGGTCAGCGCACTGATTGGCTTGTTTGCTGGATTTGCCGGGCAGTGGCGGATCCGCCCCGCGGCTCCGGTACTGTTTTTTGTTCTTCTTATTTTGGTTTTCGCGGGGGCGCCGGCAAATGGACCGGACTATGCCAAGAACGCGGCGCTCGCCGCCGTCCAGGTCGGCATCTGCTGGTGGCTGGTCACGCGCGTATATCGTTTCAACCTGCTGGGGTACTTCCTGACAATTAGCATCTTGCCGCTGGTTGCCTCGGTGATGGAACTGGCGCGGCAACCAGCTTTGTTTTACAAGCTAAACGGCGCGGTCAGCGCGCTGGGTATCGCCGGGCTGGTGGGGCTTGCGCTTTTTCTTTCGCGGTCTGCAAGCGAGGAGGCGCCTTCTCCATGAGCACTCCTCGCCCCCGCCAGCATCTAATTCAAGCTGCCCATGTGGGTAAGCCATTAGAATTGTTGAGGTTAAAGCCGATTGGTCTCTCCGCCAGGAAGGGCAACATGGAGACTTGTTGCTCACTTTCTCGTCGGCAAACCGTCTATTTACAGCGAGTAAGCAGAATTCCAAATGCCCCTCTGCCGTTGGCGAGCGGTGGGGCGGCCAGGTTGAGTGCAGCATGCCGATTTTTGGGATGGCTTCGACGTGGGATTCCCGAGACAATTCTCCGGGGAAAGCAGCGTTGAGAGCTGGTCACAGTCTGGCCCGAGCTGCGGCGCAGCTGGATGAGCGCGCGCTGATTCAGCAGGCGCAGAAGGGCAATCGCGAGGCTTTCGATGCCTTGGTGCGCCGCTACGATCAGGATGTGCTTCGCCTGGCCACGCACATGATGCGCCGCCCGGAAGACGCCCGCGACGTTTACCAGGATGCCTTCCTCAAGGTATACAAGAACCTCCATCGTTTCCGCTTTGAGTGCAGTTTCTACACCTGGCTGTACCGCATCGTCACCAACGTGTGCCTGGATCAGATGCGCCGGCGCAACACACGCAAGGAAGATCAGGCGCCGGAAGCGCCTG
Source organism: uncultured Acidobacteriaceae bacterium (assembly GCA_964500065.1). Lineage (GTDB taxonomy): Bacteria > Acidobacteriota > Terriglobia > Acidiferrales > UBA7541 > CAZCNH01. The sequence goes on from CAZCNH010000008.1 coordinate 69,180, forward strand.
CCTTGCGCGAAAGCCGTGGCGGCGAAGTGACGGACTTTTTCGAGCGCCAGGCCGAAGTGCGGCCGGCCGCAGACCCTGAACGCAACCTGATGGGCAAGGAAATTGGCCGGAAGATTGACGATGCCCTGCGCCTGCTGTCGCCGCGCGAGCGGGTGGTCTTCGAGATGAAGCACTATCAGGGCCTGAAGCTGCGGGCCATCGGCGATATCCTGGGCACATCGGAAGAAACCGTGAAAAATTCTCTCTTCCGCGCGACGCAGAAACTGCGGATGCGCCTGGAGGGATTGCTATGAGCCACGAACCGAACTTTGCATGTGTCGAGCGGGAGGAACAGATTGTGCTGCTGGTGTGCGGTGAACTGGAAGAGGCCGCCGCCAGTGACCTGGATGCGCATTTTTCCGCGTGTGAGGGTTGCGCGGTTTTCTTCGAAGAGCAGAAGCGGCTGCACGAAGCGTTCCTGCTGAACGCGGGCCCGGAGCCTTCCCCTGCGTTCCTCGCGGAATGCCGCACTGAATTGGACGCGGCGTTGGATCGCGCCAGCCAGCCGGGATTCTTCGGGCGCTTGGCCGCAGGTTTTGCCCGGGGCGGCTGGGGCTTCGGCTACCGCAACTGGCTTGCGGCGCATCCGGCGCTGGGCGCCGCGGCGTTCATTTTTGCCGGGGTGCTGATTGGGAATCTGGCGCCGCGCTGGTTTCACGAATCCACCAATGTGGCCGGTTCGCCTTCCAGCGTGCAGCCGGCGATGATTGTCAACAGCAGCGAAAGTACCCCGGCGCTGGGCGTTCGGGAAATCCGCCTGGCGCCTTCCGGTTTGCCGGGTGGAGGCATGATCGTGGTGCAGGGCGTACGCGAGACTCCGGTGTTCTTGCACGGCACTGCGGATCGGCCCGAAATCCGCGAAGCTCTCTTGCAGATTCTGCCCAATGGCCGCGATTTCGACCTTGATACCCGCATGATGGCGCTGGATATGCTGCGCCCGCGTTCGGGCAGCGATACACAGGTGCGCGATTTGCTGTGCACAACGGCCAAGGGCGATGGTAACCCGGCCGTGCGTCTGAAGGCCTTGGAAGCGTTGCGCGGCATGCAACAGGACGAGGCCGTTCGCCAGACGCTGACTCATGCGCTGCTGAACGATACCAACGCCGGCGTGCGCATCGAAGCCATCAATTCCCTCAAGGCCCTTGCCGAATTGCAGGGCGCGCCGGTGGACCGGCAGATGGTGGACGTGCTGCGCGAGCGCATGGAGAAGGATCCCAGCACGTACATTCGCGTGCAGAGTGCGGCGGCTGTGCGTCAACTGGCCCAGCGCGGCGTGTACTGAGCGGGTTTGCTGCGCGCGGCGGAACCATCCACTGCCAAGCGCGTCTAGAGATGATCATGGTTGTACAACACACAATTCGAATCGCGGCGGCAGCATTGTTGGTGAGCGCAGCGCCGGCGGCCGCACAGCAGGCGGGTGGCGGTCAGGCGCGGCCGCGCGCTGGCGGCATAGCCGTATTCACCACCGAGCCCTCCCGCGCAGCGACGCAAACCAGCGGGCGGTATGGCACCCGCGAGGGATTGCGGCTGCGCATGAATGTAGATATTGGCTCGGTCAAAGTAACCACCATCCCCGGCGCTTCGGAAGTTACGGTGACCATGCGCGTGGAAACCGATCCGCGCCAGCCCGACACCGCAAAACTGCTCCGGCAGGTTTCGCTGAGCGGAAGTTCAACACCGGAAGGCGTCAACCTGACCAGCGCCGTCCCGTGGAGCGAGTTTCGTGGACGGCTCTGGGTGCGTTTTGAAATCACCACGCCGCGCAACTACAACCTCGAAGTCGCGACCCATGCGGGGGATATTTCCGTTGACGACGTGGAGGGCCACGTTGTTCTGACCAGCCATGGCGGGAACGTCACCGCGGGCAACATCAGCGGCAACGCGCGCCTGGAGACCAATGGCGGTCACGTGGCGGTGCGCAATGTGGGTGGCGATTTGTCGGCAACTACGGGCGGTGGCCACATCACCGCGGGGGTCATCAGCGGGACCGCTTCGGTGCATACGGCGGGCGGGCATGTCCACGTGGCTTGGGTGAAAGGCATGGGGACCGCGGAAACCGGTGGCGGCGATATCGCCGTGGGCAAGGCGGGAGGAAAATTTACTGCGGTCTCCGAGGGTGGCGGACAGATCACCTTTGCGGAGGCTTCCGGCGCCATTGAGGCGCGCACGGCAGGCGGCGGCATCCGCGTGCTGCGCATGGCAGGGCCGATGCAGTTGAGTACAGCGGCCGGGAGCATTTACCTGACGCAGGTAAGCGATGCAGTGCGGGCCACCACTGCTTCCGGCAACATCACCGCGTGGTTCGCCGGAGAGGGCAAGAAGAAAGCGGCTTCGCAATTACAATGCTCGGAAGGCGACATCGTCGTATATCTTCCGCGCCAACTGGCGCTGAACATAGAAGCCATCATTGAAGATGCGTCCAACCATCAGGTGACGTGGGACCCGGCGATTCCCATCAAGCTGATGAGCGCTCCGCGAGCGGCTGCGGGCCGGCGCGTGATTCGGGCCACCGGAACCGTTAACGGCGGCGGCGAAACGCTGCGGCTGCGCACCGTGGGGGGGAATATTCGCCTGATGTATGTGGAGCCGGGCGCCGCCGAAGCCTACCGCGCGCAAGTGGAAAACTTCGAGCGTCAATTCCAGGTTCATACCCAGGACCTTCAGGATTTGCACAAGCAATTTCAAGTCGTGGTGCGCGAGCAGGAAAACGAAAAGAAGCAAATCGAGGTTGTGGAGCAAAGCCGGATCGAAGCCCTGCGCGCCATGCTGGCTGAGCTTTTCGCACGTCCCGTACGAGTGGATCCGGCGGAGCAGAAGGAAAAGCTGACCCTTACCGTGATTCCGGTTTATCCCGAAGCAGCAAAACGACAGAAGGTCGAAGGCATCGTGCAGCTGGAGGCGTTGCTTTCAGAAGATGGCAAGGTCGCGGAGTTGCGCACCCTTTCCGGTCATCCCCTGCTGGTGCAGGCCGCCCGCGAGGCCGTGTTGCAATGGCAGTACGCGCCTACCTATTCGGGCAAGCGGCCGGTGAAGGTCATCACGCGCATTGATGTGCAGTTCCGGATGAACTGACAGCCCAATTCCCCGAGGCGGGCAGGGCCGCGCCTCAAGAAACTGGAGGCTCTGTGAGCACACGTGTCCAATCCACTTGGCGGCTTCTTCCTCTTCTTGCAACCTTGCTGGCGGCGGCGCCGGCATGGGCCGGGCCTGGTCCGCTTGACGAAACTTTCCAGCGCACCTATCCGATGCCGTCCCGTGGCCAGGTAACCCTTGCGAATGTGAACGGCTCGGTGCGGATCGAAGGCTGGGAAAAAGATTATGTGGAAGTGCGCGCGGTGAAGCGCTCGCTCGGCGAATCGCGCGATTTGCAGCGTGTGCGCATTGAAGTGGAAACGCTGCCGCAAGCCCTAAACATTCGCACCCGCTACCCGGAAAACAATCCTGCGGGCGTGGAAGTGGAATATCGCATCAAAGTTCCCTACCAAGTTTCGCTCTCGCGCGTCGAAACGGTTAACGGAAATGTTTTTGTGAGCGGCATGGACGGAGCGGGGGATTTGCTAACGGTGAATGGCGACGTGGACGTCTACGAAAGCAGCGGGCGCTTCAGCGGCAAAAGCACCAACGGGCATGTCCGCGTGGAGTTGCGCAGCTTAGCCTCCTCGGGCCAGATGACCCTGGAGTCGGTGAATGGTCCGGTGGCGCTGGTGGTGCCGCCTGGCACGAGCGCGGATCTGGATGTGCGCAGCATGAATGGAGAATTCCACACGGAGCTGCCCCTGGCTATGCAGAGCTCACTGGGACGCGAATTCCGCGGAAGCCTGGGCAAGGGCGGGATGAGCGTGCAACTACGCACCGTCAACGGTGGAATTGAAATTGTCATACTGCGGGCCACGATTTAGCGCGGCTCGCCGGAGGAGAAACGAACATGAAGCGACGCTGGACATGGATGGCCTGGGCGACGCTGGCTGCAGCGGTTCTCGTGCTGCCGATGGTGGCCGCCGGTCAAAAGAACAGAATTCTGCCACATGAAATCAACTTGCAGGAGCTGGAGCGCATTCAGGCAAGAATCGAGCGCGAACTGGCGCGCGTCGAGCGCTTGGTGGAAGCAAAGCTCTCCGGAATCGAAAAGCGCATCCCCAGCGAGGTCGAAGAGCAACTGGCCTCGCTGCAAGAACACAAGCTCGCCGTCTTGGAAGAACAACTTGATAGTTTGAGAGAAGGCGAACTCGCTGAAGTGCAGGAGCGGGTGCGCGAGGCCCAGCGGCGGGCCGGCGCGCTGGCTCTGAGCGTGAGTGAGCCGCAAGCTCACGGCTTCTTCATCTCCGACAGTGAAAGCGGCTGGCTGGGAGTTTCAATTGACGATGTGACGGCGGAGAAGGCCAAGGAGCTGAAGCTTCCGGCAGAACGCGGCGTTTTGATCAACGACGTGGACGCGGAAAGTCCGGCCGCCAAGGCTGGATTGAAGAAGGGTGACGTGATTACCGAGTTTGCCGGGCAACGCGTGGAAGGCGTGGCGCAGTTCCGCCGCTACGTGCGGGAAACCCCCGCGGGCCGCTCGGTGGCGATGACCGTGTGGCGCGATGGCAGGGCGCAGCAGATTACCGTCACGTTGGGAGATATGAGCGACATGATTCGCGATCGCGTTCGCGACCGCATCGCGACCGTAATCCCGCATGAAAACTGGGGCGGTACCTTCAACTTCCGCATCCCTGACGTCCAGGTGTTTTCTTCCATGGCTCGACCTATGCTGGGCATCCGCACGGAAGACCTGGACGGGCAGTTGGGCGCGTACTTCGGGGCGCCGGACAGCGAAGGCGTTCTGGTGACCCACGTGAATGCCGGTTCACCGGCCGAGAAGGCGGGAATGAAAGCGGGCGATGTCATCATCAAAGTGGATGGTGGCCGCGTGCGGGACACCAATGACCTGCGCGAGCGGATGCGCGACGCCCGCGACAAAAAGACCGTTCCGGTAGCCGTGATTCGCAAGGGTTCGGAGACCACCTTGAACGTGGAAATCGAGCAGCCCAAGCCAGCCGAGCGGCCGCGCATCACTCGCCGGGTCGCAATCTAACCGCGATCCAATCCAAACTGGAACAGGGCCGGAGAAATTATCCGGCCCTTTAACTTTTCCTGCGCGCTGAGTGCATTGCCCTGCCGGCTATTCCCGAATGACGGTGACTTTCGAATCAGGCAGGCTGATGCGCATCAAGCGCTGCTTGTCGAATAGGAGAAAAATCACCAGTTCATCGGTTCGCATCTGCAACACGTCATATTTCGTTCCGTCCACTTCCTGATTGCCGGCCGCTTCCAGGGTTGCCGATCCCGGCGTGGTTTCCTGCGGCACATAAACGGAAAACGTTTGCGGCCCTTTCTTTTGCCAGTCATAGAGCCGGCCCAGGATTGCAAAATGGTGGTAGACGTTGTTGTCCAGGATGACCACGCGCTGGTCGCCAAACATGTGTTGCTGGGTGAAAGGTTCGCCGGTGCCCTGGCGCAATTCTTCGTTGGCCACCCCGCCGTCGAAAACGATGCTGCCGCTGATCTTGCGGTCCGAATCCAGCGCCCATTCGTAGCGCATCGGCCGTTCCTGGGCGCTCAGGCGAAGCGTCGAGGTGATCTTCGCTGCCGGCGAACCGGGCAATTGGATCTTCACTTCCGAGCGCGAAACCCATTCCCCGCCTTCGCCGGAGATCTGAAAGTCCTCAGTGCCGATGACCTGGCTTTCGAACTGAATTTTCAGCTTACCCTTGTCCGGCATCAGCCGCGGGGCTGCCTCTTTTTGCGCCACGGCGGAAAGCGACAAGAGCAGCACGCCGAGGCTCAGAATGGATTTGTTTTTCATGCGAAAGCCCTTTCAAAGATTCCGGTTGCAAGGATCTTTTCAACCACGACGGAGGGCGCGGATTCGCTTTCCACGCGATAGTCGGCGCGCTCGTAGTACCCGACGCGCTGCTCGTACAATTGGAGAAAACTGGCTTCATCGCGGAACAGCGGGCGGTTGGCCATCGTGGCGCAACGCTCAAGCAGCTTCTGCGTGGAACATTGCAGCCAGATCACCGGGATGGAAAGCTCGTGCAGCCGGTCTGCGCAGCCAGGTTGCGCGAAGGTGCCGCCGCCCAACGCCAGGATGGTGGGCAGTTCGCGCTCCGCTGATTCTCCCACCACGCGGAAGAAGGCGTCGCGCTCCAATTCACGAAAGACGCTTTCGCCCAAACGCTCAAAGATGGAGGGAATATCCAGAGCTGCGCGGGATTCGATCAGTTCATCCAGGTCCACAAAGCGCCAGCCGACCTGCCGCGCCAGCAGGCGCCCCACGGTGGACTTGCCGGAACCCATGAATCCTGTCAGGCAAATCAACCGCAGATTGCGATTGGAGCCGCGTGGCGGCATCGGGATCAAGTCAGGATTGCCCCAAAGTCTCTGCGCGACGGCCTAGTTTTCCGAGCGCTTGAGCACTTTGATTGTACCACTGTAGGAACTCAACTCGACGCGCGCCATGCCCAGATTCTGCACTCCGGAAAGCATTCCAGCGGAAGTGGGGGGCCGGTAACTGCGTGTATTGTGGGCCGGTGGCTTCAGCGACGCCTGGCTTTCCACCTTGCCCTGCACCGTGTTGGCGCTCAATTGAAACGAATCGCCCTCGGAGAAACGGACTTCGATCAGCCCGGTAAAATTCCGCAGGACGTAGGTGCCACTGCGGTCGAACGCGCCATCGAAGAAAATATTGCCGGAATAGGTCTGAGCGCGGACGTCTTTGCTCACCGGGCTCAGGAACTTCAGGTTGCCGCTGATGCTGTTGACCTCAATGCGCCCAGCGCACAAATAGCAGGTAAGAGAACCTCCCACAGTCTTGATCACCAGGTAACCCGCCACCTCTTTCAGGTCCACCCCTGCAGCAACGGTGTCAAAAGTCATGTCACCGGAAATGTGCTCGACGAAGACATCACCGGAATCATTGCGAAGCTGAATTGCGGTTTCTTCCGGCACGGTGATGTCGAAATTAGCCACCAGATCCGGCGCGGCCACGTTTTCCGTCAGCAGGTGCGTAACCACTTCCACCCGGTTGCCCATTTGCGTGGCATCCACTTCTGTCTTTTCGCTGGCGTGGGTGGCCACCACAAGAATTTCCTGCTTTTGCCAGGACTTGATGCTGACCCGGCCGCTCTGATTGCGAATGGTAAGGGTGGGGCGCAACTCCACCGGAAAGCGTTTTTCGATGCGATGGGCAAAAGCCGGGGGCGCCAGCGCCGCCGCGGCAATCAAGCCCGCCAGCGCCGCAGCACACCGTCCCGCCCACATGGTCCCTCGGATGCCCATGACTAGTCTCCCATGATTCCACGCTGGCCGATGCTGGCCAGCAATTCCGCGCGCTGTTGATAGGCGGCTCGCAGGTACTCGAGCGCCGCTTCGTTGCGCGGCTGTTCCTTGATCGTTTTTTCGCAGATGGCAATCGCGTTGTCAACAATCTCCATGTTCTGCTTATACGCGGCAGTCACCACTGGATTGTGCTCGTGCATCTTCGGGACCGGAGCCTGCGCCACCGGCGCCAGGGCGGCAAGCTCAGCCATCAGCCCATGGTCATCCAGAACGGACACTTCGGACGTCCTGGCGGAACGTTCGAGCACTCCTCCGCGTTGCACGGCGGCATACCCGCCGACGATTACCACCACAGCGACCAGCGCCGTTGCCAGGGCCGGGCGCAAACCAAATAAGAAAGCCCGCCGGGGCGCTGGAGATAAGGCCACCGCGGCCTCGGCGGGCTCGTAGATCAAGCCTTCGGCTTCAAGCTGGTTGCGCAGCGAAACCCAGACGCGCGCCGGTGGTTCCGCTTCCGCCAATCGGTTTGCCGAACCGGAAATGGATTCGAGGTCGGCGATCAATGCGCTGCAATGCGCGCAGGATTTCAGATGAGCCACCGCAGTCGCATCACGTTCGCCTTCCATCCAACGCTCGGCGCCGACTGCAAAATCCGCGCATGGCGAGGATGCCACTGCGCCGGAATGAATCAACCCTTCCGCTTCAAGCTGGTTGCGCAGTGAAACCCAGACGCGGGCCGGAGGTTCCGCTTCCGAAAGCGCTGCCGCCGAGCCCGAAATCGTTTCGAGGTCGGCAATCAGCGCGCTGCAATTCGCGCAGGATTTCAGGTGAGTCGCGGCTGTCTCATTGCGCTCGCCTTCCATCCAGCGCTCCGAATGCTTCAAAAATTCAACGCACTGCATTGTTCCTTACCCTCTTCCCTAAACTTCCACTTCCCTGACCCCGCCCAAGTCCTTATTGCGAGTTGGCCGCGTTGCGCGCTGCTTCGCGCAGATCGCGCGCCTGTTGCCGCACCGCTTCCTGCAGCAACTCGCGCAGACGCATCCGGGCTTTGTGCAACTGGCTTTTCGAATTGCCAATCGAGCAGCCCATGATGTCCGCGATCTCGTTATGTTCGTAACCCTGCACATCGTGCAGGACAAAAATCTGTTTGTAACCCGGCGGCAATTGATCCACCGCGCGCTCCAGGTGGACCCGATCCACCGAACCCAGCATCACGGGATCCGCGGCGCCGACGTCGCGCTTGGGGCCGCCGTTTTCTTCGTCCGGCTCGGTAAATTCGTCGAGCGAAGTTTCCGGCAGTGACTTCTTGCGCAGCTTCATCAGCACCACGTTCACCGACATCCGGTGCAGCCACGTGGAAAAGGCCGATTCCCCACGGAAGGTCTGGATCTTCCGAAACAACTGCAGAAACGCTTCCTGCGCCAGATCTTCCGCTTCTGCGGGATTGCCCACCATGCGCAAACACAGGGCATACACCCGGCGGCTGTGTAAGCGGTAAATGCGTTCAAAAGCCGCCGCATCACCCTGTTGGGCGAGTCGGATGGCTTCCGCTTCAGTCATTTCACCCGAGATGTTTTTCTTCTCGCGAGCCACGGTTCCTGAAGGAACGCACCGACCATCAGGTGAGATGCGCCCCGCCTCCGCTGCGTTGTTTCCGAACTTCGGCAGTTCCAGGCAAGCTGCATTCTGCATGGCTCGTCCCATGTCTATGCAGATGCTGGAACGCAAGAATGGGTTTGCTGGGGTTTTCCTGGCTCAAGGGCTGGCTGGGCTGACGCCCTGCTCCGGCGGAAGACCCTTCATCCTAACCTCGCCCAGGGTCGCGCGAAACATGCGGTACCCCTCGGCGGAAACAGCGCAAAGAAAGGACTTCAGTGTGACAAAAGCCTCGCGCAACATAGTGTTCAAATCGTCGTGCAGGGCTTCGAGCGAAAGCCAGCCCCGGGAAGGCTGCACCGAAATTCCTTCGGCAATATCTCCGGCGACTTCGCAGAATTCGGACGTAGTCTTTTCGATCGCATGGCGTAGTACTCGCAACTTGAGGCCAAACTGCCAGTGGCGTGCCAGCAGCGGCCAGTGCAGCATGGCATTCCAGGTGGCCACTCCTTGCGCCACTTCACCCCGGAACAAACTGGGCTGGAGCGGCTCGACCATCGGCAAACGCTTCCAGCGGCAGCTTCCGGAAAGCGCGGCGAGCGTCGGCAACAGGCTGTGCGAAAGGCGCTTGGCCAAGTCGGCGGCGCAGGCGACCTGCTGGCGCGCGCGAATCAATTCGCCCTGCGCGCGGGCAGTCATGGCGTCATTCAGCGTAACGCTGAACATCGCGTAACTTCGCTCCCAATCCTCGGTCTGTTCCGCAAACAGGCTCTGCCGCTCAACCGGAAGCACTCGTAACCAGTCGGCTTCAACGCTTTGTTCGGAATGTCGCTCGTCCAGATCCCTGCTCATTCGGCGAGGCTCTCCTCTAGTCTGCGGAGAACGCTAATTATACACGCCTCGTAAAGCGAAAAATGCGTGTTTCCTTGACGCTCTCGAAAACCGCTCGTTATACTGCCATCTTGTGATTCGGGAGAAAACCCCCCTTGCAATTTGAGCCACTTGACCAGTTCGAACAACGGGTAAAGAAAATCAAAGACTTGGAAGCGCTGGGATTTGATCCGTACCCGCACCAGTTCGCGTTCACCCATACGGCCGCGGAGGTTGTCGCCCGCTGGGGGCAGCGCACCGGGCTGGAACTGGAAAGCGAGAAAATACAGGTGCGCCTGGCCGGACGCATTGTCGGCTTGCGCCTGATGGGCAAGGCCGCGTTTGCCCACCTCCAGGATCAGGGACAGAAGCTCCAGGTTTACGTGAAGCTGGACGTCGTTGGTGAAAAACTCTTCGAATTGTTTCGCCTGCTCGATCTGGGGGATTCCATCGGGGTGAGCGGCCACCTGTTCCGTACCAAGACCAACGAGCTTTCCGTGTGGGTTACCGAACTTGCCCTGCTGGCAAAAGCCTTGTTGCCCCTGCCGGAAAAATGGCATGGCTTGGAAGACGTGGAAGTACGCTATCGCCAGCGGTACCTGGATCTGATTGCCAATCCCAAGTCGCGCGAAATCTTCGTGAAGCGCGCGCGCATTATCCGGGAAATGCGCCGGTTCTTCGACGAGCGCGGCTACATCGAAGTGGAAACGCCGATGATGCACCCCATTGCCGGGGGCGCCACCGCGCGTCCTTTTACGACCCATCACAACACGCTGGATATGGATCTGTTCCTGCGCATCGCTCCGGAGCTCTACCTGAAGCGGCTGACCGTGGGCGGACTCGACCGCGTGTACGAAATCAACCGTAACTTTCGCAACGAAGGCATCAGCACGCAGCACAATCCCGAATTTACGATGCTCGAGTTTTACCAGGCCTATGCCAATTACACAGACATGATGGATTTGACCGAGGCCCTGATCACCGGCATCGCGCAAACCGTTTGCGGCTCCACCACGGTCAAGTACGGGGAGCATGAAGTTGATTTCACCAAATGGCAGCGGCTTTCGATGCGCGAGTCGGTGTGCAAATACTGGCCAGCCAGCGCGGCGCCAGCCCCGGTGACCGATGATTTCAAACGACCTGGGGGCGCGCGCGCCATTCTGGAGCGGTACAACGCGTGGGGAAAATCCAATGGCAAGGAAGTCGTCCGCCTGGGCAAGGAAGTCGCTGCCGCGAGCGATCCTGACGGCCACATCACCGGCTACTTGTTTGAGGCCGTGGCCGAAGAGCACTTGATCCAGCCGACCTTTATCTATGATTTCCCCACCGCCATCTCGCCGCTTTCCAAGCAGCGCGACGACGATCCCGCTCTGGTTGAGCGGTTCGAGTTTTTTGCCGGCGGGCTGGAGCTGGGCAACGCCTTCAGCGAGT
>CAZCNH010000009.1:0-38253 GCA_964500065.1 uncultured Acidobacteriaceae bacterium
ACCAGGCTGCTTTGGGAAGGCGTCAAGGGATCTTCAGCCATAGAAGGTCATTATCCCGCAATATACCCCAGGATGTTGAACTTAACTCTTGCGCTCTAGGCTCAGGTGGGGAAAATAGATCAAATGCAGGATCTTTTCTCCACGCCTTCGCACATGGACAGTGACAGTGAAGGAGCCATGCAATGTCCTCGCTGCAACGCTTGGATTGACCGCACAGATAAGCCGTTCTGTGTGGCCTGTGGTTGGAACCTCGATAAGGCTAGAGGTTATTTCCATTCACAGGGGTTCAGGCTCCAAAAACTTTTGGGGCTTCTGGCTTTTGTCTTTTTCCTTTACTTCCTTTTCGATATTCCAATCTCGTTGCTCGTTCTGTTTGCGGCGGCGGGCTCCTATTTCTTCATCCAGAACTCCCGGTCGATGTGGCGCAAGACGCAAGAACTGAAACAAAGGCCAGGCGAGCAGAAATCTCTGCTCCCGGCTTCCGTGCAGGCGCAGCGGGCAAACGAGTTGTGTGTGTCGCTGAGCGCTTTGCGGAAACCACGCCGACTGGCCTTTGCGGATTGGTCCATCGCCCTCACGGGAGCTATCGCCGTCCTATTTCTACTCATATTGTTGTCCCAGCCTCGGCCTCGAGCAAAAGGGGAAATCGAGGAGTGGCTGCTTTTCGCAGTTGGTACAGTTGTTCTGGGGTCGGCCGCCTGGCAGGGCATCCGTCGCGCTTGGAAGGAATACCGAGTGCTTGCGTTTGGGGAGATTGCTCTGGGACAGGTCAAGACGCACATCCCCAGAAGACGGAAGGGTCGGCTCTGGGGAGAGCTTTACTATGAATTCCATGATTTGCAGGGCTCTTTCTTCACCGGCGTCGCGGAGGATGATACCTGTGAATATTTCGAAGAAATGCACATCCCTGTTTTCTATGACCCTGCAAATCCCCACAGGAACGCGGCCCACGGCTGCACGTGTCTGCGGCTTGCGGATTTTCGTTAGAGATCAGCGTTTGGCGCGGGGGATCATCAGCTTGAGCGCGGAGAGCGTTTCGGAAAAGGCGCACACTTTCACGTCCACCAAATCGGCGGAGGGGGCAACAGCGCGCACGTGATCTTCCCTAATGTGTGGCTGGCCCTTGGGCCACACCACCCAGATCGCGCCCGCGGGCTTGATGAGTTTCTGTAACTCACGAAGCTTTTTCAGTTCGGCTGCGTCCTCCACTTGAAAAAGGATCAGGTCGGAATCCTTTTGCAACTTGCCGTCGCTCGCTCCTTCCACGCGTTCGGCAAGTTCCTTCCAGAAAAGTTTTTCCGCCACGCCCAGCACGCTGACGCGCATTCCCGGCTTCACGCCGAGCTTCTCCATGCGGCTGCGCGGGTAGCGGATTTTCAGGGCCCACTTTTCCGCGAGAGCGCTTGCGCCTAAATCAAAGGTTGCCTGGCCTTTGCTCCAATGTATGCAGAGTTTGCTCCGCTTGTGGCTGGCTTTAGCGCCGGCGAGCGGAATTTTCAGCCGGAAACCACCGGCGCCCTTGAACAACAGTTCCTTTTCTTCGAGGCGCGCCAGCCCCCGGCCTTGCCACGAGCCCCATTTCGCTACGCATTCCGCTTCCAGCCCCACAAAAGGCTCCCCGGGCTTGCCACAGAGGCAGAGAGAGCACAGAGGAAAGTATTTTCTTGCTTTGACTTCTCTGTGTTCTCTGTGCCTCAGTTGCAGGTCTTGTTCTGCTATTCGCTCATCTGAACCGGCTCGCCGAACTTGGCCGCGAGATGTTTCAAGTAAGCTTCGATGGTCGTCGCCTGGCCGAAAATAAAGCGCGACATAAATCGAAACAGCGCCGGCTTCACTTCTCCGGCTTCGGTGATGCGCAGCGTGGCGCCGCCTTCCACCGGCTCGATTTCGAATGTCCAAATGCCGCCAAAAGGGAGGTTGGGATCGGCGATGCGCGTCACCAGCTTGCGCGGCGGCACAGATTCTTCCACGCGCAAGGGAATTTCTCCCATGTCCATTGTCTCCACCCACCCGGGCTTGCCGTTTTCTTCCGGCAATTTCTTGATGCTCTTCACGTCCTTGCGCCAGGCGGTGAACCCGTCCACATCGGTGATGGCCGCCCAGATGACTTCAGGTGATTGCCGCAACCGCAGCTTGCGCGACGCGACATGATCTTTCGGCAGGGTGGCGCCAATCGCCCACACCACCGCCACCAGCAGCGCCAAGCCGCCTACAATGATGAGTGCCCACTTCATATCTTCACCGCCTCCTGGGAAAGCGTGCATTGCGCCACGCTGCCGCGGGCTTCACTTTCCCTTTTTCTCTCCCGCCCCCCTGTGTCCGAGTCCCGCCATCTTTTTCGGAGTAGCAGCCATGAAGCGCTGCGCTGCCACGGCCAGCAGGGCGAGTCCGCGCAACGCGGCTTCGCGCTCTGGCGCGGACAGTCGCTCGAGCATGCCGCGCACGCGCGCCGGTTCCAGCACGCTCTGCGCCTGCTTCACGCGCACCCCGGCCGGGGTAAGCCGCAGCCACACGCGGCGCGCATCGGCGGCGTCGCGCGCGCGCCGCACATAGCCCTTGCGCTCGAGGCGGTCCAGGGAAATGGACATCGTCGAGGCGGTCACGCCCATGTGCCGCGCCAGGCCGTTCACGCTGGTGGGCTCGACATCGTCCAAGTGGTCCAGGATGCTGCCCTGATGCGCGCTTATCTTTCGGCGCGTGGCCGGGTCCCGCCGGTGCCTGGTGTGGCAGGCGAAAAAGATCTTCGGGTAATGCTCCAGAACCGCTCGGACTCCGGCAGGCACGCGAAAACGATACAAACTATACTTTGATTTGTCAAATCAAAATAACAAACTGCCATCGCCCCGAGAACCCGGGCGGGGAGGCCGCTGCGAATTTCCGGGCCGGAGCGTCCGGGCTTTCAGAATCTTTCCATCCGGGTGGGTCCGATTGCGCGCTGGCCCCTCTGCAGCTTTGGCGTACAATGAGCAATCGCCTCCGGGCGAATGGCAGCTGCACACACATGGAACCGCAACATCAGGTGGACTGGCGCGCATTGTTCGGCCGCTCGGGGTTTCGCTACGTCTTTGTGGCGATGTTCGTGTCGCTGTTCGGCTCCGGGCTGAACTACGCCGGCGTCACCTGGTACATCCTGGAACAAACGCAATCCACGGTAAAAGTCAGCCTGATGGTGGTGCTGGTCACGCTGCCGGGCCTGGTCGTGCCGCCGTTCGGCGGGGTGCTGATTGACCGCATGGACCGCCGGCGTCTGGCGGTGATTCTGGATTTATCGCGGGGCTTCGTAGTGCTGGCCACCGCTGCCCTGCTGCACTGGGGCATGGGTCAGTTATGGCACGTCTATACAATGATGGTGCTGCTGGGCGTGGGCTTTGCGATTTACTGGTCCACGATGAACGCCCTGGTGCAGGAAATCGTGCTGCATGAAGCGTTGCCTGGTCATCCCACCGATGAACCGCCCAAGATGCGCTTGGCTACCGCCAACACCGGCGTGTTGATTGCCGTGCAGGGCGGCATGATGCTGGCCGGCGCGGTGGTCGGCTGGCTCTACGAGCGCGTCCACATCGGCGGCATCCTGGCGATGGACGGCGCCACCTATCTCACTTCGGCGCTGTGCCTGATCCTGCTGATGCAGCGCGGCTATGCGGCGCACGCGGCCCGGCCGCACCCAAGAATCACTCCGGCAACCGGCGGCAGTGACGACGAGGAAGAAGTGATTCTCCCGCCGATTGTGGATCAGGGCTTGGTGGCGCGTTTCACGGCGGACTTGCGCGAAGGCTTGCGCTACCTGGCCCGGCAACCGCAGGTACTCGCGCTCGGGTTCACCAATTCCTGCATGATGGCCGGGGTGATCAGCGGGCACGTTGTCCTGGTGGTGCTAGCGCAGGATATTTTGCGGGCCGGACCCAGCGGTTACGGCTACCTGGAATTCGGCTGGGCCATGGGAGCGATTCTCGGCGGATTTTCCACGGCGTGGGTGACGCAGAAATTCCGCGGCCCGGTAGTGTTGATCACCGCGCTGGCCTGCCTGGCCGCGGGGCATGCCGCGTTTCCTTATGTGAAGTGGTTGTGGCTGGCGGTAGCGATGAATGCGCTGTTCGGCGCCTGCCGGGCCTTTGCCGGCGTGCTTACGCAGACCGGCATCATGAGCGTGGTACCGCACCGGCTGATGGGCCGCACGCAGTCCGCGTTTTCGGTGATTTCGACGATTCTGCAAGTCAGTATGAGTCTGGGCCTGGGCTACGTGGCTCAGCATGTCAGCGTGTTTGCCGGCTTTGCGTTGCTGGGCGCCATGTACGCCACGGCCACGGTTGCCGCCTTCCGGGCGCGCCTGCTGGCAAAGCTACGCGCGGTCTGAAAGTAAGGGGAGGATTCATGTCCAGGATTACTGTTGTCGCGCGCATGACCGCCCGGCCCGGCATGGCCGCGCGCTTGCAGGAAGAACTGCTGCACATGGTCGCCGAGACGCGCAAGGAGGACGGGTGCATCAATTACGATCTGCACCACCAGGCCGACAATCCCGCTCAGTTTCTCTTCTATGAAAACTGGGAAAGCCGGGCGCATCTGGACTGCCACGCGCAATCCGCGCACATCCAGTCGTTCCGCGCGCGCTCCGGCGAGTTTTTGGAGGGTCCCACAGAAATTACCTTGTGGACCCGGCTGTAGGAGCACGCTCTCGCGCGGCATTCGGTGAGAGTTTGTCACATTTCACAGGCAAAGCCGCGTGCCAGGGTAACGACCGAAAAATGGAGTACGTCCAATGAATCGCCGCGCTGTACTGTGTTGCGCCGCTGCGCTGCTGTACACCGCGTCGCTGGCCGCGCCACAGAAAGACAAAAAGAAAAAGGAAGCAGGGCCGCCGCGGCCTCCGGCCACGCCGTGGATGGCCAAAGGCGAGCCGGTCACCACGCGCTCGGATCTGAAGTATTGGGACATCGTCGTCGGCGAAGGCTTTGAAGCAGTGCGCGGCAAACGTGTGAAGGTGCATTACTCCGGCTATCTGATGACCGGACAGAAGTTCGACAGCTCGGTGGATCGCGGCGAACCCTTCGAATTCAAGCTGGGGGTGGACAATGTGATCCGCGGGTGGCATGAGGGCGTGGCCGGAATGCGCGTCGGCGGCAAGCGCAAGCTGCGCATCCCGCCGCACCTGGCCTACGGCCGCGAAGGATCCAGCGGCGCCATTCCTCCCAATGCGACGCTGACCTTCGACATCGAGTTGCTGGCTGTACGCTAATAGAAGCACAAAAGCAATCCACCGATTACGTCGATTTCGCAGATTGACCCCAAGTGCTCTTGCTGACCTGGCTCCGGCTTACGGCTCATCATCGGTGGAATCGGTGTAATCTGTGGATACCGTGAACCTTCTCGAGATTGTGCGCAACACGTTCCGCCGTGGCAGCACGAGCCAGGATGCCGCGCCGAATGAGACTTGCGTGGCCTGCGGGAAAGAATTTCACTGTGGCGCGTCACTGCGCGGTTGCTGGTGCGCAGAAGTACAACTCACCGATGAGCAGCGAGCGCGTTTGCAAGAAGCGTACGGAGCGGGGCATTGCCTCTGCCGCGCTTGCCTCGAATGCGCCGCGAGATCCGCTCCACCGTCATCCTGAGGAGTCCGCTGTCCTGAGCATGACCCGCTAACGGCCATTCCGGAACTTTCCTCTTCGCGCTTGCGTTTCACTCGGGGCATGAGCTTTTTTTCCCGCATCACTTGGCAGCGCATACCCGTGGACGCGATGCGCATCCGTGAGCCGCGGCGCGAAGCCTGGCTATGGCTTAGCTTCTGCATCATTTTCTTTTTTGCTTCGATTCTGACCGGATGGGTTATCCGCACCTGGCGCGCGCCCTGCTGGGGCGCAGAAAGCCTGACGCAGGACGTCACCTACATTTTTTTCTTCAAATTTTTTCTTCTGCTTGCTGTGCCCCTGGTGATGTACCGCCGGATGGGGTATCGCGTGGCCGATCTCACGCCGGGATGGCGACTTGGCGCGCGCTCGCTTGCGCCGATTGTGACCGGCTATGCGCTGGGCTTTTTCATCAACACCCGCCATCTGAGCTGGCAGATTGCAGCGCGGCCGAATTTCGACGACGCCGAATTCTTCGCACGCGTGGCCTTGGGACCCGTGCTGGCATTTCTGATGGCCGGCTTTCCCGAAGAATTCGTATTTCGTGGCATGCTGCAAACGCGCCTGGAAGCAGTTTGGGGACGCCTCGGGGCCCTTTTGACGACGGCGATTCTCTTCGTCGCATGGCACATCCCCCCGCGCTATTTCAACGCCAGCGGCGTGGAAGGACAAGCTGGCAACTTATTTTCCGTTCTGATTGGCACCGGCGCGCCGGTCTTCATCGCCGGCCTGATTTTCGGATTGATCTGGGACCGCTACCGCAGCTTCTGGCCGCTGGTGTCCGCGCACACCGGCGTAGATACGCTCCCGATCATTACTTCGCTGCTCGGCATCCCCAACTAGGCCTTGTTTTCCACCACCCCTCGGAACTCCTCCGGTTGCGGGTTAGTGTGAAATTTGAGTCTTAGGGGTGGGAGCTTCAGCTCCGACCCCTATTTCAAACTGACCCACTACCCGCCTTCCCTTTCCGTGGCGCGCGCTCCACAATAATGAAATACGGGGAAGATGGGTGTTGATTGAACCACGCTCCCAACCGATGGCGATTTGCCGGCGCCGCCCTTCTGCTGCAATCCTGCCTCGGCGTTGTTTACGCGTGGACGGTGTTTCGAGCCCCGCTCGAAACGCTTTATGGCTGGCCGCCCTCGGTTTCCATCGCTCCGTATCGCTATTCGCTGCTATGCCTGCCGCTGGCCATGATTTTCGGCGGCCATTTGCAGGATCGCCTTGGGCCGCGGCTCGCCGCATCGTTCGGCGGATTGCTGCTCAGCGTGGGATGCCTGCTTGCCGGATTTGCAGGGCACACGCCGCGGGGACTGATTTTCAGTTACGGCGTGATTGCCGGCACTGGCGTGGGTTTCGCGTACGTCACTCCGATTGCGACTTGCCTGAAATGGTTTCCCGACCGGCGCGGTTTCATCACCGGGCTTTCGGTGATGGGTTTTGGGATGGGCTCGCTGCTGTTTGCGCCGTTGCTGGTGGCGCTGATCGGGCATGATGCTGCGCGCTACGCTGTTACAGTGCCGCGCACGTTCTACATCCTTGCCGCAGTGTTCTTCGTCGTGGTGATTGGCGCGGCGCAAGCACTGCGCAATCCGCCAGTGGGTTGGTCTCCGCCGGGCTGGCATCCTCCGGCAGAAAGCAGCGGCGGTTCCGCCAAGGATGCGTCGGCAAGAGAGATGCTGGGCACCGCGCAGGCGTACATCTTGTGGCTGATTTTTTTCTCCGGCTGTGCTATCGGGCAAACCATGATCGGCGAAGCCGCGCCCTACTTGAATGCGATTGCCGCATCGCATGCGGGCGGATTATCCACTGGCGCGGCGGTGGGGTTGATGGCGGTATTCAACGGAGTGGGCCGCATCGCCTGGGGAAGCATTTCCGACCGCTACGGCCGCCGCGTCGCCGGCGTCGGCATGTTCGCGCTGGCCACCGCGGCCTGTTTTTTTCTGCTGCGTCAACCCGCAAGTTTCGGGCAGGGATTTGCCGGACTCTGTGCGGTGGCCTTTTCGTTCGGCGGGCTGCTGGCGCTGATCCCCGCGTTGACTGCCGATTACTTTGGCACCACGCACGTAGGCATCAACTACGGCATCATCTCTACGGCTTATGGCTTGTGCGGATTCTTCGTGCCGCGCTTTTTCGCGCAATGGATGGACCAGGCCCGCGCGATAAATCAAGTCGCTGCCGGCTACGATTCCATCGCCATGGTCCTGGCTGCCGTGGCAGCGGCAGGTTTGCTGCTGGTGCTCACATTGCGGCGAGTGTAGAGGCCGATCTTTAGATCGGCGGTTTTGGGCTCGAAGGCCCCAATCCGCCTGTTGCGCCAGCACCCGCAGGTTTTTGGCAGAAGTTCAAGGCTGAACTAAGGCGCAATCCTGATCCGCGGCAAACCTATCGCAGTTGCGTGCTGCGGTTTGTCCCCGCGATTTCGCCGCCCGATGGCGGATGCTCGATGATAGAAGCACTGAAGCTCTCCGAGGAAGATTCGGAAGCGTACATAGAGTTTTGTTCCGAAACTCCGGCCGGACAACGCCCCAGAGAAACGACGCAGCACCAGACGTTCGGCCACGCGCACCCTGTGCAAAACGAAATGGAATTGGAATGCGATGCAATCCGCGGTGGCGAGCAGATGCGCTGGGATGCGCCAAAGGAACGCTTTATCGCTGCTGCACGCGATTGGGTTCTTCTGCTGCAAGTAGACACCGACGACTACAACGAGGGTCCGGGGTGGATGTGGGGCGACGCGGGCATGGTCTACTTCTGGATTCACCGCGAAGATCTGGCCGCACGGGCCTTTGCCCGCGTCATCTGCATCGAGCAGTGCCACTAGGGAACCTTATTCCCTTCCCCACAGAATAGACAGTACGGAAGACTGCAAATGCCGGGACGAAATCCGTCCAGCGCTACAAAACAAAGAGCCGATCGCAGGATCGGCCCCAAGAAATCTGTGTACTCTATGGATGTTTTATTTTGGCGAAAGTGCACGGGCTGCAAGCCCGTGCTACCGCTCATAAGTAATCGCGGCTGGGGCCTTCGAGGAAGGCGCGCAGCTTGCGCGAGCGCGATGGGTGGCGCAGCTTGCGCAGCGCCTTGGCTTCGATTTGGCGGATGCGCTCGCGCGTGACGGCGAACGACTGGCCCACTTCTTCCAGTGTGTGCTCGCTGCCGTCTTCCAGGCCGAAGCGCATCTTGATGACTTTTTCTTCGCGCGGGGTGAGCGTCTTCAGCACCGAACCGGTTTGTTCCTTCAAGTTGAGGTTAATGACCGCTTCCGAAGGCGAGACCACGGCCTTGTCTTCGATGAAGTCGCCCAGATGCGAATCTTCTTCCTCGCCGATGGGCGTTTCCAGCGAAATGGGCTCCTGCGCGATTTTCAAAATCTTGCGCACCTTGGCGACGGGAATATCCATGCGCCGCGCGATTTCTTCGCTGGTAGGCTCGCGGCCCAGTTCCTGCACCAGTTGCCGCGAGGTGCGGATCAGCTTGTTGATGGTTTCGATCATGTGCACCGGGATGCGGATGGTGCGCGCCTGATCGGCGATGGCGCGGGTGATGGCCTGGCGGATCCACCACGTTGCGTAGGTGGAAAATTTGTAACCGCGGCGCCATTCGAACTTGTCCACGGCCTTCATCAACCCGATGTTGCCTTCCTGAATCAGGTCGAGGAACTGCAAGCCGCGGTTGGTGTATTTCTTGGCGATGGACACTACCAAGCGCAGGTTGGCTTCGATCAATTCTTTCTTGGCGCGTTCGGCGTCATATTCGCCGCGGATAATCAGCGTAAGCGTGCGCTTCAATTCGAGCGGGCTGACTTCAGCGGCGTCTTCGATTTCGCGGATTTCGCTGCGCTTGGTTTTCAGCTCGCGCCGGGCTTCCATCGCGTTATCGCCCTTGCTGGCTTCGGCGCGACGCTCGAGCTTGCCGGCTTCGCGCTCGAGCATCTGCACGCGCTCGACGGTCTGGCGGATCTTTTCGATCAGGCGCTTTTTTTCCGCGGGGTTGAACTGAATGCCGCGGACGGTCTTGGAAATTTCGATGCGCGTGCGCGCCAGGGCATACTTGCCGCGCAGGTAGGGCTTTTTCTTGGCCTTGGGAATGTCCGCAAGTTTCGCGGACTGCTTCAGCGCCAGTTCGTACAGCTTGGCGATCTTGTCCAGGGTCTTGAGGGTTTGCCGGGTCTTGTTTTCGATTTTCTCGTCGGTCAGCTCTTCATCGTCAAAGATGACGATTTCCTTGATGGAGCGCGCGCCTTTGCGCAAGTCGTCGGCCACGGCGATCAGTTCCTTGATCACCACCGGCGAGCGGGTGATGGTCTTCATCACCGCGAGCAAACCGCGCTCGATGCGCTTGGCGATGGCCACTTCGCCTTCGCGGGTGAGCAGGGGCACGGTGCCCATCTCGCGCAGGTACATGCGCACCGGGTCGTTGGTTTTTTCCAGCGTGCCCGGAGTCAGATCCAGTTCGTTTTCCGGTTCTTCCGCGGCGGCCGGCTCGTGGCGCTCGTCGGCTTCGCCGCTGGCTTCCGCGGCGGCGCGGGCCAGTTTGGCGCTGGCCGCATCTTCGTAGACCTCGATACCGTAGCGCTCGAAAGTCGTGAGCAAATCGTCAATTTCTTCCGACGAAGCGACCTCGGCCGGCAAAATGTCGTTCACCTCATCGTAGAGCAGGTAGCCGCGCTCCTTGCCCATGGCGATGAGTTGCCGTACCTGGTCGTATTTTTCTTCAATGCCGATGGCTGCCAAAACTTCCTCCCAGAATCCGTGGCGAGTGGCGCGTTCTCAGGGCCGTGGCTCGCAACTTGCGCGGCTCGCAATTCTCAGAACGCTCTAAACCTGCACCGGCCGACAATTCGGCGTGCGACCAATAAAAAACGACCGCCTGGCAGAAACACTTCTCCCTGCCTGCGGCTGGTTCGGCGTTGTAAAGGGGTGGATCCAACCACCATGAGGGGAAATCAAGTTCCCGCTGAGTCTCTTCGCGCCTCGTCCTGCGTCGCAGAACCCGCGGTTCCGCGCAGGACTTGCCAGCTTTTTCTTGCGGCGCCTTCCGCCCCAATTAGATGCATGGCGCCGCAAATCGGTTCCCGCAAACCTTTCTATGTTACTCGCACTGGGCCATTTCCGTCAAACGGCCCGAAGGCCTGGGAGAGACTGAGTATATCGTATCCCCTTGGGGGGGGTGCAGTGTTTGAGTGAGAAGCGCTGGAGTGAATTACGGTTTTGTTTGGAGAAGTTGCGGGAGCAGGGGCCGCCGTCGTCGCTAAGTGATTGTCGAATATTCAAGAACGCCGTGCCGGTCACCGACCGGGCTGGCCGCATCCGGAAAAGTTCCAGGCAAGGGTCCGCCCCTGGAAGTGTTGAACCATCATCTGACAATCCAGGCCACTCGCCAGACGAATGGTGGCGATGTAACCCAAGGTGCGGGGATGAGGAATCACCCCGACGTGTCCACCGCGTAGCCAACGTTCCGTGGCGGGAGAAAGGGGCGCGGCGCGGAACAGTTCGACGGCGGAGAATTGCTGCTCCGCGTTGCCGGCGTGCAATGCTTCCAGCGCTTGCTTGGTCTCCTCAAAAGGCTGCCACGTGGACATCGTGAGGGCCTTCGCCGCAAAAGCTACCACGAGCGCCAGAGCCGCCAAGGGGAGCAGCCGCCGCAACATCCACAGCATGCTGTCCTGCGGTTGCGTGCGAAACAGTTTGCGGCTCTGCAGCAATGCGAAGAGCACGACCGGGACACTCGCCCAGACCCAATGGAGTGGACCCTTATCAAATCGTTCCAATCCGGGAAAGCCCGGGTCCCATTGCAGCCAGGATACAAAATAGTCGCGAAGGGATCCGGTACCCCGGCAAATATACTCCGCGGCCAGTACGCCGTAATTCTGCGCGAGCGCGAATACACCGCTTACCGGAAGCACCCACAACGCTCCAGCGACGGTTCCAGGAGCCACGCACGCACACCAGAACGAAATCACAAAAACGAGCGCGACACCCAGCATTGCCCGAGCCAGAGCTGCCACAATAATCGAAGCCGGCTGCGATGCGCCGGCCGTATGGCTTGCCAGGAAGTACATGAGCACCGGAAGGATCGCAGCGCAGACCAACGCGGTGAACATTCCCGCCAGCACTTTGGCAATCCATTGCCTCCGGGACGCAATGGGCAAGGTCAGATGCCAGGATTGCGTTCCCCATTTGCGCTCCTCTCCCAGAGGCAGGCAGCCAGCCAGCAATGCGGAGAGCGGAACGATGCCCACAAAGGGAAGAATGAAGGCGATGGCTCGCGCTGGCGCGCTCGGATCGCTGTTCGCTTTGTTGTCCGGTGGTCCAAAGCCGAGGGCCAGCAAACACGCCATGTAGAGCAGGAAAAGCAGGGCCAGCATCCACACCGGACGAAGCAGGCGGAATTCCTTGCGCAGAAGATTGAGCGATGGTTGAGCGGGATGCGCGCGCAGCCGGGCGGCCAGCCGCTCCGGTAGAAAACCGGGAAGGTCGGAGAATAGATCCTCGCTCCGTTCTCCCCTTACTTGAAATTGCCGGAATGTGCGCGCGCCCAACCAGAGCACGGCGGCCGCGTAGAGAAGGACAAAGGGGTAGAGAAACGAAAGCGCGCGCGTAGCCGCAGCGCCCGCAAAACCGTTTTGAACAAGAAGAGGAAAGCTTCCCAACACGCTGGTGGGAAACAGCGTGCTCAGAACGAACCCGCCCACCCAGGTAACCCAAAGCGGCACCCAGGCCAGCACCACGCCGCCGATAGTAGAACGGGCCAGCAGCACGCCATAGGGCGCCGAGGCCGCCATGGTCAGCAGATACAGGCCGCCAAAAGTCACTTGCACCGGGGTGAGCTCGGTGCGCCAGAGGTAGACATAAAGGCCTGCGCTGCTGCTGGCGGCGATGGCCAGCACAATCATTTTTTCACGCCAGATCTGACTGCGGGAAACGGGCTGGCTGAGCAACTGGCCAGTGGTCCCGTGATGGAACTCATGCCCGAAAGAAAGCGCGGCAAGGAAAGGGATGCCGACAAAACACCCAAACAAGGTGTAGCCGTGAAAATCCCAGACGGTATGCTGCACCGCCAAAGCCATCACCGCCAGCCAGGGCCAGAACAGCGCGCGCGCTTCTTTTTCCCATCGCATAGCCGCGGGCATCGCATCCTCCTACGCTTGCAAAGCAGCGACGAAGATTTCTTCCAGGGTCAGAGACTCGGCGGAGATGGTTTCGGGGTTGTTTTGGCGCAGGCGCTCGATCCAATGCGCGCTTTCGCCAACGGAAATCAATTCCAGTTCACGCCCGGTCTGGCGCACGCGCAGCGCCGTGGCCAAATCCAAGCCCGCGGGCGCCTGCGTAAAGCGCGCACGGATTTTCTGATAGCGCTCGCGCGCCGCGTCGGCTTCGAGCGTCATCACGTTGCGCCCACGGTCAAGAATCGTAAACTCGTCAATCAGACCTTCGAACTCGCTGATCAGGTGCGTGGAAACAAGAATGGTGCGAGAACGATCGCCATCCTGATACGCGCCAATCACCGTTTCAATAAATTCGCGGCGGACAATCGGGTCCAGCCCGGACGTGGGCTCATCAAGCAGCAGCACGTCCGGTTCCGGACAAATGGCGGCAATCAGACCCACCTGGGTGCGCTGCCCTTTGGACAACGTGCCCGTGCGTTGCGCGGGGTTGAGCCGGAAATTGGCCAGCAGTTCCTGCTCGGTGCTGCGGTTCCAGCGCTCCCGAAAGGAAGCCAGGTAATCCAGCGTTTCCCGAATGGTCATCCACG
The DNA here is from genome assembly GCA_964500065.1 of uncultured Acidobacteriaceae bacterium. Classification (GTDB taxonomy): domain Bacteria; phylum Acidobacteriota; class Terriglobia; order Acidiferrales; family UBA7541; genus CAZCNH01. Next base: position 13,380 of record CAZCNH010000009.1, read on the forward strand.
GGTAGAAAGCGATTTGGTCCGGGACGTACGCCAGCCGGCGCTTGACGGCAACTTCGTCCCTTCCGGGATCCAGGCCGAAGATGCGCAGTTGTCCGCGCTGTGGCCGCAAGAGGTTCAGCAAGCACTTCATCGTGGTGGTCTTGCCGGCGCCGTTGCGCCCAAAAAGTCCATAGCAGCGGCCCGGCTGCACGTGCAGGGTCAGGTCATGGACCGCCTCGGCCGCGCCATACGCGTAGGCAAGATGGTCAATTTGAATCACGGGAGTGGGCGCATTCATGGATCACTCCTTCTCGCGCGGTTCATTGGCGCGCTGTTTGTTTTCGAGGGCCCGCAAACGTTCTTCCACCAGGGTGAGAAACTCCGGCCCGGAAACTTGCAGGTGATGCGCCATCACAATGGCCTGATCAATGCTTTCCACCACCATTTTGCGGCGTACTTCCTTGCGCAACGGAGAATGGTTTTCCTTCAGGAAGCAACCCCGGCCCGGAGAAGTCTCGATCAATCCCAGGTTCTCCAATTCGGCGTAGGCCTTGGCCACGGTATTGCGATTCACGCGCAGGTCTTCGGCCACCGGGCGGATGGAGGGCAGGGCTTCTCCCGGCTGCAAGGCGCCGGAGGCCGCGGCGGCTTTGACCTGCTCGACAATCTGCAGGTAAACCGGCAGGCCCGATTTGAAATTGATCTGCAGCCGCATGCGTCTTTCCGTCCTACTGTCATATGCTTATATGACAGTTTGCGTTTCCTGTCAAGAGGAAAATGATCTGGCTGGCAGAGACCCCGCCAATGCGTTCCGAATTTGGATCTTTCCAGTTACCCCCGGAAGCATGATGGTGCCCTTACCCCTCTTGCTTTGCGGGAGCGGTGGGGGTACCTTCTACCGAGTTTGTGGGTACGGCGTAAGGGGCTTGTCCTGGGAGGGAAACCGCCTGGGGATTGTTCGGCCGTAGAGTTCCATGGAGGAAGACATGATCCGATTTCGTATGGCTGTGTGCGCTCTGACCATTTTGCTGGTTGCCGCGGGCGGGCACGCGCAGGTGAACACTGCGGAATTGTCGGGGCAGATTACCGACCCCACCGGCGCGGTGGTGCCGGGTGCAAAAGTCACCGCCAAGAACCTGGCCACCGGCGCGACGCGCACGGTGGTTTCCGATTCCGAGGGCAATTACACGCTGGTGAACCTGCCGCCCGGCCGCTACGAAGTCGTGATTGAAGCGGGCGGCTTCACAAAGATCACCGTGCCCGAATTGATCCTGACCATTGGGCAGGCTGCGGAATATAATCCGCAACTGCGAGTCGGCGCAGGCCCGGATGCTTCGGTGACCGTCGAAGGCACGACGGAAGTGATCGAAACCACGCGCACCGGCGTGGCCGACACCGTGGATAGCCGCCGCATTAACAACCTGCCCATCAACGGCCGCAACTACATCAACTTCACTCTGACCAACTCCCAGGCCGCGCGCGACAATGCTCCTTCCATCGGCGCCGCGCCCACCAGCGGATTGAACTTCGCCGGGCAGCGCGCCCGCTCCAACCAGGTTTCCGTGGATGGGGCCGACGCGGTGGATAACTCGGTCAACGGCGTGCGCGCCACCGTCAGTCAGGAGGCGGTGCAGGAATTCCAGTTGATCATCAGCAACTACAACGCAGAATTCGGCCGCGCCACCGGCGGCGTGGTGAACATCGTCACCAAGAGCGGCGGCAATGAAGTGCATGGCAACCTCTTCGGTTATTTGCGCCACAAGAGCATTCAGGCGCGCAATCCTTTTTCTGTGCAGGTGGACCCGGTGACCGGCGCGCAAAGCGCCATTAAGCAGGGTTATACGCGCGTGCAAGCCGGCGCCACCATCGGTGGCCCAATCAAGCAGGATAAGACATGGTATTTCCTCTCATACGAAACCACGCGCCGTCAGGAAACCGGCTTCACCAATATTGGCGCGGGCAATTTTGGCTTGGTGCCTGCTACCACTCCGGCGGTGCCGGGCGTGACCCTGCTGCTCACTCCGCAGCAAGCGGCCTTCGTAAACAACCCGGCAGTTCTGACGGCTCCTTCGCCGGGCGCCGGCCAGCCCACCGGCGGCCAGCGCGCTGCGCAACTCTTCCTGCTGGCGGGCTCGGCTTCCAGCGTGGCGCTGAACGGCATTGATCCCGGCCTGGCCTCGACCGTTTTGTTCGGCGTTCCCGCAGCCGCCGGGGCGCGCTTCCCGATTCTGATTGATTGCCTGCCTGGTGTGCTGGCCTGCACCGCTGGCAATCAAGTGCCACTTCCCGGCAGATTCCACACCCTGCGATCGGTGATCGGCAACTATCCGATCAGCGAGGGAACCAGCCTGTGGAGCGCCCGGTTCGATCATCACTGGAATGAGAAGAACCAGTCCTTCGTGCGCTTGAACGTGACGCCCTCGCTGGTCACCGGTATTCAGGTGAACGCGCAGAACCAGAACTTCGGCCAGAACGCCGGCACGCGCACCTCGTTGCAACAGACCCGCGACGTCGCAGGCGTGGCCTCGCACACCCGCCTGTGGACCAACAACTTCATCACCGAAGCGCGCTTCCAGTTTGCCCGCCGCGGCCTGCATTACGGCTTCAGTGATTTTCCGGGCGGCAGCGACGTGGCCGTCAACATGACCGGCTTCGCCTTCTTCGGACGCGAACCCTTCTCCACCGTGGACCGCATTGAGCGCCGCTGGCAGTGGACCGGCAACAACACCTGGATCAAGGGCAAACACGCCTTCAAGTTCGGCGCGGATATCAACCTGGTGCAATTGCGCTCGAAGAAAGATCAGATCTTCGAACTGAACTTCGGCGGGTTGTTCAATTTCGGCGGCCTGACGGCGTCGAATCTCAGCCTGCCTTCGAGCGTCGGCGGCGTGGCCACGCCCGGAGTCACCGCGGTGCAGGCCTACGGGCTGGGCCTGCCCTCTGTGTTTATTCAGGGCATCGGCAGTTCCAATAAGCCGTTCAACAATACCGCCTACGGCTTCTTCATTCAGGATAGCTGGAAGATTACCCATCGCCTGACGCTGAACTACGGCGTGCGCTACGACTATGAGCAGACACCGCTGTTCACTCCGGCGACGGCGCTGAACACCGCCGCCGAAGCTGCCTTCGGCCTGGTGGAGGGCATTCCGCGCGACAAGAATAATTTCTCCCCCCGCTTGGGTATCGCCTGGGATCCGGATGGCCAGGGCAACTGGGTCATTCGCCTGGGCTACGGACTGTTCTACGATCACCCGCTGCTGGCCATTGCTTTCAACTCGGTTACCGCGGAAGGCGCGCTTTCTTCGCAACTGGTAAGCGCCGGCGGCACCGCGACTCGCGCGGCCGTCTCGCCGCTGAACGCCGCCACCGCGTTGAATGCCGCTTCGATCTTCCAGGGCGTACTGAACGCGCCAGCCAGCTTCGGCTTTTTGTCCAGCCAGCAGCGCTTCGATCCCAAGCTGGCGAATTCGATTTTCGTGAATCACAATTTCCTGGCCGCGGGCATTCCCATTCCGTTGCTGCCCTTCACCCTGCAAGTAGACGGCGATTTCGAATACGGCTACGCGCAACAGGGCAACTTCACGGTGGAACGCAAGCTGGGCAAGGATTACCGCGTGGGCGCTTCCTACACCTACACGCACAGCTCGCATCTTAACCGGCCGCGCAATATCACCCCGACCGATCCGGGCCGGTTGGCGCGTAACTTCCGCAACGCGTTTGCCGCGGGTATCGTGGCGTCCAGCCCCGCTTCGGTAGCCGTGCCCACTACGGCGGTCGCCCCAACCGCGGCAACGTGCGGCATGGCCATCGTCGCACCGGGCGCTCTGGGCGTGCTGGGCGGCTGCCCTGCCACCGGTGCCAATGCCGGCTTCAACGGGCAATTCGTCGGTACCGCGGCGTTCTTCAACCTGTTCCGCCCCACCGGGCCGAACCCGTCGTTCGCGGTGCTGGCCGGCGGCTACGCCAATCAGGTTGCACTGGCGACAGCCGCGGGCTTCCCCACGGGCATCAGCGGCGTGCAGGTGCCGTGGAGCGACGTGATGCAGCAGGAATCTTCCGGCAATTCCATCTATCACGGATTGACGTTCACGTTCTCGAAGCGCTTCTCGAAGCACTTCGAATTCCTCTCCAGCTGGACGTGGTCGCATTCGATTGACGATTCTACCGACCTGCAAACGCTGCTGGCGCCGCAGGATAACCGGCGGCCGGATCTCGAGCGCAGCAACTCGACCTTTGACCAGCGGCATCGCTGGGTCTTCAGCGGGGTGATGGAAAGCCCGTGGAGCTCGAAGGACGGCGGGGTTTCCCGGTTGTTCGGAGACTGGGTGGTGGCGCCGATTTGGGAAATGGCGTCGGGCCGTCCGTTCACCGTGCTCACCGGCAGCGACTTCAACGTGGACTTGGGCTCGAACACCGACCGTCCGTCGCACCTGCCTTCGGGCGGCGTGCCGTCACTTTTCCTGCCGCAATCGAACACCTTCGCTCCGCCGACGGTTTGCCCGAACGACCCGGTGACCAATCAGCCGACCAACACCATTTTTGCCGGCACGCCGCTGCCTTCGTTCCTGGGCTGCACCGGCAACATGGGCCGCAATGCCTTCAACCGCCCGGGCTTCGTGCAACTCGACCTGCGCATCTCGCGCAAATTCCCCATCACCGAACGCGTTGGGCTGGAATTCATCGCCGACATGTTCAACCTGTTCAACCGCTTCAACGTGGGCGACGTCAGTCCGTTATGCAACCCCACCGACCCGGCCACTTGCCGCGCTGGCGAACCAACGGCGGCGCTCGATCCGCGTCAGTTTCAGTTCGCGTTGAAGATTAGCTGGTAAGAAAAACCACCGGGGCCGATCCATCAGATCGGCCTCTCTTATCTTGCCTCCGCAGGTTTCCACCCGGGGCCGGCATTTTACCGCCGGCCCTGTTTTTTTTCGGCCGGACCGGATCGGCGCCCGCGCTAGCCTCTGGTTTGCCTTCCGCATTTCGCGCTACAGTAGGGGGACATGGACGCAACCTTTCTTCTTGCTGTTCTGACCCTGGCGGGCGCGATTGTACTCGGCGTGTGGATCCGCGGCCGCTTCGAGGCGCAATCGGCCGCGCTGCGCCAGGAGATGCAGACCCTGCTTCACGCCCAGCAGCAGGCCATGGGCGCGCAAGCGGCCCAGCAGGCCGCCCAAGTGACGCGGCTCTTCGCCGAACAACTGGGGCAAGTGCGCAGCGACTTGCAGCGCGGGGTGAGCAGTTCGGCGGAAATTTCCGCCAAAGCACAGGATTCCATCAAGCAGGAATTGCGCCATTCGCAGGAAGTTCTGGCGCGGGTGAACCAGCAATTGGGAGAGGTGCAGCAGGCCGGCTCGCAGCTTTCCCTGGCCTCGCAAACCTTGCAGGAAATTCTGGGCGGCGCGAAGACCCGCGGCATCCTCGGGGAAGCCGCGCTCGAGCAACTGCTTTCCGACGCCCTGCCCCACGCCGGTTATGAAATGCAGCACCGTTTTTCCAGCGGCGAAGCGGTGGACGCCGTGATTCATGCGGGCGAAAAGCTGGTGTGCGTGGATTCCAAGTTTCCGCTGGAAGCCTACCGCCGTCTGACCGAAGACACGGATACCCGCCGCGACTTTGCCAGAGCGGTGCGCGGGCACGTGGACGACATCGCCGAAAAATACATCCTGCCGGGCGAAGGCACGCTCGATTTCGCGCTGATGTTCGTCCCCTCGGAAAGCATCTACTACGAACTGCTGATGACCGAAGACCCCAAAGGAAGGCTGGACGATTACTGCCGCAGCCGGCGGGTGATTCCGGTTTCCCCCAACACGCTCTACGCCTACCTGGGCGCCATCCTGATGGGATTGAAGGGGCTGCAAGTGCAGGAAAACGCGCACCGGCTGATGGAAAACCTGGGCGGCCTGGATAAGCAGCTCGAATTATTCTCCGAAGTGTTCGGAAAACTGGGAACGCATCTGCGCAATGCGCAGCAGAGTTATGCGGATTCCGATGCGCGGCTGGAACGCGCGCGCCATACCCTCAGCCAGATGGCCCAGGGCTCCCTGCCCGATTCTCCGACGCAAACTTCCCTGCCTTTGCTTGGAGTGCTGGAGGGCGGGAAAAAGAAAGCCGAAGGCGGAAAATAGCTGCGCCGCTGAACCCCGGATTCAAGATGAACCGCTTGTGCGCCTGCAGACAGTGTTCCTATTTCTTGAGCAGCGCCCGCCAGGCGGCTTCCAGGTGCAGCAGCAGTTCCCCGCGGGGCATGTCAGCGAGGATTTTTTCCAGATCGTTGCGCACGTCGAGGTAATGCTGAGGATGTTCTTCCAGGTGCTTGACCATGCGGTCGACCGTTTTCTGCATTTCGCCGCTCGCAATTCCCCGTGCTATCTTCAGTTCACGATGAGCCAGCACGGTATCCGGCAAGCCTGAAGCCAGCGGCACCAGGCGCACCTCCAGATCGAAATCGCCTTCCTTGCGGCCGCGAATTTCCGTGGTGGCCGAGTTCTCCTCTCCTCCCTTGGTCAGCAGGCGCAGCTTGGTTTCCTTCCCGGCGAAGTCGATGATCTCCGGACTGTGATTGATCACCACGACTTCCACCGGTACCTCCGCGCCCCGCGCGCGAATCGTCAGCATGCCCCGCTGTTTGGGCGCCAGGCGCCCCGGTTCGGCTTCCACTTCCAGGGCCACCACCACCATCATGTGCGGCGGCGTTTTTCCCGCCAGCACCTCGATTTGCAATTCCGCCGCGCCCGGAGCCAGGTCCGGGGGCGGCACGATCACCAGAGAGGCTGGAGACGCCGCCAGAACGATGGCCGGTTTTCCGCCCAGTGTAACTTCGTTCTCGTCCGCTTCCCCGCGAAAGCCGCTTCCGCTCACCGCAAATTCGGAGGCGCGCGAAATCATGCTGGGAGCATCGGCCAAGCTCAGAACGACGTGCTCGGCGGGAAGAATGACTACCGAGGAGCCGCGCGCGGCGCCTTCGCTGCTTCTGGCCTCGGCGAAGAGCACACCCTGTTGCGCCGGCGCTGTGAAGATGGCGCGGCCGGTCTCGTCGGTGGTCACCTGTGCCGCGCCGGTAAAAGTAACGATCACGTCCTTCAGCAGTTGCCCGTTTTCATCCACCACGGCCAGCGTGGCTGGCTGCCCCGCGACTAGCTTAGGCGGCAGTACCACCCGCGCGGGCTTTGCCGCACCAGCGACCGGCGCGCAGAACGCATAGAGAAACAGCACCGCCAGAGCTAGAACCGCGGTTCGGATTATCATCGCGATCTTCACCGAGTCATCTTACCAATTCGCCCGGCCGCCCGTGTCCTGCAATCGTCTGGCGCGCGGCGGCCCTGTCTCGGGGCATGCACTCATCAGCTGCCGGGGGACAGAAGTCAGCGCCATTGTGGGTGGGGCCTTCCGCGGCAACTATCCATGGTGCCTGGGCGACCACGCGAGGCTCATGCGAAGCAGAACGGCGGTCGAGCCACTCGCTTCGCTGAGTCCTTCTTCTGATTGCGCGGCAAGTTCTCAGGGTTGCCTGCTGAGAAATGGCAACCAGAAACGCAGCACCGGAGCTACTTGCCGGTTCCGGCGGTTTGCGGCTGCCCCGCGTTCTTCACGTGTTTATCGAGCCAGTTGATCATTTCCCACAGCGTGTGCTCGACCGATTCGCGCGCGGCGTAACCATGGGCTTCGTTGGGCAGCGTGACGTAGCGCACATTGCCGCCATTGCCCTTGATGGCGCGGAACATGCGTTCGCTCTGAATCGGGAAGGTGCCGGAGTTATTGTCGGCTTCGCCGTGAATCAGCAGGATGGGCTCCTTGATCTGGTGCGCGAAAAGGAACGGAGAAATATTGATGTAGGCCTCGCGCGCCTGCCAGAGCGTGCGCCGCTCGCTCTGGAAGCCGAAGGGCGTGAGCGTGCGGTTATACGCGCCGCTGCGCGCCACGCCCGCTTTGAACAGGTCGGTGTGCGCCAGCAGGTTGGCGGTCATGAACGCGCCGTAGCTGTGCCCGCCCACGGCTACGCGGTTGGGATCCACTACGCCCATCTCGGCCGCTTTATCAATGGCAGCTTTTGCGCTGGCGGTGATTTGCTGCACGTAGGTGTTGTTCATCGTTTCCGGATCGCCGATGACTGGCATGGTGGCGTCGTCCAGCACCACGTAGCCCGCCAGCAGATAGAACAAGTGGGAAGGCCCGCTGGGCATGAAGAAGCGGTTGGGCGAACCGCTTACCTGGCCCGCCGTATCGGCATCGGTGAATTCCAACGGGTAAGCCCAAACCATCGCCGGACGCCGCTCGCCTTGCTTGTAATCCGGCGGCAGGTACAGCGTGAAGCTCAGGTCCACGCCATCGGCGCGCTTGTATTTCACCAGTTCTTTCTTGATGGCGCGCAGTTGCGGCGCGGGATCTTTGTATGCCGTGAGCGGTTTGCGGTCGCCGCTCTTAGCGGCGCGAACAAAATAGTTGGGTGGCTCGCTGGGGCTTTCATAACGGGTGATGAAACGCACCGGCATGGGCGCGCGGCGGCCTTCCGGCCGGGGATCAGCAGGCAGCATGTCTTCCAGCGCTTCATAACTCTTCGCGTCGCTGCGGAAGATTTCTTCGCTGGTCATGGTGTTGGAATCGAAGCTGGCGAGGAAAGGCCGGTCACCTTCCGGGGTGGCCCCGCTGCCGGCCAGGAAGATGAACTCACCGCCTTCCTGCCGCATGGCGCGCTGGCCGTTGCGCAACGTGCGCATCACCGGGGTGCCGGGATTCTTGTAGCGCTCGCGAGTGCTGATTTCCCATCCGAGCTTGGGCTCTTCGACAAAGGGGATTTTGAACCAGGTGCGGGTACGCTGCTTTTCGCGGTCGAATTCGCGGTAGAGAACCAGCCCGGCTTCGCCGAAGAGCATGGTCTGGAAGCGGTGCTCGGTCTTGAGAAATTCGCGCGCGGGTTCCTGAAATGGAGCGCGCGATATCATCACCTTGTCGCGGTGAGAAACCTTATTGCGCGGGTTGCCTTCGTCCAGCGCTTCCACCCACCACACGGTGGCAGGCTGGGTCGCATGCCAATCATGATTGCGCGGGCCGGTGGGCACGCCGCCCAGCGGCACGCCTTCCTCCAGCGGCAGGCTGGCCAGCTTCTGTTCGAGCTTGCCCGCGGCATCCCACACTTCTGCCTCGCCCGGGAAACCGTTCATGGTGAGCAAATAGGAATAGGGCCGGTGCAGCCAGACCACCAGGATATGCTTGGCGTCGGGCGAAGCTTCCGCCTTGGCGAAGATTTTCGGCTCGCCCACGGGCGTGGATGCCCCAGTGGCCGCGTCGGTGCGCGACAATTGTGAAGTGAAGTAGTAGTCGAACAGGGCTTCATCGTGCGAATCCTGCAGCAAGTCCTGAAAGGTGGGAGCGGGAACGGCACGGCCGTAGCTTTCCTCGATATGCGGGGCGGCGGGCGTCTGGGGAGGTCTGGGCGGGGCCCCGCGTCCTGCGGGAACCGTCTTGCACAGCGTTGTTTTCGAATCGCTTATCCACTGGCAGGGCGCGCCGGTGGTAGTGTTCAGCGCAAGGCCTTCGATTTTCTTCGCGGTTGCAGCGGCCACATCGCCGATCCATAGCTCAATACCGTTCGCTTTGGTATTGGCGAAGAAGAAGTACTTGCCGTCGGGAGAAAACACCGGCGTCGAAAGATTGGAATCAGCGGGCACGGCGATCTTGCGCTCGGCGCCGTCCGCCAGCTTTTTCAGCGTGTAGCCGGTGTGGCGGCGGCTGCTGAATGCGCCATTGGTTGCGGGGTTGATGCGCGTGCCCGCCAGCCGCAGCATGGGCTGCGATTGCTCGGCGATGGTGGGATAGCGTGACCAATCCGCGAGAATGACAAAGTCGCCCGCGGGACTGACCACCAGGTCCGGGGTGGGCGGAATATCCAGAACCTGCTGGATGGCGCGCGGCGGACGCATATACTGCGGAGCCTGCTGGGCCGCCAGCGGCAGGACAAACGCTGTCGCCAGCGTCGCAATGAACAGCAGCGGCAGCATTCTTCTTACGATGTGCATGAAGCCTCCTCGGATAAGTTCGGTATTTTCCTGATAGACGCGGGGAACCCAATCGCCGTTACCCGCGCTACTTTTTGGAAGTGAGCTGATAAATTTTGGCATCCACAAAGAGTTGGTAAAGTTCCGAATCGATTTCGCTGTCCTTCACCGCCATTTGCAGAATGCCCAGCGCGCGCTCGGGCGGCAGCGCTTTCTTGTAGGGCCGGTCGGTGGCGGAAAGCGCGTCGTAAATATCGCTGACGGTCATCATCTTGGCCTGCAACGGAATTTCGTGATCCTTTAACTGGTAGGGATAGCCGCGGCCGTTCAGTTTTTCGTGGTGGGCGCGGGCAATCATGGGAATGGCTTTGATTTCCCGCGTCCAGGGAATCTGCGTCAGGAAATTAAAGGTGTGGACGACGTGCGATTCGATTTGCACGCGCTCGTCGGGGTCCAGACTGCCCTTGGGAATGGAAAGGTAGCGCACTTCCTCCGGATTCAGGAAGTTGTGCTCGCTGCCGCGCGGGTCCACGTAGGTACGGCGGGCAATTTCGATTAACTTGTCGAACTTGCCTTCCGGCAGCACGGTCGGTTCGTTCACCTGCAGAACAAACTGGAAGTAGTCGTCAATTTCCGCCAGTTGCCGCTCGTATTCCTGGTCCATCAGCCCGATTTCGGAGAGCGCCACCTCGCGGCTTTTTTCCAGCATCGTTTTCAGTTTCCGCTGCTGGGTCCGCGCTTCGAGTTCTTTGCGGATGTAGTCGAAGCGCTGCTGCACCACCGCCAGTTGCATGGGGTAAAGTTTCTTGGCCTTGACCAGCACTTCTTCGCGCACGCCGACTTTGCCAAAATCGTGCAACAGCGCCGCGTAGCGGATTTCCTTCATCTGCTCGCGCGTGAAATTCACCGCGGCATAGGCGCCGGTTCCGGCGCGGTCCACGATTTCCGCCAGGCCCACCGTCAGCGTGGAAACGCGGAAGGAATGGCCAGAGGTGGTCGGGTCGCGCTGCTCGATGGCGGTGACCGCGGCCTTCACGAAGCCTTCGAAAAGCGTTTCGATATCTTCGTAGAGCTTGCTGTTCTCGTAGGCCACGGCGGCCTGTGACGCCAGCGAAATGGCCTGCCGCACGTCGCCCGGCGAAAATTCCTTCACTTCGCCTTCGACCATTTCCGGGGAAGTGAGCTTCGCGCCCCAGTCGCGCTTGCAGTTGATCAGTTGCAGCACGCCAAGGATTTCGCCTTTGGCGTTTTTCATCGGCATGGTGAGCATCGAGCGCGTGCGGTAATGCGAATCCTGGTCAATCTTCGGGTTGAACTTGTACGGGCGGTCCGGTGGGATCTTGTATGCGTCGGCCAGATTGATGACTTCGCCGTGCAGGGCCACGTAGCCAGCCATGGATTTTTCGCTGATGGGCAGGGTGAATTCGGCGAATGGGAAACGCACGCTGTCGTTCTGGGTGAGCTTGAAGCGCAGCCGCCGCTCTTTTTCGGTGACTTCTTCCACCAGGTAGAGCGAGCCGGCATCGGCGTTGGTCACTTCCCGGGCTTTTTGCAGGATCAGGTTCAGCAGGGTGCTGATGTCGCGGGTGGAGGAAAGCGCCACGCCGATGCGGTTCAGTTCCTCCAGTTCCCGCTCGGCGCGCTGCAATTCCTGGTGGGCGCTGCGTTCACGTTCCGCAAGTTCGATATGTTCGAACGCGGCGGCGATGGCGCGCTCGACCACGGCGCGCGGCGCCTTCATCGCCAGGTAGGAAAAAATGGGAAGCGCCGGGCCTTTCCCGTTACCGGACTTGCCCGCCGCTCCTCCGGCATGCAGCGCAATCACGCGCAGGCCGGAATTCTCCCGCGCCGCGTTGGTCAGAGCCGCATAGAGGGCGCCTTCGAGCTTTGAAGGATCCACAACGAATACGGCCTCGCCCAAATCGGGGGGCAGGGCCGCGCCGCGTCCTTTGGCGGCCGGCGAGAGGGTTCGCATCTCGAATTTGCCGCGCAGGGGCCGCAGCAGCCCGGCGGCCAGAGAGCCCTTAACGCACCAGATTTGCTTCTTCGGCGGCATGGAAGGCAGGTCAGCCACGGGCAGTATAGCGGATTGGCATGCCCACGCAAGGATTCCCTCGAAGGACTCAGTTGCCGCTCATGGAATCTGCGGAGCGGCACAGGTAAATTGCTGCCACGCGGAAGGGGCACTTTCGTTTCCAGCCGCATCGCGCGCACTTACCTGCCAGCGAAAGTGCGTTGGTTGATTTACGGGAACCCTGCTTCGCAGCGCCATTTTTCTCCCGGCCATTGTTCTTGCGCCACCTGCCGCGGGATTTACAAACGCGGTCACATCCAAGAAATTCTGGTGCAGGTCTGAATCTTCGCGAAGCAGGGTCCAGGGATCCGCGCCCCGAGCAGCCAATCTGGGGTTAAACACCTGTAGAGAAAGTCTGTAGGTCACCGGGAGGCTTTCGTCGTTCACCGGATTCCAGGTAAGGACCACTGGGTTGCACGGCCACGCGGAGGGAAAGCCATTCTCGGCGCCGGGTTTGAGTGTCGCCGGTGTGTCAGGCGGGGTTTGGTCGCGCCGTTTACATTTTGCCTTTAGCTCCTCGACATCGACGAAGAACGTACCGGCCTGCGCTGTGCAGCTGTTTTCGTCCAACTTCTGCGCTTTTCCGCCCGTACAGCAGTAGCCGTGACGAGGCAGTCCGTCCCCGCGAAATTCCAAGGTCATCTCCCCGGAGTCGTAGAGAATGCTGAGTTGGGCCACGGAGGGCCCTTGCCGGGTAGGGCTGAAGACAACCAGCGCGCGGCAAGAGGCGTTTGGCCCTAATTCCGTTCCCTTACATTCCTGCGGGTCGAACGACCAGGCGGGTTCGGTCTCGTTAAACTGTGCGTCGCCGAGGCGCAGAGGCGCATCGCCTTCATTCACCATCAGAACAGGCACTTCGGCCCGGCTGGCCACCTCCCTGGCCCCAAAATCGAACCCGTTGGGAGACACAACCAATTCAGGTTTCGGATCCGGCGGGCGTGGCAGGCCGAATCCGGTAATCGTCAGCCGGTGCGGATTTCCGGGAGCATTATCGTCCAATAACAGTTGCGCGGTGCGCGGCCCTTCTGCGCTGGGCTGAAAGAGCAGATCCACGACGCAGGATTGATTGGGCCCCAGCGTGCGGCCCGCGCAGGTTCCTTCCTTCTCGTCATAGATCAATGCGAATTCTTCTTTTTGCTGCCCCGCGATCCATACGCTGCCAATCCGCAAGTCGGCCGCACCCCGGTTGGTGAAGAGAAGCGTTGCCGGCGGGCTCGCAGAGCCCGTTACCTGTGGCGGAAACGAAGGAACCGGAGGCAGTGCAAGATCCGGACGAAGCTCCGTGACCAGAAAAACAATGGAAGCGACCACCAGAAGGGTGAGCCCGGCTTGTCTTGAGGGCGAATCGCTGGAGCGCTCGCTGCGATCGGCATCAGGCTCCAGGGAAGCTCCCCTGATTTCAAAATCGAATACTCGCATGAGCCCTCCTTCCAGATGCCTACTCCAAGGTGACCCGTCCCTTGATTTCCACCGGGCGCGGCCCGCTATCGCGCGGCACCACGGCTCCCTTGGAAGGCGCCAGGGCCGCAATGCGGTCGGCTCCGCCAAGAATCACAACGATGCTTACGAAGTAATCGAGCTCTCTCCAGTAAGGATAGAAATTCAAGGTGTGCATCACTCGCGCAACCGGGTAGGTGACCACTACCCAGGAAGCGAGCAGCCCCGCCAGAAAGTAATAGGCGAATTTTTCCTTGGCGGCTTGCCGATCCGTGGGTACACGTTTAGTGCCGTCTTTCGGCAAGCGGAAGTAATTCACTACGAACAGGAGCGCGGATACGAACCGATCAATCGCAAAGGAAGACAAAATCAGAACGGCGCCCAGGGCAACGGGAGACGCCTGAGAACTATCGGCAATTTGCACGAAGGCCTCCTTGTTGGGTCTGCGGCAGGTTGGATGGTTGTTAGTTTCTACGTCTTCTACTTAACCCCAATGGCAACAACCTTACTCCCGCGAAGGGTCCATGTAAAGACCGCAGGCGAGGTAAACAACCTGGAAAGACGGCATTGAGCCACCTTGGGTGCGGGCGTATAATTCGGCCTCGACTTCGGCTGCATCTGAACGGAGAATCGCACCCATGAGCACGACTGCGCCCCCCAAGCCCGATTCCTTTGCCCCGCAGGACAAGATGCACTTTTTGCAGCGCATCCAATTGTTCAGCCTGCTGAGCTGGGCCGAATGCGACGCCGTGGTGAAAAAATTGAAGCGACGCGAGATGCCTCCGGGCAGCGTGATTGTCCGCGAAGGCCAGGCCGGCAGTTCGATGTTTTTCATCACTTCGGGCAAAGTCGAAGTGCGCAAGAAGGATCCCAATACCGGCATCGAATTTCTTCTGAGCGAACTGGGCCCGGGACAGTGCTTCGGAGAAATGGCGCTGCTCACCGAGCAGCCGCGTTCCGCTTCGGTCTATTCGATTGACGCCACCACGGTGGGCATCCTGGAGCAGGCCGAATTTCACGAATTGCTGATGGCCCACCCCAAGATCGGCCTTTCGCTCACCACCATTCTGGCCACTCGCCTGCAAGACGCCAACAAGAGCGGCGTGGAATACATCCAGTTGGGCAAGCTGCAGTTCGACGAGCGCGTGCTGACCGTTCTGCCCGAAGCCACCATGAGGCAGTACAAAGTGATTCCGGTGAGCTTCAACAATAACCGCCTGACCCTGGCCATGGTGGACCCCAACAACCTGCTGGCGCTCGATGACGTGCGCCGGGTGATCAAAGGGGTGATGATCGAGCCGGTGGTGTGCACCGAGGAAGACTTCAAGAAATTCATGACCGGCACCTACGCGCAGATGATGGCCAAGGCCGCCAAGAAGGTGCAAGCCGCGCAAGCCGCCGAACTGAAGCCCATGATGGTGAAAGCCTCGACGATAACCACGCCGGGCCAGCCGATGGATGCCGAAGCGGTGCTTGCGCAACTGCAAACCGCCGGACTGGACAACATTGACACCGAGGGTGAAGAAGCCCCCACGGAGACCAAAGCTTCGGCTACCGAATTGACCGCTGCAGCGGAAGATCAGCCCATCGTGAAGCTGGCCAACGCCATCCTCGGGCTCTCCATTCAGAAGAGCGCCAGCGACATCCATATCGAGCCGCGCGAAAAGGAGCTTCACGTCCGCTTCCGCCAGGATGGCCTGCTGCAACTGGTGCAGACCCTGCCAAAAAAAGTGCAGATGGGCCTGATTTCGCGCCTGAAGATTCTGGCCAAGCTGGACATTTCGGAAAAACGCATGCCGCAGGACGGCCGCATCTCCGTGAAGCTGGCGGAGAAGCTGATTGACTTCCGCGTCTCGAGCATCCCCACCAAGTGGGGCGAAAAAATCTGCATGCGCTTGCTCGATAAGTCGAACACCACGCTCGGGCTCGACAAAGTGATCAGCCACGTCCCCACGCTTGAAAAAGTGCGCGAGATGATCCAGCAGCCCTACGGCATCATGTTCGTCACCGGGCCCACCGGATCGGGCAAAACCACCACGCTCTATTCCGCGCTCTCCGAATTGAACGATCCCGACGTGAATATCTCAACGGTAGAGGACCCGATCGAATATGACTTGAGCGGGGCCAACCAGGTGCAAGTACACAAGGAAATCGAGCTGGATTTCGCGCGCGTGCTCCGCGCCTTCCTGCGCCAGGATCCGGATATCATTCTCGTCGGCGAAACGCGCGACACGGAAACCGCGAAAATCGCCGTCGAGGCTGCGCTCACCGGGCACATGGTGTTCACCACGCTGCACACCAACGACGCCGCCGGCACCTTCACCCGCCTGCATGAAATGAAGATCGAACCGTTCCTGGTGTCCAGTTCGACCATCGGCGTGATCGCGCAGCGCCTGGCGCGGCGGCTCTGCAAGACCTGTAGAGAAGCGTACAAACCAGATGCCAACGACAAAAAATACTGGGATCTTCCCGCCGAGAAAGATGTGACCTTCTACAAGGCCAAGGGCTGCTCGGTGTGCGGCGGCAGCGGCTACAAAGGCCGCGTGGGCCTCTACGAAGTGATGCGCATGTCCACCAACTTGAAAGCCATGGTTTCCGCCAACCGCAACTCCACGGAAATCACCGACGCCGCGATCAAAGAAGGAATGCTCACGCTGAAAGCCTACGGCGTGATGATGATGCTCGATGGGCACACCTCGCCCGAAGAGGTTTTGCAGTGCGTCGTCGTACAGGAATGAGCCGTTTTTATGATTCCATGATTACGTGAGGGATGCTTCCGCGTTTGCTGCGCCGGCCTGTCCCTTTCTCCGGCCTGCAACTTTCCGGCCTGTTCGCGCGTACCTCTGGTAGAACAAAAAGGAGCAGCCATGATTGTCACCACGACCAATGCGCTTGACGGCCGCAGCGTAGAACGTTATCTCGGCATTGTGACCGGCGAAGCCATTCTGGGGACCAACGTGTTCCGCGACATGTTCGCCAATATCCGCGATATCGTCGGCGGGCGCTCGGCTACCTATGAGCGCGCCTTGCAGGAAGGCCGCGAACTCGCCATCCGTGAAATGACCGAGCGGGCCACCGCACTTGGCGCCAACGCGGTGATCGGCGTGGACCTCGACTATGAAGTCCTCGGTCAGGCCAACGGCATGCTCATGGTCACCGCCGCCGGCACCGCGGTCGTGGTCAAGTAAGTTGCACTGGTTTCGCTCTCTTCTCCGCGTTCAGCGAAAGGCAGTGGAATCCGGCATGGCCGAATTTCAGCCCTACGAAATCGCCGTCTCGGTGCGGAAACTGGCCGCGCGGCTTTTCGACCCCTCGTCCGCGGAGCAAATCCTGCACCGGCTTGCCGCCACTGAACTGCCACTGGCCGGGCGCAATCCTGAACGGATCCACATCGCGATTTTGTTGTTGAGCAACGGTGATTTTGCGCGCTTCCAGCGCGAATTGCGCGACGCGGCCATAGACTGGCGCGATACCCTGTGTGCCGCCGGTCTCGGGCATGAAAACTGGCGCGAGGTGCTGCGGAATCAGGGAATCACCGTTCCCAATTAAGACTACCGCGTCCAGCGGCCGTTGGGGATGCGTACCGGGCCGGGGTGGAAGAATTTCTCCGGGGTCATCACGCCGTCGCGCTTGAAGACCATGCCGTTCTTCATCACGAACTGCACGTTGCGCAGCGCGTCAATGTCGGCGAGCGGGTCGCCCGGCACGGCGATCAAATCGGCAAAGTTGCCGGCCTTGATGGGCCCGCGCTCGTGGATGATGTCGGCGGCTTTGTAGCCGTTAAGAGTCATCGCGCGCAGCACGTCAGCCGGGGGAATCTGCGCGGCTTTCCAAGTGCGCAGGAAATCGATCGTCAGTTCACCGCGGGTCATCCAGTCGCCCTTGTCGTTTTTCATGCGTTCGTTCCAGTAGTCGAAATCGGTGGAAAAGGTGAGGGGAACTTTCTTTTCCCAGGCGTCGCGCAATTTTTCCACGGTGCTCTTGAAGGCGGCCTCGCTGCCGCGGTAAATGGTGTACGGCGTATCCGTGCCGGCCAGGAAAATTCCCTTCTCCGCCATCTGCCGGTGGTGTTCTGGAGTGAGCGCCTGCCCGTGGCCGATGATGTAGATGCCGGCGTCAATCGCGCGCTGCGCGCCTTCCGGTGTTTGCACGTGGCCTTCGACTTTGCAGCCGCCCTTGGCGGCCTCGCGGATGGCCAGTTTGATGTCGTCCACCGAATATCCCCACGGCTTGCAATCAATGCACAGCTTGATGGTGCGCGCTCCGAACAGCATGTTTTCGCGCACCGCGCGGACGATTTCCTCCGGGCTGTTGGCGTCAATGTATTCGGGGAACATGATGCTGTGCTGCTTATACATTTCCGGCGTGGGCCAGAATTGCCCGCCGGTCGAGCCGATCATCGGCCCGCTAGGAATCACCGCGGGGCCGGGCAGCCAGCCTTGCTCGATGGCTTGGCGCAGCGCGGCATCGGCATAGAGCGCGTTATTGCCCACGTCGCGCACCACGGTGAAGCCGGAATTGAGCAACTGGATGCCATTCGACGCCGCTTGAATGGCGCGCAGCGGGGTGGACTCCATCACGTAGGTCAGGTAGTAGTAGTCGCTCTCCGGCCGCTCCTTGTAGGTGATGGCCATATGGGTGTGCGCATCCACCAGGCCCGGCAACACAGTCAGTTTGGAAAGATCAATTACCGTGGCTCCGGCGGGAATGGCCACGTTCGCGCCGACGGCCTTGATGCGCTCGCCTTCAATCAAAATAATTTGATTGGTTGCCGCCGTGCCTGTTTCCGGATCAATCAGCCGCCCCGCTTTGATGGCCGTGACCGGCATAGGCGCAGATACTGCCTGCCCCTGCGCGAGCGCGGGCCCGCCGGGCAACACAAGCATCGCTATTGCTGCCACAAAAAGTTTTGCAAAACCCCGCTTCGCTGCCAGTTTCATATGGCCTCCCCGTTGCATGGCGGCATTCTCTCGCAACCTGCCCGGCGTTGCCACTGTATGGTCTGCGCTGTTCTGCAGGGCTTGTCGTGCGCCACGGCAGCCTTTCGTCCTAGTCCGTGCTCCGGCGGCAATTACGGCTGTACACGATCCCTGCGTGAACCGCGTGAAAGGCGATGAATACACACGAAAGTCCGATGTACATCCACGGCTGATAGGGCGATGCCCAATACAGCCGCCGGCCGAGGAGTCCCAGGCCCGCGAGCCAAACGATGGGGGTGCAGGCTGGCGCCAGGAAGCCGGGCCAACTCCTGCTCCAGCGCGATTGTGGAAGGGCGAGTTGCGGAATCCAGGAAAGGAAGTAAAGCAGCACGCCCGCGGCGAACAGGAGTAAATGCCTTTGCTGCGCAACCGTCGAGATTTCCAAGGGCATCAGAAACGGCAACGCCATCACAGCGACACGGAAACAATTTTCCCCGAGGGCCACGAATGCCGGTATGTCCCGCCAGAATTCTTTCGCAGCGAAGGCCGGAGGCAGAAAACGTGCAAACACTGCGTTCCATACAAGGATGGGAATAATGAGCAAACCGCAGTTCCAGAAATAGTGAAGGTAGCGGGTTTCACTCATCGCCGCGAATTACCCCATCGGCTGTTCGGTCTGCCACAAAACAATCTCGTTGCCATCCGGGTCATAGAATGAGGCCAGGCAGCCATTCGACACGTTGCGCGTTTCAGACACCACCACTCCCTGGCGGCGCAAATCGCCGGCGGTTTGCTCGATTTCGTCCACCGCCAGCGTAAGGCGAGCGTTTCCCCTGCCGGAAAACACTTGCGGATCGCTGTTGGGAACAAGTTCGAAAAGCGCTCCATCCAAATGGAATCGCGCCACATCATCGCGCGAAGAAAGGTGGAATCCCAGCACCGTAGTATAAAACCGGATGGCGCGATCCAAATCGCGCACATAGTAGAAAACGCAGTCAAACCGAAAGCCTGGCATGTTGGCTCCGTGACTTCCCGCGCAGCTTTGGCAACTCGGCGGAACTCGGCGTTTCCCAGCGCAGTAGCGGCAAAACTCGCTGGCCTCTCACTTCACGCGGAAGCCAAGGTCGTGAGCCACCAGGTAATCCACCATGGGCGGCTTCACGCCGAGCGCGCGCAGGTAGTTCGTCACCTGCCCCCGGTGGTAACTCTGGTGATTAATCACGTGCAGTACGGAGCGCCACATAGGATACGTCCAGGTCTCACCGGCGAAATTATTGTAGGTAAGGGGCTGGCGCAGGCGCTGGTCATCCACTTCCACGAAAAACTCGCGCGTGCGGTGCTCCAAGCCCTGCATGTACTTCTGCAATTCCTCCGGGGTGTTCAGATCATGGTCGAAGGGCATGCGCTCGGGCGAGCGGCCCTGCCATCGTTCCAGCCACAGCCATTCAGCAAACGCCATGTGCGTGAGGGTCTGCCGCAATGAAGGGAAGCTGCCCTCGAACTGCTGATTGAACTGGCGGCGGGTAAGACCTTTGCAAGCGTCGTATTGCCGGTCGCGCGCCCAGTAGTTGTAGTCGAACAATTCAGAGATGACGTTCAGCGGAATCACCATTCCCCTCCAGCGGCCGCGTCCCTTGCGGAAGCTTCCATTGTAGTGAAATGCAGGAATCTGCACACCCCGAATCTTGCCGACTTGCATTCCGATCATGCCCAAGGGTTGGGAGCGAGGCGCTTCGCTGGCTATCTACTGAACGCGCTGGGTGCGGGATTCGTGGCGCAGGAGCGATTCGAAGATGGCCAGGACGTTGCGGCGGTATTCAAGGACGCGGTCGAGATGGGCGCGCTGGTCGGGCGAGCGGTCCATTTCCCGGTTCCACTTGGCCAGCACTTCGGCGGGCACGCGGATATCGTTGCGCAATTCATCCGGGTGATGGCCGCGCAGGAACAAGCCGTAGAAGAAGGCGGCTTCACGCTGGGGGAAATCGAAGTCGCTTACCGCTTCCGCGCGCTCATCAGGTGGCGGAATCGCAGGTTGCGCCGTGCGTGTATTGGTTTCGTTCATTTCTGGCCCTGAGCCACCCCAGGTAACCCCGGGAGCGAAAGTGCAGTTTACCGAAAACGGGGATGGCGTCAAGCGAAACGGGAATACCGGGTACGCTCTTCTGAACCCAGACGAACGCCCGCGCGGGCGCAGACACCCGGCCCGGAAATCCCCGGACTGCGGATGGTAACTTGCGGTGAAGCAGTCTAGTTTCTGGAGGTAAAGACGAAGCCGCGCAGGGCCTCAATATTAGGGCCAAATGAGAAATTGCGGCCCATATCCACGGGCAATCCCAGGTTTTCCGCGCGCTCGAGGGAGATCCCCGCTGCGTCCAACTCATCCATGCTGAAGCCTTCGGCGGGGGCGATGCGCTGCCGCTCGGAAAGCAGCACTGGACGCGGCGGACGCAGACGCGCGCGGCGGCTCTGCGCCACCTGGTAGAACATCTTCCAATCGCGTTTGTCCCACATACGGCATCTCCTACCGCCCAAGGGGCGGGCCTAGCTAACCTATACGATGCAACTCAAGGGCCAGTGGTCGCCTGATTCTCTTACGTTTTCCACAGGGCAAAAGTTGCCTGCCCTGCTGCCGCCCTTCCCGGCAACTTCCCTCTACCCTTAGACGCCATGGGATAACGGGTCTCTACCACCACTCTGGTGCATTTTGTTGCACACCGCAATGGGGCGCTGGCTGCATCCTATCCCTGGTTCCAATTCAGTTTGCCCGCCCTGCTGCACCCCTGCGTGACGCGAATGTTATACTTGTGCGGCAGAAGCCCTGCCGCGAAAAATTCGCCGCCATGACACCAGAAATGCAACCCGCCATTGTCGCTCATTACCACGAATTGTGGCTGAAGGGCGGAAACCGCCATTTCTTCCTGGGCAAACTGTTGACGGCGGCGCGTCGCGCAATGGAAGGCATCCCCGTCGAGCGCTTCAGTAAGCCGGGAGACCGCTTGCTGATTCAGCTGGGCCCGGGCGCCAACTTGCCGGAGGCGCTCGACCGAGTACGCCGGGTGCTGGGCATCGCCAACTTTGCTGTCGCGCGCCCGGTGCCGCGCGATTTTGACGCGATTTGCGGCGCAGCGTGGCGCGAAATCGAGCCGTTGCAATTTGCCACGTTTGCCGTCCGCGCCAAACGCAGCGATAAGACGTTTGGCGCTTCGGCGATGGATATCGAGCGCCGCGTGGGCGGTTACCTGATGGAGCGGCTGCACGCCGCCGGACGCAAAGTCCGCGTCAACCTGAACGACCCCGAAGTGACCTGCCGCGTGGAAATCACGCCCGGCCCGGCGCTGGTCTATGCGCGGCGCTTACCCGGCTGTGGCGGATTGCCGGCCAATACCGGCGGGCGCATGCTGTGCCTGCTCAGCGGCGGGTTCGATAGCGCCGTGGCCGCGTACAAGATGATGAAGCGCGGCGCGCATATCACATTCGCGCACTTCTGGGGCGGTGGCGCGGCGCCCGGCGAATCCTCTGTACCGGTGGCGCGCGCGCTGGCGATGAAACTTGCGCCGTTCCAGCTCAGCGCGAAAGTGCATTTTGTCCCGTTCGAGCCCATCCAGCGGGAAATCGTGCGCTATGCCCCGGAAACCTACCGCATTCTGCTGTACCGCCGGATGATGCTGCGCATTGCGGAGCGGCTGGCTGCGCACGACCGGGCGCGAGCCCTGATCACCGGCGATTCCCTGGGCCAGGTAGCCTCGCAAACCCTGCAGAACATGGTCGCGGTGGGCGCGGCGGCGCGGATGCCAGTCTTCCGGCCGCTGGCCGGCGACGATAAGCAGGAAATCATCACCGTCGCGCGACAAATCGGCACCTACGAAATTTCATCCGAGCCCTTCCACGATTGTTGCCCGGTGTTCCTGCCCAAGGTGCCCGCGCTGTTTGCCGACGCCGCCGACCTGGAAAAAGCGGAGGCGTCGCTGGATATCCCCGCGCTGGTCAATCAAGGGGTTCATTCTGCCACCAGAGAACGTTACGAATTCCGCAACGGCCAAGTACAAAAGCAATCTACAGATTACGCAGATTCCACAGATAAGGTATCCTCGGGGACGCTCGGCTCGTAGCTCCAGGGACTACAACGCGTGGACCCGGCAAAACTGGTGAATTATCCGCGGGGAAACCTGCGGGGCTCCCTCTAAACTTTGGAACTAATTTAAGTCCCTGGAATATCGCCGGTGCGCGTTTTGAAAAGAATCAGTGAAATCTGTGTAATCTGTGGATAGCCTTTAGGGGATAAATGACGCTGCAAGGGACCATGATGGATTTTCCGCTGACGCTCGCCAGCCTTCTCGAGCGCGCGGGAAAGCTTTTCCCCCAGGTGGAACTCGTCTCGCGGCGGCCGGACCGTTCGCTGCACCGCACCACCTATGGAGAAATGGCCCGGCGCGCGCTGCGTTTGGCTGAAGCGTTGCAACGCGCCGGCTTGCGGCCCGGCGAACGCGTGGCCACGCTGATGTGGAATCACGCGGAACACCTCGAGGCGTACTTCGGCATCCCGCTGGCCGGCGGCGTGCTGCACACGCTGAACCTGCGCTTGGGTGCGCACGATCTGCAGTACATCGTCAACCACGCCGAAGACCGTTTCCTGATCGTGGACGACGTGCTGCTGCCGCTGTGCGACAAGCTGCCCAAAACAACCCTGGAACGCGTGTTTGTGGTCAACCGCAGCCATCCGCGCATCCCGCACGCGCACGAGAATTACGACGATTTGCTGGCCACCGCCGCGGGTGATTTTTCCGTGCCTCAGTTTTCCGAATACGACGCCGCGGCCATGTGCTACACCAGCGGCACCACCGGCACGCCCAAGGGCGTGCTCTATACTCATCGCGCGCTGGTGCTGCATTCGTTCGCCATCGCGCTCGCCGACGCCTTCGGCCTGGGCCAGCGCGACGTGTGCCTGCCGGTAGTCCCCATGTTCCATGCCAACGCCTGGGGTCTGCCCTACGCCTGCACTATGCTCGGCGCGAAGCAGGTTTTTCCCGGGCAACATCTGGATCCGGAAAGCATCCTCGATCTCTACGAGGGCGAGAAGGTCACCTACTCGGCGGGCGTGCCCACGGTTTGGATGGGTATTCTGGAAGCGCTCGAAAAGAATCCCGGAAGATGGAAAATCCAACCGGGCATGCGCATGACCTGCGGAGGCGCAGCCGCTCCGGAAGCCATGATCCGTCGCTATGACCGGCTGGGCTTGAGCGTGCGCCACTCCTGGGGCATGACCGAAATGACTCCCGCCGGAACCACCAGCAAAGTGAAGAGCACCATGGCCGGCTGGTCCGACGACGCCAAATACGCGGTGCGCGCCAAGCAAGGCATGCCGTTCCCCTTTGTGGAAACGCGGGCCATGACCGAGCATGGCGCCGAAGCTCCGTGGGATGGCCGGACCATGGGCGAACTGCAAGTGCGCGGGCCGTGGATCGCCGCCAGTTACTATAAAAACGAAGCCGAGAAGGATAAATGGACCGCCGACGGATGGTTCCGCACCGGCGATGTGGTCACCATTGACGCCGAAGGCTACATGAAAATCATGGATCGCGCGAAGGACGTGATTAAGTCCGGCGGCGAGTGGATTTCCTCCGTGGACCTGGAAAACGCCCTGATGGGCCACCCGGCGGTGAAAGAAGCTGCGGTGATCGGCATGCCGCATCCCAAGTGGCTGGAGCGTCCGCTCGCCGTGGTCGTGCTGAAAGATGGCGCGCAGGCCGGTGAAGAAGAGTTGCGCGCATTCCTGGCCTCGAAATTCGCCAAATGGCAACTCCCCGACGGCATCGCCTTCGTGAAAGAAATCCCCCGCACCAGCGTCGGCAAGTTCAAGAAAAGCGCCCTGCGCGAACAATTCCGCGACTGGCAATGGCGCTAAAATTAGAAAATAGAAACCGCAAATACGCCGCATCGGCCGGAAATCTCGTCACCGTTGCGAGATAAGGCAGGGTTAGGTGCGATAGCTGGCGTTGATGGTCACGTAGTCGTGCGTGAAGTCGCAGGTCCAGACGCGTGCTGAGGGGCTAGGGGCTGGGGGCTGAGGGCTAGGGAAACCCAAATCAACAACTATGGGCACGAAGGGCTTGTCCATGGCGCGGCTGACGGCAGCGTCATCCATCGGCAACGGACGGCCCCGCTGAAAGACCTTTACGCCAGCCAGCCAGATAGATGCGCGATTGGGGTCAAACTTGATCCCGCTACGGCCGGTGGCGGCAAGGATGCGTCCCCAGTTGGGATCCGCGCCGGCCAGCGCGGTCTTTACCAGCGGTGATGTGGCGATGGTTTCCGCCGCGCGCTTGGCATCGCCCGCCGTGCGGGCGCCCTGTACGTGAATTTCCACCAATCGCTTCGCGCCTTCGCCATCTGACGCAATCTGCATCGCCAGCGACCGGCAAACTTCTTCCAGCGCGGCGACGAACTGCTGGTACGCGCTTTTCCGGTGCCCC
>CAZCNH010000009.1:38353-75141 GCA_964500065.1 uncultured Acidobacteriaceae bacterium
CCGCGATTTTCACGCCGCTCCCGCCATTGGCCAGGATCGCCAGCGTATCGTTCGTTGAAGTATCCCCATCCACGCTCACGCAGTTAAATGTGCGCCCAGCCACTTCGCGCAGCGCGCGCCGCAGCAACGCGGGTGGCGCCGCCGCATCGGTCACCACAAAGCCGAGCATGGTGGCCATGTTGGGATGGATCATCCCCGCGCCCTTGGCGCAGCCCAGCACGCGCGCTTCCCTGCCACCGATGCGCATGCGTGCGGCGGCCCACTTCGGCCGCGTGTCTGTGGTCATGATGGCGTGCGTGACCCGGGAAAATGATTCCGCGGCCGTTGATTGTCCCGCCGCTAATTCCGGCAGCGCGCCCAGAATTTTCTCGACGCGCAGCGGCACACCAATCACGCCTGTGGAGCACACCACAATTTCACCCGCCTTGCACCCCAGCGCGCGCGCCACTTGCGCCGCGGTCTGTTGCGAGGCGCGCAAGCCCGCCGCTCCGGTGCAGCAATTGGCGTTTCCCGCGTTCACGACAATCGCACGCATGCGCGCGGCATTGGCGCGGAGGTGTTCGCGCGAAAGCGTGACCGGCGCGGCCACCACCAGGTTTTGCGTGAAGATTCCGGCGGCGGCGGACGGAGTGTCGCTGGAAATCAACGCCAGGTCGAGCCCGCCGGTGCGCCGCAATCCGCACGCCGCGGCGGAAAAGCGGAATCCCCGGGGTATGTCATGCGCGCCGGGTTGCCGGGTGGGCCAGGGAGTCTTCATTCGGTTACACCACGCGCAGCGGCGAAGGTTGTACGGCGAAAATCACCGCGACCAGCTCGCAGTTGCGCCGCTTTTCGCACGTGTTGCAGTCGTGCTCGATTTTTTCCGGAATGTGCTGCCGCCGCGTAACGGCGAATCCCTGCCGCGTGAAGAATTCTGGTGCGTGGGTCACCGCAAATACCCGGGCGATTTTACGCCGCTTGGCAATGGCCAGGGCAAAGCGCAGCAGCCGCGCGCCCAGGCCGTGGCCTTCGTGGCCCCCGCTCACGGCCAGCGAGCGCACTTCGGCAAGACCCGCGCCATAGGGCTCGAGCGCGACGCAGCCGATCACGTCGCCATCTTTTTCCATCACCACAAAGTGCGAAATGCATTCCTTCACGTTATCGAGAGTGCGCGGCAGCAGGATGCCTTGCGCGGCAAAGTGCTCAATGAGCCCGTGAATCGCGGCGATATCCGCGGCCCGCGCCACGCGCGAGCGGATGCGAATGCCATCTTCCACGATTACCCGCCGCGCTCGCCGGGGGACCACGGCGGGCCGGGCCGCGGGCTGCGGCTTCAGCGCCGGCATGTTGGAAGGCCGCGTGGCCATCTAGAATGCCTCCAATTTCTTCCGCCGTTCCTGCGCATCGGCCAGAGCCGCGGCCACCATCTCCAGCGAGGTGCCTCCGGGCGATTTCTTGCGCGCCACGGCCGATTCCACCGTAAGCCACGCGGTCAAATCGGCCCCGAACTTAGGGGAATGCTGCTTCCATTTTTCCAGTGGCAGGGTGAGCAGCGTGTGACCACTGCACTCCGCTTCGCGGATCACGCGCCCCACGATCTCATGCGCTTCGCGGAACGGCACGCCCTTTCCGGCCAGATAGTCCACCGCTTCGGTGGCCACCAATCCGGGATCGGCCGCCATTTCCCGCAGGCGCGCTTCGTTGAAGCGCGTCGCGGCGATAGCTCCGGAGGCCACGCGCAGCATGGCGATCACCTGATCGTGCGCGGCAAACACCGGCTCCTTGTCTTCCTGCAAATCGCGCTGGTATCCGGTGGGCAGGCCCTTCACCGTGATCATCAGGGATTGCAGCGCGGCCACCACCCGCCCGCTCTTCCCGCGAATCAGTTCCCACGCATCGGGATTTTTCTTCTGCGGCATCAGTGAGGAGCCGGTGGAAAACTCGTCGGGCAGAGTGACAAAGCCGAATTCCGGCGTGGCAAACCAGGTAATGTCTTCCGCCAGGCGTGACAGGTGCAGCGCCGTAACACTCAAGGCGTACAGGTAGTCGAGGGGAAAATCGCGGCGACTTACCGTATCCAGGCTGTTACGGGTGATGCGCTCGAAACCCAGTTCGCGCGCGATGGCCATGCGGTCCACTGGCACGGTGCAGCCGGCCAGCGCGCCGGCGCCCATCGCGCAGGCGTTGGCCGTATTGGCGGCAAACGCGGCGCGGTCGGCATCGTGAAAATAGGCTTCCGCATGGGCCAGCAGCCAGTGCGCCAGCAAAATCGGTTGCGCATGCTGCAAGTGGGTATTTCCGGGCATGGGCGTGGCGGGAGTTTCCGCGCGGGCCAGCAGCGCGCCAATCAGTTGCGCCAGCGCCTGGCGCAATTCCGCGGCCGCCTCGCGAATCCACATGCGGAATTCGGTGACCACCAGTTCATTGCGGCTGCGCCCGGTGTGCATCTTGCTGCCGGCCTCGCCCGCCAGTTCACGCACGTGCATTTCCACGAAGTGGTGCACGTCTTCGGCGTTGGAGGAGGCCACCCATTCCGGCTCATTCGCGGCGCGCGTCTCGATGGCGTCGAGCGCGGCCAGGATGGCGGTGAGTTCATCGCGGGTCAGGGCGCCCGCTTGTTGCAGGGCGCGTACCCAGGCGCGGTCCACCGCTAGCTCCTGCGGCAGCAGGCGGCGGTCGAAATCGAACGATCGCTGAAACTCCCAGAAACCTGCGTCCGGACCGCGCTCGAAGCGCCCTCCCCACATTTTCTTTTCGATGGTCACTGCATCACCTTGCCCCAAAAGAGGCACGTGCTTCGTGGGAAATCGAGATTCTTCGGGCGCTGCAAATGTGCTTGCAGCGCATTTGCAAAACGCTCCCTCAGAATGACGCGGTGATAAGTGAGCGCGCTCAACTGGCGTTTTCCCCTGTGGCGCGCGTCACCACCGGCAGCGCGAACAGATTGATAAAGCCTTCGGCGTCTTTGGGGTTATAGCCGGTCATGGTGAAGCTGGCGAGTTTTGTCTTGTAGAGCGAATACGCGGAGCGGCGGCTGGTGATGTTCACGTTGCCCTTGTAGAGCCGCAAGCCGACGCTGCCGGTCACGTTTTTCTGCGCCCGGGTGAAAAACGCATCGAGCGATTCCCGAATCTCGGTGAACCACATCCCGTAATACACCAGGTCGGCGTAGCGCAACGCCAGCATCTGCGAGTAGTGAGCAGTTTCCCGATCCATGCACAGCGCTTCCAGTTCGCGGTGCGCCAGCACCAGCAGCGTTCCTCCGGGGGTTTCATAGGCGCCGCGCGACTTGATGCCCACCAGGCGGTTTTCCACCAGGTCAATGCGCCCCACGCCGTGCTTTGCGCCGATGTCGTTCAACTGCGTGAGCAGTTCCATCGGGCGCAGCTTCTTGCCGTTCACGGAAACCGGCGTGCCCCCTTCGAAACCGATCTCGACCTCGCCCGGGGCGTCCGGGGCTTTTTCCGGCGCGGCCACCCACTGCCACATGGCCTCATCCGGAGCGTTGGCGGGATCTTCGAGCACGCCACCTTCGTGCGAAAGGTGCCAGATGTTGCGGTCGCGGCTGTAGATATTGGCTTCGGTCTGCTCGATGGGAATCTTGTGCTCGCGCGCGTAGGCGATGGCGGCTTCGCGCGAGTTGATATTCCATTCGCGCCACGGGGCGATGATTTTCAAGTCGGGCGCGAGCGCTTTGCAGGTGACTTCGAAGCGCACCTGGTCGTTGCCCTTGCCGGTGCAGCCATGAGCCACCGCATCCGCTCCCACCTGGCGCGCGACTTTCACCTGCGCTTTGGCCAGCACCGGCCGGGCAAACGACGTGCCCAGCAGGTATTTGTGCTCGTACACCGCACCCGCGCGCAGCGTGGGCCAGATGTAGTCGGTGATGAATTCTTCGCGGACGTCTTCGATAAAGGCCTGCGAGGCGCCCGTGGCCAGGGCTTTCTTGTACGCAGCCTGCAAATCTTCTTCCTGCCCCACATCGCCAATCATGGCGACCACTTCGCAGCCGCCGTAGTTCTCTTTCAGCCAGGGAATGATGATGGAGGTATCGAGACCGCCGGAATATGCGAGAACAACCTTCTTGGGCAATGGCTCTCCTTGTTTTGACTCGGTGTAGGGGCCAATCTTCAGATCGGCCCTGGCTTTCTTGGTCATTCGGGGCAATCCGAAGATCGGCCCAACAAACCTATCCCAGCAACATCAACAGAATTGCCTTCTGCACGTGCAGGCGGTTTTCCGCCTGGTCGTACACGATGGCGCGCGGCGAATCCATCACGCCGGCGGTCACTTCCAGGCCGCGATGCGCGGGCAGGCAGTGCATGAAAACCGCTTCCGGGGCCGCCCGGCTCATCAGCGCCTCATTCACCTGGTAAGGCGCAAACAGCTTTTCCCGTTCGGCGGCTTCTGCTTCCTGGCCCATGCTGGCCCACACATCGGTGTAGATCGCGTGCGCATCGGCCACAGCCTCCTCCGGCGCATGCACGATTTCAATCTTGCCCTTGGTCTCGCGGGCGGCTTTGCGCGCTTCGCTGACAATCGCCGCATCCGGCTCATACCCCTGCGGAGTGGCCACGCGCACATGCGCACCCACGCGCGCTCCCGCCAGCAGCAGCGAATGGCACACGTTATTGCCATCGCCTACGTAGGCCAGCTTCAGCCCGCGCAGCGATCCGAACTTTTCTTCCAGTGTGAAGAAGTCGGCGAAGGCCTGGCAGGGATGGTAGCGATCGGAAAGCGCGTTGATCACGGGCACCGCGGCGTGCAATGCCAGTTCTTCGACCGATTCCTGCGTAAAGGTGCGGGCGACGATGGCGTGGACCCAGCGCTCGAGGTTCTTCGCCACGTCTTTAATGGACTCGCGCTCGCCCAGCCGCGTTTCCTGGTGATCCAGGAAAACTGCCGCGCCGCCCATCGAGGCGATGCCCACTTCGAACGTGACGCGGGTGCGCAGCGAGGGCTTTTCGAAAATCAGCGCCAGATACCTGCCGCCCAGCGCGCCGCGATAGCGATCGGAGCGCTGCTTGATGTCCGCGGTCAGGTGAAACAGCTCGCGCACCTGCGCGGCATTCCATTCCGCGCCGGTGGCCAGGTCGCGGGTAATCACCATGGGTTCAGCGAGTGCGCTCATGCGTTCCTACCTTGCTGCCGCGCGGGATTGCGGCGCGGCGGTCTGGGACTGCTCGATCGGTGTTTCCGCCAGCACGGCGGCGAACTGCTGCAGGAATTCGCGCACCTGCGCGGAGCTGATGCGATAAGAAGGCAGCAGGCGCAGCACCCGGTCGTGCGTGCAGTTGATCAGCAGCCGGCGCTGAAATGCGGCGGTGGCAAACGCGTTGCCGTCCACGCTCAGCTCGAGCCCGAGGATCAGCCCTTCGCCGCGAATTTCCTTGATGAAGCTGAATTTCTTCTGCAGGCGGGCGAGGCCTTTGCGCAATTCGGCGCCGCGGGCACGCGCGTTCTGCAACAGCTTTTCGTCTTCCATGATGCGCAGGGCCTCCAAGGCCACCGCACACACCAGCGGCCCGCCGCCAAAGGTGGTGCCATGCAGGCCGGGGGTGAAGGCCGAAGCGAATTTTTCGCTGGCGATGAAGGCGCCGAGCGGCAGGCCCGCGGCCAGCGGCTTGGCCACGGCGACGATATCCGGCTTGGCGGCCGCGCCGAATTTCTGATAGGCAAAGCGGCGTCCGGTGCGGCCCAACCCGCACTGAATCTCGTCGGCAATCAACGCGGCATCGTGCTGCGCGGCCAGTTCCCGCGCGCGGCGGTAAAAAGGCTCGCTCACCGGCGTGATACCGCCTTCGCCTTGAATTGTTTCCAGGATAATGGCGCACACCGTGCCATCAAACTTCGCATCCAGGTCCGCTACATCGTTAAGCTTCACGAATTCCGCGCCGGGGATCAGCGGCTCATAGGGCGTGCGGTATTTTGCGGTGTGGGTGATGCTCAACGCGCCGAAGGTACGCCCATGAAACGAGTTTTCCAGCGCCAGGATGCGGTGCTTGGCGGTGCCCCCGGTCTTCTTCTGCGCGTAGAGCCGCGCCAGCTTCAGCGCGCCTTCGATGGCTTCGGTGCCGCTGTTCGAGAAAAACACGCGGTCGAGCCCGGACCATTTCGCCAGTTTTTCCGCCAACGGCCCTTGAAACTCATTGTGATAAAGATTGGAAAGATGCACGGCGCGCGCGGCCTGGCGCCGGATGGCGCGCACAATACGCGGGTGCGCGTGCCCCAGCGCGTTGACGGCGATGCCGCCCAGGAAATCGAGGTAGCGACGGCCGCGATCGTCGTAGAGATAGCAGCCTTTGCCGTGCGTGAAGGTGACTTCGGGCCGCTTATAGGTGTTCATCAAGTGGCGCGATTCGGCGTGGCGCGCGGCCGCGGCGGATTTGGATGAAGCGAGCTTGGCGGTCAAATCGAGATTCCTCGCTTCGATCGGAATGACGGTTCGGACGGAATGGCCGCTATTGGAAACATCGGTCTTACACGGGTGCCGGGAAAACGCATGCCGTTGGCCGCTGCCAGCAATCCTTTGGGGACGTTGCCCCCCACAATGCGCACTTCCCCGACGCCAGCCGCGAGCGCGCGCTTGGCCGCTTCCAGTTTCAGCACCATGCCCCCGCTCACTTTGTGCTGCAGGATCATTTGCTCGATATCGGTGCCCTTCAACGCGCGCACCACGCGATCGCCGTCCAGCACGCCGGCCACATCGGTCAAATAGATCAGCCGGTCCGCGCCGATGAATTCAGCGCAGGCGGCGGCCATGTGATCGGCGTTGATGTTGTAGATTTCACCGTCGCTGCCCTGCCCCAGGCATGAAGCCACCGGAACCACACCCGCGCTCCACAGCGATTCGAGAAACGAGACGTTCACCCCGGTGAGGTAGCCCACGTAACCCAGACCGCCGGCCACTTCGTTGTGCTGGAACGGCTCGGCGCGGAAGCAACCCGCATCGGACGCGGTGACGCCGACCGCCGGCACGCCAGCGCGGTTCACCGCCGCGGCCAGGCGGTGATTCAGCAGGCCGGCAAACACCATCACCGCGACGTCGCGCGTTTCCGCGTCGGTCACGCGCAAGCCGTTGACGAACTGGCTCGTAATGCCCATCCGCGAAAGCGTGCGCGTAAAGATTTTGCCGCCCCCGTGCACCACCAGCAGTTGGTGGCCCTGGCCGGCCAGGCGGGCGATTTGCGCGGCGATGGATTCGACGCAGGCCGCGTCATCCAGCAGCGCACCAGCCAGTTTTACGACGTATCGCATTCGTTCTGCCCTCCCAGACCTCTATAGCTTTGCCCGATCACAGCAGGCTGCTACATCAAGCCCGCGGATTCCTCGCAACCGATCATGAAATTCAGATTCTGCACCGCCTGTCCCGCGGCCCCCTTGCCCAGATTGTCCAGGCAGGAAACGATCACCAGCCGCTGCCCGGATTCATCCAGGGCAAAACCGATGTCGCAGAAATTCGTATTGGCTACGTGCTGCAATTCCGGCAATTTGCCGGCCGGCCAGATGCGCACCATCGGCCGCGACGCGTAAAAAAAACGGTAGAGCATTTCCACAGCTTCCGCAGTGCGCAATTCGTTCAGCCAAACGTACAGCGTGGAAAGAATGCCGCGCGCCACCGGCAGCAAGTGCGTGGAAAACATCACGTCTTGCGGTTTCAAACCAAGCTGATCGGTCACTTCCGGCGTGTGCCGGTGGGTGAACAAGCCGTAGGCGCGGAAGTTTTCGTCCACCTCGACAAAGTGCAGCTCGCGTTTTGGATCTTTGCCGGCGCCGCTGGCGCCGGATTTGCAGTCGCATACGATGCCGCGCTCAGTGGCCAGCCACTTCGCATCCAGCAGCGGCTTCAGGCCCAGAATGACCGAAGTGGGATAGCAACCCGGGTTGGCCACCAGCCGGGCGCTTGGCAGGGCGTCGGCATACAACTCGGGCATGCCGTAGACCGCGTCGGCCAGCAAGCCAGCCGCCGGCGCTGGCAACTTGTACCACCGCGAAAACGTTTCCGGCTGGCGGAAGCGGAACGCGCCGCTCAAATCCACCACGCGCAGGCCCGCCCGCACCAACTCCGGCGCGATCTCGAGGGACGCTTCATGCGGAGTAGCCAAGAACACGACTTGCGCGCCGCTTTGCTGAACCGCCTCCACGGAAAACGCCTGACATGGGGCTTCCCCCCAGCCGCGCAGGTGCGGAAACACCTGCGTCAGGCACTTGGGCAGCGGCGCGCCCAGGGCGGATTCGCGCAGAAAAAACAGCGGCCGCTCCACGTGCGGGTGGCGCAGCAGCAGCTTGGCCAGTTCAAAACCGGAATAGCCGGTCGCACCCACCACCGCAACTTGTGCGCGCGGGCTCACTTCAGCAAGTCCTCGATACGCTTCTGGACGGCAATGCGGACTTTATTCGAAGGCAGGATCAGCAGGATGGTGTCGTCGCCAGCGATGGTTCCGGCAATTTCCTTCCAGTCTTCGCGATCGAGCGCGAAGGCAATCGGTTGCGCGCCGCCAGGCGGTGTTTTCAGAACGAGCAGGTTTTGCGCCGGGCGCAGGTCGGTCAGGAATTCGCGCAGCACCTGCGCGAGCGGCGGCGCCGGGGTTTCTTCCCCGGCGGCAGCCAGTTGCCGATAGCCCTGGTCGGTCTTCACCAGCTTGAGTTCGCGCAGGTCGCGCGAGAGGGTGGCCTGGTTGACGCGAAAGCGCAAGTGGGCCAAGCGGCGGCGCAGATCTTCCTGCGATCCGATATGCTCGCTGGAAACCAGCTTCAGGATTTGTCCTTGCCGGAAGCGTTTGTGCGTGCTCACCGGCTAAGCCCACCCATGTTTATGCATCGTTGTGCATAATTATTCATACAGGAAAGCGTGTGTCAAGAATTATTTTAGTCCCGGAGTGATCAACTGGGGGAAACGCGAAAGAAACGGAAGCACGGGAGTCGAACGAGCGGGATTCTTTGCCACGTGACGCGCCGTTTGGCCGCGCATCCCAACCGCTCCTCCGGATGGGGATCTTCACTTGATCGGCGGAATAATGGTGCGGAAGGTGAACGAAACAATCATACTGGAGCGCACCGGCTTGCCGTCCAGCGTGGCGGCGCGAAACGTCCACTTGCGCACCGCGCGCTCCGCTTCTTCGGTCAAGGAAGGAAGGGCGCGCAGCACTTCCACTTTCTCCAACTCCCCTTCCGGGCCGATGGTGAGTTCCAGCGTCACCGTACCCTGGGCCACGCTGTTGTGCGGATATTGCGGCTCGGCGGTGGCGGTGGCTTGCGCGGCGCGAAACTCCGGCGCCTTTTCCCCTTTGCGCTGAGCGGAGCCTGCCGCAGCCAGCCACACCAGCGCAGCCAGAAGAACAGCGAATCGAGTCCTCATCGCAGGCCTCCTTTTCTTCAGTCTAGTGGTTAGATGCGGGGGACGGAAAAGAAAGGTGTTCCGCAGGAACACAGGAACCGGCCATGGACCGGCTGGTGCTGGAAACGGGCATCCAGGTCTACACCTGCTGAAACGGCTGCGCGGGTGGCTCTGGATTTTGCGGAGGCTGCGCGCCATTCCGCGTGCCCAGATGCTGGAGCAGCATCCACACGCCGATGGCAATCATCAGGATAGGCCAGAGGTTCCGCCAGCGCCACCAGCGGAACAGATCGAGTTCGGCGATCTGGAAAATCAGGCCGAAGGTAATCAGGAAGAATGCGCCGTTCTTGTTTCTGCGGTTGGGGTCCAGCGCCATCACCACGCCGGGAATGATCATGAACATCGGCCACCAGTCGCCGAAGTTGAAATTGAACAGGTTCATGCGGTCCAGCAGAAACATGCTGCCCATGGCAATCAGGATGAGGCCGCCGATCAGCGAACCCTGCGTATTTTGCGGGCGATTTTCCATAACCACTCCTGGACGCGCGACAGCATCGGCCACCACGCGCTTGCAATATGATACGAAAACCTGCGGGGAAATGTTGCATGGGCTTCCTGGCGCCAGTTGGGCGGGACCCTGCGGGCCCGCAGCGCCGGTGCCGCTCCAGAATTGCGGATCATTTGACTTCGGCGGTACCATTTCCGGAGGAGCCTGGCCATGAGGCACACACACGGCCGGGGTTCCTTCTCGCCTCGCTGGCCGCGGGCGCGCCGGGTGGAATGCCTGGTTTCGCTTTTCTCTGTTGTTCTGATTTTTTCCCTGTTGGGATGTGTTGCGGTGCCGGTCAAAGCGCCTCGCGTGAAAACGCCGGCCTCGGTGACCCTCAAAGGGAAAGTAGAGCTGGATTTTCTGAAGGAAGGAGTGACGCGGAAAGACGAAGTGCGTGCCAAGCTCGGACATCTGGCAGCGGGCTATGAAAACCCCAACTTGTTTGTGGCCCGCTGGCTGGATTCGCAGTGGCTGTTCCTATGGGCCGCGGGCGGCTACTATTCCGGAGCCGCCGGCGCGTCGCGCGATTGGGGCGCGCACACGCTCTTTATCGAGTTCGATGACGCTGGCGTGGTGTCCCATGCCCAGGCGGTTCCCGACGCGAAGCTGCCGCTGGCGATTCGGACCCTGGCCAACACCTATCCAAAGCAGGAAGCCGAATCTGTCTTCCTTACGACGGCAACCCATACCCACATCTGGTCGCTGGCGCAAAAGGGCGAACTGAAAATGACCCGGAACGGAATCGTCTTTCATGAAGAAGGAAAAAAGAGGCATGACTTCGAGGCGCCGCTTTCCGGCGTGGAATTGATCCAGTTGCACGGCATCTATCGCGTGGGGGATCAGCCGCGCCCGAACGAATTCATGGCGTCGGTCAGTTTCAAGAAGGGCACGGCTCGAGGGACGTTCCTGCTGTTCCAGGTTGATTTTCCAGCGCTGGTGACGCTGGTGCGCTTCGCAAAAGAACAGGGCCTGCCCATGAAGTAACCCCGCCAGGCAGGCCCTGGATGAACCGCCGGTTATTCGCTGCCGCTGCGCTGCGGCTGGCCTTCTTTCACCATGAACTTCTCGAACCAGTAGCGCAGGTAGAGTTGGGTGCGCAGGAAGTTCGACGGGCGCGAGGTGGTACCGTGGAACTCGTCGTTGAAGCGCACCATGGCCGTGGGCACTTTGCGCATGCGCAGGGCCTCGTAAAACTCCTCGGTCTGGCTGATGGGCGTGCGCAGGTCGTTGACGCCGGTCATCAGCATGGTCGGCGTTTTCACGTTGCCCACGTACTTCAGTGGCGAGCGCTGCCAGTGCTCGGTAATATCTTCCCAGGGCATTTTTGCGAAGTTGCGATACCAGGTGGCGCCGTCGGTGGTGCCGACGAACGAAATCCAGTTGATCACCGGGCAATTGGAGGAAGCGGCGCGGAAGCGGTCGGTGTGGCCCACGGTCCACGCGGTCAGCACGCCGCCGCCGGAGCAGCCATACACGAACAAATTGTTGGCGTCCACGTAGCCCCTGGCGATGGTTTCATCCACGCCTTTCATCAGATCGTCAAAATCCTTCGAAGGGTAGGCGTACTTGATGGCATTGCCGAAGGCGCTGCCATAGCTGGTGGAGCCGCGGGGATTGGTGTACAGCACCACGTAGCCGTTGGCGGCATGTTCCTGCCAGCCAAAATTGAAGTCGGCGTTGTACGACGAGTGCGGCCCACCATGGATGCTGAGCATCATCGGGTATTTCTTCTTGGGGTCGAAATCCGGGGGCTTGATGATCCAGCCGTGGATTTTCAGGTTGTCCACTGAGGTGTACCAGATTTCTTCTACTTCGCCGAGTTTGACGTCGCCCAGCACGTCGTCATTCACCGCGGTGAGTTGCTTGATTTCCGCGGGGTGCGCGATGGGGAAGGTCACCACGTCGCCCGGTTTGTAGTAGCTGCTGAGCACGCCCGCAGCCACGCCGTTGTTCAACGAATCGAGCGAAAGCATGTGGTTGCCCTGGGTCAATTGCTTCGCTTCCCCTTTGGTGGAGGCAAACCACACGTTGCGCGTGCCCTTGTCCGTGGTGGTGAAGTAAATGCCGCTGCCGTCGGGGGCCCAGGTGAGGCTGCCGGGCGAGCGGTCGAGATTGGGCGTAAGCACGCGCGGGTTCGAGCCGTCCATGCCCATCAGATAGAGTTTGGAATCTACCCAGGTATCATCGGTCATGTCGTAACCGGTGTAGGCCACCCATTTGCCGTCGGGTGAAATTTCCGGACTGTTGTCGGGGCCGCTGCGCTTGGTGAGTTGGCGGTAGGTGCGGTCCTTCACGTTGACCGCATAGATTTCCGATTCGCGCCACTCGTGTTCCCAGTTGTCGGTGCGCAAGCCGGCGAAAAGAATCTCTTTTCCGTCGGGCGTCCACGCGAGTCCTCCCCCGCCGCCAAATCCGCCGCCATGGTTGTAATTGCCGCTGGTGATTTGCCGCGGCGTGCCGCCGGTGGCCGGCACAGTAAAAATGTGCGTAAAGCCTTCTTCCAGGAAGCCGATGCGATCGCGCCGGTAGGTGACGCTTTCCACGATGCGCGGAGTCTCCGTCCAGCGCGCGCCTTCCGGCCGCTGCGGCAGGCGGATGTTCCACGAATCGCGCTTGGGCACGATCATGGTGAAGCCGATGAGCTGGCCATCGGGCGACCAGGTGACGTTGCTGGGGGATTTCTCCAGGTGGGTGATCTGCGAAGTGGCGCCTTCGGCATCCATCCAGCGCACGAAAATCTGCGTGCCGCGCGGTTCGCCGTCACGCGTGAAGACGATGCGCGTGCCATCGGGCGACCAGCGGGCGCTTGAGCCGTCGGTGAGGAAACGGTTTCTCGAACCGTCGCTATTCATGATCCACAACGAACTGCGCTGGCGGTCGTTCATTTTGTCGCGCCAGCCCCGTGTGTAGATGATCTGCTTGCCGTCCGGGGAGATTTGCGGGTCGCCCGCGGTTTCCATATCCCAATACATATCGAGCGTGAGCTTCTTCGGCTGGGCTTGCGACGAAACGCTCGTCACACACACCAGCGCTACGGCTACCACAAGAAAGATTCTTGCGCGCATTTTTTCCGTCCTCCTGATTTTGCGGCGCCTGGACGCGTCTCGTCCCGGCGCTACGACTTGGTATTCGCGATTGCCGGGACCTGCCCCTCCCGGGCTGCACCCGTAGTGCGTGGAAGGATACAACCGACGGGCAGAAAATTCGACGTTTGAGTTTCGGGCTCGGTTTCAACGGGGGCGTGGGACAGCTGTCCCTACTTGTCTGGGATTGCTGATGCGCCCACGTACGAAAAACCATGGACAGCGGGAACAGAGGATCGTCCCGGGCGGCTCAGTGCTTGCGGTAGGCGACGGCGTCGAAAGCCACCAGCGCTCCGTAGGGGAGCGTCACCTGGAACGTGGTGCGGGCGGGGTGCGGCGCCGGAAAAACCGTGGCGTAAACGCGGTTCATCTCTGCGAACTGCCCGATATTGGCGAGATAGGCGGTGGTGCGCACCACGTCGCGGGGCGTGAGGCCGAGTTCTGCCAGAATACCGGTGATGATTTCCAGCGTGCGCTGTGTTTGCGCGGTGATGTCACCCTCAATGACTTTGTGTGTCTTCGGATCGCGTCCAGTCTGCCCTGAAAGAAAGACGAAATCACCTGCCACGACAGCATGCGAGTAGGGTCCATAGGCCGGCGGAATATCGCAATCCGGAAAAGTATGAAATTCCATTTGCGCCTCCTCCTTCCAAGAACAAAACTACCGTGCCGTGGAACAAGGGCCAAAATGGTTTTGCGGAGCCGCATGAACAGTTCTAGTGAGAGGGTCCTGCCGCCGTCGCGGCCGAACTCGCGCGCACCAGTTCGCGCATCTTTTGGATCACGGGGCGGGCGCCCTGGCCGTAGTTGGACATCACGACGGCCGTCCATCCGTTGTCGAGGAACAAGTCCAGATTGGAGTTGATGCCGAGGAAACCGCCGCCGTGCCCCGCAACCTGCAAAGCCGGATCAATTTGAAAACCGTAGCCGTAGCTGGGGGAATTCAGATCGGGCTTGGCCGAAAGCAGTTGCCGCACATATTCTGCGCCCACAAGCTTGTTTGCGCGCAGCGCGGTGGCAAATTTCAGCAAGTCCTCCACGGTGGAATACCCGCCGCCTTGCGGGCCGCCGCGGATCACATGTGCAAAGATATTGTTTATGTAGCTCACGCCGCCGTCGCTGAATTGCTTTTCGTAGCCGACGGCCAGGTTGGGATTGACGCGATCCAGTTCGTAGCAATCGGTGTTCACCATGCCGGCAGGCTTGGTGATATTTTCGCGAACGTAGTCGTAGTAGCTCTGCCCGCTGACAATCTCGATCACCTTGCCCAGCACCAGCATGCCGGTGTTGCTGTATTGCCACCGCGAGCCGGGCTCGAAAAGCAATTTTTCATCCGCTGCGGCGCGCTTCATCATGTCGTCCACGGTGCGGTAAAGCGCGCGCGAAGATTCGTCCCACTTTTCACTGAAATAGCCGCCAAGCCCGGCGGTGTGCGTCAGCAGGTGCTTGATTTTGATCTTTTGCGCGGATTCCTTGTCCGGGAACTCCGGCAGAAATTTGGAAAGCGGGTCTTCAAAAGAGAGCTTTCCGCGCTCCGCCAGCTGCGCGATGGCCACCGCCGTGAACATCTTATTCATCGAGCCCAGATTGAATTTGGTATCGAGCCGGTTTGGTACGTTGAAATCCTTATTGGCTACCCCGTAGGCGCCCTGGAAAACGGGGACTCCGTTATTCGCCAGCAAGACGGTGCCGGAAAACACATCGGCATCGCCAAGCTTCTTCACGAAGGCGCCTAGTTCCTGAGCCATTTGCTGCGGCGTCAGATTCTGGGTTGCGGCGCCGGAGGGAGGCCGGGGCGGGCGCACGCCTATCGAAACAATTCGGTTCGGCGCCTCGGGTTCGACACGCACATACAGGGCCATCCACTGCCCGGTGAGCTTGCTTTGCAGCAGCAGGGTTACCTCGTGCTCCTTGGCATCTTGCACGGAGTGTACGGTGAGACCGCGTGTGGAATCCTGCAGGGACGAGAAGAAATCCAGATGGCGCTCCATAGGGATCTCCCGGACCTGCCCGGCAAGATTTCCTTGCACGTACTTTTGGAGGTCGGCGCGTGTTCCGCGATCCACCAGGTGGACGTATTCGCGTGCCCGTCGCTCCGCGGGACTTGTTGCTGGGGCTTGCGCAGCAGCCACTCCAAGGGCGCAAAGCACGGCAGCGAGCCCGGCATGCAAGATTCGAGTTTTCATTAGAAACACCTCCCCTGGCAGCCCGCACACAAATCTTAATAATCCGAATCGGTCTATAAACTATAGGACGATTACAAGGAGAATGCAAAGGACAGCACGGAAAAAAAACGGGGAATGGCTAGCTGCCGGGGCGCCTTGATTTCGGATTGTACTTTCGTAAGCTTGCGGCCGCAGCAAGCCAACCCAGAAAGGATACTCTTTTGCGGAACTCCCCCGGGACCTAGGAGAACATGCCGAAGCGGCGGGCGGCGGCGTGGCGGAAACGCCCCCACAGGGCGCTGAAGGAATTTTCCGCGCCGGGCATTTGCAGTTCCGCAAGGAACTCGTAGGCCACGGGCACCACCACCAGGGTTAGCACCAGGCAAAGCATTTGCCCGCCGATGATGGTGACGGCGATGGCCGCGCGCTGTTCGGAACCCGCGCCGATGCCGATGGCCACCGGGATCAACCCGGCCACAATGGACATAGTGGTCATCAGAATGGGGCGCAGGCGCACACGATTGGCCTCGAGTAAGGCATCGCGCAGGGCCATCCCTTCCTGCCGCAAGCGATTGGTGTAATCCACCTGCAGAATGCCGTTCTTCTTCACGATGCCCAGCAGCAGGAAGACGCCCAGCGAACTCCACAGGCTGAGCGCGCGTCCGGTGACCCACAAGGAGAGCAGCGCAAACGGAATGCTGAGCGGCAGGGTCAGCATGATCACGAACGGATGCGAGAAGCTTTCGAACTGCGCGGCCAGCACCATGTACATGAAGATGGAAGCCAGGCCCATGGCCAGCAGCAGGTTGGTGGTGGTCTGTTCAAGGATGCGCACCTGGCCGGAGGTCACGTAGTTATAGCCTGGCGGCAGGTTCATTTCGTTGATGGCCTTGCGCGTGTAGGCCGCCGCGTTCCCCAGCGGCGTGCCGGCGGCAAGGTTGGCGCCCACGGAAATCTGGAATTGGCGGTTGTAGCGTTGCAGGAAGGAAGGCCCCGCGCCACGGCGAATGGTGGCCAGGCTTTCCAAACGGACTTGCCCGGCTTTGGATGAGGGCACCATCAGGCGCGCCAGCATGTCCGGGTTGTCGCGCTGCGCCTGCGCAAGTTGCATGGTGACCGGGTACTGCTCGGATCCTTCCTTGAAGCTCGAAATCTCGTCCTGCCCGCTGAACATCAAGCGCACGGTGGAGGCGATATCGCCCATGCGCACCCCCAGGTCGGAGGCGCGCTGGCGGTCCACTTTCACTTGCAGTTCCGGGGTATTCAGGTTGAGGGTGGGATTCACGTCCACCATGCCCTTGAATTCGCGCATGCGCGCGGCCGCTTCGTGGGAAAGGGTGAGCAATTTATTGATATCCGGTCCGCGGATTACGGCGCGTACCGGTTGCCAGTTTTCCCCGCCAAGCGTGGAAGGCAGGCGCACGTTGGAGGTGACGTTGCGCACTTCGCTGAAAATCTTGCGGATAGCGCCGGCCACCTGCTCATGATTGCGCTTGCGTTGCGAAGGATCCACCAGCTTGATGTAGTAGCGGATGCGGGCGCCGGAAAAATTCGGATTGGCAAACTCGACTTCCGGCAGGTCTACGATTTTCGCGGTCACTTCTTTGGTCAGAGCCACGCCGCGTTCGAGGGATGTGCCTTCGGGCAAATTGATATT
This sequence comes from uncultured Acidobacteriaceae bacterium, assembly GCA_964500065.1. Taxonomy (GTDB): domain Bacteria; phylum Acidobacteriota; class Terriglobia; order Acidiferrales; family UBA7541; genus CAZCNH01. The sequence continues at coordinate 55,125 of CAZCNH010000009.1, forward strand.
GGCGTTCAGTTCGCTCTGATCGTCGGCGGGGATCCAGTCGCGGCCCACCAGGTTGTAGAGCGGATAAATCGAGGCGAACACCAAGACGTATACGGCCAGCACCAGCCACCGGCGGCTTAGCGCCCAGTTCAGCAGGCCCAGATAGTGCCCTTCAATCCAGGCGAAGAAACGGGAATGACGGGAGTCCTCGTTTTCCCTGTGGCCGCGCACGCGCAGGAACCGCGAACTCATCATCGGGGTCAGGGTGAAGCTGACCAGCAGGGACACCATGATGGCCATGGCCATCGTCCAGCCGAAGGCGTTGACGTAGCGACGGGCCGCGCCGGTCATGAAGGCGATGGGCAGGAAGATGATCACCAGGGAAAGGGTGGTAGCCATCACCGCCAGGCCGATTTCGCGGGTGGCTTCGATCGAGGCGCGCTTCGGCTCGATGCCCTTTTCTTCCATGTAACGGAAAATGTTTTCGAGCACGATGATGGCGTCGTCAATCACAATCCCGACAGCGAGCGTGAGCGCCAGCAGGGTCATGTTGTTCAGCGTGAAGTCCATGTAGCGCATCAGGGTGAAGGTGGCGATGATCGAAGTGGGGATCGCCAGGGACGCGATGATCACGGCGCGCCAGTTGCGGATGAACAGCAACACCACGATGCTGGCCAGCACGCTGCCCAGGGTGAGGTGTTCGAGCAGGCTATCCACGCTGGCGCGGATAAATGTGGAAGTGTCGCGAATGATGCGCAGTTCGACGCCGGCGGGGACTTCGCGGCCCATGGTCTCGATGCGGCGGCGGACTTCGTCGGCCACGCGCACGGTATTGGTGCCCGACTGGCGGCGGACTTCGACGCTGACCACGTCTTTCGGCGCCGCGCTTTTGGTCATCAGCGCGGTCCACGAGCGCAACTCTTCGGCGCCGTCTTCGACGTCGGCCACGTCGCGCAATCGAATCGGCGTGCCGCCGCGATTGGCTACAATAATGTCCGCAAACTGGGCGGCGGAATCTACCCGGCCCAGAGTGCGCAAGCCCAGTTCCTGCGCGCCTTGAATCAGGCGGCCGCCGGGGGCTTCGATATTCTCGTTGCGTACCGCGTTGCGCACGTCAATCACGGTCAAGTTGTGCGCGGTCAGCCGCTCCCCATCCAGCAGGATCCGCACCTGCCGTGATTGCCCGCCGTTCAGCGTGACTTCGCCCACGCCATCCACCGTTTGCAGAATGCGGCGGATCTGCTTATCGGCGATTTCGGTCAGTTCCCGGCGGGAAAGCGGCCCGGACACCAGGACCGTCATGATCGGGTCGGAATCAGGATCGGCCTTGCGGATCACCGGCGGCAACACGTTGGGGGGCAAACGCCCCAGGGCTCCGGAAACTTTTTCGCGCACGTCCTGCGCGGCCCCGTCGATTTCCCTCTCCAGCACAAATTGCGCGGTGATGCGCGCCATACCCTCGAAGGCCATCACGTTCAGTTCTTCGATGCCGCTCACGGCGCTGATGGCATCTTCCAGCGGCAGCACCACACTGGTGATCATTTCCTCGGGACTGGCGCCGGGGAGGTTGACGCTGACGGTGACCGTGGCGGGATCGGCGCGCGGAAAAAGGTCCACGCCCAGTTCGGCGTAGGAAAACACCCCCAGGGTGACCAGGAAGGCGATGAGCATCACGGCAAAGACGGGGCGTTCGACGCAAACTTCAGCAATCTTCATGGCTCAATATCCGGATCACTTTTGAATGGCCACACCGTCGCGCAACTCACCCTTGGTGGCGACGGCGACCACATCGCCGGGTTTCAATCCCTGGAGAATCTCGATCTTCCCTGCGACCTGCGCGCCGGTTTTCACTTCTTGTTCTTTGACTTTCGAGCCATCCACCAAAAACGCCTTGTAGACGCCGTAGCGATAGTTGAGCGCTTCCTCCGGCAACACCCGGATGCGTTCTTCGACGTCGCTGGCCAGCGCGGCCTGCACGAAAAAGCCGGGCTTCAGCCGGCCGTCGCCATTCGCCAGGATGGCTTCCACTTCGAAGGTGCGCGTTTCCTGCGCGACGGCGGGATTAATACGCTCGACGCGTCCCCGGAATACCTCCCCGGGATAGGCCTCCACGGTAATTTCCACCGGCGAGCCGTTCTTCAGCACGCCCGCCCATTTTTCCGGAACCGCGAGACGCGCGCGCAACTGATCGGTGCGCACGATCACCATCACCGGGCTCTGCACCCGCAGATATTCCCCGGGACTCACGCGCCGCTGCTTGACTGAACCCGGGAACGGCGCCCGGATCGCCGCGTCGGCCAGTTTCTTTTCCGCCAGATTGCGCGCGGCTTCGCTGGACTGCAGTTGTGCTTTCAACTGCTCGACTTGCAGCAGCGACTCTTCGTAGGCGGCCCGCGCCCCTTTGAAGCGGGTGGCCGCTTCGTCCAGTTGCTGCTGGGAGATCAGTTGGTTGCGGAAGAGTTCTTCGGCGCGCTTGTTCTTTTGCTCCGCATCAAAAAGATCTGCGGCGGCCCGGCGCACAAAGGCGATTTGCTCCGGGCTGCGGGGCAGCGGGTCGGCCGGACCCAGGCCCAGCCGGGCCCGCGCTTGCTGCACCGCGGCGCGCTGGCGGTCCAGTTCCAGTTGCAACTCGACTTTGGAAATGGAAACCAGTTCCTGTTCGAGGCGCACGGTGTCGCCCACGTCGGCCAGCACTTTTTCTACCCGGCCTTCCACTTCCGCGCTGATGGTGCTTTCCTCCAACGGAAACAGCGAGCCGGTGGCCTGCACCCGGCGTTTTACCACATCTTCTTGTACAGTGAATGTCTTAACGGAAACGGCCGCTTTGTTCCCATCGCCCTTGGCCTCCGACTTCCCCGAACATCCTGCCAGGGACACCGCGCCGCAGAGCACACCCGTGCACAGGGTTGCACAGACAGACCTGCCCATGGATTCTCGGTACCTCATCGCTGCAACAATTGGACGCGGCAAGACAGTGCCAAGTTACGCAGACCCGGTGGCGGTCAGGCACCGGACTGCGCAGCATTCTAGTCCGTCCGCCGGGTGGCGGCAATCACCGGAGGGTTACTTGGCGGGAGAACGCCCCAGAAGCAACGGAGCCTGACTGGCTGCGCGCCCGGACGCCTGCGTGTTGAAAAAACCTTCGCTTCCGCCTCGCGCCTCCAACTTGAACTGGCCGACGATGTTTTGCAGGTCCAGTGCCAGGTTGGAAAGCTCCTGGCAGGCGCGGGCCGATTGCAGCGAGCCGGCGGCAGATTCCAGGCTGATTTTGGAAATCTGCGAAACGTTGGAATTGATTTGCTCGGTCGCGCTCGCCTGCTGGGAACAGGCCGTAGCGATCTGCGAAATCATGTCACCGACATGCCTTGATTTATGGATGATGCGCTGCAAGGAGTCGCCGGCCTCGCTGGTGCTTTTCAGACCCAGCTCCACCTGCTGGGTGCCGGATTGCATGGCATCCACTGCGGCGCTTGTTTCGTTCTGAATGTTTTTGACCATCTCGGTGATTTCCTTGGTGGCCTGCGTGGTGCGTTCGGCCAGCTTGCGCACCTCATCCGCCACCACGGCGAAGCCGCGGCCTTGTTCGCCGGCGCGCGCCGCTTCAATGGCGGCGTTTAGCGCGAGCAGGTTGGTCTGCTCGGCAATATCGTCAATCACCGAAACGATTTCGCCGATTTGATTGGAGTTGCGCCCCAGTTGCCCGACCTTGTCCGCGGATTTGGAGACCGTCTCCGCGATGCGGTGCATCTTGGCCACCGTATCGTTGACGATTTCGCCGCCGCGCTGCGCCGTTTCGGCCGCTTCACGAGCGGCATCGGCTGCGCGCGTGGCGCTTTGCGTCACTTCGAAAATCGTGCTGCCCATTTCGTTCATCGCCGTGGCCACCAGCTGCGTCTGGTCCTTTTGCGTCTCCGCGCCGGCGGCTTGCTGGGACGCGCCGGAGGAAATTTCTTCGCTGGCTGAGGCCAGGCGATGGGTGTTGGCCGCCACCTGGGCAATGGCGTGCTGCAGTTTGTCCATAAAGAGATTGAACCAACTGGCAAGTTCGCCCACTTCGTCGCGCGATTCGATTTCCAGCCGTTGCGTCAAGTCGCCTTCGCCTTCGGCAACATCCTTGAACCGCTCGATCACGCGAGTCAGGGCGCCGACGATGCTGCGGCGCAGTAACAAGCCAAGGCCCACGATCAGACAGGCGCCGATTGCGACCATCACGGCCGCCGCGCCTGCCCAACGCGCCGTCTGCGAGAGCGTGCCGGCGGTCTGTTCCTCTATTTGTCGCTGCTCATCTTCGCGGAGCTGTGTGATGGATGCCAGCAGCTTCTCGAACGCGGGATTCGAGCGCTCAATCAACATTTCCTGGGACCGCGCGTAATCACCCCGCAAAAGAACGTTGATGACTTCTTCGTTGACCCTGACCAGTTGGGTCAGCTCCGATTCCACCTCGGTGCCTTGCGCGGACGCCTGTTCGAGGCGCGTGCGCGCTTCCGCGGTGAGCGACTCCCGCTGCTTCAACAAACTTTCGATTGCATCCGGATCTTTTTCGCGCGCCAGGCGCTGCACAATACCCTGCGTTTTGGCCGCTAAATCCACCAGGGCAAACGTGGCCGAGCTTTTGGTGTTGCCCAGGGAGGTAATTTCGCGCGCTGAGGTTGTCGAATGATATAGCAACGCCGAAAAGATCAGCACCACCCCGATTGCCGTTCCCGCAGCACCCAGTACCAGGAGGGAGAGTTTTCTTGAAATGGTCATCTTCTGCAAATCCAAGTTCCGCACAGGGCCTCTTTTCTTCCTTGGAACAAGGAGGCGGCGAGCGCCGCCTCCCTCTGCACCGCGCCTATCCGCGCAGCTTTGATACTTTCAAGCCAATCACAATCGAACCGATCGGATGCCCGCCGTCGAGCACCGGCAAGGCGATCTGGACTTGCTGGTGGCCCGAAGATTCATCCACTTCCATTGGCCCTACCCACGTCTGGCCAGACATCGGCACGTCATGCTTAGCCTTGCCTTTGTGGTTCCACGACGTGGTCTTGGCGAGGAAGGCCACTTTTCCGCCATCGGCGCCGGAAACGAACGCTTCGGAAATGGTGTCGTCCTGCTTGCTCTTCAGGTATTGGCCGAGATCGTTCTTGGTGAGGGAACGAACGATCGGGTCCAGCAGGGTGAGTTCTTTCCAGTGATCATTGTTCATGCTTCGGGTTTCCACCGGCGGCTTGGCGTTATACGCCTTCACCGCCGCCACCACCGCGGGGTCAGTGCTGAGGTACTTCAATTCCTTCATCTTGGACTGCACCTTCGGGGTGATTTCCGCAGGCAGGGACTGAGCTGGAGCCGCGGCGCCCGCCAGCAGAGCAAGACCTGCCAGAACTGCACTGCGCATGGCTGATTTCATCCTTCTCTCCTTGAATTGCTTTTTCTAGCTCTTCACACAAACTAACGGAACAGCTTGTTCGCCAGGCCGGCGAGTTTGTAGCTGGCCACAACCTGCGCCCGCCAGCGGGGCCCGTTGGTGCTTGCGTCCATGCGCCGCGAAGCGTGGAGGTTCAGGTTGAAATCCTTCGCTGTGGGGATGGGCGCGAAGGTCAGATTGCCGCCCATGCGCTTGCCGAGCGAAACCCAGTCGCCGTTTTCCAGAACCTGCGCGCCGAAGTTGTTGAACATCTGCTTCGGGATGTCGCTATAGGTCAGGGCAAACTTCCAGGGATTCTTGTGTCCCACGGATTTCCCCAGGGTGGTGCTCCAGCCGAAGGTGGCGTTTTCCGTGGCGCGGCTTAGCACTTCGAGCTGCAATTCATCGAACACGCGAGCTGGGACTTTCTTCCAGCGGTACGCGCCGCGAACGTAATCAATGCCTTCGATGGTGTTGTATTCCGCAGAAGCCTCGTGCTTCTTGTTGAAAGCCTTCTGCACCAGCACTTGCGCATAGTTGGCTTCGTCCATGCGGTGGTAGAGCCGGTTGTACACGTTCACGATGCCGAGATCGCCCACAAAGCCCACCGTGACCACCACTTTGTTCGGCAACCATCCTTTGCCCGCGGTGGAAACCATTCCGCGGTAGCCGGTGAGAAACCCGTCGTTATCCGGCGCAGACGCTTCGGTGGCCACTCCGCGGTCAAACTCCAGCCCGCCGGCCTGCGCTTCGAAGTGCTTGCCCAGCTTTTGGCCGAAGTAGAACGACTTCATGTTGAAGACCCACTGCTTGTCGTTCAGCCCCATGCCGGTGTTGCTCCAGGAAGAATTGAAGCGGCTGCCCGTTTCGCCGCGCATCTGGATATAGGTGCGGCCTTCCGGGACAAAGTTGATCTGCAGTTTGCTGCTGATTTTGTACTGCTGATCGCGGCTGGTGACCCGGCCTTCGCGTGTGTCAATGTAGCGATACCGCGTGCCCAAATCGAGCGTGAGGAACTGTAGGTGCTGTTTCCAGAAACCTGCTGCCGGGGCAGGCGCGGCTTTCGTAGCAAGGGCTTTTTCGGCGCGGACCGCAGGCTTGGCTCCTTCGTCCGCCCGGACACTCCCGGCGAGCCCGAGGCTGAGCGCCAGCGTGACCATTGTCTTTTGACTGACTGGGAATTTCATCGCTTTCGGTTTCGACCTTTCTTTGATTTGCGTTTCAAGTGCCGCTCGTCATGGCGCATAATCCGGCGCCGCTTATCACTTGCGACCGGATCAGAGTGGCAGAGTGAGATTACGGTTGGCTTGGCGGCATGTGAAAATCATGTGAACGGGGTACCAGGGATTGGGCAACTTGTTGATTTCTCAAGGAATTGGCGGCCTCAAGATAGCAGCGCGCACTTCATATACACCAGGATCTGCGGGAGATCCTGCGGGTATTTTCCTGTCCATGCCCACGAAGTATCACTGGTTCGCTGCAGTTACCCTGCCGAACCAGCCTATAATCCTGCCTTCGAAGAAACACGCAGGCAGGTCACGGAGGCACCGAGGATGCAGCGCATGAAAAAAAATAAGAGGATGAACGCGGTAACATTGTGCATCGCTTTGCTTCTGTGCGGCGCTGCCTGGGCACAAGCGCAAAAGTTGGACGAAGCACCAAAGCTGCTGACGTGGTCGCAGCAACTGGCGGTGCGCGAGCAATGGCTGGCCAAGCGGCACGGCCTGCTGCTCGAGATGATGCGGCGGCACGACGTGCAAATGTGGGTCGTAGTAAACGAGGAGTTTCATAATGACCCGCTCACTGAATATGTTGCCCCGCCGCGGCCCTACGCAGGCAACCGCGACATTTTTGTTTTTGTGGATGCGGGTGCGGAAGGTTTGCGGAAATTTGCGGTGGTCGGTTACGCGGAAGAAAACCTGAAGCCGTTCTTCGAATCATGGGATGAGCCGCGGCCCGCGACAAAGGTGCTGGCAGAGATTTACTCCAAGTTTCAACCAAAGAACATTGCCCTGGGCATTGGCGGCGAGCGCGGCGTCACCCGCTCCCTTTCCTACGATTCGTATAAGTACCTGGCATCGGCCTTCGGCGCCGAAGCGGAAAAGCGCTTTGTGCCCGCCGCTGACCTCATCGAGGAATATCTGGACACGCGCATCCCGGAAGAGTTTGAAACCTACACGACCCTGGTGCGTCTCACCGAGGTTCTCGCCCGCCGCGCATTCTCCAATGAAGTGATCACCCCGGGAAAAACCACCGCCGGCGACGTGCGCCGCTGGCTATACGACCAACTGGGCAGGCACAGCGTCACCACCTGGTTCCAGCCGGATATCCGCGTGCAGAAGCGCGGAGGCGCGGCGGGCACTTCGCGCGGGTTTCTGGCGGTGTCGCCGGAAGCCACGCTCATCGAACGAGGCGACGTGCTGCATCTGGATTTCGGCATCACCTACATGGGATTGAACACCGACTGGCAGAAAATGGCCTATGTGCTGAAGCCGGGCGAACGCAACGCACCCGCCGGCCTGCAAAAGGCCATGCAGAACACGAACACCTTGCAAGATGCCCTAATGCTCCGGGCATCTCGCCCGGGAAAGACCGCAGCCGACGTGTACCGTGAAACCATGGAAGAGATGAGTACGCGAGGTATTACCGCGCAAGTATACAGCCATCCCATCGGCAATCAGGGTCACGGCCTGGGGGCCAGCATTGATTTCCGCTCGGCCCAACGCGGCCGTGCGATGGATCCGTCCAAGCGCCTGCGCAAGGGCTCCTACATTTCCATCGAACTGAACACGCTTACCGCCATTCCCGAATGGGACGGGCAGAAAGTGTTCATCATGATGGAAGATGATGCGTACCTGACCGACGATGGCTGGAAGTTTTTCCGTCCGAGGCAGGAAGTGTTCTACTTGATCCGGTAGAGCGTGGGCTACCGCTGGAAGCCTTGCCGGACATAGGCGACGCCGTAACGGTAGCGTCCGTCTTTCTGTTTCCGCGCATTGGCGATTCGCGCAGACACAAAGATATTGGCGCCCCCGGGTTTGTAGGGAACGCAGGCTTCCACATCATCGCCAACCTTGAACCGCCCGTAAGACTGAAAGGCGAAACCGCCTCGGCTGCAATCATCGGTCAATTCGACTTCTTCCTGCGCGCCCCAGTCTTCGGTGCCCCCTCGAATGCGCCGCACGCAAACCGGGATTTGCATCCGGCTGCGCACGTGCTTGCGGTCGTTCACCCCCTTGGGCCGCGGCGGCGGGGGAGCATCTTCGCTCTGCGTGGCGCCTTCCCAGGAATGGCTGGCAATCACTGGCTCTGTCGCCGGGACATAAACTGGCACGGGAGCAACCGCCTCGGGCGCCGGTTCCGGCGCGGGTCCGCTGGATTCTTTCCACAGCGTGGAATCGCGACACTTGTCGCACTTGCGCCGCAGAGCGCCGCCAGCACGGAAGACTTCCGCTTCCAGTTCGTTCAGATACGCCACTTGGCGCGCGGCGCAGCCCAGGCATTCCATGACCAGGTGATACGCGGCATCTTTGGCATCGTCCGCGGGAGGGAAATCGATGTCCCAGATATTGTCGGCAGGATTGATGAATTTGGCGCCGTAGACTTCGCCCTTGGAGTGTTTGGCGATAAAACCGATGATCCGCACTTCGGCCTCGCGGCTGTTCTTCAGGTTGCGGATCAGCAGGTCCTGCTCCGGCATGAGCTTGCGATCCAGAATCACGGTTGCGCCGTGACGACTGATCACCAGCGTTTCGGTGCGGTCAAAAAAATACTGCCCGGTGGCGTCTGAGCCGCTCGCTTCGATGGGAATGGCCACCTCGACGCGGTCGGTGCGGCGTGTGCTTTCTCGGCTCATCGAATTCCCGGCAAGTGCTCCGCTTCTTCTGGAAAAGGTATCACGAACTGCCGTTCCTGGCACGATTTACTGAACCCTATAATCGCCGCCGCCGCGCCTGGGCGGGGCAAAGCCTTGGCTCTTGCTCTCCATCGGCAAATCCGGGGAGTAGAATAGGGAGAGGAAGCTCCCCCATGGCGACCCTGAAGGAAACGCTGGAGCAATACACGCGCGAAGGCGAGTTGTGGGCGCCGATGCCCGAGCGCGTCTCCGCGGTCGGAAAGAACTGGGTGAAATGCTTTGCCTGCGGGCATGAATGCGCCATCCCCGAGGGGCAGGCCGGAGTGTGCAAGGTCCGCTTTAACCGGGATGGAAAACTCCGGGTACCCTGGGGATATGCCTCGGCCATCCAGTGCGATCCCATCGAGAAAAAGCCGTTCTTCCACGTTCACCCGGGCGCGCTGGCCTACAGCTTCGGCATGCTGGGATGCGACCTGCATTGCGGGTACTGCCAGAATTGGGTGACGTCGCAGGCGCTGCGTGACCGCGCCGCAGTGTCGCGGCCCATGCAGGCCACCCCGGAAGAAATGGTGCGCGATGCGGCGGCGCAAGGCGCGCGCGTGATCGTCAGCACTTACAATGAACCGCTCATCAGCAGCGAATGGGCCATGGCCGTCTTCCGCGAGGCGAAGAAGGCCGGCCTGAAATGCGGCTTCGTTTCCAACGGCAATGGCACGCGCGAAGTCCTCGAATACCTGCGCCCGTGTGTGGATTTGTACAAAGTAGACCTGAAGAGTTTTGATGACCGCCAGTACCGCCAGCTCGGCGGGCGGCTTGAGCCCATCCTGAAGACCATTCGCCGCCTGGTGAAAATGCGCTACTGGGTGGAAGTGGTCACCCTGGTGGTTCCCGGCTTCAATGATTCCGACAATGAACTGCGGCAGATGGCCGAATTTCTGGTGAGCGTCTCGCCGGACATTCCCTGGCACGTCACCGCGTTTCACAAGGACTACAAGATGACCGGGCCGGAGGACACGCCGCCGGAAACGCTGCTGCGCGCAGCGGAAATCGGCGCGCGCGCAGGCTTGCGCTTTGTGTACGCCGGTAATCTGCCCGGCAGGGTCGGCGACATGGAAAACACCTATTGCCCCGGCTGCCGCGCCCTGCTGGTGGAACGCTTTGGGTACCAAATCGCCGGCTACCACCTGACGCCGGATGGCGCCTGCCCGCGCTGCGATGCGAAAATCCCCGGCCGCTGGGCACGCAAGTTCGAGGGGCAAATCACTGCGCGGCCGCTGACTCCCCGCGCGCGCCGCGCCGGCGCTGCCTTCCGTATTATTTCTTGACCGCTTAGAAAGCTTCATTCCTGCTCCTCATCCTGAGGAGCGCTTGGCGACGAACGATCTCGATTGCGCCTCTTGCCCCAATCGTTCCCCGGCAAATGTCCTCCAAGTTACAAGGTCAAGTCATTGATATTGTTCGTCGCACGATGCGTCGCCTGGCGACATGCCGCATCCACTCAGAACGACGCGGGCGAAACGGTGTGTGCCCGTGATTGCCCTTTTCGATTTCGTGGCAACGCGCGGATAATCAAAAATTGAATAAGCACCCGGAGGTCATCATGGGCAACAACGAACTCCGCGCGCATATCCTGCAACTTCTGCAGGATGGCGATGCGCACGCGAACTGGGAAGCAGCGGTCGCGGGCTTTCCCACGCATTTGCGCGGCGTGAAACCGCCGGGCGCGCCGCATTCCGCCTGGCAACTGCTCGAGCATCTGCGCATCTGCCTGTGGGACATTCTCGAATTCAGCCGCGACCCGAAGCACGTTTCCCCGGAGTTTCCCGGCGGCTATTGGCCGCCCACCGAAGCTCCGCCCGATACCACTGCATGGGATCGCAGTATCGCTGCCCTTCGCAGGGATATGGACGCCATGAGCGCGCTGGTGGCGGATGAATCGCGCGACTTGTTTGCCCGGGTGGATCATCCCGACGCCCAAGACAAACACACGCTGCTGCGGGAAGCGCTGCTGGTGGCCGATCATAACGCTTACCACGTCGGACAACTCGTGCTCCTGCGCCGCTTGCTCGGAAATTGGTCCGCCTAGCAGGCTGCGCAGAAAGTTGCTTCCTCGTCATCCTGAGGAGTGCTTCGCAAGTCGGCCTCCCGCGGGCTTGCGGCGACGAAGGACCTCGATTGCGTCACCTGCCCAGGCGTTCCTTGCGGATTTTGGTGTTGCCAAGTGAAAGCATTCGAGATTCTTCGCCGCGCGATGCGTCGCATGCCGACGCATCGCAACCGCTCCCCAGAATGACGGGCAGGCTGAGCGTGAAGTGCGGCAACCCAAACCCGCTTGCCCCCGCGCGGCTGATGACCGAAATGAGTTGTGCTAATGTCTGACCCACGTTGAATGGTTCGATTTTCGGGAGAAGAACAATGAAACTCACTTTGCTGGCGGGTGTCGCGCTGGCGTCGCTGGCCGTACCCAGTGCGCAGGCGCAAACGCTGGATGCGCGCATTGAAAAAGAGCTGCCCTCGCTGGTCGAACTTTACAAGAAGCTGCACGCCGCGCCGGAATTGTCGTTTCATGAGAAAAACACGTCCGCGGTGATTGCCGCCGAACTGCGCGCGCTCGGTTATGAAGTCACCGAAGGCTTCGGCAAGTACGAGGGCAACCGCGTGCCCTACGGCGTGGTGGCCATCCTGAAGAACGGCGCGGGACCCACCGTGCTGGTCCGCACCGATTTGGACGGCCTGCCGGTCGAGGAAAAAACCGGCGTGCCCTACGCCAGCAAAGTCCGCGCGAAGAACGACGCCGGCCTGGACGTCGGCGTCATGCACGCCTGCGGCCATGATGTGCATATGACCAGCTTCATCGGCACGGCGCGCATGCTGGCGCAATTGAAGAGCGAATGGCGCGGCACGGTAATGTTCATCGGCCAGCCCGCTGAAGAGGGTGTGGGCGGCGCCATCGGCATGGTGCGCGGCGGGTTGTACGAGCGCTTCGGCAAACCGGATTACGCCATCGCGCTGCACGATTCTTCCGACCTGCCCGCCGGCAAGGTCGGGTATGTGCCGGGCTTTGTGCTGGCCAGTTCCACTTCGGTGGATTTGGTGATTCGCGGCGTCGGCGGCCACGGCTCGCGTCCCGACAACGCGAAAGACCCCATCGTGCTGGCCGCGCAAGTGGTGCTGGCGCTGCAAACCATTGTGAGCCGTGAAAACTCGCCGTTCGATCCCGCGGTGGTCACCGTCGGCTCGATCCACGGCGGCACGCGCTACAACATTATTCCCGACGACGTGCGGCTCCAGCTCACCATCCGCACCTATAAAGAGGAAGTGCGCCAGCACATTCTCGCTTCCCTGGAACGCATCGCCCGCAATACCGCCCTGGCCGCCGGCATGCCCGCGGACCGCATGCCGGTGATGACCGTCAGCTCCAGCTATGCCCCGCCCACCTACAACGATCCTGCGCTCACCCGGCGCGTCGCCACCGCGCTCGAGCGCGCGCTCGGCAAAGAAAATGTGAGCGAAGAAAACCCGGTGATGGGCAGCGAAGATTTCGGCCACTTTGGTCTCGAGAAACGCGAAGTGCCCATCAGCATGTTCTGGCTGGGTGGCGTGGACCCCGCGCGCTACCGCGCCGCGCGCGAATCCGGCCAGCCCCTGCCGAGCCTGCACTCCAGCGAATGGGCTCCGTTGCCCGAGCCCACCCTGCGCACCGGCGTGAAGGCCATGACCAGCGTCGTGCTGGACCTGCTGAAGAAGTAGAAGGTCGTATGGAGTGCGGGAGCAACCTCCCCACCCCACAGCATCGCGGCGGCGTGGATTGTGCTACTGTCTTGCCCTCATAACATTTCGCTGGAGGAAAATCATGCGTTCTAGCCCTCGCTTCGCCCTCGCTTCAATCCTCGCTTTTTTTGCCGCTGCCTTGACGCAACAGGCAGCGCCTGTCCCCCAGCAGCGCGGCGGCGGACAGGCCGGACCGCCGCAGACCATCAGCGAGCGCACCGCGGGCATGGAAAAGCGCGACGGCTTCTTCCCGTTCTACTGGGATGCCAAGGCCGGAAAAATCTGGCTGGAAATTGACAAGTGGGATACCGAGTTTCTCTACGCCGATTCCCTGCCCGCAGGCCTGGGCTCGAACGACGTTGGTCTGGACCGCGGCCGGCTGGGTGGAGCCGAAGTGGTGAAATTCCAGCGCAGCGGACCGCGCGTGCTGCTGGTCGCGCAGAATTATTCCTACCGCGCGGTATCGAATGACGCCGCCGAACGCAAAGCGGTCACTGATTCCTTCGCGCAGTCGGTGATCTGGGGTTTTGACGTGGCTGCGGAAGAAGGCTCGCGTGTGCTGGTGGACGCCACCAATTTCTACCTGCGCGACGCGGTGGACGTGGTGGGCACGCTGCGCCGCACGCAGCAGGGTCAGTACCGGCTGGATCCCGCGCGCAGCGCGTTTTACCTGCCGCGCACGAAAAACTTTCCCAAGAATACAGAAGTAGAAGTCACGCTGACCTTCACCGGCGACCAGCCCGGCGGCTTCGTGCGTTCGGTCACGCCGGTGCCCGGGGCAATCACCTTGCGTGAGCACGTCTCGTTCATCGAACTGCCCGGCCCGGGATATACGCCGCGCGCCTACGATCCTCGCGGAGGCTACTTCGGGATTCAGTACATGGATTACGCCACGCCGGTCACCGAGCCCATCGTGAAGCGCTTCATCGGCCGCCACCGGCTGCAGAAGAAGAATCCCAGCGCGGCGGAAAGCGAAGCCGTGGAGCCCATCATCTATTACATGGACCGCGGCGCCCCCGAGCCCATCCGCAGCGCGCTGATGGAAGGAGCACGCTGGTGGAACCAGGCGTTTGCCACCGCCGGATACAAGGATGCCTTTCGCGTGGAACTGCTGCCGGAAGATGCTGATCCGATGGACGCCCGTTACAACTTGATCCAGTGGGTGCACCGCTCGACGCGCGGCTGGTCCTATGGCTCGAGCATCACCGACCCGCGCACCGGCGAAATCATCAAGGGGCACGTTTCGCTCGGCTCGCTGCGGGTGCGCCAGGATTTTCTGATAGCCGAAGGCCTGCTCGCGCCGTATGACAATCCCAATTCGCCGGTCACACCCAAGCAGAAGGCGGCCCTGGAAATGGCCCTGGCTCGCTTGCGGCAACTGGCGGCGCATGAAGTAGGCCACACCCTCGGCTTGCAGCACAACTACATCGCCAGCACCGCGAACCGCGCTTCGGTCATGGATTATCCGCATCCGTGGATCAAGGTCGGCAGCGACAGCGCGCTCGATTTGGGCGACGCCTACGCCGTGGGCATCGGCGAATGGGACAAGGTGGCCATCACCTTCGGCTATCAGGATTTTCCCGCCGGTACCGACGAAGCCGCAGGGCTCAACAAGGTTCTTGCCGGCGGCCGCGCCCGCGGCATCCATTATCTGAGCGATCAGGACGCGCGCCCGCCGGGCAGCGCCCATCCCAATACCCACCTGTGGGACAGCGGACCCAACGCGGTAGACGAACTCGACCGGCTGATGAAGATCCGCGCAAAAGTGCTGGAGAATTTCTCGGAGAAGAACATCCGGCCCGGCATGCCGCTGGCCGCTCTCGAGGATGTGCTGGTGCCGATGTATTTCCTGCACCGCTATCAGATGGAAGCCGCCGCAAAATCCGTGGGCGGCTTGCGCTACACCTACGCCGTGCGCGGCGACGAACAGAAGCCCACCGAGGCGATCCCCGCGGCCGAGCAGCGCCGCGCCCTTGCCGCGGTGTTGGAAACGGTGCGCCCGGTCAATTTGGCCCTGCCCGAATCGCTGCTGCAGAAGATTCCGCCGCGCCCCGCGGGATTTTTCGGCAATCCGCGTGAACTGTTTGCGGGAAATACCGGCCTCACCTTCGACGGGCTTTCCCCGGCGGCGATCGGCGCCAACATGGCCATCGGCCTGCTGCTGAATCCGGAACGCGCCGCGCGCCTGGTGGAGTATCACGCGCGCGACGGGAAACAACTTGGCTTGGAAGAAGTCTTGGACAAGTTGATCGCCGAATCGTGGAAGTCGCCGCGCCCCCCGGCAGCGATGGGCTACGCCGCGGAAATCGCGCGCGTGGTGGATGCGGTGACGCTGACGCATTTGATGGGCCTGGCGGCCAACGACCGCGCCGCCACGCAAGTGCGCGCCATCGCCTATCAGAAGTTGGAAGAGTTGCGGAGATGGATCTCAACGCAAGCCAGCGCGACAGCCGATTCTGCCCTGCGGGCGCATTATTCGTTCGCTGCCGCGCAGATCAAGCGTTTCCAGGATAACCCGAAGGATTTTCAACTGCCGCGCCTGCCCGACCCGCCCGACGGCCAGCCCATCGGCTCCGATGAACCGTGGTGCGATTGGGCGCCACCGGCCTTCAACTAGGGTGAAGCGCGCGATTTATTGAAACCGGCATATATCTTCATATATAAATACTCCTAATCCGCCTCGCCTATGGAGGTTGTCATGGCTGTTGGTATGCGCCTTGTTCTCCTCGTCGCCGCTTGCTTTCTTGTGAATGGCAATACGATGGCGCAAGCGCCGCCGGCGCCGGTTCCCGGACAAGTTTCCGGCCAGCCGGGCCAGCCGCCGCGTCCGCCCGAACCTCCCGGGAAAATATCCGGCCGTGTTTTGCGCGCTGATAACGGTCAGCCGCTGAGCAAGGCCAGCGTCACGCTGACACCAGAGGGAAGGTTTTCCGAGGCTCAGGCCGTGCGCGTGGACCGCAACGGAAAGTTCGAATTTTCGGAAGTGTTGCCGGGCCGCTACCGCATGGCGGCCGACCGCAATGGCTATGTCCGGCAAACGTATGGCCAGCGCGGAGGCGGACCCGGTGTAGTCCTTGAAGTAAAATCGCGGCAAACAATTGATGGGGTGCAATTCAATCTGGAGCGCGGAGGCATTATCAGCGGCGTCGTCCTGGATGAGGACAACGAAGCGGTGGAGGGCATCGAAGTTCGCGCGCAGCGCCTGGTGTTTCAGCCCGGCGGGAAGCAGAGGCAGACTTCCATCAAGACAGCGCGCACGGATGATCTGGGGAGTTACCGCCTTTCCGGGCTGGCCCCGGGTTTCTACTACGTGCAGGCCGCTGGCCGGGGTGAAGGAGTTTCGATCAGCGCAATTCCTCAGGGGTTCAGCTATGCCATGGCTTACTATCCGGGCGTTGCCGTGAGGGAAGATGCACAGCGGGTGCAGGTGACTGCTGGAAACGAAACCAGACGCATTGACTTTGTGCTCCGCCCGGGCAACGCATTCAACATCTCCGGGTTGATTGTGGACCCGAATCCCTCCCCGGGAATTCTGGCCTATGCGGTCGGCTCCGCTCGGGGCAACAGCATGGCATCGATGGGCGTTTCCGGCGACGACAAGAAGTTTACGGTTCGTAACCTCGAGCCGGGCGAGCATTTGATTTTCGCCATTGCCAGTTCAACCGCAGGCGAGCAGCGGCGGGGCTACCGCAAAGTTGCGGTGACCGATGCCGACCAGAGCATTGTCATCGAAATCGGAAAGAATGCCACTCTTTCAGGCGAGATCAAGTTCGACGGAGAGAGCGGGACTGCGCCGTCGCCGCAACGCATGTTTATCGGTCTGCTCTCCGATGGCGAGGCTACCCCCTTTGGTTTTTCGCCAGTGTCCAACAACCGGTTCGAGATGAAGGATGTGCCCGAAGGATCCTACAACTTCAGTTTTGCCGAAATATCCAACAGCGCTTACTTGAAAGAAGCCCGCTGCGCAGGAGACGACTTTACGTCAAGGAGAATCAGCCTGGCTGCCGAGCAGGTCGTGGATGACTGCGTCTTGCTGATTGGCCGCGACGTCGCAGCAGCGAGTGTCGCTGTCAGCCGGGAAGGCAAGCCGGCGGAGGGCGCCATCGTCGTTTTGATTCCGCAGGATGGGGAGAAGCGCAAGCAAGCGCGCATGTACGCCGCGGCGCAGACCGATTCGACCGGCACTGCGGCGCTACGCGGTATTGTCCCGGGCGAATATTATGCCTACGCCGTGCCGGCCACCGATACGATGGTGCACTACGATTTGGAGTTCCACTCACGCAACCGCGACTCTGCCACTTCCATTACGGTCCAACCCAACGGTCAGCATACCCTGGCGCTGAAAGTGATCACGCCGAAGTGATTCCGCTCTGATTAGGCACTTTTTACCCGGCGCTGCTATTCTCTAATGCTTATGCATGACCTGGGATACTTCCGTGAGCACCTCGAGGTATTCGAGCAGATGGCGCATAACCGCGGCGTGAGCCTGGACCTGGAAGGCTTCCGCTCGCTTGATGGAGAGCGCCGCAAGCTCATCCACGCTGTCGAGCAATTGAAAGCCCAGCGCAACAAAGCCAGTGAAGAGATCGCTCGGCTGAAAAAGTCGGGGCAGGATGCCGGCGGCATCCTCTCGGATATGAAGCGCGTTTCCGAAGAAATCAAGCAATCCGACGCGCGGGTGGCCGATCTCGACCTGCTGCTGCGGGCCTTCATGCTCACCGTGCCCAATGTGCCGCACCGCTCCGTGCCAGTGGGCCGCAGCGCCGCAGAGAATGTGGAGGTGCGCCGCTGGGGCGCTCCGCCGAAATTCGATTTCACGCCGAAGCCGCACTGGGAAGTGGGCGAAGGCGCCGGGATTCTCGATCTGGCCGCGGCCGCGAAAATGACCGGGGCGCGCTTCGCGGTTTACAAGGGCCTGGGCGCGCGCCTGGAGCGCGCACTCGCCAATTTCATGCTGGATACCCATGCGAAAAACGGCTACCTGGAGATTCTCCCGCCGTTCATTGTGAATACCGCTTCACTGACCGGCGTGGGCCAGTTGCCGAAATTTGCCGCGGACATGTTTCACCTGGAGGGCACCGATTACTGGCTGACGCCCACCGCCGAAGTCGAACTCACCAATCTCTACCGCGACGAAACGATTGACGACGCGCAGTTGCCCATCAACGTCTGCGCCTGGACCGCCTGCTTCCGCAGCGAAGCCGGCGCCGCGGGCAAGGACACCCGCGGCATCACCCGGCAGCACCAGTTTCAGAAAGTCGAGTTGTTCAAGTTCACCCGGCCCGAGCAAAGCTACGACGAGCAGGAAAAGCTGGTGGCCAACGCCGAAGAAATCCTGCAGAAGCTGGGCCTGCATTACCGGGTTATGCTGCTGTGCACCGGCGATATGGGCTTCGCCTCCAGCAAAACCTACGACATCGAAGTGTGGCTGCCCTCTTCCAATGACTTTCGGGAGATTTCTTCCTGCTCGAATTGCGAAGCCTTTCAGGCGCGCCGCTCGGGGATTCGCTACAAGCCCGAAGGCGGGAAGAAGTCCGAGTACGTGCACACGCTCAACGGTTCGGGTTTGGCCGTGGGGCGCACCTGGCTGGCCATCCTGGAAAATTTCCAGCAAGCCGACGGAAGCATCATCATCCCCGAAGTGCTGCGCCCCTATGTAGGGGCGGATCGAATCCCTGCGCGCTGATTGCACCCTTATCGCTAGCGTGATCCGGCAGTCGAGCCGGAGAAGTTGAGGCTTGCCTCTCCTGAAGGATTCGGGGCCCATTACCGCGCGCACGATATTCGCTCAAAATATTGATTATAAATAGTTTACAAGGCCAAATCCGGTGGCTAAGTCCCTTGTTTGGCTCCCTACGCCCTGGAAACCAACTGAAGCCAGAGCATGCTTTTTCATTGACTTAACCCTACACTTGGCGCAACTTACAGGTAACAGAGGGCTTGTCCGGAAGATTTCCGGCTCCCGCGTGGGGCGGGGGCCGCTGGGGAGAGCCGCAATTTTCTTGCGGGTGTTGTGGGGTCATTACTCGTACGATTTCTACGGTTTCTGGTGTGGCTGATTTTCGCCACCTGGATTGGACGCAAGCTGCTCGGCTGGCTGTTCGGTAGGCAGGTGCAGTCGTCTGGCGCTGGCCAATCCAGTGCGGGAACGCGCGCGCCGAGGCCCGGCGTGCGCCCGTTGTATCGCGATCCGGTGTGTGGCACTCATGTGCCCGCAGAACTTGCGGTAACGCTGGAGTACGGCGGAACCCTGCAGCACTTCTGTTCTACGGAGTGCCGGGAAAAGTTCCGCGCCGCGCAGCAAATGCGCAGCGCATGATGGAACGGCGCGTCAGGAGAGGCGCCGGTTGTCTAGCAGGCTGCTGAAAACGTTGTTGCGTCATTCTGAGGCCTGTTTTTGGCCGAAGAATCTCGATCACAAGTCTTGGGCCGCCATGAGCATCGAGGTTCTTCGCCCGCCTCCGGCGAACTCAGAATGAAGGAAGCGGCTTTTACCGCAGCATGCTGAAGAATCGGTTGGCGGCGTCGCCCTGCGGCCCGCCGCAAACACAACGCTCCAAGGAGCAACCTGCAATGGCCACCTTTGCAAAGACTGGACCGCAAGCGCTGCCGGCACGGCCGATGGCGGCGCCCCCGCGCGAAGACTTGAACCCTTTCCGCATCGCGCAGGTGCAGTTCGATCTGGCCGCCGAGCACCTGAAGCTCGACGCCGGCTTGCGCCAGTTGCTGCGCACGCCCAAGCGCGTGATGGAAGTCAGCGTACCCACCAAAATGGATAGCGGGCAGGTGCGCATCTTCACCGGCTACCGCGTGCAGCACAGCATGGCGCGCGGCCCGGCCAAGGGCGGCGTGCGCTTCCATCCCAACCTCACCCTGGATGAAGTGAAGGCTCATGCCGCGTGGATGACCTGGAAAACGGCCACCGCCAACATTCCATATGGCGGCGCCATGGGCGGCATCAATTGCGACCCGAAGAAAATGTCCAAACCGGAACTCGAGCGCATGACGCGCCGCTACGCCAGCGA
>CAZCNH010000010.1:0-27855 GCA_964500065.1 uncultured Acidobacteriaceae bacterium
GCAGCAGGCGCACCGTGGGATAGAACGTGGCGAAGCCGAAGGGAATAATCCAACTGAGCAGAAATTGAATCGCCGCGCTGTAAATGGAGAGCGGGTAGCGGCCGAAGGCGATCAGGTTCCACACCGGCGGGGCGATGCCGATGCGGTCTTCCAGCCAGAACGACACGCTCACCAGCATCAGGAACACTGCGAAGTAAATCACCGCGCCGCAGAAGCCGAAAAACAGCAGCAGGGCCACATCCAGGGCGCCCCACTCGAGGTGCATGCGGCGCGAGGCCCAGGCAATCGCCAGCAATCCGGTGAGCACCTCGTGCAACGATTCCACCCGGAACGCTTCGAACACCACCTGGAAAAGCGAACTGACCGGACGCAACAGCACGCGGTCGAATTTTCCCTCGATCACGTAATTGTTCCCAAAATCATAGAGGTTCAGGCTGATGATGTTAAACAGGCCGAAAGGGATGAGCGAGAAACCGTAAAGAAACAGCATCTCTTCGAAGGACCAGCCGGAAAGCCGCGGCACGCGCGTGAACAGCACGAACACAAAGCCAAACGCGAATACGGTGGCTGCGATGCTGGTGCTGATGCCGAGCAGGAAGTCCAGGCGATAGCTCAGCCGCACCTTGGCGTATTGCAGGAAATACATGACGAACAGTTGGAAGTGCCGCTTCATTTTGGGTCCGCGGTAAGGAAGTAAGGAGATGAGGAGGCAAGGATAGAAACCCGGCTCGTTGGTTTTTCCTCACTTCCTTACTTCTCTACCTCCTTACTTCCTTTCTTTCTAACCACCATGCACGGTCAATTTGCGCGCCGATGAATCCCACCAAACGCTGCCCAGCCACAGCAGCGCGATCACCCAGAACCATTGCACCGCCAGCATCGTAAGCGCCTGCGCAAGCGGCAACTTGCCCAGATAGAGTTGCAGCGGCGTGGAGGCAATATGCGGGAATGGCAGCCAGCCGAGGATTTTCCGGGCGGCTTCGGGAAAGAAGGCCAGGGGAATCAGCAGGCCGCTGAGTAATTCGATGAGCCAGTACTTGGCGCGGATCAGCGCCAGAATGGATTTCAGACGGATGGCGCAAGTGCCGATCATGAAGTTGATCGCGCACATCAAAAAGAAGCTGCCCAGCACGGAAGCTGCAAACAGCGCGGCGGCAGCGGCCGATGCGGGCAGGCGCACGGGGAAAATCAGAGTCACGGCAACCGCCGTGGGCAAAGTGAGCATGCCCAGCCGGAAGGTGGATTCCCCCATGGCCCGTGCCACCCACATCCATTGAATCGAGACGGGCTTGATCATCTGCATCGAGATTTTGCCGTCGATTACTTCGTAGGCCATTTCCTGGTCAATGGTGTTCCAGTAGAAGGAGCGGATGATCCAGCCGACGCTCACATAGGTGAACATTTCCGCCAGATCGTAGCCGGCGATTCGCGCCCCGGGCGCTCCGCCTGCGCTGGCGGGCCCATACACCGCGCGCCAGATGAAGTAATACACGGTGACGTTCACCAGATAGGTGAGGATGCCCGTGTAATAGCGCAGCCGGAACGCAAGAATATTCGCGAACCCGATGCGGGAAAATTCCAGGTACGGCGCGAGAGTTCGGACAAGCGCTGTCATAGGAACAAAAACTCATCCGCGGATTTCAAAGATAAAAAGGGCAGAGGCCGCAGGAACCGGACACGGTTCAGCCTTCTCCGGATCTGTGAAATCTGTGGATCATTCTTTCTCTTCATATAGAAACTTGTTTGAGCGCCTCGCCGGCGTAGATGCGCTTGATGATCTCCTCAATGGGCTCGTCCTCGATATTCAGGTCGCGCACTTCGACAGCGGCCAGGATGCGGCGGATCAAGTCGTCGGTATTGACCTGCGTGCGGTCGAAACGGATGCGCCGCGTGAGTTCGTCCACGGTTTCCATTTGCAACCCGTTGCCGACGAGCGCTTCCAGGCGCGGCAACTGGGCGCTGTCTTTCAGGGCGAATTTGATCAGCTTGATGCGCAGCAGCTTCTGCTTCAGCAGATCGAGCGGGCCATCGTAGAGCAGCCGGCCGTGATCAATGATCATGATGCGGCGGCAGAGCTCCTCGATGTCGTCCAGGTCATGCGTGGTGAGCAGCACCGTGGTGCGGTAGCGCTGGTTGATTTCCAGCAGAAATTTGCGGATGTGGTCTTTGGCCACCACGTCGAGACCGATGGTCGGCTCGTCAAGAAACAGGATCGGTGGATTGTGCAGCAGCGCGGCGGCCAGGTCGCAGCGCATGCGTTCCCCGAGCGAAAGTTTGCGCACCGGGGTGTGCAGGTAATCGCGGATGCCGAGAATCTGGTGGAACAATTCCATGCGCTCGTCGAAATCGCGCTGGCTCACGTCATAGATGCGGCGCAGCAGCTTGAACGATTCGATGACGGCGATGTCCCACCAGAGTTGCGTGCGCTGGCCGAACACCACGCCGATGGTCTTCACGTACTGGCGCCGCTGCGCGTAGGGAACAAACCCGTTCGAGAGGGCTTCCCCGGAGGACGGGGTCAGAATCCCGGTGAGCATCTTGATGGTGGTGGACTTCCCCGCCCCGTTGGGCCCGATGTAACCCACCATTTCGCCGCGCTGAATTTCGAACGTGATGCGCTCAACCGCGTTCACGGTCTGGTATTCGCGAACGAACAGATTCTGGAGGGCGCCCCACACGCCTTCGCGGCGCTTGAAGGTGCGAAATTGCTTGCACAGATCGCGAACAGAAATAAGCGAGGCATCAGACATGGGGCGAAGAGAAATTTTACAAGGAGAACGGAATTAAGGGAAATGCGCGCGGCGGCGCTCCAAGTTTCTCAGGTGCGGAACAGGACTTCCTCGCGCTGGAACATGTCGTACGCGGTGTGCAGGGCGATGGCCGCAATCGCAGCGGTCGAGGCGAAGGTGACCGCCAGAAAATTAAGCGGGAAATTTCCGGTAAGCAGTTCGCGAATGACCAGGCTGACGTTGACGATGGGAACCATGGCCAGCGCGTAGTTCAACTCCACACCGGGCAGCATGGCCACAATGGCCGGCAAAATGACAACGATCATCAGCGGCTGAATATAGCTTTGCGCTTCTTTGTAGCCTTTGGCCATCAGGGAAATCGCGATCAGAACGCTGGCGAATAGGACCGCCAGGGGCAGCACCAGAAGCAGGATGGAGCCAGCAGCCTGGTAGGTGAGCGTGAATTTTGCTCCGCTCGTTATTTGCGCCGCGCCGCTGCCGCGCGAAAGCGTGTACCCGTAGGAGGCCATGGAAACGGCCGTGGTGGTGAGCGACGCGGTCAGCACCAGCAGGAATTTGCCCAGCACCAGTTCCCCGCGGTGCACGCTGGAGGCGAGAATCGTTTCCAGGGTGCCGCGCTCCTTCTCCCCCGCGGTCAGATCAATGGCGGGATGCATCGCGCCCATCAAGCACAGGAAAATCATGAAATAGGGAACGAGGATGCCCAAGCGGCTGCCGCTGACCTTCTGCTCAGACGCTACGTTTTCCTGCTGGGTATTGACGGGCTTCACGAATGCTTCACTCAGGCCGGATGCGGACAGGCGCGCGGTCACCACGTCTTTGCGGTATTCGCCGATTACTTCTTCAACGCGGTCTGCTGCCGCGCTAGAGCGAACTTCCGCCAGTTGAAAGTAGATCTTCACCTTGGGCGGCTCCTTAGCGCCGGAGGCCAGAGCCTGCTCGAAGCCCGGGGGAAATTCGACTGCGGCGCGGAGTGTTTTGTTGTTGATTTTCTCTGCGTAATCCGGAGCCAGGGGAACGATTTGCAATCCTTCGGCCGCGCGCAATTTTCCCGCCAGCGCGGGGGCGTTTTCCGCGCCAATCAGCATCACCGACGCCGTTTCCTGCTTCACTTTATCCACCATGCGCTGCTGGAAGCGGTTGAAGCCGACCGTAAGGATCGGAAAAATGATCATCGGGAAGACGAACATCCCGAACAGCGTGCGGCGGTCCCGCAGCGCTTCCATCAATTCTTTCTTGTACACAATCAAAATGTTGCTGAATCGCACGGTTTCTCCTTCACGAGCGGAACAGCACTTGTTCCTTGTGAAACTGCCGCACGGTAATGTACAGCGCCGCCACCGCATACACCGTGGTGGAGCCGAAAATGATGGCGATGTAGTTCAATGGAAACTGCCCGGAAAATATTTCCTTCGCCAGCAGGCTCACGCTGAGGATGGGCACCATGGCGAATTTCGCATTCAATTCGACCCCGGGAACAAACGAACCCATGGCCGGCAGAATCACCAGGAACATCAGGGGAGCGATGTAGCTCTGCGCTTCCTTGAAGCTGCGGGCGTAGACGGAGATAGCCATCAACGCGGCAGAGAACAGGATCGCCAGCGGCAGCACCACGAAGAAGACTGCGGCAATCGCCTTCCAGCTCACTTGCAGGGCGAATTGCGGGCCCAGCCGGGCAACATACTGGGCGGCCAGCAAAGCGGTGCCCGCAAACGAGCCGATGCTGATGGCGGTGGTGATCAGCGCCACGGTCAGCACCAGAAAAAATTTTCCGGCGACAATGTCCATCCGCCCAGCGGGGCTGGCCAGGATGGTTTCCATCGTCCCGCGTTCTTTTTCTCCGGCGGTCATATCCATGGCCGGGTACATGGCGCCTTGCAGGCACAGCACGATAATCATGTACGGCAGAATCATGCCCAGAATGGCGCCGGAGACCTTTTCGGCGCTGGCCACGTTGCTGCGCTCGAAGGCAAACGGGGTGAGCAACTCGATGGATAGATTCTTCGCGGCCAGACGTTCCCCGACAACGCCCTTGACGTATTCATCCACAGTGCGGCTGATGGCGCGAACAGCGGTGCGCGAGCGCAATTCGCCCTGGTAATGAAAGATCTTGATGGTCACTTGCTGGTCCAGGCGGCTGCGCAACTGTTCTTCGAAACCGGCGGGAATCTCCACCGCCGCCTGCAATTTTTTGTCGTTGATTCGCTGCACGTAATCGTCCGCAACCGGGACCAGGGAAATATTCTTCAGCTTTTCAATCCGGCTCATCAATTCCGGAGCAGCGGCCGCGCCGCGCACCATCACCAACTGGTCCCGTTGGGTGGTGCGGATGGCCATATAGATGGCGAGGCCACCCAGCCCGATGGTCATTAGGGGAAACATGAGGATGGGGATCAGGATGGAGGAAACCAGGAAGCGGCGGTCGCGCACGGTATCGAGCAGCTCTTTTTTGTAGACGATGGCTGTCTTTTGCCAGTTCATTTGCCGCCCTCGACAACTTTCACGAAGATGTCTTCCAGGTCGTCCATGCCGTGATGGCTGCGCAATTGCGCCAGCGTGCCTTCACTCAGGATTTTTCCTTTGTGGATGATGCCGATGCGGTCGCAGAGCTTGCCGACCTCGCTCATCACGTGACTGGAAAAGATCACGGTCTTGCCCTTGTCGCGGGATTCGCGAATGAACTCGATGATGGTGCGCGCGGTGATGACGTCGAGTGTGGCGGTGGGTTCGTCGAAAATCATCACTTGCGGGTCGTTGACCATGGTGCGCGCGATGGAAACCTTCTGTTTCTGGCCGCTGGAAAGCTTGTCACAGCGCTGGTCGCGGAATTCGTTCATCTCCAGCCGTTGGAAGATTGTCTCGATGCGCTTCTGCAATTCGGCTTCGCTCAAGCCGTGCAGCCGGCCGAAGTACTCGACCATTTCTTTGGCGGTCAGGCGCACATAGAGCGCGGTGGCGGTGGAAAGGAAGCCGACGTTGCTGCGAACCTTTTCCGGCTGGTCGTTGACGTCGAAGCCACCCACCTTGGCGGTTCCGGAAGTGGGAGAAAGAATGGTGGCCAGGATGCGCAGGGTGGTCGTCTTGCCGGCGCCGTTCAGGCCCAGCAAGCCATAGATCTCGCCCGGCTTGCAGGTGAAGCTCAACCCGTCCACGGCGCGGATCTCGCCTTTTTTCTTATCTTTGAAGAACTTACAAAGGTTCTGGGCTTCGATCATAGATCCCCGCAAAAAGGCATTGGAGACATCAACACGACAGGGCACGAGCTGGATACCAATCCTACTACGCATCCCAGGGAAAGAATATTTCTTCGATTCGCTTGCGAAACACTTGCGCGATTTTGAATGCCAGGGGCAAACTGGGATCGTACCTCTCCGTTTCCACGGCGATGACCGTCTGCCGGGATACGCAGAGGCGTTCCGCCAAATCCGCCTGCGACCACTGTCTTTCCGTCCGCAGCTGGCGCAGGCGATTCTTCAAAGGTACCGCTCGCGCGCCGCCTTCATACCTATCGCGTAGATGAAGCCCAGCAGAAGAAAAAGGATCTGATTGGTCAAATCGGGCGGAAATCCAAGAAAGCGCTGGCCCATCATGGCTGCGACAATGAGGAAAAGAGACCAGGGATAGGCCGCAGCCAGGCCTTCCTGCCTCATGCGTCGCATCAGTTCATCCGGATGCCGGGCATGCCTTCTTTCGTGCAAAAGATAGATTGAAAAAAGCAAAAGCACGGAAATCGCCGCGATCACTTTAAGTAACGGAGTGAAATAGGAACCAAAGGCAAGGACAGTGTAAGAAATCACCAGGGTTCCAGGTGGCCACCAGTCTAAGTACGTATAATCACGCTCCGCGAATTCTTCGGAAAGAGTGAGCATGGCGGGCTCCCCGGGCGGGGCGCGGAAGGAAGCATGGCACAATCTCAGGGCAATGTCAAGGATACTTTACATTACCCTTTATGACAATTGGGACACTGCTTGGCTTCGTAGTTCTCCACGCTGACCACGAACATGTTGTTGCACTGAATGCAGACGCGATGAATCTTGGGCTTGGGCTTTTCGCCGGGCTTTGGCGGGGCGTCCACTTTGTGTGCGTCGCTCATGGGGAGATTCTACAACAGGGCGGCGGGAGTAGTAAGGCCCCCGCGATGGGAAGTTTAGCGCAACTCACGGACTTCCTTGCGCGTGGCCGCAATCCAGGCGGTGAGTATCAGAGCAAATCCGCTGGAAGCGGCCAGCGCCGCGGGCGCGGAAGATTTCTCCGCCAGCCAGCCCACCAGCAAGCTGCCCACCGGCGTGAAGCCGAGAAAGGCCATGGTGTGCATGCTCAAGACGCGGCCACGGATGTGGTCGGGTACTTTGGTTTGAATCAGGCTATTGACCGTGGCCGCGCAATTCACCAAGCCACCCCCAGCGAGCGCCAGCAGGACCGAAGAAAGCAGCGGCGAACGCGAGAGACTGAAGCCGAAAATGGCGGCGAAGAAAACAATCCCGGCAAAGAGCACCAGCGGGCCGCGCTTCTGGCTGTCTTTCAACTGGGCGAGGTGCAATCCGCCAAGAAACGCGCCCAGGCCCGCCGATGCGACCAGGTAACCCAGCCCGGTGGCGCCCACGTGCAGCACATCGCGGGCAAAGGCCGGCATCATCGTCAGGTAGGGCAGGCCGAACATGCTGACCAGTGCGACCAGCAGGATAATGTTCAGAATCGCAGGATTGGCGCGGACATATTCGAGGGCTTCGTTCAAGTCTGCGCGAAAACCACCGTTGCCGCTGGCCTTTTGCGCCGGCGGAGGAAAATCCACTTTGGAAATTACGAAAAGCAACGGCACATAACTCAGGGCATTCAGAAAGAAACACGCCGCGGTGCCGGCCAGGGCAATCGCGATGCCCGCGGCGGAAGGTCCCAGCACGCGCGACAAATTGAATTGAATGGAGTTCAGGGCGATGGCGTTCAACGTATCCTGCTCCTGCACCAGATCGCGCAGCGCTGCCTGGTAGGTGGGGGCATTGAACGCCATGATGGTGCCCGCGGTGAAGGCGATGGCCACCATGTGGCCGATCACCACGACTTTGAAATACGCCAGCGCAGCCAGCAGGGCGGCTAGCAGCATCATCACCGTTTGCGTATAGAAGAGAATTTGCCGGCGGCTGGAGCGATCCGCCACCACGCCCGCAGGCAGGGAAAACAACAGCGAGGGAATCTGCTGGGCAAAGCCCACCACGCCCAGCCAGAACGGAGAATGAGTCAGCTCGAACACCAGCCAGCCCTGCGCGACGTTCTGCATCCACGAGCCGATATTCGAAACAAAATTGCCGGTCCAGAACATGCGGAACTGCCGGTGTCGGAGGGCGCGGAACCAGCCGCTGCCAGGCGCAAGGAACAAATCGAAGGGGACGCGTGGCTGCGGTACGTCCGGAGTTTCCGTCGTATTGGGAGGGATCAGGTCGGACATGGGTCAGGCCGGGTGTCCTTCCAGCAGAAGCCGGACGGCGGCGGCAATCTCGCCTGCGCGCACCGGCTTGCGCAAGACCGCGGCGGCCGCCGGCAGATGAGGGGGCACGCTGGCGCCGGTGATCACCATGTATTGCGCGACAGGGGCAAGGGCATGCAAACCCTCCGCAGGCAACTCGATGGATGATGCATCCACCACGATAACGTCGGGCATGGCCTCGCGCGCCGACTGCCTGGTCTCCGGCCACGCGGAAAAGCCCAGCGCCTCCAGGCCCAGTTCGAGCAACTCCGCGCGGACGGCAACGCGGAAGGTCCAGTCGTGCCCGATCACAAATACCCGTGGCATCGAAAAGCTGAAGTATAGCATCTGGAAAGAATTGGACGCGCCCCAGGGACGAATCCTGCCGCGTTTCTCGGGGACAAGCTGCCGGTGGCAGGAAACAGAGTCAGCGCGGGGCTGTGCTGTTTGCTAGAATGGCAGGAGAGGCGACGCAGGAACAAATGGAATTATCGCAAAAAAGACAGCTGTGGATTCTTGGCGGAATTGCCTTTGTTGTGGTCCTGCTGCTGGCCACCTTCGCCGGGCGCGAACCCGCGCCGGAAGTGAGGGCGGCCACGGCCGCCAAGGAACGCCTGGAGGCGTCGATCAACAGCAATGGCAAGGTCGAACCCATTGACCCGCGGGTGATCAGGGCGCAACTCGGCGCGTTTGTGCAGAAGATTCATGCGGTAGAAGGCCGTCCGGTGCGCCCCGGCGACCTGATTCTGCAACTGGATGATGCGGAAGCCGCCGCGGACGTGGCGCGGTTGCGCCGCGAACTGCTGGCCGCGCAGGAAGTGCTGCGCGCCGGGCGGCGCGGAGGCGCATCGGTGGAAATAGCGCAAATGGAAAGTGACTTGCGCAAGGCGGAAGCCGACGTGGCGCGCCTGCGCAAAGAACATGAAACGCTCGAGAGGTTGGCCGCCAAGCAAGCGGCCACGCCGGCAGAAGTGGAACAGGCGAAACAGGCTCGAGACCGCGCCGAAGATTCGCTGCGCGTGCTGCAAAAGCGAAAAGAAGAACTTTCACGGCAGGCCACCCTTGATGTGGAGCGCGGCTCGCTCGATGTGAACCGCGCCCAGGCCGAGTTACGCCTGGCGGAGGACCGCCTGCGCTCGACGCGGGTAACCGCTCCAGTGGGCGGCATGCTCTACGCTCTGCCCGTGCGCGATGGGCAGTTCGTCAAGGTCGGCGACCTGCTGGCCGAAGTGGCGGACCTGGCCCGCGTGCGCGTCCGAGCGTTTGTGGACGAGCCGGAACTGGGCATGCTCGCTGAAGCACAGGAAGTGGACATCACCTGGGACGCCCAACCCGGCCGCGTGTGGAAGGGTAAGACCGAGATCATCCCCAAGGCAGTGGTGCCGCGCGGAACCCGCAGCGTGGGCGAAGTGATCTGTTCGGTGGAAAACGCCAAGCTCGATTTGCTGCCGAACACCAATGTGAACGTGGTGATTCGAGTGCGCGAAGCCGCCAGCGCCCTGGTGGTGCCGCGCGGCGCCGTCCGCAGCGATGGCAGCCATCGCGTGGTGTTTGTGCTCGAGGGCGACACCGTGAAGCGCCGCGAAGTGCGACTGGGAATTGCCAGCGCCACCAAGTACGAGGTCCTCGACGGATTGAAAGAAGGCGAGCGCGTGGCCCTGCAGAGCAATGAGGAATTGCGCGAGGGGATGAAGATTCGCGTCCGCGCGGAAAATCCCTAAGCACCTGCGCATTTCTCCGATAGAATTTCATCCCGGCTCCATCCAAACCGCATGCGACTGGTCACATTGCTGAGCTTTTCTGTGGGCCTGCTTCTGGTCTGCTATCTGGTGTTCCACTTTGGAGCGGGCGACGTGTTTGCGGGCGTAGCCGCGGCGGGCTGGGGCGTGGTGTGGGTCTCGCTGTATCGTTTTGTGACCCTGCTGGCCCACGGCGCAGGCTGGCGCGCGCTTTTTCCGCGGGCGGCCGCACCGGGTCTCTGGATCTGGTTCCGCGCGCGCTGGGCCGGTGAAGCGATCAATTCCCTGCTGCCGGTGGCGCAAGTGGGCGGCGATGTGGCGCGCGCGCAGATGGTGGCGCGCTACACGCAGTCGGGCGCGCTTGCAGGCGCAACGGTTGCTGTGGATTTTACGCTCGGCCTGGTGGCGCAATTCGTGTACACCCTCGCGGGAGCGGCGCTGCTGGCCGGCGCCGCACGCGGCAACACCCACGGCAGCGCTTTCGTTTCCGGGTTGCTGATCGCCGCCTGCGTGCTGGCCGGACTATGGCTGGCGCAAAGCTCGAACTTGCTGGGCAGAATCGCGGGGAGGCTGGCGCGGGGGCGCGGGGGCAGGTGGACGCAACTGGCAGGCAACATCGCCGATTGGAACCGCGAATCGGCGGCAATCTTCTCCGACCATCGCCGGGTCACTCTTTGTTTTGCCGGCCGAATCAGCGGATGGCTGCTGCTGACGGGTGAAACGTGGTTGATCCTTTATTTCCTCGGCCACACGGTGGGCTGGCCCGCTGCGCTGATCCTGGAAAGCCTTTCCATGGCTGTGCGCAGCGCCTCGTTCGCGCTACCGGGAGCGCTAGGCGCGCAGGAAGCGGGCTTCGTGGTGCTGGGGCCGATGGTGGGTATCAGCGCGGAAACGGCGCTGGCGCTGGCACTGGTGAAACGCATCCGGGAATTGCTGGTGGGGGTGCCGGGTCTATGGGTCTGGTTTGCGTCCGAAAAAGGCAATCTGGCCCGGCTGCGGCCGTAGGCGCGGTGTGTGCGGCGCCTTGCTGCGTGATCCACGGCGCTTTACATCATTTTTTCCATACGCCTTTTTCTTCCGCTACGCGACGCCACACGGGAATCAGGTCCTGCCGCAGAACGTCGCTCCACGAAGGCCATTCGGTTTCCACCGAGCGCCGGGCGCGCTCGCCCATGGCCATGCGCCGCTCCGAATCCAGGCACAGGAGTTCGATTTCCTCCGCCCAGTGCGCGGGATCGTTATCGTTCAGAATCACGCCATCTTCAGCATGTTCACGGACGAAGCGCGACGAGCCTCCTTCCGCCGAAACCACGATCGGTAAACCGGAAGCTTTAGCTTCCACCACCACGTTGGGTGAAATCTCGTTGCGCGAAGGAAAAACAAAAAGGTCCGCGCTGGCGTACAGCCAAGCCAGTTCGGATTGCGGTACCGCGCCGGTCAGCGTGGCGTTGGCGCCGAGCAGGGCCTCCACTTCACTGCGCTGCGAACCATCCCCGGCAAACAACGCGTGAATGGGCACACCCCGGTCGAGCATGCGGCGGGCGGCGCGCGCCGCCGTCATCACACTCTTGTCGGGATCCAATCGCCCGGCGAATAGCAGAACCAACCGGTCCAACGGAATGCCAAACCGGCATTTCAATCGTGCGCGGTCTCGCTTGTCCGGGTGAAAAACAGTCTTGTCAATCCCGCGCCGCAGCACCGAATAGCGGCCTCCGGCAGCGGCCTGCCCGTTGGAGTGATTTTCTTCGGCGTCGTTGCCGAGCACCCAATCGCACTGGCGCATGTAGCGGCTCAGTTTGGCCTGCATCATGGCACCCATAAATTCCGGGATGTGTGCGAACGACGTGACCCACTGACCCATGCGTCCTCCGCCAAACAGCCGCCCGAGCGCGCGCTGCGAGTAGACACGCGTATAACGCGGCGTATCGGTGTGAACGGAATTAACCAGCGGCCGGCCGGTCAGGCGGGCGAAGCGCGACGCGGTACGTGCGAGGGTGAAAAAAGCGTCGGTGGTGTGCAGCACGTGCAGGCGCCGCCAGTGGCGCATAAACCGGGGATGCATCGGCGCCAGATCGGTGTGATCCGGCATTTTGTCCAGGAACCAGATCTTGTTGGTGTCCAGCAGGGGCTTGCGCGTCATATAACGCACGTTCGGCGCAATCGTGATGACTTCCTTCTTTTCGCCCAGGAAGTAGATCGTCAGATCCAGTCCGGTTTCGCCAATCGCTGCATGAGCAAAGCGTTCCCAGCATTTCACATGGCCGCCGGCATCCGGCTCCCAGAACAGGTCCACCATCACGCCCACATTCAGCCGGTCCTCCGGCACGGCCTCGCCGACCGCCACGCGGGGAGACGCGGCAGCGGCTTGCAGCAGCCCCAGGTTTTCGGCGGTGGAAGCGCGTTGCATCATTTCCTTATAGCCCCAAACGGCCGGGCGCAATTCACCAGATTAGCAAATAGATGCCGGAAAGCTCAACAGGAGCTGCCGAGGGCGCGCGGTGCTAGTCGGCCGAAGCGGTCGCGGCAGCTTGTGGATGGACAAAAAGCGACTTGGGATCTATTAATCCAGCCATGGCCTTCGGCAATCGAATCGGATAGCGAACCTCGCGCTGGTGATCGCGGATTTGCCGCTGGGGATTATAGACCGTCGGGAATTTCCAGAGCATGCGCACAAAATTGGTTTGCCCCTGGGCCAGATAGCGCGCGGCGAGGAAGAAGGTGCTGCGGAGAGCGGCCCAGCCCAAGTGCTTCTTGTTCAGCACTTGCTGCGTGGCAACCAGCTCGTTGTAGAACTTCTCGAGCGGCAGTTTGGTGGGCAGTACGGCGTGCTGCACATCGAACAGGTGGTAATCCCGGGTGGTAAAGTTTCGCGATTCCGTGTTCCAGGTTTCGGTTCCGGGATACGGGGTGTTCACCGTCATGTGCACGATCTCCGGCACGGAAAGCGCCCATTCGCGAATCACCGCGAACCGGGCCTCGTCCCAACTGGGATCGGCGATGATGTTGACCGCAACGGTAATCCCCAGTGACCGTGCGAATTCCAGCGCTTCAAAGTTCTTGTTCAGGGTCACGCGCTTGCGGTGCAGCTTCAGGCCTTCCTCGTCAATGGACTCCAGCCCAAGGAACATGTACTCCAAGCCGAGCCGTTTCCAGTACTGGAAAACCTCCTTGTTCCGCAGCAGCACGTCGCCCCGGGTTTCCAGGTAATACTTTTTGCGGACTTTGCGGCGTTCCAATTCGCGGCCAATGGCAAAACCGTGTTCTGGTTGAACGAAGGCCACGTCGTCCACGATAAAGACTCCGGGCTCCTGGATGCTGGCCAGGTCCGCGGCCGCCACCTCTGGGCTGATTGTGCGATAGCTGCGCCCGTAAAAGGTCCACGCGCTGCAGAAGACGCAATCCCACGGGCAGCCGCGCGTGAATTCGACCGAGGCGCAGGGGTCCAGCACGCCGATAAAGTACTTCTTTCGCCTACGCGTCAAGTGGCGGGCGGGCTGAATCGCGTCCAAAGATTCGAGGAGGATCGGGGCAGGCCCCGTCCCTTCGAGGGTCACCACACCGGGCAATTTTCTTAAGGCCTGCACGTCCCCCGCGCATTCCAGCACATGGGGCGTGACGCCCTCCCCTTCGCCGCGCACCACGCAATCGATTGCCCCAGCGGCATGTTCCAGAATTTCCTGGGCGGTGAACGAGGCGCTGTGCCCGCCGGCAAAAATGAAGCTCTCCGGAAATTCCGCGCGGGCGGCTTTCGCCAAATCAATTACTTCGGGAATGTTGGCCAGGTAGTTCAGGGAAAATCCCACGGCGTCCGGGCGCCATTCTTTCAGGAGGGAGAAAAAGTCTTCGTGCTTGAAGATTTGCAAGTCCAGCAGGCGGACCGTGTGTCCCGCGCGGCGCGCTGATTCCGCCACCAACTCCAGCCCCAGCGGTTCTAGCCGGAGGTAGATCTCCGAATACATCAGCGAACTCGGATGAACGAAAAGGACTTTCATTTCGATCCCTCAGCTCCTCCTCATAATTCAAGTTTTGCTAATTCCGCCAAGATTACCTCCCATGCAGGCAGCTTTCAAGCGAGAAAGCATGTTCCAGAGGGCTATCCCGAATGCCAGGCATGAGACGGATCACTTCGGCGCCGGAGGCCGGGAGTCCGATATGGGCATTGGGATGCGACAAACCGCGAGGGTCGGACCCCACCACGGGCAATCCAGACCGTTGGCTTGCGGTTTTGCAACGATCACCCAGGAGACATTCCGGGAACTGCGCAATTCACGAAATTCTGTCAGATGAAAACTTTTCCAGGACTCCGCGGCCCGCCATTCGTCACGCCAGCGCGGGGCCAATTCCGAGGAAAGCCCGGCGACTGCGCGATCCTTGACGTAGTCGGCCAGCATACTGCGCTCGGCCAGCGCTCGGAAACCGTGTGAATCGTTCCCGGGTTGCGTCATGTGCATCGGGTCCAGCGCGAAATAGGCATCGCGGGGCGTATTGTGCTTCACCCAGTCAAAAGCCTGCAGCCATTCGCTGCGTGGGGCTGCGCCAGGCCAGTCGATGTGCGGCGTGGCCGGATAGTTGATTGCCTGCCAATACACCATCGCGGCACAGACCGGCAGCAGGAACAAGCCCCAGCGCCACAACCGCTCGCGGCAGAGACCGCCGATCCACCCGCCTGCAAAAAAGACGAACAGAAGAAACGTCAGGTGAATGCCGCGCATCGGCTGCGTGGGGATCAGTCGTTCCCCTGCCGGGAGAACAGTGATGGCCACCGCCGCAATTACAAAAAGACTGGTCGAAATCACCATCCGGCTGCAGACGCGCGCGGCATCAGGTTGGCCGCGCATGGCTGCGCGGCGGGCACTCCAGCACAGGAAAGCCAGCGGCACAATCACGCCGAGCCACTCGTACCAGGTCCAGCGCAGGGGAAAAAAATTCCGGCGAGTCTGCAGCACGTCTTGCCAAACCCCATCGGCGGAGAGCAACGAAAATACAGGCAATGCCAGCAGGGCCGCCGGATTTGCCGCCGTGCGCCACGGGAAAATAATGATGGCGATGTGCACTGCGCCGATCAGCCCCATCAACGGGTGAAACGCGATGCCCGCGGCAAGCCACGCCAGCGCGCTCCAACGGCGGTCGAGCGCAGCGGGCAGCGCCAGCAGCGCGGCGACCGTGGAAAAATTGCGCGGGTGAACGTAATTGTCGAGCAGCGGCGCTTCGGTTCCGCTGGCGGGCAGCGCCAGCACCGCGGCGACCAGCAGAACCGCTCCCCAGCGCTCGTAGACCGTGGCGAAGCACTTCGCCGCAATGCGCCAGCAGCCGAGCAGCGCGCCAAACACGCAGAGCATGTGCCAAAGGGGCAGCAGCCATTCCAGGGGAATGCGCGTCAGGCGCACCGAGCCTGCCATGATTTCGTCAAACCACGTCCAGCGCGTCTGTGAAACGAACAAAACGGAATCCAGCGGATACAGGGCGGGGTTCAGCAACTTCTTCACCGCCGGCAAATAGATAGCCTGATCCTGCACGCCCAGGTGATATCCATGCAGCAACAGGGCCGCAAATGTCAGCATCACAAGAAGGGCAAGATCGCGGGTGTGCCTGGCCGGACTCACGAAAAGTACCGGGTCAGGCTACCACGCCGGGTTTGAATCTCCAACGCGGCCATTCTTCCCGGATGATGCTTGCGGTATTCTTAACGCGGGCCCCGAAGGCTCTTCGCACTGCGATGTATTGGACATTCCAAGTCGCGATGGACGCGCTGCGCGCCAACAAGGTGCGGGCATTCCTCACCATGCTGGGCGTGGCCATCGGCAGCGCCAGCCTGGTGCTGGTGGTGACGGTGGCGCTCAGCGGCAAGCATTACATCCTCGAACAGATTGAAGGCATCGGCTCAAACATTGTGTACGCGAAATATATGCGTGAAGGAACCACCGCCTTTGCCCTGGCCGACGAAATCAGCGTGGCGGACATGGAGGCCGTCCGCGCCAGCATCCCTGGGGTAGTAGAGGTTGCGGGAACAAGAGGCATGGCCACGACCGTGGTCAGCGGCGGCATAGAGCGTCCGGTGGAACTGGTCGGAGTGACCGAGGGTTTCCAGAAAGTGCGCAAACTGGTGCTGCTGGAAGGGCGCATGCTGGATGCGGACGACTTCGCCACGCGCGGAAAAATCTGCATCATCACCGAAGACCTGGCCCGGCGGATGTTCCCCGGCGAGAGCGCTCCCGGAAAAAACCTGCGCTTCGGCGAGTTGCAGTTCTCGGTGGTGGGCGTTTTCAGGGAAAGGATTTCCACCTTTGGCCAGTCGGAAATCAAGAGCGAGTCCGCGCTGGTTCCGTTTGCGGTGATGGGCTATTTCGGCGAGGTGAATTTCATCCGCACCCTTTACGCGCAGGCCGCCCAGCCGGAGCTGGTGGAGACGGTGACCCGGCAAATGCGGGAAGTGCTGGAAAGCCGCCACCGAACCGGAGCCGTCTACCAGGTGGAGAATCTGACCTCCCTGCTGCGCGCGGCCGCGAACATTTCGCTATCGCTCACCATCGTGCTGCTGGCCGTGGCTTTGATCGCGCTGGTGATCAGCGGCATCGGCATCATGAACATCATGCTGGTCACCGTGACGCAGCGCACCAGGGAAATCGGCATCCGCAAAGCTATCGGCGCGCGGCGGCGCGAAATCCTGATGCAGTTCCTGCTCGAGGCCTTCCTGATCAGCGGCGCAGGAGCCGTTGCCGGTATTGTTATCGCGGTGAGCATTCCGATTTTGATTCAGCCGTTTCTGCCCGGAAACTTGCGCGTGCCGATTTCCTGGATCTCGGTGGTGGTGGCGTTTGCGGTGACGTGTTTCGCGGGGGTGCTTTTCGGCTATTTGCCGGCCAGCCGCGCCTCGCAACTCGCGCCGGTGGAATCCTTGCGGTATGAGTAATACATTTTCGTGATTATCTCTCGGGAGACCCAATGTCAACTTTTCTGAAATCTTCTCTATGCGCAGGATTGCTTGCAGCGGCCATGCCCGCGTTCGCGCAGACGCCGCCTTCCGCCGCCCGGACACTTTCCCTGAAGGAGGCAGTGGCGCTGGCGGTGCGCAATAGCCGCGAGATGACCGCGGCCCGGTTGCGGCTCAATGTCGCCGACAAGACTGCGGTGGTTTCGCGCTCGTTCTTCCGGCCGAACCTCTATACCGGCTCGGGCGCTGCGTATACCAGTGGCTTCCCGCAATCGCCCGGCGGCGCCCCCACGCTCTTCAACCTTTCCTATGTGCAGACGGTTTTCAACCGGCCGTTGACCGGGGCGCTGCGCGCCGCCGAGGAGCGCACCAAAGCGGAACGCCTGGAAATCGACCGCGCACAGGATGGCGTAATCCTGCAGGCGGCCACCCTGTACCTCGAGCTCGCCAAAGTCCGGCACACGCTCGAATTGCTGCGGGCCGGGCGGCTGAGCGCTTCGAAGATCGTGGATGTGACAAAAGCCCGCGTGAGCGCCGGCCTCGAATTGCCCATCGAATCCACGCGCGCGCAACTGGCTGCGGCGCGCATCGAAGTGCGCCTGGTACAAACCGAGAGCCGGGAAGAAACGTTAGTCGCTCAGTTGCGCGATCTGACCGGCGTGACCGAGACGTTCCAGGTGTCGGCGGAAGAATTTCCGGATACCGCCGCGCAGGCTTCGAGCGAACTTGTGGAGATGGCGATAGCCAATAGCCTGGAACTCAAAATTGCCGAGCAGGAGCGCAAGGCGCGCGAGCAGCGGCTGAAGGGCGAAAGGGGCGGCTACCTGCCTACGCTGGATCTGGTGGGTTACTACGGCCTCTATTCCCGCGCCAATAATTTCCAGGACTTTTACCAGAAGTTCGAACGTCATGGGGTGACCTTCGGCCTGCGCGCACAGATTCCCATTTTCAGTTCGAGAACCTCCGCGCAGGTGGACCTGGCGAAATCGGAGCTGACCGCGGCGGAAATGGCGCTCAAAGCCAAGCGCGCGGAACTCGAGCTGGCCGTCCGGCTGCAATCGCGCGCCGGGCGTGAAGCCGAAGCGCAACGCGAAGTGGCTCGTCTGGAATTGCAGCTTGCGCAGGAAAGCGTGCGCGTGCTGCAAGCGCAATTCGAAGAAGGGCGCGCGGGCTTGCGCGAACTCGAGCGCGCACGCGTGGACGAAAATGAAAAGTGGATGCAGTACGTGGAGGCAAAATTCCAGCAACAGCGCGCGCAACTCGAATTGCTGCGCGCCACCGGGCAAATCGCCCGGGCGTTGCAATAGGCCATCCGCAGAGGTACCTGGTGCGTTCCCATTCAAAACTTCCTCCAGCCAGCCTTGCCCTGGCGAGCATCCTCGCCGCCGCGGCATGCGGATTCACCGGGCCTGCGGAAAAAACGTCGCTCCGCGAAGCCTGCTCGGTTCCCGGGGCGGAACTTGCAGACACGCTGCCGGGCCCCTTCCTGCGCCTGGAAGAAGCCGGCAAAGCGGTGGTGTATCTTGCGAACGAGAATCAATACGGCCTGCTGGAAATGCCGGGATGTCGCGTGACCCCGTTCCCCGATTCTCCGGGCGAGACTGGGTTGGCATCCGCGATGCAAGTCCGAGTCAATGGTGCACGCCTCTTCAGCCGGTATGCCCCGGGCAAGGGCACGAACCCGTACTGGTTTGCGCCGGACGCAATGACGCCCGCGATGGAAGTTTCTGCGGACCCCGCGGCCACAGGGCCTGAGTTTCCGCTGCTCTCGCAGGATGGAGAATGGCTCGCGGTGTTGCGCACAATCCGTACAAAAGAAGAAACCCGGAACGAGATTATCTTGCGGCAAGCAAATGGCAGTGGCCGCCGAACTGTGTGGCCTGCGGGACTCGACCCGCGCTGGAGTGAGTTGGTCGCGATTGATTTGAAGTCGGAAGAAGCGGTGCTCTCACGCGGGCTGCGGGAGTACATCTGGGTCGGCTTTGACGGGCGCTTGATCCGCGGACCGGTGAATACCGGCGACGTGCAGGCCCAGCCCCCGACATTTCGCTGGGCCGGCAACGGCTGGTTCGCATGGGACGCCTACCGCGATAGCGGAGCGGAACAAGTGTACCTCGCTCGCTCCGGGCCTCCCTTTTCAGCCAAGATGGAGCGCTGGCGCTTGATCAGCCATGCAGCCATTTCTCCCAGTACCCGCTTCGCGGCGGCAAGCGCGGAAACGAATTACGGACGATTACTCTCCTTGCGCGACGCCGTGGTCGTGTATGACACAAGTACCGGGACCGAGATCTTTCGCCAGTATCTGCCGCGATTCACCCGCAGCCGGGTTGCGTTCCTGGGGAACCACTATTTCGCCTACAGTGAGTCCGGCCGCGTCCGCGTGTTGGCATTGCCCCGAGGATAATTCTTCAAGACAAGGTCACTTCTTCGGTGGATCTTCGCAAATCACTTTGACGATCACCCTCGGAGGGCTCTGCGACTGGAGCGGTTCCTGTTTTCTTGGACACTGGCTGGGGAACGAGTTGTCTGCAGGTGGTTGGCGCCGCGGTAGTGCTTCAGCTTGCGAGCACTGTCCGGCAGAGTTGACGGAACGCACGAACCCCGCTAAATTAGTATTGTTGGGGCCATCCCCGGATGGCCCTTTTTGTTTCGCCTCCTGCTGGGAGGTCGTCCAATTGGTAGGACATCAGACTCTGGATCTGAGTATCCTGGTTCGAGTCCAGGCCTCCCAGCCAATTTTCTTACACCCTTATCGTCAATCACTTATAAACCTTGGTGTCTGTTTGGAAGGACTTCACTAATGGAAGGTAGTCCTCCTGCCTGCAATCTGGCAGGTCGCTGTTCATCTGCGCGGCTTCGCGGGCAATCGCACGCGGTTCGTAGAGGCGGTTCCAGTGACGGCACTTGCTCCAGTTTCCATGAAACGAGTGCTCGTGAATCCACTGGCGATATGGGCCGCTCCGCTGCTCATCTACGAAGCAGTCGGGCGGTTCCCATGCGGTGATTTCGCTCTCCCAGCGGATCGGCACGCCGCGGATTCGCAGTTGGTAGCCAATCCGGGCACCTGTTCTCATTTCCACAGAAGGTGGTGCAAGGATGCGGAAGCTCAACCAGGGAGGAGTGATCTGCTACAGGTTTTGTGCGTCGCTAAGAAAATCGAACACCTTCGCAATCGGGCGCGGAACCCACAACGCAGTTTGCAATGCAAAAATCTCCATAGTGAGTAGAAGCCATCCCATCAATAGCCGCCACCGACCTCAACATCTTCCACAGCGTTCAGTGGCTGATAGTTCGCTGCTGAAAGTGGGGCAGCGCCCGCCTGAATCGGTTGATTACATGTGTTACAAATCCTCATATGCCAGCCTCGCCGTGAATACCAGCCTTGCCGTCGCGCCTTGCCGGCCATTGCTCGCAGGGCAAGGGGCTCCGATTCCCAGGGCAGCTGGCGTCGTGTTCGAGTCAGGACAGGATCGTCACGGACCGTCTGCTGTGTCGCCCCTTTTACGGAACGACGACCAGCTTGCCGGCGGCTCGGCCGGCTTCCATATCGGCGTGTGCTTCTGCAATTTGGTCGAGTCTGTAAACTCGATGAATCGGCACCACAGCCTGTCCGGCGGCGACTGCGTCGAGGAACTCTTGTAGCACCGCGTTTGTCAGGTCAGTCGCGTCGCCACCGTAAGCAGTGAGCCGCACACCGCGAGGCAAGTACTCAATTGGGTAGAAATCCCGCACCGTCCACTCGTTCGACAGCATGCCGGTAAAGCAGACGACTCCGTGGACGCGAACAGCGCGAAGGGTGTCGGGCAAGGTCGGCGTGCCGATGAGTTCGAGAGCCGCGTCCACCCCGTCTGGGAAAATCGCGCGCGCCTGCCGCGCAACATTGCCGCCATCATCGACCACCACGTGATCCACTCCCAGCCTGCGCAGCGCATCCTCCTTTGCCGAACTGCGCGTCGTCGAGAGCACGGTCATTCCCAGCCGCTTGGCCAGCACGGCGGTGGCCATCCCGACCGACGACGTGCCTCCTCGAATCAGGAGCGATTGCCCGCGCTGGGCGTCGAGGCCGACCGTCAGCGAGCCGTGCGCCGTCTGCAGCATCTCCGGAACCGCTCCGAGCACCGCCCAATCGAGCGCACTCGAGAAGGGCACAACCTGTCGGACGGGGACGCAAGTGAACTCGGCGTACCCGCCGTCGAAGGTTCGACCCATGCCACCCATCAGGGCGGCCACCTGCTGTCCCGTTGAGTACTCTCCCCCGGGACACGCGACCACTGTTCCCGTCGCCTCGATTCCGAGCACCCGAGGAAACGAGACGCCTTGCGACAAGCCGAGGCGTGTATGGAGTTCGGAACGATTCAGCCCGAACGCACGCACCTTTATCAGCACCTGCCCCGTTTGGGGGGTCGGCACTGGTCGGTCCCGAATCTGCAGTGCCTCGGGCAACCCCGGAGCGTCCAACACTACCGCGCGCATCGTCGTCATGGCTGCCCCATTTCAGAAGTCATAGCGCCCTCAGTCGCCCCCACGTGCGCAAATGACCGCGGCGCGACATTTCGCGCCCTAGTAACTTAGTCGAAGACGGCTTGCATCCTTCGATTGACGGGAGCCTTCGGCTTCGCGTTCGATTGAATTGG
The DNA here is from genome assembly GCA_964500065.1 of uncultured Acidobacteriaceae bacterium. GTDB lineage: Bacteria > Acidobacteriota > Terriglobia > Acidiferrales > UBA7541 > CAZCNH01. The sequence continues at coordinate 21,516 of CAZCNH010000010.1, forward strand.
CACCCTGCTTGCCAAAAAGATAGTGAGAGACCATCCATTCCTTGCCGCCGGAATAGCCAAACATCTCCGCGCATGCCATGAAGAATACGCGCCAGCGCACCCACCAGCGCTGTGCTTCGTCTGGTCCGTAGGTGAGTGCGAATAACGCAAGAATCTCCGGTTTGTGGGCATCCATGTTGGCCAGCCACGCCTCTGCCGTTCTCTGATAGTGCGTTCCGTCAAGCCGCCAGCGCTCAGTGAGCGCAAGTTCATCCTGAAAGCTTGCCAGTAAGTCGTCGCTGGGCATGATGCCACCGGTAAAGAAGTGCTGCGCCATCCAGTCAGAAGAATCGCGAACTTCGTAGGGATAGGCGAAGCGCGCGTGCGAGAATATGTGCACGAAGAGCAGGCCATCGGGCTTCAACCAGGAAGCGATACGACTTAGCAGCAGTCGGTAGTTGCGCATGTGTTCAAACATCTCGATGGAGACGATGCGGTCGAAACGGGTTGCAGCCTGAAAGTCATTCATGTCGGCGGTGATGATTTCCAGGTTCTTCAGGTTGCGGGCCTGTGCCTGGCCATCAATGAATTCCTTCTGCGTCCGCGAATTCGAGACGCCGACGATCCGACTGGCCGGAAAGCGCCGTGCCAAGTAGAGCGAAAGCGAACCCCATCCGCAACCTAACTCGAGGACGGATTGGCCATCCTTGATGCGTGCCCTCCGGCAGTAGAGGTCCAGCATCGCTTCCTCGGCCTGCGCAAGCGTGTCAATGCCCTCTGGCCAAAAGGCGCAGCTGTATTTCAGGTGAGGTCCCAGAGTCATGCGATAGAAATCCGCCGGCACTTCGTAGTGCTGTTCGTTCGCTGCCTTCGTCTCGATGGCGATGGGGCTGCGGTCAAGCTCTGCCAGGAATTGACGCGCCCGTTCTTTGCGAGAATCCACGCCTCCTGCGGACTGTTCGTGCAGGCGAGCGGCACAAATGCGGCGAATGCCGGCGCGAACCATCCAATCGGGCAGCCATCCTCGCTCCAGCCAGCGTTGTCCCAATCGCACGAGCGACGCCGCTGACAACCAACTAGCTGTGGGAGGCGTTTCCATCTTTAGCGAATCAACTCTCACGTCCAACCTTCTTTCTTTGGGAACCAGGGAACAAAAGCGCTGGTGGTCTGCTGGTATCGACGGTACGTCTCGCCGCGGGAACGCAGCGCCTGGGCTTCGGTCGCGGGAATGCCAGTGACACGAAGCAGGAAATAGAGCATCAACGCCGGACACAGAAGCGCCACAAAGCCCCAGGGAGACGCCAGGGCGAACATCGCGTAGGCCACCCAGATGAGCCACTCGAAGAAATAGTTCGGGTGACGCGAGTAGTTCCACAGGCCCGCGCGGCACAACTTGCCCTTATTGGCGGGATTGGCCTTAAACGCAGCGAGTTGCCAATCGGCCGCCACTTCGCCTGCCAGCGCGAGCAGCCAGAGTCCCACGGCGGCATATTCCAACCAGGAAATCTCGTTCCGCGAATTCAGTACTGCAAATAAAAACGGTGCTGACAGGAGAACACAGAGAAAAGCTTGAAATTGAAAGAAGAAGAAGAATTTCAGTGGCAGGTTTGTTTTCCACTCCCTGCGAAGCTGCTGGTAGCGGCCTTCCTCGGGTTTGCTGATGACGCGGTCGAACAGCAGATACATGGACAGTCGAATGCCCCACACCCACGCCATTGTTGCGATCAGCCACTTCCGCGGTGCGTAGCCGGGTCCTTCTATTGCGTACAGCACGGCGATCAGAGCTATCCCCAGCCCCCAGCCGAAGTCCACAATCGCTGCGTTGCGGATGCGAAGGTGAATTGCCCACAACACACCCATCAGGAGGACGACAACTGCAGCGCCGTGCCAGACCAGGTTGAGCGACTGTTGCATCATCGCTGGCCTTCCTCAGGAACGGGAATCGGTTTGGCGGCGTAAGCAAATGCTGCACGGCGCAGCGGGGTGCGGAGTAGAAAGTAGATTGCTGCGGCGCTGGCCGGCGCGAGAAACAACCAAGCCACAATCGCGTACATCGTCGACACCCACAGCGTCGAGATCGCATGGCTCGCATCAGCGCGAATCATTTCCAGAATCTGCGCTGTAGAAAACGGCAGCCGCGGCACTCGAAATAATGATTCGCCGAGCCGAATCAGTGGGAGCAACAGTGCAAGCTGCAAAGGCATAGCAACGTAATTGACCACCTGGATTGCGGGCAAGTTCAGGCGCAAGGCGATGGCGGCCAATGCGCAGAGGATGGTGGTAGCCCCAATCACAGGAAACACACCTAGAACCACTCCGCAAGCCACGCTTAACGCCAATTTTTCCGGCGTAATTCCTTGCCGCAGCAAATCGCGGATGGGCATGAGAACCCGACGTTGCAAGAGGCCTCTCATGCGATTCGCCTCGCCAGGATGTTCCATGCCGGCTCATCGGGACGTAACCGGGCCAGTGCAATCAACACATACAAGGACATAGTGATGCTGCCCAATCCCATGATCAGAACAAACCAGATAAGGCGCCGACTCCATGTGGGCTCGCGGTAGGCCACCCAAACATAGAAAATGGTGAAGCTCAAATAGGCGTCATAGAGCGTGGCAATTGCCCACGGGTTTTGTTTGTAGTCCGGCCAGGCGTCAAATAGGTTGATCTGCAGTCCGGCCCAAAGGTTTACCGAAACGATTGCTAGCAGAATTGCAGCGAACAATATTTTGAGAAATAGTTTCATCGTTGGACTTTCCGAGAAATCAAAGTGTCGCCCCGAGGCGCCTCAGCTGAAGTTCTAGAGCAGCGAAATTGGGCAGCAGGACAGCGGGGCGACCACCCGCCTCCGCTTGGGCGCGAGCGGCTTCCTGTCCGCCAAGCCACAGCTCAACCCGAGTGGGCAGCTTGCTGGCAACCTCCCGAACTTCTGCGAGCAGCTTTGGCAAGGTATCCGAACCGGCAATGCCGAGGACCAAGACGTCCGGCTCGGCGCGGCGGGCCGCCAAGACAATCTCATTGGCCGGGAGGTTTGGCCCGAGGTAGATCACTCCCAAGCCGCCACCGGCGGCAAGCATGGCTGCGGCGAGAATGCCGAATTCGTGTTCTTCGCCCGCTGGCGTGGTGAACATCAACCGCACGGGCGGCTGCTCGGGCGAGTAAAGGCGAATCAACCCGCCGAGAAGGTTGCGCACCAGGGCAGAGGCCACGTGCTCTTGCGCGATGCTCATTTTTCCCGCGTGCCACTGCTCTCCTACGGTGCGCATCAGCGGCAAGACTACCCGGTGAATTACATCGCGCGCGGAGAGCACCGTTGCCAAACGCCCTAGTTCCCGGTCGGCAGCAGCGTAATCAAATCGGAGCACAGCTCCGAGTACGTTGTGGATCTGTTCGCTACGCGGCCGCTCATTCCCGCGACTTTTTCCTTGCAGGCCGGGGGACTTGCCGGCCTCCAATTGGCGTTCAATCAAGTGGCGGAGCTGGCGGTCGTTCAATCGGGCCACTTGACCTATGGCATAGCCCTGGGCAACAAGATCGCGTAATACAACCAGACGCCGCACATCACCCTCGAAATAGACTCGCCCACGCTCCCCTCGCCGTGGCTTCACGGCCCGGTAGCGGCGTTCCCAGGCTCGCAAGGTATCCAGGGACAAGCCCGTGAGCCTTGAAACCGCGCGAATCGGGTAGCCGGCTGCAGCCATCGTTTCGTTCCCCCTTCCACCTGAAGAAGAAGGGTAAAGGGAAAGTCCGATTCATGTCAATTAGTTGTCCATGACAAATGATTGACTTGTCCCTCTCTTGCCCTGTACAAGTGTGTAGAACGCAAGAGCTCCGGTTCCAACAAAGGGATCGGTCACAGATGGAGACGTGAGAGTGAAGCGGATCGCCGTTATCGGATCAGGGATTGCAGGTATGGCCGCAGCGTACTACCTGAGCCGCAAGTACGAGGTGTCTTTGTTTGAAAAAGAGAACCGCCTCGGGGGGCACACCCACACGATTCCAATACAAACGGAATCCGGACCGGTGCCTGTGGACACCGGATTTATCGTTCACAACGACCGCACTTATCCAAATCTGGTGCGACTCTTCCGCGACTTGGGCGTTCAGACCCAGCCGAGCGACATGAGCTTCTCCGTCTCGTGCAGTAGGACAGGGCTTGAGTATTCCAGTCGCGGAGCCAATGGTTTTTTTGCGCAGCGGACGAACCTACTTCGGTCCGGTCACCTGGAACTGTTCAAAGAGATCCTGCGCTTCAACCGAACGGCCTCCAAGCTTCTCGCCGAGCCACAGCACGAAAACATAACCCTCGGCGAATTTATCGAGCGTGGCCGCTTCGGTGCGGCATTTCGCGATTTCTATCTCTACCCGATGGCCTCAGCGGTGTGGTCCACATCACTGGCGAAAATGGAAGAGTTCCCGGCCGCAACGCTGATCCGATTCTTCGATAACCACGGGATGCTCGGCGTCAACTCCCACCCACAGTGGAAGGTGCTGCGTGGGGGCAGTTCCTCCTATGTTCCGCAACTCACTGCTCCCGTGGGGAGGCGCCTCTTCCTCGGGGCGAAGATCACTTCGGTTGAACGCGAGGAAACAGGTGTGCAATTGAAGTTTGCCGACAAGACCCCCGTGTGGTTTGACCACGTGGTCTTTGCGTGTCACGGGAATCAGGTCCTACCGCTCTTGGAGCGACCCAGCGAAACCGAGCGCGACATCCTGCGTCACTTTCACACCAGCCGCAACGATACCATTCTACATACCGATGATTCCGTGCTGCCTGCCAACTCGCGGGCTCGTGCCTCCTGGAATTACCACCTGAACGGGGACCGCTCCGCTGGCGTGACGATGACCTACGACATGAACCGCCTTCAAGCGCTGCGCACGCGCGAACAATTCTGCGTCACGCTGAATGCCAACGGGCAACTGAATCGCAACAAGGTAATACGCCAAATGACCTATTTTCATCCACTCTACACCCGCGAGGCCATTCGGGCGCAGACGCGCTGGAACGAGATCAGTGGGAAAAACTGGACACACTTCTGCGGCGCTTACTGGTTCTACGGCTTTCATGAAGACGGGCTGAACTCCGCGATGCGAGTTGCCCGCGCACTAGGGGTAGACTGCTGATGCTGCCGGAATCCTCCATCTGTATTGGCACGCTGCGCCATCGGCGGTTTCGGCCAACGCAACACGAGTTTACCTATCCAGTATTTCAGGTATTCCTGGACATCGACCGGATCCCCGAACTCATGGGTGCTTCGCCCCTGGCTTCCTACAACCGGTGGAACCTGGTGAGCTTCGACGATCGCGATCATTTCGGCGACCCTCGGCGCCCACTGCGCAAGCGACTGGCCGATGATGCGGCAGCCCACGGCCTCGCTTTTCCCGATGGCCCGGTTTACCTGCTGACGAACCTGCGCTATCTGGGTTATTGCTTCAATCCAGTTTCCTTTTTCTATTGCTACAACCAAGCGGGCCAATTGCAGGTGATTCTGGCCGAGGTGAATAACACGTTTGGAGAGTCCGAGAACTACTGGCTCTCTGCGGCCAACGAGTGGCCTGCAGCCAATGCTCGGCGCTACCAGTGCGGCAAGCGGCTCCACGTGTCGCCGTTCATGCCCATGGAAATGGAATACACGTTCGTCCTCACCGAGCCCGATACTCGCCGGCTGGTCGTGCACATGGACGTGTTGAAATCGGGAGAAGCGGCCTTCGACGCCACGCTAAAGCTGCGCTGCGAACCCTGGTCGGCTGGCGCGCTGCATCGCGCGCTGGTTCGCTATCCCTTCATGACCGCAAAGGTGATTGCCGCAATCCACTGGGAAGCGGCCTGCCTGTGGTGGAAGCGAACTCCGTTTTATTCCAAGCCCGGGCGGGTGCAGGCAACCCAGAAAGAGAGTGAGGCCAAGCATGTTGAAGCGTAAGCCATCCTGGACGGCTCGCGTGTCGCGGCGCGTTCTACTTGATGTGCTGGGAAGTCTGCGCGGCGGACAGTTGGAATTGGTCTGCCCCGACAAAACCTACACGTTCGGCGATGCCAGAGCAGAACTCCAGGCCTGCGTGGAAGTTTACGATGAACGCGTATTCTCCCGGGTACTACTGGGCGGCGGCGACGTCGGATTCGGTGAATCCTATGTGGACGGGGATTGGTCGTCGCCGGATCTGGTTTCGGCCATTCGGCTCATGGTACGCAACCTCTCGCTGTTCGACGAACGCAACCGCTTCTGTTCAATTCTCAGCCGCGGGCTCGACCGGCTGCGCCATGCGTTGCGAAGCAACACCCCGCGCGGCAGCCGGCGCAATATCGGGCACCACTATGACCTGGGAAACGAGTTTTACCGTCTGTTCCTCGACCGGAGCATGG
>CAZCNH010000010.1:27955-74583 GCA_964500065.1 uncultured Acidobacteriaceae bacterium
CACCACTATGACCTGGGAAACGAGTTTTACCGTCTGTTCCTCGACCGGAGCATGGCCTATTCCTCCGCGTTCTATGAAAGCCCATCCGACACCCTTGAGCACGCGCAAATCCAGAAATTCGACCGTATCTGCCGCAAGCTGCAGCTCGGGCCGGAGGATCATCTACTGGAAATTGGCACCGGCTGGGGCGGCTTTGCCATTCATGCCGCTTCTCGCTATGGCTGCCGCGTAACGACAACCACCATCAGCCGCCAGCAGCACGCGTATGCCAGCGACTGGCTCAAGCGGAGCGGGATGGATAGCAGAGTCCGGCTGCTCCTGGAGGATTACCGCACGCTGCGCGGACGCTACGACAAGATCGTTAGCATTGAGATGTTCGAGGCCGTTGGCTTCGAGAACTACGACCATTATTTCGGCACCTGCAATCGCCTACTTTCACCGCACGGGACGATGCTGCTTCAGGTCATTACCATGCCGGACCGCCGGTTCGACGCCTACCGTCGCCGTTGCGACTGGATTCAGAAACACATTTTCCCCGGGGCGGAGCTGGCATCCGTGTCTGGAATCCTGCAATCGCTGGCGCGTTCGACGCAACTTCAACTATTCCACGCCGAAGATATCGGAATGCATTATGCGCATACTCTACGCGACTGGCGCCACCGCTTCCTTTCTTCTGTGCCCGAAGTTCGGCGACTGGGTTTTGACGAGAGGTTCATCCGCATGTGGGATTACTACCTCGCAAGTTGTGAAGGGGCGTTTCAGGAGCGCGGCATTGGTGACGTGCAGCTATTGCTGACCAAAGCCGCCTGCAACAAACCGCTTTGGGGCGAGCCCTGGTCCGGTTCAAACGCTTTGCCGCAATGGGCTTCACAGGCTCCTCGCAAAAACAGTATTCCGCAGCAGCATGGCTCACGGACGGCAAGTCCCATCGCTTCCTAAAAGGACATATGTGATGAACAAAAGTCGCCTGATTCTCTTTGCTCACGGCAGCCGCGACCCGCGCTGGCGAAAGCCGTTTGAAAGGCTATCCACAACTTTGGCCGCAGAGGTTGGCCAGGAATGTGTGCGTCTTGCCTACCTGGAGATGTTCCGCCCTACGCTATTCGATATCGCCGCAGAGGCAGTTCGCGATGGCTTCCTGCATTTGCGCGTGCTGCCGCTTTTCCTTTCCGCGGGTGCCCACGTGGCGGAAGACCTCCCCGTGCAGGTTGCCGAGGCGCAAACGATGTATCCTCAGTTGCACATTGAGGTGGTGCCACCCATCGGCGAGCACCCGAGGGTTGTCTCCGCAATTGAAACCATCGCCCGCGAAGCGTTGCGATGATCTCTACTCGCAATTCCGAGCGCATCTTGCTGACCGGAGCAACCGGCTACGTGGGCGGGCGTCTGCTCACCCGGCTGGAGTCCGCCGGCTGCCGTGTACGGTGCCTGGCGCGACACCCCGAGTATTTGTTGCCGCGCGTTCAGCTCGGCACTGAAGTTGTTTCCGGCGACGTTTTCAACGTGGAATCCCTACGCCATGCCCTGCAAGGCGTGCATACGGCCTACTACCTTGTGCACTCGATGGATTCGGCAGAGGACTTCGAGAAAGCGGATCGTGAAGCAGCGGAAAATTTTGGACGCGCGGCTGCCGAACAAGGTGTTCGCCGCATCATCTATCTCGGGGGGCTCGGCGAAGCTGGAGGGGATCTTTCCCAGCATCTGCGCAGTCGCCACGAAGTGGGTCGCGTCCTCGGGGCTTCAGGAGTTCCGGTGATCGAGTTCCGAGCCTCGATCGTGATCGGCTCCGGCAGCCTTTCCTTCGAAATGATCCGTTCCTTGGTGGAACGCCTGCCGGTGATGATTACACCTCGATGGGTTTCCATCACTGCGCAGCCCATTGCCATCGAAGATTTGCTCGCTTACTTGGTGGAGGCGCTGGAACTGCCGGACGAAGGCAGTCGCACTTACGAAATCGGCGGCGCCGGTCAGATGTCCTACGGCGAAATTATGCGGGAGTACGCCTGCCAACGCGCTCTGCGCCGCTGGATGATTCCGGTACCGGTTCTAACGCCCCGGCTTTCCAGCCTCTGGTTGGGGCTGGTGACTCCCATCTACGCCCGCGTGGGGCGTGTGTTGATCAACAGCATTCGCCATCGCACCGTAGTGCGCGACCCCGCGGCCCTGCAAGCCTTTGCCATTCGGCCCCGAGGTGTGCGCGAAGCAATCGCGAGTGCCCTGCAGAATGAAGAGCGCGAGTTTGCCGAGACGCGATGGTCCGATTCGCTTTCGCGAGCGCGGGTAAAGCCCCAGTGGGGAGGAAACCGCATCGGCTCTCGCTTTGTGGATTCCCGGTGTCGGGACGTTTCCGCTTCGCAAAAGTCTGCTTTTTCTCCAATTCGCAGAATCGGCGGCGAAACCGGATGGTATTACGGCAACTGGATGTGGAGCGTGCGCGGGTTTATCGATCTACTGGTAGGCGGAGCAGGACTGCGCCGCGGCCGGCGCGACCCGGAGCGAATTCGGGTCGGCGATGTAATTGATTTCTGGCGTGTCGAATTGTTTGAGCCGGACCGGCGCTTGCGCCTGGGCGCGGAAATGAAGTTGCCCGGCAGAGCATGGCTCGAATTCGAAGTGCAACCGCTTGCATCCGGCAGCACCATTCGCCAGACCGCCATCTTCAATCCCCGCGGACTGGGTGGACTTCTGTATTGGTACGCTCTCTACCCGCTTCACGTTCTTGTCTTTTCTGGAATGTTGCGAGCAATTGCAAGGGAAGCGGCGAAGGATCAGGAAAGTCGAGCAGCCGCTTCGCCGAACGAGGCACCGCGATGAATCGCTGGCTGGCATTGCTGTGTTTTGTGATGTTGTGCTTCGTGGTGGCGGGCGTCTCCGGATGGCTGACGCGGCCGGAGATTAGCGGGTGGTATGCGAGCATTCGCAAGCCTGCATGGAATCCGCCGAGCTGGGTGTTCGGCCCGGTGTGGACCACGCTTTATCTAATGATGGCGGTGGCCGGTTGGCTGGTGTGGTTGACGGATCCGGGCCCCCAACGCACGCGAGCGCTCTGGCTTTTTGTTATTCAACTGGCCCTGAACTTTGTTTGGTCTCCCACATTCTTCAGTTGGCATCGCCCAGATTGGGCGGCCGGAGTCATCTCGTTGCTGTGGCTGGCCATTGGGTCGTTTACCGTCGCCGCTTGGGCTGTGTCCAAGTGGGCAGCTTCCTTGTTCGTGCCGTACTGGCTCTGGGTTTCTTTTGCAACCGCACTCAACTTTACGATCTGGAAGCTGAACCCAAACGCACATCTTATCCGAACGTAAATCTGCGGCGTCGCTTTTCCGAGTGATGCGCGCTTGATGAACGAGTGTCAAAGGAGGAGGAATCCGAAATGAAGTGGCAATGGAAGCTGGGCCGGTTCGCCGGCATTGACGTTTACATCCACGCGACATTTCTTTTGATCATTGCCTTTGTTGGGTGGAGTCACTGGTCCCGGGGGCTGGGATGGCAGGGCGTGTTCGAAGGCATTCTGTTCGTCTTGGCGATCTTTGCGTGCGTCGTGCTCCATGAATATGGGCATGCGCTGACGGCACGGAAGTTTGCGATCAAGACTCGCGATATCACGCTCTATCCCATCGGCGGGGTAGCGCGTCTTGAGCGCATGCCGGAAAGGCCGATTCAGGAGTTGTGGGTGGCCTTGGCTGGACCCGCCGTGAACGTCCTAATTGCAGCGGCCTTGTTCATATGGCTTGTCCTGACCGAATCTTTGCGCCCCTTTGGCGAGCTCACCGTTACGGCCGGACCCTTTCTGGAACGGCTGCTTGCCGCCAATCTGTTCCTAGTGGTCTTCAACCTTCTCCCTGCATTTCCGATGGACGGAGGCCGGGTGCTGCGGGCTTTGCTCGCCATGCGTCTCGAGTACACACGTGCCACCAATATAGCTGCTGGAATCGGCCAGGGCATGGCATTACTCTTTGGTTTGATCGGGTTGTTTGGTAACCCGACGCTCTTGTTCATCGCCTTCTTTGTGTGGATCGGCGCGGCACAAGAAGCCAGCATGGTACAGATGAAATCCGCCCTGGCGGGCATTCCCGTCAGCCGGGCGATGCTCACCGATTTCAAGGCTCTTTGCGGGGATGACCCACTTTCAAGAGCAGTGGAATTGATACTGCAAGGCTCTCAACACGACTTCCCCGTTTTGGCCAACGGCCGTGTGGTAGGGGTGTTAACGAGGGATGAGCTCATCAAGGCGCTAAGCCATGGTGCTCCCCCTGCTTTGGTCGGGGAAGTCATGCAGCGCGACTTTCTGGAAGTCGAGTCGGGGGAAATGCTCGAGTCCGTGTTCAGCCGCGTGCAGCAGTGTCAATGTCACACCGTACCAGTCACCCGCGCAGGCGCGCTGGTCGGCTTGGTGACGTCGGAGAACATCGGCGAATTCCTGATGATTCAGGCCGCCTTGCGCGATCAAGCTGCCCTGTCCCCGCCTTCCGGGCTGCGAACGGTCGCTGGCTGAGGCGTATCTGATGGAGGTTTTACTCATCGGCTATCTTGGTACTGGGTTGTATTCAACAGAGGCATGAGGTCTATCACGCATGACAGAGATTCTGTTTTTTCCGTTTTCCGAATACTGGTGGTTCTACGGCGGCTTCACGGTATTCGTCCTCCTTCTCCTGGCCCTTGATCTGGGAGTCTTCCATCGAGAAGCTCACGAGGTGGGCTTCAAGGAGGCTGCCACGTGGAGTGTCGTCTGGGTGGTGCTGGCACTCATTTTCAATTATGGGCTTTACATGTACGCGGTGAACAAGTTTGCATCCGACCTGCGGCTGGCGGGGATGCCAGGTTTCGACCCGGCTGCGGCCGCCCGTCAGGTCGCGTTGGAGTTCTTGACCGGCTACGTCGTCGAGAAGTCGCTCGCTGTCGACAATATCTTTGTGTTTGTCGTCGTGTTTACGTTCTTCTCCATCCCTCGGAAGTACCAGCACCGCGTGCTGTTCTACGGCATCATCGGGGCACTCATTTTCAGGGTTATCTTCATCGGCCTGGGCTCCGTTTTGATGCAATACAAGTGGATCGTCATTATCTTTGGCGTGTTCCTGATTCTAACCGGGATCAAGATGTTTTTCGCCCCGGAGAAAGGCATCGATCCGGAGAAGAACCCCGTGATCCGGCTGTTTAAGCGCTTCGTCCCCGTCACGCCGCAACTGCACGGCCAGAATTTTTTTGTGCGTCTCGATGGTCGATTGGTTGCCACGCCGCTGTTTGTGTCTTTGCTCTTCCTGGAGATCAGCGACGTCATCTTCGCCGTGGATTCCGTGCCCGCCATCTTTGCGCTAACGCGGGAGCCCCTTATCGTGTTCACGTCGAATGTGTTCGCCATCCTGGGCCTCAGGGCAATGTACTTCCTGCTTGCCGGAGCCATTGATAAGTTCTATATGCTCAAGTTCGGGCTGGCGATTGTGCTGATTTTCGTAGGGCTAAAGATGGTCTGGCTGAACGAAGCCTTTGGAGGCAAGTTTCCAATCAGCTGGTCGCTCGGGATCATCCTGGCAGTGATCGCCGTGTCGGTCGCTCTCTCCTTGATCTTCCCGAGGCCTCTGCGGACGAAGGAAAGCGTGGACAGTTGATTGAGAAAACAATTCGCGTCGGCATCAGCAGTTGTCTGCTCGGCGAAGAAGTGCGCTTCGACGGCGGCCACAAGCACGACACCCTCATTACCGAAACACTCGGCAAGTTCTTCGAATGGGTGCCGGTGTGCCCGGAAATGGAATTGGGCTCGGTACACCGCGCGAAAACCTTCGCCTCGTGGGTATCTCCTCCAGCCCGCGACTGATCGCGCCAAAATCAAGAACGGACCACACGGTGGCGATGAACCGCTACGCTGCTCGCCGCGTCGGGGAGCTTGCCCCCTTGGAATTACGCGGAGATATCCTGAAGAAGGATTCTCCTTCTTGTGGCATGGAACGCGTACCAGTCTATGACCAGAACGGTATGCCCCGGAGGGACGGACGTGGCCTGTTTGCCATAGCAATGCTGGAACTCCTCCCGGAACTGCCCATCGAAGAGGAAGGCCGCCTGCACGACCTTCCCATTCGCCCGTTTCTGTGCCCGGGATCTACGACGACGTTGTCCCCCTCACCGCGGAAGAACGGCAGGCCTTCGCGAAACTCCCGCGGGACGACCACGCCTTGGCCGTTGACACAGGCGTGGGTGCCCTTCTGGGGGAGGAAGGCTTCACCACGCGCCTTCTCCCCGGAGGCAAAGAAAGGCATGGAAGCATTCTTCCGCAAATTTCCGGAACTCTTTTCCCTTCTGAACATCAAATAGCCATCACAAAACGCTTCTTGGGGTAACGGAGGCTTTTTGCTTGTCTAATCGCAAAGTCCGAGGCTCATAATCTTGCAAGGATGAGACGCCTGGACCAGCAAAGTAAGGATGGGTAAGCGACGTGGCCGAATTAGGAAGAACATCAAATGCTGAAGAGCGTCGGCTCGAAGAGGCCCGCTCACGGACTGCCCACTGGAAGCGCTGGGGACCCTACCTAAGCGAGCGGCAATGGGGCACGGTGCGGGAAGACTACAGCGAGCATGGCACGGCGTGGGATTACTTCACGCACGATCAGGCGCGGTCGCGCGCCTATCGCTGGGGAGAAGACGGGCTGGGCGGTATTTGCGACCGGCACGCCCTGATGTGTTTCGCGCTGGCTTTGTGGAACGGGCGCGATCCAATCCTGAAAGAGCGCTTGTTCGGGTTAACGGGCAGCGAGGGCAATCACGGTGAAGATGTGAAAGAGTACTACTTCTACCTGGATTCGACGCCCACGCACTCCTACATGAAGTTCCTCTACAAGTATCCGCAAGCGGAATTTCCCTACAGGCAATTGGTGGAAGAAAACCGGCGGCGCGGCAAGCAGGCGGATGAACTCGAGCTGATGGACACGGGCGTCTTTGCGGAGAACCGCTACTTCGATGTGTTTGTGGAGTACGCAAAAGCTGAGGTGGAGGACATCTGCATTCGCATCACCGTGCACAACCGCGGGCCGGAAAGCGCTACGTTGCATTTGCTGCCCACACTCTGGTTTCGCAACACTTGGTCGTGGGGCGCAAATAGCGACCACCCGCAATTGCGCGCGGGTGCGAGCACGAAAACGTGTGCGTCAATCGAAGTGGAACACGCACGGTATGGCAAACGCATTCTGCTGTGCGAGGGCGCGCCGGAACTTCTCTTCACCGAGAACGAAACAAACAACGAGCGGCTGTTCAACTCACCCAACCGGGCGGCGTTCGTAAAGGACGCGTTTCACGAATATGTGGTTCGCGGACGCAAGGAAGCCGTCAATCCCGAGCAAACGGGGACAAAGGCCGCCGCGAATTACAAGTTGCAAATTCCTGCCGGCGGCAGCGCGACTTTGAAGCTGCGTCTTACCCCGCAGAAACTTTCCGCTGCGCTAATGGGGAAGGAATTCGATGCGGTATTTGCTGCGCGCATGGCGGAAGCCGATGAGTTTTACGCCGGTAGAACTGGTAAAGCGCAAAGCGCCGAGGCGAAGAATGTCCAGCGGCAGGCGTTTGCGGGGCTGTTGTGGTCGAAGCAATTCTTTCACTATGACGTGCGGACCTGGCTCGAGGGCGACCCTGCCGGCCCGAAGCCGCCCGAAAACCGCAAGGAAGGCCGCAACAAAGATTGGCAGCACCTCTACAACGACGACGTCATTTCCATGCCGGATAAGTGGGAATACCCATGGTACGCGGCTTGGGATCTGGCCTTCCACTGCATCCCGCTCGCGCTCGTGGATCCGGATTTTGCCAAGGAACAACTGGTGCTTTTCACGCGTGAGTGGTACATGCATCCGAACGGGCAGTTGCCCGCCTATGAATGGGCCTTTGGCGATGTGAATCCCCCGGTGCATGCGTGGGCCGCATGGCGCGTATACAAGATCGAAAAACGCATGCGCGGAGCGGGCGACCGGCAATTCCTCGAAAAGATCTTTCACAAGCTGCTGTTGAACTTCACCTGGTGGGTGAACCGCAAAGATGCAGAAGGCAACAATGTTTTTGAAGGTGGCTTCCTCGGCCTCGATAACATCGGTGTTTTCGACCGGTCTGCACCCTTGCCCACCGGCGGCCATATCGAACAATCGGACGGCACAAGCTGGATGGGCATGTATTGCCTGAATATGCTGGCCATCGCGCTGGAACTGGCTTCTGAAAACGCGGCGTATGAAGACGTGGCTAGCAAATTCTTCGAGCATTTTGTGTACATTGCGCACGCCACGCACTCCCGCAAGGGCGCGGAAGCGGGGCTGTGGGATGAGCAGGATGGATTTTTCTACGATGTGCTGCACCTGCCGAGCGGAGCGCGGCACTATATGAAAGTTCGCTCGATGGTGGGGCTGATTCCGCTGTTCGCCGTGGAAACACTCGAGCCGGAAATTCTCGCCAAGCTGCCGGGATTCCGCCGCAGGATGGATTGGTTCATGAAGAACCAGCCGGCGTTTGACGACCACTTTGAGATGCAGCATACGCCGCGCGGCCCGCGGTACCTGCTTTCGATTGTCGGACGCCGGCAACTACCCTCGGTGATGAAATACATGCTTGATGAAAACGAGTTCCTTTCGCCGTACGGCTTGCGCGCGCTTTCGAAATTTCACAAAGATCACCCGTACATCCTGCCGGTAAACGGCAATCTGCATCGCGTGGATTACGAGCCTGCAGAATCCTCTACGTCTCTTTTTGGGGGCAATTCCAACTGGCGCGGCCCGGTCTGGTTCCCTGTGAACTATCTGCTGATTGAATCACTGCAGAAGTTTGACTGGTTCTACGGTAAGGCAATGCAGGTTGAATGTCCAACTGGATCGGGAGAGCGCCGGACTCTCTGGGAGGTGGCCGCGGAAATTTCACGACGCCTCACACGAATATTCTTGCGCAGCGAAAGCTGTTTTGCGGGCGGCCGTCCAGTGAACGGCCAGATTGAGAAATTCCAGAAAGATCCGAACTGGAACGAACTGATTCAATTTCACGAATACTTCCATGGCGATAACGGCCGCGGAGTTGGGGCCAGCCACCAAACCGGCTGGACGGGCCTGGTGGCAAAACTGATCGAGCAAAGCGGCGAATGATGAAGACCGAACAGCATTCCGAGCTGCACCAACTCTCCTGTCTCGAAGTGTGGGGCGGAAATCAGCACGTGTCCGCCTTGGTAGAACTGCCGGGATTGGTCGCGTGGGTGGAGAGCGTGCCCTACAAGCACGCCACCGGGGGCGGGGATTTGCACTACATGTCGGCCTGCAATCACGGAGTGGTGGCCCGTATCGCGCTGGCCGATGTAAGCGGCCACGGCACCGAAGTTAGCGCCATCGCCGTGAAGCTGCGCGACATGATGCGCCAGTACGTGAATTACTGGGACCAGACGGAATTCGTTCGCAGCCTGAACGATGCGTTCCCTAAAGATGATTCAGGCTTGAAATATGCCTCCGCAGCAATACTCGGTTACTACACCGGATCCAACCAGCTGCTCTTCACCAATGCTGGGCATCCACCGCCGCTTTTGTACCGCGCGCGCACCAATCGTTGGGACTTTCTGCGTGAAGATTCGCCGGAAATCAAGCATGCGATTGAAGGCTTGCCGCTTGGATTGATTCCCGGGACAGCCTATCAGCAATCCGCGGTGCAACTCGAACCCAACGACCTGGTGGTGCTTTACACAGACGGACTGAGCGAAGCAACCGATGCCAGCGGGGGTGAGTTGGGTATGCGTGGCGTTCTCGAGTACGCCCGCAAAGTGCCGGTTGGCTCGCCTTCTTCCACCGGTTCAGCGCTTCTGGCCGCGGTAAGGGCATTTCGCGGAAGAGCGGCCAACGATGACGAAACGCTGCTGGTCTTGCAGCGGCAAGCAAACTAAACCCGAATCATGCGGGGAAGAATTTGCAGGCCATCGGGTGGAATTGAAAAACGACGAAACAAAAGGGGTGTGGCGATGAAAGCGATTGCGGTGACTCCGGGAAAAGCCAACAGCGTGCACTTGCGTGAGGTGCAGAAGCCGGATCTCGGCGACGTGCCGAACGGACGGGGTGTTCTGGTCAAGATTCTCCGCGTCGGCGTGGACGGCACGGACAAGGAAATTAACGCTGCGGAGTATGGCGCGGCGCCCGCGGGCGACGATTACTTAATCATTGGTCACGAAAGTTTCGGGCGAGTGGAAGCTGTCGGGCCGAACGTGACCGAACTTAAAGCGGGGGACTACGTCGCGCTGACCGTCCGGCGGCCCGGCTCTTCGATTTACGACCAGATCGGCACGTATGACATGACCACCGACGACACATACTTCGAGCGCGGCATCAATCTGCGCCACGGATTTCTGACCGAGTACGTCGTTGACGATCCGGAATACATCGTTCGCGTTCCGGAGGAGATGAAGCACGCGGGCGTGTTGATGGAGCCGACCAGCGTTGTTGAGAAGGCTATCGCCCAAGCGTACGAAATTCAGCGGCGTTTGCGCGTCTGGCGTCCGCGTCGCGCGGCGGTGCTGGGCGCGAGCACTCTGGGGCTACTGGGCGCCCTGGCGCTGCGGCTTCGCGGGGTGGATGTGATTGCATTTGGGCGCACCCGGCCTCCGTTCCGCAATTCTTCCCTGCTGGAGGAAATCGGCGCGCGCTACGTGAGCACACAGGAGCTTTCTCTAAAGCAGGCTTCCGAGAGGTACGGAGCTTTTGACATGATTCTGGAAGGTACCGGGGTTTCCGCGCTGGCATTTGAGGCCATGGAGGTGCTCGCCAGGAACGGAGTGCTGATGATGGTGAGCATCACCGGAGGTGACAAGAAAGTGGAAATCCCCGCCGACCGTATCAATCAAGGATTTGTGCTAGGCAATAAAGTTGCTGTCGGCAGCGTGAATGCCAATCGTGAGTACTTTGAAATGGGCGCGAAGGATCTTTCACAGGCGCAACTGCAATACCCGGGCTGGCTCGGCAAGCTCCTTACACATCCCATCGCGGGCCTGGAAAACTACGGCCAAATGATGAAGACGCTGACCGAATCGCGCGATGCCATCAAGGTCTATGTCGAAGTCGCACCACTATGATTAAGGCCATCCGAAAACACTGGCCGGAGTACTTGATGGAGGGCGCCCTGCTCGGCCTCTTCATGGTTTCGGCGTGCGCGTTTGGCGTGTTGCTGGACCACCCGGCATCGCCAGTTCGGCAGGCAATTGCGAGCGGATTCGCGCGGCGCATGCTGGGCGGAATCGCCATGGGACTTACGGCCATTTTGCTGATCTATTCTCCCTGGGGCAAACAATCCGGCGCGCATTTCAATCCTGCGGTGACGCTGACCTTCCTGCGCCTGGGCAAAGTGAAATCCTGGGATGCGTTTTTCTATGTGACCGCGCAGTTTTCCGGCGGTTATGCGGGAGTCGTACTTTCGCACAAAGCGCTCGGCGGGTTGCTCGAACATTCCGCGGTGAATTATGTGGCGACGGTTCCCGGCCCGGGCGGCGCGGTCCCGGCCATCCTGGGGGAGCTGCTTATCGCGTTTGTGCAGATGTCCGTGGTGCTGTTTGCAATCAATACACCGAAGATCATGCCGTACACGGGCTATCTTGCGGGAGGGTTGGTTGCGGGGTACATAACCTTTGAAGCGCCATTCTCGGGAATGAGCATGAATCCTGCCCGGACACTGGCGTCCGCTCTCCCCAGCCACACTTTCACTGCGCTATGGCTATATTTTCTTGTTCCGCCGTTTGCCATGCTGCTGGCCGCGCAGGTGCGAACGATGATTTGCGGCCGCGAGCGCGCTTCACAATGCGCAAAGTTCATCCACGCAAAGGAAAAGCGCTGTATTTTTTGCGGATACAAGATGAGTCCGGAGCCAATTGCAGAACGCGCTCCGGTCCTGGCGCCAGGCCAACGCTAGAAACCGACCTCGCGAAGCAATTCCCGAAACGCAGGCTCCGAACGCAGCGCATCCCACTCCGGGTGTGACTTCAGCCAGACCAGCCAAGGCGCTTTGCCCTGCAGGCCCCGCCGAAGTTCGGCGACGGCGGCACTCTTTTCGTTCAGGGCAACATGAACCAGCGCGATGCTGTAGGGCGAAACGTAGACCGTGTTTGAGTGTTGGCGCAGGACGCCTAAGGATTCACCGGCTCCGTTTCGATCGCCTGCCAGCGCCCGCACATAGCCAAGCGTCTCGTGCAGTGCCAGCACATCGCCCGAACGCTGGCGGTAATGATCCAATTCAGCAAGAGCTTCCTTTGTCTGTCCTGCGCGCGCCAGGGCGAAAGCCAGCGACGTATAACCCGAAGCCCAAGTTGGGTCCAGAGTTTGCGCTTTGCGGAATTGCGTGATCGCTTCGTCATTGCGCTTGCGCGAGAGCAGCAGCCAGCCCACGTCGTCATTCAAAGCAAGGGAGAACGGGTCGAGTTCAAGCGCCCAGCGGAATTGCGCATCCGCCTGGTCAAAGCGCGACATCGCATGCAGAAACTCGGCGTACCATTGCCGCACAGGCGGGTAATTCGGATTGGCTTCGAGGCCGCGCCGGAATGATTCCTCCGCGCCTTTCCAATCCCAATCGAAGTAGAAGCGCGCGAACCCCAATGCAGCGTGAGCTTCCGCAAGCTCCGGATTCAGCTCCAGGGCGCGCGCGGCTGCGGCCTTCGCCTTCGGAAATGCCTGTGACGGCGGTTGAAAGCCGTAGCCGCCCATCAAGTTGTACGCATCGGCCAAGCCCGCATAAGCCTGCGCAAACTTCGGGTCTTTTCTCAGCGCATCTTCGAAATAGAAGATGGCCCGAAGAAAGCCATCTTCCGTGCGCTGGTTCCATTGAAACCGTCCTCGCAAATAATCTTCGTACGCGCCCATGTCGGTCGTCGCGGCACGTTCCAGGGCGGCGCGTTGGTTGGGTAGCAATTCCAGGGCGAGCGCATCGGCCACACGTCGCGCGACGTCGGTTTGAATGGAAATGACGTCTGCGACCATCCGTTCATACTGCTCCGACCAGAGTTGCGTCTGATCATCGGCTTTGATCAATTGCAGGGTGATGCGGATGCGCTCACCAGACCGGCGCACGGCGCCCTCCATCACGTAATCCACATTCAATTCGCGGCCAATCTGCTGGATGGGTTTGGTTGAGCCCTTGTATTGCAGCACGGAAGTTCGGGCAATGACCCCAAGTTGCGTGGCTTGCACCCGGCCTATTTGGGAGATCAGTTCCTCTTGCAGTCCCGCGATGAAGTACTCCTCTTTAGAATCCTGGGAGAGATTTTCCAAGGGCAGCACCGCAACCATCCGCTTAGCCGGCGGGGCCGTCCCGGATCTGCCAAAGTACTTCCAAGCCCAGTTCGCCAGCAGGACCGCCACCACAAGCGCGCCAATTACTAATTTTCCCCATGCGTGCGCGCGGCTGGCTTCTTCCGGAGTCGTCCGACCTTCCCAGGGCACTTTCTCAAGCCGTGGCTGTTTGGCGGTTGGAGAGAACGGTTGTTGCACAGGGGCGGGCGAGCCCACCAGCTTGGCGGTGGCGAAACCTCCCTCAACGGTAACGGGAACGAGGAAACGGTACCCGCGACGCGGTAATGTTTCGACAAAGCGCGGGTTATCCGCCGAGTCCCCCAGCGCATCGCGCAGCTTGTTCACCGCAATGTTCAGACTGTGGTCGAAATCCACAAAGGTGTTTTCCGGCCAGAGTCGCTGGCGGATGGCTTCGCGGCTGACAACTTCCCCGGCGGCATCCAGCAACATGATCAAGACCTGGAAAGGTTGATCTTGGAGCTTGATCTTGATGCCGTGTTTGAACAGTTCGCCGGCGTCGGCATCAACCTGAAAAACGCCAAACCGGAGAACTCGCTTCAATTGGGCGCTTTCATTCATGGAGGTTGTCCTCATGTTAGCACGGCGACCAAGCCATCGGATTTTGATAGGAGAGGCCACCCACTATCGTTCTTGTAATCAACCATATAGACAGAGACCTTGATTTGTCGAGCCGAAGTGGTTCGTGGCTCACCAGTCCGCATCTCTTGGTTTCGACAGGACGAAACTCAAGTGCCGGAAATCAGCCAAGGGGCGGGAAGCAATGGGTACCTTGCAATCACAAATCGCGTTCTCAAATCCCGCGGCGGCCACCAACCTGAATGCCATGCTGCGTTGGGCGCGGCCTTACGAGTCAGCCATCTATAAGCTGGCACTCGGCCTTACCGGCCATCAAGAAGACGCCGACCGCGTCCTGGCAGACACCATCACCGAGGCTTGGCACCAGTTTGTGCTGTCGGCCAATCAACTGCCCACTTTACTGGATGTGTTGCGCATCGCCGTGCGCGAATCGGTTTCCGCGTTGCGGCTCCGCGCGGGAGACCTGGCAGGTTGGGTCGAAGAACCAGATTCCGAGCTGGGACGAGTTTCTGTCCCGGTGGAAAAGTGGGGGGAAGATCTCGAGTGTTTGTTTCAGCCGCACGAGTGGCGCCGCATCCGGCAACTCGCCTTGGAAACGCTCACGCCTCTGGACCGCGCCGTGTTTTTGCTGCGCGATGTTCAGCGATTTTCCGAGGTAGAAACGGAATTCCTTCTCGACCGGCCGGCGACCGCTGTGAAGGTTCGTTTGCTTCGCGCGCGGCTGCGCTTGCGCGAATGGTTGAACCCGTTGTGCCGCGTGGCCGGCGTGAAAAATGAAATCGAAATGGCCCGAGTTTGAGGTTAGTCGAATAACAAAAACAAAAAGGAGAAAGAAGAAATGCGCAAGTTGATTGGAGCGGTTCTGATGTTGGCGTTGGCGATGGGCGTTGCGGTTGCCCCAGCCACCGCGCAAACGATGGACAAGAAAGGAATGCACACCTCGAAGGCCTTTGCAGGTCCTAAGGCCAACAAAGGCACTGTGGCTCACAGCAAGGAAGGCAACAAGAGCTTCCTGACGCTTTCCGACGACTTCGTTATCCCTGATACGCCGGACCCGCACTGGGCGCTGGTGGATTCGAAGGGAACGATGTACCTGGTGCAGAAACTCAAGATCAAGAATGACGGCTACAACAAGAAGATCGAAATCCCCGGCTACGTGAAGGACGTTGCCAAGGTGGTGATCTGGTGCGCTTGGGCCGAAGCCAACCTCGGCGAAGCGGCATTCGACAAGCCGGTGAAGTAATTCCACCTCTTCCGCCCTGCCCTGCATTCGGGGAAGGGCGCCGTGGCCGGTGGCGCGAAACGTATCGCGCCACTGGCTGCACCTTCAAAAAGCAAGCCTGATGCATGAAGCCATGAGACGCGGAAACAAAAAAGCGAGGAATGAAATGAACGGAGCAAGCAAAATTCTGATGGGATTGGTTCTTCTAGGACTTGGAGCAATTCCGACCCGGGCGCAAGTGATCAGCAAGAAATCGCTCACGCTGGAGGGCGCCAAGAAAGTGATTGCTGCGGCGGTGGCGGAAGCGAAGGCAAAGAACGCGCCAGGCGCCGTCATCGCCGTCGCGGATGAAGGCGGCAACTTGATGGCGCTGGAAAGACTCGATGGAACGTTTGCCGCGGGCGCCACAATTTCCACAGGCAAAGCCCGCACCGCCGTGCTCTTCAAGCGGCCAACGAAAGTTTTCGAAGACATCATCCGCAATGGGCGCACGCCGATGATTGCGCTGCCGGATTCACTTTTTACGCCCCTGCAAGGCGGGATTCCGATTGTTGTCGAAGGGGAAGTGATTGGCGGCGTGGGCGTGAGCGGCGCGGCCAGCGCGCAACAAGATGAGGAACTCGCCATTGCCGGGGCCAACGCAATTTCGGCCGGCGGGACGATGGCTGCTTCTCCGGTCACCTATTTCGATAAGGACCAGGTTGCTGCGGCATTTGCCAAGGGCGCGGTTCTGCTCGACGGCACCGGCCGCAACTATATGGTGCATGCCAGCCGGCGCGATGCCGCAGGCCAAGCCGAAGTCCACTCCAAGGACACCGACATCATCTATGTGATTGATGGCACCGCCACGTTCGTCACCGGCGGCACCGTCGTCGACGGCAAAACCACCGCCACCGACGAACTCCGCGGCGTTTCCATCAGCAATGGCGCCACGCGCGCCCTTGTGAAGGGCGACGTGATTGTCGTCCCCGCGGGCACTCCGCACTGGTTTCAGCAGGTAAACAGCCCGCTCACCTATTACGTGGTGAAGGTTCGATAGTCCGGAGAGATGCTCATGAAAACTCGACTCGCACAAGTCTTTCCTGCGCTTCTTCTCGCGGTCGCGCCGGCCTTGGGTAACGGCATTGGCTCCCAACCGGACCTGCCGACGGGCAAACCGCTCGCCACGATTGATCTGGCGACTTCTGCGGGGGTTCAAGCGATCAAGGGCCAGTGGCGGTACAGCGATACGAAAATTGTCGAAGTGGATTTTCGCGGTCCGGGTCCGGATGGCCAGCCGACCGGCGCGCCGCTGAAAACCTACGACTACGCGCCCAAGGCCGGCGGGGCGGATTTCGACGACTCGAAATGGGAGACGATTGCCGCGGATTCGCTGCAAAAACGCCGCGGCACTGGACGTATTTGTTTCAACTGGTATCGCATCGCCATCACCGTTCCGGAACGCGTGGGCGATTTTGATCCCGCGGGTTCGACTGTCGTGTTTGAAACGGCGCTCGACGATGCCGCGGAAATCTGGGTGGATGGCGAGCTCCCGCGTGCCTTAGGACAGATGGGCGGCTCGGTGGTTGCCGGTTGGAATGCGCCGAATCGCCTCGTCATCGGTCGCAACGTCAAGCCCGGGCAGAAAATCCAACTAGCCATCTTCGGCATCAATGGGCCGCTTTCCAATCCGCCCACGAACTTTATCTGGATGCGTTATGCACGCCTCGAGTTCTACAAGGGCTCCAGCACGCCCTTCGCAATCCAGCCCAGCGAAGTGAACGTGCAGATTGACCGCAAAGATCCTGCGATCGACGCGGTTGTCGGCGCGAACCCTAAAATCTGGAAGCTGGCCGAAGGGTTTCAGTTTACCGAAGGACCCGTCTATGTCCGCGAGGGCAACTACCTGCTCTTCAGCGACCCGAATGCCAACACCATTTACAAATATGACGTCGCAACCGAGAAACTCTCCGTCTTTCGTACCCCCAGCGGGTACAGCGGCGCGGACATTGCTGAATATCGCCAGCCCGGCTCGAACGGGCTCACGCTCGATTCGCAAGGCCGGCTGACGATTAACCAGCACGGTAATCGACGCGTGACCCGGCTTGAAAGTGACGGGACCGAAACAGTCTTGGCGGACAAGTTTGAAGGCAAGCGACTCAACAGCCCCAACGATCTGGTTTATCGCAGCGATGGCGCGCTTTTCTTCACCGACCCTTTCTTCGGCTTGCCGAAATTCGGTGATGATCCACGCAAAGAACTCCCCTTCACTGGGGTATTCAGCCTGCGTAACGGCAAGGTGCAAGCGATTGTAAAAGACCTCTCGGGTCCGAATGGCATCGCCTTCTCACCCAATGAACAGTATCTCTACGTCGGCAATTGGGATGACCACCGCAAAGTGGTGATGCGTTACGAAGTGAACGCTGATGCGACGGTCTCGAACGGGAAAGTTTTCTTCGACATGACGATGGCCCCGGGCGAAGACGCGATCGACGGCATCAAGGTCGACCAGCAAGGCAACCTCTATGTTTCCGGGCCGGGTGGCCTGTGGGTCCTTTCGCCCGAAGGAAAGCATCTCGGCACGATCTACGCGCCGCGCCACGCGCACAACATGGCCTGGGGCGATGCCGATGGCAAAACCCTCTATCTCTGCGCCCGTAGCGGACTTTACAAGATGCGGTTGAACCTCCCAGGGGCGGGTACGCGCGCCGTCGCGCCGTGGTAGCTTCCGCTCTGCGCAAAACTTGAATCCATCGGCCCTGTGGAGAATCAAAGGTAGCAGCGAGATCTTAAAGGAAACTCAAGCAAGCCCAGCCCGCGCGACGCGAGGGTGATTCAACCGAATTCCAAAAGGAGAAGCAAGCAATGAAGAAGCCAATTGTGATTGTGGGGGCGATTTTGGCTCTGGGCGGCACGTGGTATGCCTTTCGCCCGGAAAAGCTGTTCACCAGCGAGAAAGTGAATGAGACGTTCCCGGCGGCGATTGCAGCAGCATCTAATGCCGCTGCGCCAGTTGCGCTCGGCGCAGGTCGCTTCCACGGCGTGGCGCACGACGGCCAGGGCGTAGCCACATTGTACCGCTTGCCTGACGGCAAGAATGTTGTCCGCCTAACCGAATTCAAGGTGTCCAACGGTCCGGCACTGCACCTTTACCTGACCTCCGCGCCGGATGCTTCCGATGATTCCACGGTGAAGAAAGCGGAGATCCTCGATCTCGGCCCGCTGCGGGGCAACGAAGGTGATCAGAATTACGACATCCCCTCCGGTACGGATCTGTCCAAGTACAAGTCCGCCACGGTGTGGTGCGCTCGTTTCAACGTGAATTTCGCCACCGCGCCGATCTCCACCGGCGCCGCAACAATGGCTCCAGCCTCGACGCAGCCCACCGCGCTGGCCAGTGGCAAGTTCCACTCCGTTGCGCACGCAGGCCAGGGTGCAGCTTCGATCTATCAACTGGATGGTGGGAAGCGCGTGGTGCGTCTCACCGAATTCAAGACGTCAAATGGTCCGAATCTGCACTTGTATCTCGTTGCCGCCAATGACGCCACCGACGATGCAACCGTGAAGAACGCCGGGTTCATTGACCTTGGGCCGCTGAAGGGCAACGAAGGCGACCAGAACTACGATGTGCCGGCAGGCGCCGACCTTGCCAAGTACAAGGCAGTCACCGTGTGGTGCGCGCGGTTCAACGTCAACTTCACCACCGCGCCGCTCCTTGCTCGGTGAGTGCGCCGTTTCATTTCGGATGCGGGGCCTGCAAACAGAACGCGCGCCCCTTCGGGATTCAGGAAGAATCCATGAGCCAGGCAAGTCGGAACCGATCACACAGGGAATTGGCATTCACCGTTGCGAGCGTGAGCGACTAGGGAGAAGGAGTGTCCAGTAATGGCGAGTCAATACGACATCATCATCATTGGCAGTGGCGCAGGCGGGGGAACCCTCCTGCACCGGCTGGCTCCGACTGGAAAGAAGATTCTTCTTCTCGAACGCGGCGACTATGTGCCGCGGGAAAAGAAGAACTGGGATCCCCGTGCGGTGAACGTCGAGGGGCTTTATCAAACGAAAGAGAAATGGCGGGATCGGGATGGCAAAGAGCTGCACCCGCACACGAACTACTGTGTGGGCGGCAACACGAAGTTCTACGGCGCGGCGCTCTTCCGCATGCGAAAGGAAGACTTCGGCGAAGTGAAACACCATGGCGGCATTTCTCCCGCTTGGCCGATTTCTTACGATGAGTTGGAGCCTTACTACCTGCAGGCCGAAACGGTCTACAACGTGCATGGCAGGCGCGGCGAAGACCCGACCGAGCCCTGGTCAAGCGGCCCATACCCTTTTCCTGCGGTCAGCCACGAACCCCGCATTCAGCAGTTAAGCGAAGATTTTGTACGCCAGGGCTTGCGCCCTTTTCACGTACCGATCGGCGTGATGCTCGATGAGAAAGATCCGCGCGCGAGCAAGTGCATTCGCTGCGAAACGTGCGACGGTTTTCCCTGCCTGGTGCATGCGAAGTCCGACTCCCAAGTGTGCGCAGTTGATCCCGCGCTGAAGTATCCCAATGTGGCGCTTCTTACCAATGCAAAAGCCGAGAAATTGCTGACCGATGCGGCGGGGCGAACCGTTACCACAGTTGTGATTTCCAGGGATGGCAAGCGCGAAGAACTTTCCGCCGACGTGGTCGTGGTGGCGTGCGGCGCCATCAATTCGGCGGCTCTGTTGCTGCGCTCGGCTACCGAAAAACACCCAAGGGGACTTGCCAACAGTTCGGACGTCGTGGGCCGCCATTACATGGGCCATATCAACACGGTGATGATGGCGCTCTCGAAATGTCCGAACCCCACCGTGTTTCAGAAGACCCTGGGGGTAAACGATTTCTATTTTGGCTCGAAGGAGTGGCAGTTCCCCATGGGTCACATCTCTTTCGTCGGCAAGCTGGATGGTGAGACGCTGAAAGCCGGCGCCCCTGCGATTGCGCCCGGCTGGACCCTGGATCTGATGGCCCGGCATTCGCTCGATTTCTGGCTCACTTCGGAAGATTTGCCTGACCCGGAGAACCGAGTCACGCTCGATCGCGAAGGCAATATCGTTTTGCGATACCAGCCGAACAACGAAGAAGGCCACCAGCGCCTGATTGAAAAATTGAAGACGCTGCTGAACCAGCAATCGAAGTGCAACGTGCACGGGCACGAATGTCATCAGGGGATTTTTTCCCGCAGCTTGTTCCTTGGGCAGCGCATTCCCCTGGCGGGAGTAGCTCACCAGAACGGCACGGTTCGCTTCGGGAACGATGCGAGAATGTCGGCCTTGGACAGGAACTGCAAGACGCACGACGTGGACAATCTGTATGTGGTTGACGGGAGCTTTTTCCCTTCGAGCTCTGCGGTGAATCCCGCCCTCACCATCATGGCTAACGCGCTGCGCGTGGGCGATCACTTGATTTCGCGGATGGGATAGGAAAGTGGAACGGATTAAGCCAAATCGGAACAGGTGCGAGTCTTCCTGTGATAGGAGACTCGAAAACCTTGCGCAAGCCATCCTCCATTGAGAGCAAAGCTGCCGAAGCGCAGGATTGGGAAATCGCGGCGGCACGGGAGCATTCATGGCCACAAAATTCGACGCTATCGTGATTGGTTCAGGCCAGGCGGGGAACCCGCTCTCGCACAAACTCGCGGACAAGGGTTGGAGAGTGGCTCTGATCGAGAAGGAAAACCTGGGTGGAACCTGCATCAACACCGGGTGTACGCCGACCAAGATGCTGGTGCATCGCGCGCAGGTTGCGCATTACGCTCGAAACGGAGCCAAGTGGGGCGTCAGCACCCGCGATGTACGCGTGAACTTTGCGGAAATCATCGCCGCGAAAGAGAGACTTGTGCAGAGCTTTCGCGCCGGCCAGGAAGGCCACGTTGCCAAACGGCCCACGCTTACTCTGTATCGCGGGCAGGCTCGCTTCACCGGACCCAAGCAGATCCAGGTAAATGGCGAAATTCTCGAGGGCGATCATATCTTCATTAACGCGGGCACGCGGCCGGCAGTCCCCGGCATTGAAGGCTTGGAGCAAGCGGGTTACCTGACAAACGCTTCAGTTATGCAACTGCAGGAGCTTCCCGAGCACCTGATCGTGCTCGGCGGCGGCTACATCGGCCTCGAATTCGGGCAGATGTTCCGGCGCTTTGGCGCCCGGGTCACCGTGATTCACCACGGCGGGCAAATTCTTCCGCGTGAAGATGCGGACGTAACGGCCGAATTGCAGAAAGCTCTCGAGGCGGAGGGCATGACGTTTCTGCTGAATGCAAACACGAAGAGAATAGAAAAGGTGAATGGGCAGCTAATCGTTGCTGCCGAGACGCCCGGCGGGCCGGTTACGGTGACGGGGTCGCACTTCCTTGTGGCCACGGGACGCACACCGAATTCCGACACACTCGACTTGGAAAAGGCCGGAATTGAGATCACGAAAAACGGCTTCGTCCAAGTGAACAACAAGCTCGAGACCAATGTTCCGGGTGTGTGGGCTCTCGGCGATATTAAGGGCGGCCCAGCATTCACGCACATCTCGTACAACGACTACCAAATCGTGTACGCCAACTTGATCGAGGGCAAGCAGGTCACCACCGACAATCGCTATGTACCCTACTCGGTCTTCACCGATCCGCAGCTAGGCGGCATCGGGATGACGGAGAAAGAAGCCCGTGCCACAGGCAAAAAATTGAAGATTGGCAAGATACCGATGAGCTACGTCGCTCGCGCCATCGAACGAGATGAGACGGCCGGCCTGATGAAGATCATCGTGGATGCGGAGACGGATAGAATTCTCGGCGCGAGCATTCTGGCCACCGAAGGCGGCGAGCTGGTGCAAATGCTCGGCGCAGTGATGCTCGCAGGCGCACCATATACCTTGCTGAAGGGCGCCGTCTATACGCACCCGACACTGGCCGAAGGGTTCTGGACGCTGATGGAAACGGTGCAAGCGGCCAGCTAGGCCTCCGTAGATTGGGGAAAGCATGATCCGAAAGAGTCATTTCAGAAAACTTGCGATAGCGCACGGCGTCTTGCTGTGGGTGATTCTTGCGTTCGCAGCACCTGCCAATTCCCAACAGCCGCTGGCCCGAGGAGTCGGCGCGGTGGGAATCACCGTGTCAGATATGGACCGCTCGGTGGAGTTTTTTGCCAAGGTGCTCACGTTCGAGAAAATGGAGGACGTGGAAGTTCTTGGCGATGCGTATGAACATTTGCAGGGAGTGTTTGGGCTCCGCATGCGGGTCGTGACGTTGCGGTTGGGCGAGGAGCGCATCCAGCTGACTGAATACCTGGCTCCTCGCGGCCGGCCGATCCCCGCAGATTCACGCTCGAACGATCACTGGTTCCAGCACGTTGCGATCATTGTGAGCGATATGGACAAGGCCTACGCGCGCTTGCGCCAGTTCAAAGTCGAACATGCCTCCACCGGCCCGCAAACCCTGCCCTCGTACATCACCGCCGCCGCGGGCATCCGGGCATTCTATTTCAAGGATCCCGATGGTCATGCCCTCGAAATTCTGCAATTCCCACCGGACAAGGGAAACGTGAAATGGCACAAGCCGAGTGACAAGCTGTTTCTCGGCATCGACCACACGGCCATCGTGGTTAACGACACGGACGCCAGCCTCAGGTTCTACCGCGATACGCTGGGCATGCAGGTGCTGGGTGAAAGCGAAAACTTTGGCCCTGAGCAGGAACATTTGAACAATGTGTTTGGGGCGCGGTTGCGGATCACCGCGGTGCGCGCCGAGATCGGCCCGGCAATCGAGCTGCTGGAATATCTTGCGCCCCGGACGGGAAGGCCGTATCCACCGGATGCGCGCGCGAATGATTTGATTCATTGGCAAACCACAGTAGCGGTACGCTCGGAAAACGACAGTGCCGACGTCACGCGCCGCGGGCGTTACGCATGGATTTCGACCGGGGCCGTTACCATACCCAAAAAAGAGCTGGGTTTCGGCAAAGGCCTGCTCGTGCGCGACCCGGATGGGCACGCTGTGCTGCTTGCAGAAAGATAGTCCGCGCGGACAACCGAGGCATCGAAGGTACCTCAAGGACAGGAGAATGACCGCAAGCTTTATATCGCGCAAGGAAGAAAGTTCTGAAACCAACGCTCCCGTAGGCGCGGCGGTGAGCTTTGGGCGGGAGATCTGCGGCGACTTGAATGTTGCCGAGCAGCGGGAATGGCTGGTCACCAACGGCATTGGCGGATTCGCATCAGGGGCCGTTGCCGGTTCGCTGACCCGCAGGTATCACGGATTGCTGATCGGGGCGTTGCAACCACCTCTGGGACGGACGTTGCTGGTTTCCAAGCTGGAAGAAATCGCAGAATACGACGGCGCGAGCTACCCGCTTTCGGCGAACCGCTGGAGTGGTGGCACGGTGAATCCTCATGGGTACCGCCACATCGAGAGCTTCTACCTGGATGGCACAACGCCCGTGTGGATTTACGCGGTTTGCGATGCTCTGCTCGAGAAGCGTATCTGGATGCAGCAGGGCGCGAACACGACTTTCGTGCGCTACCGCGTTCTGCGGGCAAGAAAACCGGTGACAGTGGTGTTGCGCGCGATGGTGAACTACCGCGACTATCATTCCACGACGCATGCCGGCGACTGGAGAATGCAGGTCGAACCGGTGCAAAACGGCTTGCGCGTGCAGGCGTTTGATGGAGCAACGCCATTCTTCATCCGCAGCGCGGAAGCGGTTGCTGAGGCCGCGCACGACTGGTACCGCAATTTCCATTTGCCCGCGGCGCGCTATCGCGGGCTCGACGATATGGAAGACCATCTTCACGCGGGCACGTTTCGCGCCGAAGCCGGGCCTGGTGACAGCGTAACCATTGTGCTGAGCACGGATCAGGACGCTCCTTTGGGCGGCGACACCATGCAGCAACAATGTGCCGGCCGCGCAAACAATTTGCTCCGCGCCTTCGCGGCAGCGAATCCTGGCTCGGCCGCGCAGGCCCCCGATTGGATCCGACAGCTGGTACTCGCGGCGGACCAATTCATTGTCCAGCGCCCGTTGCGAGACGATCCCGACGCGCTTTCGGTGATTGCCGGCTACCACTGGTTCGGCGATTGGGGCCGCGATACCATGATCGCCCTTCCGGGCCTCACGCTCGCTACGGGCCGTCCCGAAATCGCCCGCAACATCCTGAAAACTTTTTCGCGCTTTGTGGATCAAGGCATGTTGCCGAATCTTTTTCCCGATGCGGGCAGCCAGCCCGAATACAACACGGTGGATGCGACGCTGTGGTTTTTCGAAGCCATCCGTCAATACTTGGAAGCGACCGACGATCAGGAGTTTCTTGCCGATCTATTTCCCGTACTGGCAGAAATCATTGATTGGCATTTGCGGGGGACGCGTTACCTCATCAAGGTGGACCCCACCGACGGGCTGCTCTACGCAGGCCAACCTGGGGTGCAATTGACGTGGATGGACGCAAAAGTCGGCGACTGGGTCGTAACTCCGCGCATCGGCAAGCCGGTGGAGATCAACGCGCTTTGGTACAACGCGCTGAAGACCATTTCCCGTTTCGCGCGCCAGCTCAAGAAAGGTTTTGGCGACTACGAATACGCTGCAAAACGCGCGCGCGAAAGTTTCCAGCGCTTTTGGAACGAGAAGGATGGTTGCTGCTTCGACGTGATTGATGGGCCCGCCGGAAACGATGCCACGATACGGCCAAATCAGATATTCGCTGTGTCGTTGCCCGAGTCCCCTTTGAAGAATTGGCAGGGGCGCAGAGTCCTGGAGGTGTGCGCGCGGCACTTGCTTACCTCGCACGGATTGCGCAGCCTCATTCCCGCTCATGCGGATTACAAGGGACACTACGGCGGCACCCCGGCGGAGCGCGACGCCGCCTACCACCAGGGAACCACCTGGGGCTGGCTGATCGGGCCGTTTGTTCTGGCGCATCTGCGCGTTCACGGCAACGCCGTCGCCGCACGATCCTTCCTAGAACCCTTTGCCGCGCATCTTCGCACGCATGGATTGGGCACAGCGGCCGAAATCTTCGACGGCGATGAACCGTTAACGCCCCGCGGCTGCATTGCCCAAGCATGGACCGTCGCAGAAATCCTGCGTGCGTGGCAGGCATGCGGCCGCGGAGCCACCCTGTGCAAAACCCTCGAAACGAATTGATAACACTATGTTTACAGAATCTTTACCATGCTGAAGGATTCTTGTGTTAGGGTAACAGAGTTAGCGATGAGGCGTAGTAGCATATTCTTAATGGTGGTCGCCGTGGCCCTGTCTGGGCTGGGGTCGCTTTCCCTGTGCGCCACGATGGCGAACCTGCCCGCAGATTGTGCGCCCCCACCTCATTGCGAATCCATGGGTGGCGAGCATTCCGGCGCAACCGTAGCTGCGCGCACGAGCGATTGCTGCCAGGTGAGCAGCGCCCCGGTACCGCAGATTAGAATTGAAATCGCACCTCCCGCCGTTCCCTTTCAATCCGCGGCTACTTCCCTTTCGCCGGTCCCGGCAGTTGAAGAATTCGCAAGTGCATCCATCGCGAGGGCGCGTTCCGCACCGCTCGACCAGCAAGCCAACCTCTGTGTTTTTCTGATCTGAGCCTCCTTCGAAAACTAGTGTTTCTTGGCGTGCCTGTGTGTGCCCGGGCGCCAGCCCTAACGCGAGTTTCGATTGGAGGAGAAGATGAGACCCGGATTCATGCTGGGCAGTTTTCTGCTGATCTGCGCAACAACCGCAGTGGCGCAGGAAGCGGCATCGCCCAGCGCAGTGCAATTAGCAGATTTGCAAGCCGAAGCAGAACGCGTGCATCCCGCGATTCAGGCAGCCATCAGCAGGGTGAGCGCGAAGCGCGCGCGCATTCCCCAGGCGAAGGCTCTGCCTGACCCCACCGTCTCGGCCGGCTGGATGGGAAATATCACGCCGTTCGATGTGCAAAACGGGGACCCGTCCAGCTATCGCGGTGTGAGCGCAATGCAGGAGTTTCCCTATCCGGGGAAACGGCAACTGCGCGCGGAAGTGGCGGCCAAGGAAGCCGACGCCGAGCAATGGAGCGTGGAAACGGCACGCCGCAAAGTTCGCGCGGAAGTGGCGCAGGCGTTCTACGGTTTATGGGCCACAGATAAGGCGCTGGCCATCACCCGGGCCAACCGAGAATTACTCGAGAAGTTTTCGCGCATCGCTGAAGAAAAGTACAAGGTTGGACGAGGTGTTCAGCAGGATGTGCTGCGCGCGCACGTTGAAGTGACGCGCATCTTGCAGCGGCTCACCTTGTTGGAGCAACAGCGGAAAACGTACGAAGCGCAACTCAACAGCCTGCGCCTTCAGCCGCTCAGCAGTCCGATTCCGGTCGTGGCCGAGGTGGAGCACGTTCCCCTCGCCAATTCGCTCGAGGAATTGCTCGCTCAAACGGCTGCCTCTCCAGAGCTCCGCCAACAGGAAGCCTGGATTGAGCAAACTCGGGTCACCACCACCCTCGCCCGGCGCGAATACTATCCAGACTTCAATGCCGGTTACATGTACCAGCAACGCCCCGGAATGCCTGACATGCACGGATTCACGTTGGGCATCAAGATTCCGATCTTCTATCGCGATCGGCAGCGGAAAGCAGTCGAGGAAGCGGCGCAAACCCGCGTCAGCCTCGAGCAGACGCACGAATCCATCCGCACAACGCTTACGTTTCAGGTGAAAGAGCAATTCCTGGCCGCGCGGGCGTCTGAAGAACTCCTTCAACTGTACCAAAAAGGTGTCGTGCCCCAGTCTTCGCTGGCGCTCGAATCTTCGCTGGCTTCTTACCAGACCGGGGAAGTGGACTTTTTGAACGTGATCAACAACTTCGTGACCGTACTCGATTACCGGATTGCCTATTTCCAGGAAGTCGCCAATCACAAGAAGGCGCTTGCACGCATAGAAGAAATCACCGGAATCCCGCTGACGGCCAACTCCGGTATTCCCAAAGTGAGGGAACAATGAAACGTATCGCAGTTCTGGCAAAGATCGTGATCGGATTGCTTTTGCTCGCTGGCGGCTGGCATTTTCGGGCGGCGTTGGGAGCGTGGTTTGGATGGCCCCCAGCTGCAGATAAAACGGCGGCAAGCGAAACGTCGCATGACGGGCACTCCAGCCCCTCCACGCAGAAGCCGGCGGATCAGGGGCACTCGGACCACGCAGCACCTGCAAAAGTCGAGCGGAAGATCTTGTATTGGCACGATCCGATGCATCCGTCGTACCGCTCCGACCGGCCGGGCATTGCGCCCGACTGCGGCATGCAACTGGTTCCCGTCTATGCCGAGCCATCGGCGGCGATGGGCCAGATGCCGGAAGGCACGGTTCAATTGTCCGCGGAAAAACAACAGCTGCTGGGCGTAGCGCTGGGCCGCGTCGAAATGCGTCCGGTCAACCGAAACATACGCGCGGTGGCAAAGATTGCCTTCGACGAATCGCGCATCGTTCATGCGCACACAAAGGTGGAGGGCTGGATCGAACAGGTTTTCGCCGAATATGTGGGCGCACCCGTGAAGCATGGGCAACCCTTGTTTACGATTTATAGTCCCGAACTTCTCTCGGCGCAACAAGAGTACCTGATCGCACTAAAAGCTAAACGCGAACTGGCAAGCAGCCCGACGCCGGAGATCGCCCGCAGTACCGAGGCCCTGTACCAGGCTGCGAGAGAGAAACTCAGGCTGTGGGACGTCTCGGAGAGTCAAATTCAAAAACTCGAAGAGACCGGAAAACCGGAGAGAACGGTCACCTTCTACGCGGAACATCACGGAATTGTGATGGAGCGCAAAGCCTATGAACACATGCGCGTCGAAAAGAGCACCGACCTTTATATGATTGCCGATCTCTCCCATGTATGGGCCATCGCCGAAGTGTACGAATTTGAAGCGCCATTCGTGGCTGTGGGGCAGCCGGCCCGCATGACGCTCACCGCGCTCCCCGGCCGCACCTATCGAGGCAAAGTGAGCTTCATTTATCCGCAGCTCGACCCGCAAACACGCACGCTCAAAGTCCGGCTGGACTTCGACAATCCCGGCATGCAGCTTCGCCCGGAAATGTTTGCCAACGTGGAACTGGATGTAAGCCTCGGACGGCAGCTGGTAGTGCCGGAACAAGCGGTGCTCGATTCCGGGCTGAAGCAATACGTCTTCCTGAACAAAGGAAACGGGTATTTCGAACCGCGCGAAGTGCGCGTGCTGCTGAGGGCCGATGGGTTTGCCTTTATCGAAACGGGACTCAAGGCGGGCGATCAAGTGGTCACTTCCGCCAACTTCCTGATTGATTCCGAAAGCAAGCTGAAAGCGGCGGCTGGCAAAGCCGGGCATCAGCACTAAGGTGAGGCCATGATCAACAAAATTATTGAACTTTCGGCGCGCAACCGGTTTCTGGTATTCGTGTGCGTTTCGGTTCTGGTGTGGATCGGCTGGATGTCCATGCAGAACGTGCCGCTTGACGCCATCCCCGATCTTTCCGATCCGCAGGTGATCATCTATTCGCGCTGGGATCGCAGCCCGGACATTATCGAGGATCAGGTTACCTATCCCATCGTAACCGCACTGCTGGGAGCGCCACGGGTGAAAGACATCCGGGGCTTTTCCGATTTCGGGTACTCCTACGTGTATGTGATCTTCGAAGAGGGAACGGATATTTACTGGGCACGCTCGCGCGCGATCGAATACCTGAGCAAAATCACGCCGCAGCTTCCCAGTGGAGTGAAAACCGAACTCGGTCCGGATGCCACGGGCGTGGGCTGGGTTTTTCAGTACGCGCTATTGGATCGAACGGGACAAAATAGTTTGGCTGACTTGCGCAGCCTGCAGGATTGGAACTTGCGCTTTCACCTGCAAGCGGTCCCGGGCGTGGCGGAGGTCGCGCCGATTGGCGGATTCGTCCGGCAATATCAAGTCAATGTGGACCCCAATCTCCTCTCTGCCTACAACATCCCGATGGAACGGGTGGTGGAAGCAGTGCGCAGGAGCAACAACGACGTGGGTGGGCGGCTGGTGGAGTTCAGCGGCCGCGAATACATGGTGCGTGGCCGCGGCTACGCGCGCTCCATGGCCGACCTTGAAAACGTAGCCTTGGGGACTAACCAGCAGACCGGCACCCCGATTCTGATTCGCAATGTCGGGCAGGTGGTGCTGGGTCCGGACATCCGCCGCGGGATTGCAGAACTGAACGGCGAGGGAGAAGTCGTCGGCGGGGTAGTGGTCATCCGCCAGAATGAAAACGCATTGCGTGTGATTGAGCGCATAAAAGAAAAGGTTGAATCCATCAAGTCTTCCCTGCCACCGGGCGTGGAAATTGTCACCACCTATGACCGCAGCGAACTGATCCTGCGCTCGATTGAAACGCTGAAGGTAACGCTGACAGAGGAACTCCTGATCGTAAGCGCGGTGATCCTGATTTTCCTGTGGCACATTCCCAGTTCGATGATTCCGATCATCACCATCCCTGTGACGGTGATCATCGCTTTCATCCCGATGCGCTTGCTGGGAATCACGTCCAACATCATGTCGCTCGGCGGGATTGCCGTGGCGATTGGCGCGATGGTGGATGCGGCCATCGTGGTCGTCGAACAGACGCACAAAAAGCTGGAACACTGGGAGGCCACAGGCCGCCAGGATGACTACGAAAATGTAATCATCTCGGCGGTGAAAGAGGTGGGCGGGCCGAGTTTCTTTGCGCTGCTGGTTATTGCGGTGAGTTTCCTTCCGGTGTTTGCCCTGGAAGCACAAGAAGGGCGGTTGTTTAAGCCGCTCGCCTTTACCAAGAACTTTGCGATGGTCATCGCGGCATTGCTGGCGATTACCCTGGACCCCGCGTTGCGGTTGATGTTTACGCACGCGCGCAATTTCTCCTTCCGTCCGCGCTGGCTTGCGGCCACGGTAAATGCTGTTCTGGTCGGCAAAATTCACAGCGAAGAGAAACATCCCATCAGCCGCCCGCTCATGCGGATGTACCACCCGCTGGTTCGATTCGTGTTGCGGCACCCGTGGTCGGTCGTCACGGCCGCTGTCCTTGTGGTCGTGGCCAGCATACCGGTCTATTTCAAGCTGGGTTCCGAGTTTATGCCCCCGCTCAATGAGGGCGTCGTACTCGATATGCCGATTACCATGCCCGGCATTTCGGTAACCGAAGCTGGCCAGGTACTGCAAATGCGAGACCGTATGTTGCGCCAGTTCCCTGAAGTGCAGTCGGTGTTTGGGAAGATAGGCCGCGCGGAAACCTCCACCGACCCTGCGCCGTTTTCGATGGTGGAGACCACGGTTGTGCTTAAGCCGCAGGCCGAGTGGCGCCATAAGCCGCAGTTTTACTCCAAATGGCCTGAATGGGCGCAAAAGCCGCTTCGGCGCATCTGGCCGGATCGCATCTCCTATGATGACCTGGTCGGGGAAATGGACCAGAAGCTGCAAATTCCGGGCATGAGCAATGTGTGGACCATGCCCATCCGCAACCGCACCGACATGCTGACAACCGGCGTCCGCTCCCCGGTGGGAGTGAAAATTTACGGCTCGGACTTGGCGGTGATTGAGCGCCTCGGCGTGGAAATCGAGCATGCATTGCAGCAAGTGCCGGGCACACGCAATGCATTCGCAGAACGAACCACGGGCGGTTACTTTCTCGATTTCGATTTCAAGCGTGACCAGCTTGCCCGCTACGGCCTGACCGTGGACGATGTGCAAATGTATGTGATGAATGCGGTCGGCGGCGAGAACGTGACAACCACAGTGGAAGGCCGCGAGCGGTATCCCGTGAATGTCCGTTATCAGCGCGATTTCCGCAGCGACCTGGAACGGCTCAACCGGGTGCTGGTTTCCACACCCGCGGGCTATCAGGTTCCGATGGCGCAATTGGCGGAGCTGCGCATGGTCTCCGGCCCCGGCATGATTCGCAACGAGAACGGCTTGCTCTCCGGCTATGTGTACACCGATGTGGGCGGGCGAGATTTGGGGCGCTACGTGGATGAGGCCAAACGTGTGGTAGCTGAAAAAGTGGAGTTGCCGACGGGCTACTCGCTTACGTGGAGCGGACAGTACGAATACATGGCGCGCGTAAAGGAGCGACTCAAGCTGGTGGTGCCGGTTACGTTGTTCCTTGTTTTCCTGCTTCTCTACGCAAACACCGGGTCCGTGACCAAAACAATGATCATCCTGCTGGCCGTGCCGTTTTCCGCAGTCGGCGCTCTGTGGCTGCTTTACTTGCTCGAGTACAACATCAGCATCGGCGTATGGGTGGGCCTGATCGCCTTGCTCGGGGTGGATGCGGAAACCGCTGTGTTCATGCTGCTCTATCTCGATCTTGCGTACGACGAGCGCAAGCACGCCGGAAAAATGCTTCGCCGTGAAGACCTGAACGAAGCCATCGAGTTCGGCGCTGTGAAGCGGCTGCGCCCCAAGGTGATGACCGTGGCAGTGATGTTCATGGGCCTGTTGCCGATCATGTGGTCTTCCGGCACCGGCGCAGACGTGATGAAGCGCATCGCCGCTCCCATGATCGGGGGCATCTTTACCTCGTTTCTGATGGAGCTTATGGTGTACCCCGCCATTTATTCCATTTGGAAATGGCACAGCGAGGTGAAACCAGTGCGTCAGGCGGCAGCATCCGTATGATCGGGGTTCCGCAACATGGCGGAGAAGGAGAAGATGTCGCCGTCAACAGCTGAGCCAACCTTTTGGGGAGCTGGGTTAATCTATGGGGATCATGGCCACAGGTTCAGCGAGGATTGGGCAGGCGCCGGTCCAGATCGGGGCTGCGGAGCCGTTGCGTGTACGGATGCTCTCTGATCCGCGCGGAGTCCACGATTTTCCGGGCATGGATCGCGTCATTGTGAGCGTGCACGTGGGCCGCGCCGTACAAGTAGCCTGCGCGCGCGGCGGTGAAAGCCATCGCGGCCGCGCGGTGCACGGCGACATTGACATTATCCCGCGCGGCATGGCCAGCCGCTGGGTAAACGAGGATGTGGACACGGTTTTCGTGATGAGCCTGGCACCGGATGTTTTGCGGGAGGCCCTGCAAGACGCTTGCGGCGATTCCCAAAGAGTGCAAATCAGCAACCGCTTCCAGGTGCGCGACACGCAACTCGAACACCTGGCGTGGGCGCTGAAAGCGGAAATGGAGATGGGCTATCCCAGTGGTCGGCTATTCCTGGAGGGCATGGCTACCGCCATTGCCGCGCAATTGATTCAGCGGCACAGCTCGCTGAACCGCCAGCCACGCCTGCCGGGCGGAGGTTTGCCGCCCAACCGCTTGAAGCAGGTGCTCTCGTATATTGAAGAAAATCTGGCGACCGAAATATCGCTGGAGGATATTGCCCAAGTAGCAGGCGTAAGCATCTCCCATTGCAAAGCGCAATTCCGCAAGTCGGTAGGGATGCCCGCGCACCAGTACATGATCCGCCGGCGCGTGGAGCGCGCTACGGAGATGCTGGCACAGGGCAAGCTGCCCATCAGCCAAATTGCGCTGGAAGCGGGCTTTGCCCATCAGAGCCACCTGGCACGGCACATGAGGCGGCTGCTCGGCATTACCCCGAAGGCGCTGCAACGCAGGTCTCACTAGCGGGCCCGAAGCTTCCCTTCCCTCCCTCCCCTGTCCAAACGTGTCTGGAATTGTACGCCTGTGCGCGACGACAAAAGCAGAATCATGCAAACTCTTTCCTCGCACGGTGGGTTCGGGTTTCCGGGGCTAGTGTGATGAAGGATTTCAGACATGCCTGCAAGACAGCTTGTATTGGTCATGATTCTGGTGGGCGCGACTCTGGCAGCCATGCTGGGCGCAACGGAGGGAAAGCCGGTCGCGTTCCCTGAGGGCTACCGGAAATGGGCTCACGTGAAAAGCGTGATCGTCGGCCCTGCCAGTCCGTTTTTTGGGCGCGTGGGTGGATGGCATCATATCTACGCGAATGAACTGGCGGTGCAGGGTTACAATGCGGGCCGGTTCGCCGACGGTTCGGTGCTGGTGTTCGATGTCCTGGAAACGCGTGAGGTGAACGGAAACACCACCGAAGGCTCGCGCCGATTCATTGATGTGATGGAAAAAGATAGCCAGCGCTTTTCGGCCACGGGCGGATGGGGTTACGAGGAGTTCGCGGGCGGCAATCGCACTTTGAAACCGCGGGCCGCGCAGCAATGCCATAGCTGCCACGGCGCCATGAAGGATCACGATTCGGTTTTCAGCCGTTTGCGCGAATGACAGGCTGGGGAGTTTCTATGACAAGACCAACGAAGGCAGTGAAGACCTATGACATGGAACGAATCGTGGATCAGATTCGCCGTTCGTTTGAGGGGGGCGCGTGGCATGGGCCATCGGTGATGGAATCGGTGTCGGGCGTCACCGCCGCGCAGGCTGCTGCAAAGCCTCTGCCCGGGGGTCACAGCATCTGGGAGATCTTTCTGCACACCGGCTTTTGGATTGACGCCGTGCGTCGCCGCTTATCCGGCCAAGTGGTCGGATCCGTACCGCCCATCGAAGAGAACTTTCCTTCCCCTTCCGAGGTGAGCGAAGCCACGTGGCAACAAGCGCAGGCAAAGGTCTTTTCTGCCTACCGTTCTTTGATGAAAACGCTGGAAGAGACCCCGGAAGCGCAATTGCGAGACAGCGTGCCTGGGAAGAAGAGCAACTTCTATTTTGAGCTGACTGGCTTGCCGCAACATAACGCCTATCATGCCGGCCAGATTGTCCTGCTCAGAAAATAAGCTGCGACATGGCCGCAACTTGAACAGAAAACGGGAGGCGAGAGGTGATGAAAGCAGGCAAACCGCAGCGTTACTCTTGGAAAAGCATCGGCGCAGTATTCCTGGGAATGCTGGCAATTTTTGTCCTTTCCCTGGGTATAGATCAGCTTTTGCATGTGCTCGAGGTTTATCCGCCGTGGGGCCGGCCGATGCACGATCCCGCCCTGAACTTTCTGGCTCTAAGTTACCGGATTCCCATTGGGATTCTGGGCAGCTACATTGCAGCCCGCTTGGCTCCGCACAATCCCATGGGGCACGCGCTGGCCTTGGGAGTCATCGGCCTGGTGCTAAGCACAATGGGCGCAGTGGCCGCGATTCCCTTGGAGCTGGGTCCAGCCTGGTACCCGATTTCTCTCATTTTGACAGCATTGCCTTGTGCGTGGGTTGGAGGGCTGCTACAGCGCCGCGAAGAAGGGGTGCGGCAATAAAACCGGGTTGTCGGTGGAGGCTTTACCGTGGGTCCAACGCGAGCCAATGGAAAGATTTGCTATGTCGAAATTCCGGCAGTGGATGTGGAGCAGTCCTCCGCGTTTTACGGCGCCGTGTTTGGCTGGAAAATCCGGTTACGCGGTGATGGCCACGTAGCGTTTGACGATCCAACCGGCGAAGTCAGCGGGACGTGGGTTACTGGCAGGCCGGTCTCTGGCACGCCGGGTTTTCTTTTCTACATTATGGTGGACAGTGTCGCGCAAGCGGTGGAAGCGGTGAAAGCCCGGGGTGGAATTATCGTGCAGCCCATCGGCGTGGATGCGCCGGAAATCACCGCGCGCTTCCGTGACCCCGCAGGGAACATAGTCGGCCTGTATCAAGAGCCCAATTCGTAGCCAAGGCGGGATAGGCGTTGCAACGGTCGTGGCGAAAATCGTCCGAATGTGCGCGACGCCTCTTAGGGCCCCCTTCATAATCGGCCACGCGTGGCAGTCACACCGGGGGATGGGATGACGGGAAATCGCCCGCTAGCCGCAATCGTTGTCGGAGGCGTCGTCGCCGGAATTCTCGACATTACCTACGCCATCATCACGACATTGCTGGCCGGAGGCGCGCCCGATCGCATGCTCCGAGGAATCGCTGCGGGCTTGTTGGGGCGCGATGTGATTCAAAATGGAGGCGTGGGAATGGCTGCGCTGGGCCTGGTGCTGCACTTCGTGATCACCCACGGCGCCGCCACAACTTATTTTCTGGCAAGCCGCAAACTCGCGATGCTTATCCGTTATGCGCTGCCCTGCGGCGTCTTGTATGGCGCAATCGTGTACCTGGTGATGAACCGGGTAGTCCTGCCCCTTTCAGCTCTGGGTGCAAAACCCACTCTGCGGTTGCAAGGTTTGCTGGCCATTATGTTCCTGGTAGGACTGCCGATTGCGCTTTCGGTGCGGCGTTACGCGGCGAAATAATTCTTACGATCCCTGAAAACTCAAGGAGAAAACACATGACGGTTGCAGTTCTAGTTGGTAGTGCTGCGCTGGTTGCTCTCTTTTTGATAGTTGTTGCCAGCCGGCCTGCGGAGTTGCGCGTGCGCCGCACGGGAAGTTTCACTGTCCCTCCCGCGGCAGTATTTGAGCACGTGAACGACTTGCGCAAGTGGGAAGCATGGTCGCCTTGGGCAAAGAAAGATCCGAATGCCAAGAGCACTTTTGAAGGACCTTCCTCCGGAACGGGAGCGCGGATGTGCTGGGCGGGAAACAAAGACGTCGGCGAAGGCAGCATGACCATTACAGAGAGCCGGCCGCACGAAAGCATCCGCATGAAGTTGGAATTTCTGAAGCCGTTTGCGTGTACGAACGCCGTGGAGTTTCTCTTCCGTCAGGAAGGCGGAAGCACGCAAGTTACGTGGACCATGACCGGACGGAACAATTTCATCTCGAAGGCCATGGGCATGTTCATGGATGTGGACAAGATGGTCGGGGGTGACTTTGAAAAGGGTTTGGCGAGCCTGAAGAGAGTGGTCGAGCACGCCTGATCTCTCGCGTTCGCGGAAGCACCGGGTTTTACGGCCTCACTTTTGCAAGGCTAGCAGGCAGGGAGAACCCGTCTCGCAACAAATCGTCCGTTTCGAT
This sequence comes from uncultured Acidobacteriaceae bacterium, assembly GCA_964500065.1. Classification (GTDB taxonomy): domain Bacteria; phylum Acidobacteriota; class Terriglobia; order Acidiferrales; family UBA7541; genus CAZCNH01. Next base: position 63,782 of record CAZCNH010000010.1, read on the forward strand.
TATCAACGTGGATTCCCCGGTGAAGTGCGATGAGCCGCCCACGCGCATCACGGTGCGCGCGGCCAAGCCTTCCCCTTGCGCGGAGATGATTTCAGCGGAAAAACCGACGCCAGTGACGCCGCGAAACTCGCGCACGTGGCGCGGCTGCGCGCGCCCGAGCGCAAAGTCCAGAGCCATGCGCGCCGTCGCCCCGCTACCGGTGGGTGAGCGGTCAATCTGGCCTTCCGCAAAAACGCACAGATTGTACGTTGGCTCTGCTTCTTGCGGATCGGCATCGTCGGTGAGAATCGTTCCGTAGAGAAAGCTCAGGTCCGGTTCCTTCGGGTGGCGGACTTGCAGCGCCTGGCGCGCGGCCACAGTGATGCGCTTCGCTGCATTCACCAGATGTTCGAGCGGGGTTTCCCAGAAGGAAATTCCCAGTCGCGAGGCTGGGAGAATCGCGTAGAACGCGCCGCCGTATGCGAGGTCCAGGGTGACTGCGCCTAAACCGGGCACATGTATGCACGCATCGAGGTGGCTGGCGAACGAGGGGATACTCTCAAAGTAGCTGCGGTACACCTTGCCATCGCGCAGATGACTTTCCAGGCGCACCAGCCCGCAGGGAGCTTCGACGGCGAAGCGCGTCACATCGCCGGATGGCTGCACTCGTCCAGATTCGATGGCCCACCGGCCGAGAGCGATTGTCGCGTGCCCACACATCGTGCTGTAGCCGGAATTGTGCATGAACAGAACGCCAAAGGCCGCTTCGGGATGGGTGGCTTCGGTGGGGATCACGCCGTACATGCCGGCATGGCCGCGCGGCTCAAGCATCAGCCGCGTCCGGATGTGATCGTAGCGCGCCTGCGCATCGCGGCGCTTTTCCAGAATGGTGCGGCCCTCCAAGCGCGGATATCCTTCCTCAATGATGCGCACCGGCTCGCCCGCCGTGTGCATGTCTACAACCTTGTACATTTCTCGTGCCATGCTGTGAGGCATAGGATTGCACAATCACGATCTGATTAGGCCGCATTTCTCATAGCGGAGGCCGGTGGACGGCCTACAAGCGTGCTTCCGCGCATGGACCTCTTCATTCTGCTTCAAGGCCTCCCTGCCATCGAGATTCTTCGGCCCAAACCGGGCCTCAGAATGACGAGGTTTAATGGAAGGGACACATTCTTGGGCCTGCCTTCTCGCGTCCCATCTTTTTGAACCCTTGTGGAGAATTCGGTTTGGAACATGAGGGAAGGCTATGTTTGTTAGGTGGTTCCCTATTCGAAGCGCAGGGCCAGCATGGGGTCAATGCGGCTGGCGCGCTGCGCGGGGATCAAGCCCGCGAACGCGGCCACAGCGGTGAGCAGCATCACCGTGGTGCCGGCAATCCACGGGTCACTGCCCTGAATGCCGTAGAGTTGCGTAGAAACATAGCGGCCCAGCGCCATTGCCGATGGAACACCGATGGCCAGCCCGATCACCAGCAATAGCAAAACTTCTTTCATCACCAGCCAGATCACCGAACCGCGTTGCGCGCCCAGCGCGAAGCGGATGCCCATTTCCTTGGTGCGCCTCGCGACCACAAAGGCCATCACGCCGTACAACCCAATCGCCGCCAGCAGCGTTGCCAGCAGGCCAAATCCCCCTGAGAGCAGCGCAATCAGGCGGTCGGTAAGCAGGGTTTCGTCGAGTTGCGCTTCCAGCGTCTTCAGTTGATACACGGGCATAGCCGCATCGAGTTTGCGCACTTCCGCGCGCAACGCGGAATACGCCGTATGCGGACCGGTGCTGGTGCGCACATAAAAGGTCACGCCCGTGTTGCCATAGTTGGGAATGAATACCTGGCGGCGCACGCCTTCGCGCGGCCCTTCGTATAAGGTGTCCGCCGTGACGCCGATAATCTCGATGTCCAGCTTGGCGTCGGGCCCGGTGCCCCAACCGACGTGCCGTCCAATCGCGCTTTTGTCCCCAAAGAAATGCCGTGCAAACTTGCGGTTGACGATGGCTACTTTCCCGCCGACGACCTTCTTCGAGTCGTCGAAGCCCCAATCTTTCACGTCCCCCGCGTTGAAATCGCGGCCTTCCAAAAGGGGCACTCCCATGGCCTCAAAGTAGCCCGGTGAAACGGCGTTCATGAACGCCTGCATGTCTTCGCCGTCTTTGGCTTGGTGGCCTTCGACGGACATGCTGCTGTCCCACTCATTGCCCGCCAGCACAGAAACCACGTTGTAGCCCGCCGCCTTCACGCCGGGCAGCGCGCGGATATTTTGCAGCAGGTCGCGGGTGAAGTTCACCGCTCGAGGAACACTGTAGCCGCTCAAGCCCGGGGCCAATTGGAACGTGACCAGGCTATCCGCTTCATGGAAACCGGTATCCGTCGTCTTCAGATTTTGCAGGCTGCGCACGAACAGGCCGGCGCCAAACAAGAGAAGAAAGCTCAGCGCCACTTGCGCCGCAATCAGCCCCTTGCGCAAAAAAAGCGAGCCGCCGCCGGATCCGGCGATCGAGCCCACCGTATCCTTCAGCGTGGTCCACAAATCCGCGCGGCTGGCGCGCAGCGCCGGCACCAACCCGAAAACGAACCCGGTCAACACAGTGACTCCGAGCGTAAACAGCAGGATGCGCGCATCAGGTTCAGCGCGCAGCAGCAGCGGATTGCTCTCTACCGGGATAAACCCCAGCAGCGCGCGCGTCATGGCAAACGCCAGGGCGACGCCGGCCACGCCGCCGGCGCCGGAAAGCACCATGCTCTCCACCAGCAACTGGCGGATCAATTGCCCCCGCGTGGCGCCCAGGGAGAGCCGCACGGAAATTTCTTTCTGCCGCGCGAACGCCCGGGCGATCAACAGATTGGCCACATTGGCGCAGGCGATCAACAGCACCAGCCCGACCATGCACATCAGCACCAGCAAGGCGCTGGAAAAATCGTTGCGCAGGCTGGAATAGCCGTTGTCGGCTCTTTCCAAGTTCATCGTGCCTTTGCGGAACTGCGCGCGCATGTAATCGGACCACTTCGCCGCCGCCGGCAGCGTCATTTCGTATTCGCGGATTTGGGAGAACAAGGTCTGCAAGGGCGCTTTAGCCGATTCCGAGGTGAAGCCCGGCTTGAGCCGGGCAAACACCTGCACCCAGCGCGTGCGGCGGTCGTCAATTTTGATCCAGGTGAATTCCGGCATCACCAGCGGTTGCATCAGGACGGGGACACGAATCTGCGGCGATTGCGCGGGATCGAGTCCGATGAACCCCGCGGCGGAAACGCCGACGATGGTCATCGGATAGTTGTTCACCAGGACTTTCTTGCCGATGATGCTTGGGTCTTTGGAAAAGCGCGTGGCCCAGTAGTTGTAGCTCAGCACAACCGAGGGATGGCCTTGAAACACGCGGTCATCTTCTTCGGAACTGAAAACGCGCCCCAGCGCAGGTTTCACGCCCAGCATGGTGAAATAGTTTCCGGAGACCAGTTCAGCATCCAGCCGCTCGGTCTGGTTATCCACACTGAAAGAGGTGGGAACCAGCCGCCGGCAGAGCACTTCGGCCAGCGGCTCAGCCTTCTTCTGGTAATCCTGATAAATCGGATAAGAGTGCATTCGGCTGCCCATGTTGCTGCCCATGTGCGAGCCGCGCTGATAGAGCATCACCAAGCTATCGGGGTCTTTTACCGGTAACTTGCGGAGAATGATCTGGTCAATCAGGGTAAAGATGGCGGTGTTGGCGCCAATTCCCAGCGCCAGCGAAAGTATGGCGACAGCCGCGAACAAAGGGCTGCGCCCCAAAGTACGCAATGAATAGCGCAGGTCTGCCAGGAAGTTCGTCATGTTTCTTTGACGGTCCTTTCAGAAGTTTGGTCCGCAAGCAATGGCCGCAGCGTTCCCAAACGGCGGCTTGGCTTGAATACCTCCCCGAGCTGTCCGGGTTACCCGCTTCCTACTCATAGCGCAATGCCACCATGGGATCTACGCGCATGGCCCGGCGCGCGGGGAGGTAACAGGCCAGCAGCGCAACCGCAAGCAACAGCAGCGGCGTACTGGCAAACGTCGGCGGATCAGCTGGACTCACTTTGAAGAGCAGCGTGGCCACCGCACGCGTCAATCCGAACGATGTCCCAAAGGCTGCCACCCATCCGATGGCCACGCCGATGCCCGCGAGAATCATTCCGTGGCCCACAATCATCTTGAGGATGTCGTTTTTCTGGGCGCCCAAGGCCAGGCGAATACCGATTTCCTGCGTGCGCTGCTGCACCGCATACGCCATTACCCCATAAATACCCACGGCGGCCAGAACCAGCGCCAGCAGGGAAAACGCAGCCAGCAACTGCGCGCCGATCCGCCGTTGCCCCCGACTATCGGCAAGAATGTCATCGAGTGCCCGCGCTCCATAAATCGGCACATCCGGATCGAGCGAAAGGACCGCTTGGCGCACGGCAGACGTGATAGCGCCCGGATCGCCCGCAGTGCGAATCACAAACGTTGCGAAGCCAAAGGTGTTCTGCATCACGGGGAGATAAATCTCCACGCGTGACTCCTGGTCCACGCCGTAATTTTTCACGTGCGGGACTACCCCCACGATGGTCATGCGCGGGTTTTGCACATTGTTGCCGAAGCGGATCCACTTGCCCAACGGGTCTTGGCCGGGCCAGTAGGTTTGCGCCATGGTTTCGTCCACGATGCACACCAGTTGCTGCCCATCGGTATCCATTTCGGTGAAGGCGCGGCCCTTCAGCAGAGGCATGGCCATTACGCGGAAGTAATCGGGCGTGATGCGGGTCACATCGGTAGAGGGCATTTGCCCGGGCTGGGGTTCAGGCTGGCCTTCCGCAACAAAGCCACTTTGAAAACCGCCCAGCAGCGGCAAGGTGGTGGCCGCCATCTCGATACCGGGAATGGCCTGCACTTTCTTTACAGCCGCATCCAGAAAGAGCCTGATCTTGGCCGGCTCATTGTATTTTGCCTGCGGCAAGGAAAAGCTTGCGGTCATCACGCGTTCGGAGCGAAACCCGGGATCAGCCTCGAGGATATTCATGAAGCTGCGCAGCATCAGCCCCGCGCCCACCAGCAGGACCAGCGCCATGGAGACTTCCGCGATTACCAGACCACTCCGCACTTTATGCCGCATCACGCTGCCGCTTGTGCCGCGTCCGCCCTCTTTCAGCGTTTCTGCGGTATCGGTTCTGGAAGATTGCAGTGCGGGGACGAGTCCAAACACCAAGCCCGTGCCAAAAGAGAGCACCATGGTAAATGCGAGCACCCACCCATCCAACTGCACTTCGTTGATGCGCGGCGTATTCGCGGGGGTGATAGCCATCAAGCCCTTCACCCCGGCATATGCAAGACCGAGCCCCAAGACGCCGCCCGACAAGGAAAGCAATACGCTTTCGGTAAGCAGTTGCCGTACGATCCGTGCGCGGCCCGCGCCCAGCGCAGTGCGCACCGCAATCTCCTTTTGCCGGCCCGCGGCGCGCGCCAGCAGCAGATTCGCCACGTTGGAACACGCAATAAGCAGCACAAACGCCACCGCGCCCATCAATACCCACAGCGCCGAACCCAGATCGCCCACAACAGCACGCAGCAGCGGCTCGACGGTCATGCTTTGCTTGGCATTGGAGGGATATTGCTCCGCGAGTCGCTTGGCGATGCCCACAACTTCAGCCCGCGCCTGCTCCACGGTGATGCCAGGCTTCATGCGCCCGGCGACGTAAATTCCAGGGTGGCTGCCGCGGCGCTGTGGTCCTCCGATTTGTTCTTCGTTGGGCAGCAGGGGCGCCCATACATCATTCAGGCGTAGTGTGCCGTGCAGCGTGCCCGGCATGACGCCAATTACCGTGTACGACTCGTTATTCAGCAGGAGCTGCCGGCCGATCACGCTGGGGTCGCGGGAAAAGCGGCGGTTCCAGAAGCCTTCTCCCAGCAGGACAACTTTTTGCGCGCCAACCTTGTCTTCCTCCGCGGAAAATTCGCGGCCCAAGATCGGCTTCACCCCCAGCGTCTGAAACAGGCCGCTGGTGGCCTGGCGCCCGTTGAGCCGTTCCGGCTCCTGAAAGCCGGTGAGGACGTAACTCTGGCTGCGGAACGCTACTATGTTTTCAAATACTTTGTTCTGGTCGCGCAGGTCTTTGAAGTTTTCTACGGAAAAGCTCATGTTGGGTACTTGCTGCGACCATTCGGTGAGGAATACCAGCCGGTCGGCTTCGGGATACGGCAGCGGCTTGAGCAGTACGCCATTCAGCACGCTGAAAATGGCGCTATTCGCGCCAATCCCCAGCGCCAGGGTGAGCACCGCCACCAGGGTAAAGCCCGGGTTCTGGCGCAGCATGCGCGCGCCATACTTGATGTCTTGCCAGATGGTTTCCATGATTCCCCCAAGAGATAAACGCAATCCTTCCAGCGAGAGTTCCTTTGAATTTTCCCGTACCCGAGCGTAAAGACACTCTTCCTCAGTCGAATACCGTGCTGCCGGAAAAGGGTTACAGGGGTGGCCCGCGATACTCGGGACTTCAGTGGTATGAGGAACTACAAGCCCCGGAAAAGGACCGCGGAATCACTCGTTGCGCAGAGCAATCATCGGATCAACGCGCAGAGCTCGCCGTGCCGGAAGGTAAGACGCTGCCAATCCAACAAAGGTCAGCAGCGCGGAGACCACCAGAAGCGTGGCAGGATCGGCCGGTTCGACGCCATATAGCATCCCCTGCATCAACCGCGTGAGCGCCAGCGCGCCAACTAGTCCGATACCAACGCCGGTCAGGGTCAATTTCAGGCCTGAGCCCATCACCAGGCCCAACACCTGTCGCGGTTGCGCCCCCAGTGCTGCGCGGAGGCCGATTTCCTTCATGCGCTGGCTCACCGAATAATTCAGCACGCCGTAGATTCCGATCACCGAAAGCACCAGCGCAACCGCGGCAAACATCAGAATCAAGGCGCTGTCAAAACGCGGCTGGGCCAGTTCGCGGTCCAGGATGTTCTCGAGCGTACGGACATCGCTGACCGGCAGGTTGGGGTCGAGCGCCCACACCTCCGATTGCACCGCCTGCGTCCATGGTTCAATCGCCCCCGTGCCGCTGACCACCAGGGTCGCCTGCGTCCACCAGGGAACAGGATTCTGCGAGTAGGGAAAGTAAATCTCGGCTCGTGCGGGTTCGGTCAGGTTTTCCTGCCGCACATCTGCGACCACCCCGGCCACGGTCTGCCATCCTTCGGTCATGCCGGTGCGAATCCGCCGGCCGATGGGATTTTGGCCGCTCCATTGCTGGCTCGCCAGTCTTTCGTTGATGATCACCACCTGCGGGGAGGAGGCCGTATCCTGTGCGGAAAAATTGCGACCACGCAAAATGGGCGTCCCGGCGGCGGCGAAAAATCCCGGCGTGACCACCTTGAAGCTGGCGCGCGGCGCTTCTTCCTCCTTTCGCGCTTCCCGGCCTTCCACTTGAAAGCGCGTGTTCCACAAATCCCCACCAATGTGAAGGAAACTGATGAATCCGGCGGCGCGCACCTGGGGCAGCGCCTGCAAACGGGATTGCAAGAGCCGGTGAAATTGATCCTGTTGCGCCCCGGTGTAGCGCGAGCCGCTGAAGGTAAGGGTGGCCGTCAGAACATTTTCACGGCTGAACCCAGGGTCGAGCCCGCGAATATTCCAGTAGCTCCGCAACAGCAGGCCTGCGCCTGCGAGCAAAACAAGCGCAAGAGCCACTTCGATGACAACAAGCAGGTTTCGCACCGTAGCCTGCGTGCCGCCCGCTTGCCTGCCTCCGGCCTTTAACACATCATTCACATCCGGGCGCGAAGCCTGCCATGCGGGAACCATCCCGAACAAACAACTGGAGCCGACCGCCAGGGCAAACGTAAACCACAAAACCGTCGGGTGAAATGTGATTTCGTTCAGGCGCGGCAAGTTCTGCGGGCTCAGGGTGACCAGCGCGCGAATCCCGGCGGCTGCCACGCCGATCCCCAAAGTGCCGCCCAGCAACCCGAGCAGCAGGCTTTCGGTGAGGAATTGGCGCAACAGCCGCATGCGACCTGCGCCCAGCGCGACGCGCACCGCGATTTCCCGCTGGCGCCCCAAGGCTTTTGCCAGCAACAAACTCGATACATTGGCGCAGGCGATCAGCAACACAAAACCGACCGTGCCCAGAAGCAGAAGCAGCGCCGGGCGGGTCTTGCTCACCACCGGCTCCAGGAGCGGTTCGACATTCACATCCAGCGCATCCGATGGCTCCCCGCGCGACTGCCGCAGTTGCAAGTTGATGGCATGCATTTCCGCTTGCGCCTGGCCCAGCGTGGCGCCGGGTTTCATGCGCGCAAACACCCGCAGCATCCGCGCGCCGAAATTGTTCTTGTCTTCGGAGGTCAGCGCCAGCGGCACCCAGAATTCCGCGCGGGTGTTCCAGAACGGCGGGAAGCGGAACTCGCGGGGCATCACGCCGATTACCAGGAAAGTTTTCCCGTCCAGTGAGATTTTTTTGCCAATGGCTGCTGAATCCGCGCCGAACCGCCGCTGCCACAAGGCATGACCCAGTACCATCACGTTCTCGCGGCCGGGCTCGCCTTCATCAGGTTGAAAGGTACGGCCCAGCATTGGCTGGACGCCGAGTAAATCGAATAGGCTTGCCGAAGTCTTCAGGCCGTTGATGCGATCGGGGCGATCCAACCCAAGAACTGCCGGCGACCAGGGTCGCGCGGCAGTCATATGCGCAAGCGTGCGGCTCTGCCGCTGCCATTCCAGGAACTCTCCCGGCGAGGCTGGATTCCGTTTTTCGCCGAGATTCACTTCGTTCAGAAATACGGCGACGAGCTGGTCGGAATCCTTGTATGGAAGTGGCCGCAGCAGCACAGAGTTGACCACCGTGAAGATCGCGCTATTGGCGCCGATGCCTAGCGCCAGGGTAAGCAGCGCGGCAAGAGTCAACGTGCGAGCCCGCACCAGGCTCCGGAAGCCATATCGAATGTCTTGGGCTGTCCTATCGAGAAGTGCCATATCCTCAATTAGACTGACTCGGTAAGTTTCGGTTAGGAAAAGCAGAAACACCCCTTCGGAAGCGGGCGGGAGTAGCGCTCAAGAAAAGACAATCGGGAAGGACGCCAGTGGCGCAGAGCCATCTTTCGCTACAACCAAGTCTTGCTGCCCGCGCGGTGCGTGCCGATGCCGTGAATTTTCATCTGGATCAGTTCGTTGATGGTGGCATCTTTGAAGCCGCGGGACTGGATGCCGCGGACAAAATCCGTGGATACGCCGTGGATGCGCATTTCGATGAGTTTGGATACGGGGATCTTATCGTAGCCGAGTGATTTCAACTCGCGCACGAATTCGGTGCGCACGCCGTGGATGCGCATGCTCACCAGATCATCGGCGTCAATATGCGAGTAGTCAAGATCCCGGAATTCGCGAACAAAGCTGGGGCTCACGCCGTGGATGCGGAAGGTGACCAGGTCGTTGATGGAAATCTGCTCGTATCCCAAGTCTCGCAATTCCTGGACGAATTCGGGACTCACGCCGTGAATGCGCATGCTCACCAGGTGGTTTACATCGAGCCGCCTGTAACCCACCGCGCCCATTTCGCGGATATAGGCCGGAGAAGCGCCGTGAATGGCCATGGCGATGAGGTTGTCTTTGCTAAGCGAGGTGTAACCCAGGTCGCGGTATTCCTTCACCGCTCGCTCGGTGATATTGAAAACAGCAAAGGAGTACAAATCCCAAGTGGAAAGGGGGCTGATCCCGTAACCGCCTATGGCTTCAGCATAAGAGCGGTTGGGTGTGAACTGGAAATCACCAGAGCCGCGCCCGTTGCGGAATACGCCTGCAAACGCCAGCGTTCCTGCCTCGCGGACCATCTCGAATTTCACGGGACCGTCGGGGTTGGCAGGCAGGTTCCTAAAGCCGGAGCGCAGATAGTGGTCGCTGGAACTGGAGTGACTGCGCAGACCCTCGCGCGTTTCGATGCGCAGCCAAATCCGCTGGCCGTCCGAACCGCCGTCACGCAACGTGATGTCCCACTCGCCGCGAACCGAGTCTTGCGCGTAGGTGCGGGGGATCAGCAGGACGACGGCGACCAAAACCAGGTAGGAAAGAATCAGAGCCTTGCGCATGGTTATGACTCCTCGGTGGGTGAATACCGCGCCAGGCCGGTTCAGTTACAGGTAGAAAACTTCAGTGTTATTCTGGTGCCGCACACCCTAGAACTCTTCGCGCCACACGCGGTCCAGGCGATTCAAACGGTTCAGGCGGCCTAGCCGGTTCAGGCGATCGAATCGCAGGTCGTTGAGGCGCTCCAGCCGTTCGAGTCGCAAATCATGCAGCCGGTCCAGGCGATCCAGGCGTCGCAGTTCCCCCAGGTGGCGCAGTTCACCTAACCGCTCGAGCCGGCCAAGTTCCCGCAGATTGCGCAGTTCGCGCAGGTTTTCAATACCCCGCCCGCTATTCAAGCGGAAGGACCGGTCGCGCCACCGCCGATCGTGGCGAAAGTCAAACCAGTCTGCAGGAATGCTTACGACTTCCCCGTTTCGAAAAACGATGCGCTGATCGCCGGTATCAACGCTGCGGATCACAACCCGGTCCTGCGGTTCGGACTTTCCCAATTGGGGCGTGAACAGCACCACAGCGACCAACGCGAAGTAACTCAAGATGAGTGCTTTCTTCATGGAACCCCCTCAAAACAACCGAGCCATCAGCCCATCTTCCCGTCAAACCATCCAACAAAAGACGATCCGACAAACCGACAAGCCACATGGCTCGATGTTCCTATCGTAAGAACTCTTAGTCGGCGATGCCTTCCTGTGCGGCAACGCTTTCTTCCACCACGCGGCCGTCGAACAGATGCACGGCGCGGTCGGCGAAGCGCACGTAGC
>CAZCNH010000011.1:0-54749 GCA_964500065.1 uncultured Acidobacteriaceae bacterium
TTTCAATCGATTAGATTGGTAGGGGCGCCGGGGATCGAACCCGGGACCTTCTGCTTAAAAGGCAGCTGCTCTACCGCTGAGCTACGCCCCTGCTGATTTCAGTGACGAGTGACTAGTGACTAGTGGCTAGTGACTAGCGCCGCTGAAGCGATGCCTCCATTCTAGCCGGGCGGCGAAATTCTGGCAAACTGGCGCCGGCGAGGCCGCCCAATCCTCGGAACACACGGCTCCCTTGCAGTAACCGGCCAGCGGAAACCTCCGGCTAGCTCAGGCGATGGCGCGGGTGCGCTTGACCCGCTTCCATTCGTGGTCGCGGCGTAGTTTGCTTTGATGTTTCTTGATCAGCTTTTCGATTTCCCCGAAGGCGTGCTTCACGCTGAGCCGCACCGTAGGCCCTTCCCCAGAAGAATTCAATGTCCCGGTGGGCAAAGAAAGCCGCAACGAGAACATGTAATCCTGCGTGCGCGGGTGCAAATCAAAAGCCCCGTGCAATTGCACCAGATCCGGGGAATAGGCTTTCAACAAACGGTTGAGCTTACCCATGTGGCGGGCTACTTCGACATCTACCGGTTTGCGCAGATTCACCTGCTTGTAGTTCACCAGAATGTTCATCAGCGCACCTGTTTCTTGGAATGGTGGTACAGGAGAGCAATCGCGGATGGAATTTGCGTTCCATCTGAATTCAGCCTAGCACCCTGATGGGGCGGTTGCAAGTACTCCCGCTTGCAGGTCCTGCAAGGCTTGACAGGACCCGGGTTGAAGAACAAAGTACTTCATTACAGGGTTAGGGCTATCTCAAATAAAAACCAGGAGGCGGGAATGGCGACCTCAGGGAATCCATTTACAGTGCGAACGTCATTTGCAGCCGTGGTAACACTCATGCTGGCAACGCTGCTCAGCTCCAATGCTGGGGGTCAGGCTCCGACCAAGAAGGCAGGACCAGCTAAAGCACCGGCAGGCAGCGCGCAGCCGAAGTTCAAAGCAATCTGGGAACCGGTGAATGTCCCGGAGGATATCGCACTGAAGTCAGTACACTTTGTCAGCGCGGAAGAGGGTTGGGTCGCGGGCGGAAAGTCGGAAGTGCAGGGAGGGGTGATTTACCACACCAAGGATGGGGGAAAGACCTGGGAATTGCAGGCAGGCGACCCGGAATCGAGCGACCGGGGCTTTGCCGACGTGCAATTCGTGGATGCCACGCACGGTTTTGCCGTGCAGGGGAATACGGGCACAACGCACAAGCTCTACACCACCAGCGACGGCCAGAATTGGACGCTGTCCGGGACCGTGCCCGAACACCGCTATCAGCATGTCTTCACGTCCGCAACAACGGGGTTCGTGGCCGATTGGAAGCGCGACCTGATGCGCACCACCGACGGTGGCAGAACCTGGAAGGCCGTACAACGCTGCAAAATCAAGGCGGAGATCAAGGGCCTGACTCGCGATGCGGAATGTTACTTCCACCGGATTCACTTCCCTACCGCGGATACCGGATACGCCATCGGGCCGCTGCCGGATGACGGCGGCAACATGATTATCCGCACAGACGATGGCGGAGACACGTGGAAGGCCTGGGTGGTCCTGCCAGGAGAAGATTCCGGCGAGGGATCGCTCTGGTTCCTGGATACGGAGAATGGCCTGCTGCGGACCAAGGAAGGCAAGATGTTCCGGACCAGCGACGGCGGCAAGACTTGGGATGGCGTGGCAGGAGCGCCCGAAGGCAAGCCCGATATCTGGTTCGCGGATAATGAAGTGGGGTGGATGGTACGGTACCGGCGAATGGTGTACACGTCCAATGGCGGGAAGAGCTGGACTTCGCGGGACATCGCCTTTCCCGCCATGGTCGCAGCCTCCAGCCTGCCGGCGCGGACCAGCGGCTATGTGGTGGGTGACCATGGAATGGTCTACCGCTACCGGATTGTTCCCATTGATTTCACTGTCAAGGGGATGCTTCCGGCGCCGAGCCTGGCTTCAAGGTGAATTGAAGTGGTGAGGCAAAAGATTGCTTCCGGCGACCGGCTCCGGCGGGCGTTATGATAGTGAGGTGAGCGTCCCCCCCACGTTTGCCGCGGGCCAAAGAAGCATTTTGGTGGGCCCGGCGGGCTGGTCCTACGCGGATTGGACCGGATACGTCTATCCGCAGAAAAAACCGCGCGGCTTCCACGAAGCCGAATACCTGGCGCACTACTTCGACACCATCGAAATCAACACGTCGTTCTATGCTCCGCTGAAGCCCGCGGTGTGCTGGAAATGGCTCGAGCGCGTGGCCTTCAACCCGCGCTTTCGGTTCACCGCGAAACTCTGGCAGCGGTTCACGCATGAAAGCGGGGCCACGACGCAGGATGAAAAAGATGCCCGCGAGGGATTCGATATGCTGGCCGGCGCGGGCAAACTGGGCGCTATCCTGTTGCAATTCCCTTTTTCATTTCACCGCACTGCGCCCAACGTGGGCTATCTGAAGAAACTGCTGAAGACTTTCGGCGCTTACCCGCTGGTGATTGAAGTGCGCCATGCCACTTGGAACAACCCGAGCTTCTTTGAGCTTTTGCAGAAAACGAAGACGGGCTTTTGCAACATTGACCAACCGTTGATTGGCCGGTCACTCAAGCCCTCCGAGCGCACTACCTCCCCGGTGGGCTACGTCCGGCTGCACGGACGCCGCTACGACACGTGGTTCAGCGACGACCCCCTGACGCCTCCCGAAGAGCGCTATAACTATCTGTACTCCGCCGAGGAACTGGCTCCCTGGGCCGCGCGGGCGCAAAAAGTGTCTGAACAAGCGGAGACCACGTTCGTGATCACCAACAATCATTTCCAGGGCAAGGCGGTGGTCAACGCCCTGCAACTCATCAGCATACTGAGCGGGAAAAAGGTGGAGGTTCCTGAACCGCTGCGCCGCCAATATCCGCAACTCGAAGCCATCGCCAAAGAAGAAATCCACGAACCGACGCTGTTCCCCAATCCTCCGCGATGAACAGGAAGAGCGCGTTGCTCATTGCGGTTCTCTCGCTGCGGCTATTTCTTGAAGAGGTTCTCAAAAGCCTGCCGCGCATCGGTGGGACGGGAAGGTGTTTCGGCGGATGGCGCGGAAGTTGCCGCGTGGGCCACTGGGGAAGTATCTTTTTCCACGGTAAAGCGGAACTCAAAGAAGGAGCATGCGTTGCGCGCGTCCTTCTTGGTGACGCGTTCGGGCACCGGCTGCGTGCATTCGAACTGCGCGCCGGTATCAAAATGAACGCACTGCTTGCAGGAATGCAATTCCGTTGAGCATTTCGGGCACTTACCATTCACATCGAATCCCGGAGCCAGCACGTTTCCGCAGTTCGAGCAGCGGGCGCGCGTTACGCGGCCTACCATGCGCGGCGTGCGCGGACCCATCTGCTCCTGCTTGGGGGGACGCCCTTCCGGGGTCCGCTCGCGTTTTTCCGGTTTTCCTGCGTCTTGGTAGCCCCGTTGCCGGTATTTCCGGTCGGACATGGGGGTTTACCTCCGGGGGGAACTACTATCATACACGTTCGGGGCCCAGAACCAAGGGCTCGTGCTGAGAAAATCTTACCGTCTCCGGCGACGGCCCACTTCTGTGCCCTAGCCTGTTTCACTACTGTCTTTCTTGTCAAACTCGGGCGGGAAACGCCCCACGCAACCGGAAAGAGATGCTAGATTCTTTCCACCAGGCCTGCTACGAGATGGCCCGGAGGATTTTGAGCCGACCCTTCGCCAACACGCTGTTTCTCTCCGCCGGAGATTTCCTGGCAAAGACCGTTTCCTTTCTCGCTTTCGCCTATCTGGCGCGAGTCCTCGGCGCAGGCAACTACGGCACGGTGGAATTCGCCAGTTCTCTGGTGATGTATTTCCTGCTGGCCGCAGACGCCGGCGTGGAGACCTGGGCCGTTCGCGAAATTGCCCGTGGCGCGATCGCTGGCGAACTTACCGGGAGAGTGCAAGCGGTACGGCTGGCCAACGCAGGAATCAGCTTCCTGGTACTGCTGGCAGCCCTGCCCCTGCTGCCCCGGTTTCCGTTCATCCGGAGCTTGGCCCTGCTGTTTGGCGCCTCCCTTTTCGTCCAGGCCCTTAGCCTGAAGTGGTACTTCATGGGCCAGCAGCGAATGCAGTTAGTGGGCGGCGCGCTGGTCGGCGGGCAGTTACTGTTTGGCGCGGTGATTTTCGGGCTGGTGCAAGATCCGTCGCATGTGGTTCTCGTTCCCGTGGCGCGTCTGCTCAGTGAAGGCGCCCTGGCCTTCTACTTCGGGTATCGGTGGCGCCGGGAGACTGGAGCATCGCCCCTGATTTTTCACGGGCGCGGCGGCCTCGCCATCCTGGGCAGCGCCCTCACGCTGGGCGCAGCCAACGCCCTGGCCCTGGTCAATTACAACTTCGATGCCATTCTGCTGGGCTTCCTGGCAACCGCGGAGAGCGTGGGTTGGTACGGCGCAGCATACAAGCTCATTCTGGTGGCTCTGGCTCCGCCGGTTTCGTATTTTCTGGGAATCTTTCCGGTGCTGGCCCAGGCGCACTCGACTGACGTTGCCACCTTTCAGAAAATTGCCAACCGCTCGCTGCGCAATTGCGCGATTTACGCCGTGCCCGCGGCCGTCGGCGGCTATCTTCTGGCGGAACCATTGATGCTCCTGGTATTTGGCAAGGCGTTTCTCCCGGGCGTGCCCAGCTTCCAGATCCTGATCTGGTCCGCCGCGCTGGTGGTCATGCGCGGCACCTACCGGCAGGGGCTGAACGCGGCGCATTTTCACCGCTATGACCTGATCTGCGCGGTCAGCGCGGCATCGGTCAACATCATTCTGAATTTCGTGCTGATTCCGCGGTATGGTCTGGTGGGCGCCGCGGTGGCAACATTGATTTCCGAAATCGTCTGGTTTTCCGCCGCTTGGCTTCTTTTCACCCGCCTGGTTTATGCCGCAAGCCTGGCCGGCGCGCTGTGGCGGCCCGCGCTGGCCGGACTAGCCATGTGGACGGTGATGAACACGGCTCCCTCCTCGTTCTTTGCACGGGCAATTCTGGGCGGTTTCACATACATTGGAGTTTTGGTTTTGCTGGGTGAGCACAAGTCCTTAACCGGAGAATGGAGCAGATGAACCCCATTGCCTGCATTGCGTGTGGCAACGCCGAGATGAAGGATGTCCGGCCCTATCGGACCAACACCCCTTACGGCCGCCGGGTTTTCGGCAAGCCTTCGCTTTTCGAGTGCGGCGGCTGCGGGTTGGTGCAAGTCTATCCGCAGCCGGATACCACAACGCTGACTCAATACTACATGGAGGACTACCGCAAATTCCTGCAGTACGGACAACAGGTGAGCGATCCTCAGGCGTTTCCTCGCGACAACCTGTTCTACTTCAATCGCGGCGAGTCCATCGCCGAACTGCTGCGGCCCCACGTGACGACGCCGAACCCGGAAATGCTCGACGTGGGAGCCGGATATGGACACATCCTGAATTCCCTGAAGCAGCGCTTCCCGCAGGCCAGAAAAAATGCGATCGAGTATTCCGAAGTCTGCGTGAACTTCCTGAAAAAAACCGGAGTGTCCGTCGCTTCGCTCCCCATGGAGGAAGTGCTGGCGGGGTGCGCGGAGCAGTACGATCTGGTCATTCTCTCCCATGTTCTCGAGCACTTGCAGGATCCGGGCAAGAGCCTGGCGCTGATCCGGCGCTGCCTCAAGCCGGGCGGGATTTTTTACGCGGAAGTTCCTAATATTCCGCGCGAGTCGCTGCTCAAATATCCGGACCACCATTGGGCGCCCCGCTACGACGAGCCGCACATTACGTTTTTTTCCAAGCTCACGCTGGAAAGGCTGGTCGCAAGGGCCGGTTTCCAGAAGCTCTTTTGCGATACGGGTGGCCCGGAATATACCTATGTCTCCAGATTGCGCTTTCACTTGCCGCCGCTGCGCAAGACGGTAACCGAAATGCTCCCCAAACCTGTGTTCCAGTTTCTCCGGCGCTTGCCCGCTACCCGAGCGGTGCGCGTACACGAGCGCGAAGAATCTTTCTATCAGTATTCCGGTTTGCGCATCTGGATCCGCAGCGTCTGGCGCCGGGAGCCGTAACGTGAAGCGTTGGACAAGGCTCCTGCTTATTTTGCTTGCGGTGCTGGCCTTTCCCGCCATATGGGCCGGCTGGATTGAGCCGCGGCAATTGATTGTGCACCGCGAGGAAATCCGCGTGCCCGCGGAGATGGGGTTCCCACCCGAAACGCGTATTGCTCTTTTTTCAGACCTGCATGTGGGATCGCTGTACGTCGGCGTTGAAAAAGTGCGACAAGTGGTTCAACTCATACAGAAGGAAAATCCGGAGCTGGTCGCAATGGCAGGCGATTTTGTGAAAGGCACAGCTCTGGGTGGCCACTGGATCGCCCCAAAAGCCTGGGCCGCCGAATTCGGAAAGTTGCATGCGCCGCTGGGCATCTACGCAGTCTATGGCAATGTGGATCATGGAAGAGACCCCGATGGGGTACGCGCAGCGCTCACTCGAAACGGAGTCACGTTTCTGGTGAATGCAGCAGTGCCGATCATGAAAAACGGAAAAAGAATCTGGATTGCCGGGTTGGATGACCTTTGGTATGGCCGGCCCGATGTCACCCAGTTGATGCAAGGCGTTTCCCGCTCCGAAGCAGTGATTCTGCTAAGCCACAATCCGGATATTTTTGATCCCGCGCGCCTTCCTGTTGGTGTGGATGTGATGCTTTCCGGACACACGCACGGCGGTCAACTGAACTTGCCCCTGATTGGCCGCACGGTCTTGTACCACTCTGACTATGGCAACCGCTATGCTGCCGGGCACATCGTTGAAAACGGGAATCACCTCTTCGTGACTACCGGTATTGGAACCACTCTGCTCCCGATCCGCTTCCGCGTCCCGCCGGAAATCGTCATCCTGACGATTCGCAGTGAGCCACCACCTCATGACTAGACGCAAGTCTCCCCGTCGTGCCTGCAAATCCAATTCTGGCCATCGTCAACCTAGAAAACGGGAGAGGCCTTCAAGCGGCAGGTCGGGCTGGAGAAACCTGCGTGGACTTCCCAGCGAACGCGTGACCGCTTCGGCCGCCAGATAGCCCCCGCGCACGGCGCTTTCCATGGTGGAAGGCCAGCCGGTGGCCACCCAATCCCCCGCCAGGAACAGGTTGCCAACCGGGGTCACCGCGCCGGGGCGGTATTGATCGCTGAACGGCGCCGGAGAAAAAGTGGCGGCCACTTCTTTCACTACGGTTGCCTTTGTCAATCGGGCCGCGCGGGTTTCCGGCAGAGCCTCCGCCAGTTCGCGCTGGCAGATTTCGATAATTTCCTGGCGTGACTTCTCCACCAGATCGTACGACGCGCTGATCACCAGTTGCAGGTATTGGCCCCGCGCGGAATCGGCACTGGAAAGAAGCGTTTTATTAAAGATCCACTGCGTGGTTCGATCCAGCAGAGTGAGGAAGGGTTCGCGCATCACCGGGCGGTCATACCAGAAATGCACGCCGGTAATGGGCGAAACGCCAATTCTTGCAAGATCAGCAAACGGCGGTTGCGTGCGCAGAGAATCTGGAAGCAGGGCCGGCACCACGTCGTGTGGCACAGCCAACACGGAGCAGTCAGCAGAAACTTCGCTTCCGTCATCCAACACCACGCCGCAAAACTTGCCCTGCTCCACACGCAGGCCGCGCGCATTGGCCCGCAAGCGCACTTCCCCTCCCCGCGCTGCGATGGCCTGCTGACAGCCGCCGTACAGCTCGGCAAGCGGTACTGTGGGGATCCCCACTTCAAAACCACGCCGGTTGGCTAAGAAGCCTTTCCAGAAAACCAGGATGCCGTATCCCGCGTCCATTTTTTCCAGCCGCTCATCGAGCGCGCTCACCAGGACCGTATCCCAAAAGCGCCGGACGGCATTCTCCGTTTGCCCGTGCTTGCGCAACCAGTCCATCATGGAAACGCCTGCGCCATCCGCAGGACGCCCGCCGGCGCGCGCGATGGCCAGCATCGCGCGGGCGATCGCGAGTTTGTCTGCCCAGTCCAGCGCAGAAAAAAACAGGAAGGATGGCGCCAGATGCAGCGGCGGGGGTAGCGCCGAAGGCTCAATCACGCTGCGGCGGCCTTCGCGGTCGAGGAAGAAGATGCGGTCGTAATAACGGATTTGCTTCTCGGAGCCGACGCGCCGGTAGAAATCTTCCAGATTCGTGCAGCAGCCCATAGTGACGTGCTGGCAGTTGTCCACGTGCTCGCCGTTGGGCAGGTCATAGGACGTGGCGCGGCCACCCAGGTGCGGTCGTTTTTCCAGCAGTTGCACGCGGTATCCTGCGTCCGCGAGCGCGATGGATGCAGCCAAGCCGGCAAGCCCTCCGCCGACGACCGCGACCGATGCGCGCCCGCTCGTTTCTGCCGAAGTGGATTGGAAATTGCTCTTCAACACGAATGGACACGAATTGTAAAGATACACGCGGACAAAACCAAATCCGTCCCGAGTAACCGGAGCAGACAGGCGTTCGTGAAAAGGCCCGGAGCTTTCATTCTTGTTTTATGCGTACCCATCCGGTTATGTCCGCGTTCATCCACCTTCGCCTCAGCCTAGCGTGAAACCGGAGCGCGCAATGGACCGCGCGCTCCGCGCCACAAGCCCAGGCGTGCCCGCGCCAGCGTCCAGACTTTTTCCGCAGTGGAAAGCCGCGCCGGAGGCTGGGAGAAAATGGCGTAATCCCGCGCTTCGATCTTCTGCAGGATGCCGCTGTAAATATCGGCCAGGGCCCAGAGCGCGGCACGGCTATCGGCGTTCACCAAAGCAATCAGCCCCAGGCCTTCTTCATAGAACTGCCAGGCGCGCGCGGCCTGAAAGCGGAACAGTTCCCGAACTGCCCCGTGTTGAGCGGGGTCCTGGGCCCAAGAAGCAAGCTGGCCCGGCGGGCAGCCAAACCGTGCCAGTTCGTCCTGAGGCAGGTACACGCGGCCCATTTCCAGGTCGCGCGGCACATCGCGCAGGATGTTGGTAAGTTGAAAGGCGATGCCGAGTTTTTCGGCAAGTTCGAGGGCTCGCGTGTCCGCGAAACCAAACACGTGAATACAACACAATCCCACGGCGCCCGCCACGCGATAGCAATATTCGCGCAAGCGGTCAAAGCTTGGATACGCAAAAATGCTCAAATCCATTTCGGCGCCGGAAAGCACGTCGTGGATGTAACGCGCTGGAATGCCGTAGCGCTGAACGGCATGATGCAGGGCGGGCAGCGAAGGGTGGCCGCCATAGTCCCCGGCAAGCGCGCGATCCAGCGATGCGCGCCACGCGGCGAGTCCTGCCGCCTTTGCTGAACCGGCATCATCGGAGATATCGTCGGCGCGGCGCATGAAGGCGTAGAGGGCGCAAAGGGCGTCGCGTTTTTCCGCGGGCAGAAGGCGAAAGCCGTAATAAAAATTGCGCGCGGCCCGCCGGGCGAGCCCGCGACAGTGCTGGTAGGAAGCGGCGATGGCGGCATCACGCACCCGCGGCGTCTCCTGGCGATTGAAACGGCGCAAGCATGCGCGAAACCAGCGCCCGGCCCAACAGGCGCACTTGCTTGCCGCGACTGATCACCGGGCGGCGGTGCAGCGTATCGTAGCCTATGGCCTCAATTGCATCCAGCACCGCCATGCCGCCCCGGCTGAACAACTCAATATCCAGGCGCAATTCCGGACGCACCATCTTAGCCAGCGGCAACCCTTCATGAAACAGCTTCCGGGTGTATTCAATCAGTTCGCGCATCAGAGATTCGTAGGCTTTACTGAAATTCTTCTCCACGATGTCGGTTTCGGTCACACCGTTGGCCAGCGCCCGGTCGAGGGGAATGTAGATACGTCCTTTGTCCAGATCGCGTGCTACGTCCTGCCAAAAGTTGGCGAGCTGCAGGGCCGTACAGGTGGCGTCCGAGAGGCGCTGCCGTTCCGCATCGCGATGCCCGCAGAGATACAGCACCAGGTGGCCAACCGGATTTGCGGAGTACTTGCAGTAACCGAGCACGCCGGCCCAATCTGCATAGCGTTTGGTGGTTTGATCCTGGCGGAACGCTTTCAGCAAGTCGGCAAAGGGCGCGCGCGGAATATCGAACCGCCGAATCGTCGGGTGAAGCGCGCGAAACACAGCATGGCGCGGCTGGCCGGCGTAGCAGGCGTCGAGCTCGGCTTCCCACCAGTCCAGCAGGCCCAGCGCCTGCGTCGCGTCGGGGACTTCGTCGCCCAGATCGTCGGCCCAGCGGCAATAGGCGTACACGTTGTAGAAATGCTGGTGCAGGTGGCGCGGAAGCAGCCAGGATACCACGTTGAAGTTTTCATAGTGCCGCGTGGCCAGCCAGCGGGTGTATCCCTGCGCGGCGCCCGGCGCGCAATCCGGCGGCGGCACACTCTGCGCGAGTTCGAAGTTTGCGGGCAATTGCATCGGAGTCTGGTGGTCCGTGGATGGTGGAACCACGAGCGAATCCTGGGCAGAATTTTCGATCGCGCCGGCACGGGACAATCGCGCCGGCGCAGACCGTCAAGGAATTACCGCTGTCTTCAGTTCGCCATTGCGATGCTTCATGTGCTCAAACATGGCCGGAAGATCGGCCAGCGGGATTTCCCCGGTGATCAAGTCGCTGGCGCGGAGTTCGCCGCGGGCCACCGTTTCCAGCGCTTCGCGGATGAACCGCGGCGTGTGATGAAACGTGGACTTGATGGTGATTTCCGAATAATGCAGCACCGAAGGGTCGAATTCGACTTTGCTATCTTTCGGACAACCGCCAAAAAGGTTCACGACGCCGCCCTTGCGCACCATCTCCACGGCCCACTGCCAAGTGACGGGGGAGCCGACGGCCTCGATCACCGCATCGGCGCCCAATCCGCCTTCGGTAAGCGTACGCACGGTGTGGATGATGTCGTTATGCTCGGTGACATTGAAGGCGGCATGCGCGCCCAGTCGTTCGGCGGCTTCCACCTGGCTGTGGCGCTTGCCCAACGCAATCACCTTGATACCGCGCGCGCTGAGCACGCGGATGAATTTCAGCCCGATGGGCCCGCACCCAACGATAACGGCCGTATCGCCCTTGCGCAGGTTCATCTCGTGGATGCCGCGCAGGACGCAAGCCAGCGGTTCCACCATGGCCGCATCGGTAAACGAGACGCCTTCCGGAATCTCCAGCATGTTGTTCTTCACGATCGCGCCGGGAATGCGGATGAATTCAGCATAAGCGCCGTTATTGAACACCAGATCCTCGCAGAGATTGGCTTGATCCTTGCGGCAGAACAAGCACACCCCGCACGGCGCGGAATTCGAGGGCACCACGCGCATGCCCACGCGAACACCACCATTCACATGGCAGCCTACTTTTTCCACCACGCCCGCCAGTTCATGCCCGAAGACCGACGGCGGATGGATCATGCGCGCGTGGTAGCCCTGCTTCCATACTTTCAAGTCGGTGCCGCAGGTGAGCGCGACTTTGACCCGCACCAGGATTTCGTCGTCGGCCAGGTGCGGGATGCCAACTTTCTCGACTTTCATGTCCTCGCGCCCGTAGAGCACGGCCGCGGTCATGTGTCCATTTCTCTCGCTATGTAGATTACTGTTCAAGGTGTGATCACCACTTTCAAGGAATCGCCGGCCGGCCGGGCTGCCAGGCCAAGCGCCTGTTCGAATTTTTCAATGGGGAACCGGTGCGTCACCAGACGCGCCAGGGGCAGCAGACGATCAAAAACCAGCTTCGCGGACTTCCATTGCAGCGCCACGTCCGCGCTGTAGCTTCCGAGAATCTCTTTTTCTTCCACACCGACGGCGGCGGCGGGGAAATCAATCTGCATCTGCGGATCGTTGTGCGCAAACAGCAGCAGGCGGCCGCCGGGCCGGATCAGTTGCAACGCCTCGATGACCAGCTTAGGGCTGGGCACGGCCAGCAGCACAGCATCCAGTCCCCGCCCGTTGGTACGGCGGCGAATTTCGATTTTCAGGCCCTCGGTGACCGGGTCGAAGGATTGCGCGGCGCCCAGTTCTTCACTCACGCGGCGGCGCTCCGCCATGGGATCCGAGGTCAGCACGGTGGCGCCGGATAAACGCGAGAGCATCATCAACAGCAGGCCGATGGGTCCCTGGCCAATCACGCCAACCAGTTCCCCCGCGGCCACGCGCGCCTTTTCCACCGCTTTCAAGCAGGTATTCACCGGCTCTACCCAAGTGGCCTCTTCAAAGGATACACCCGGCGGGATGGCGACCACGCCGCGTTCTACAATCCACGGCATCACGCGCACATACTGCGCGAACCCACCGCCATTGGGCGTAAAGCCGGCGGTTACGCCGACTTTCTTGTAGGTGGGGCACTGGGAGAACAGCTTCCGCTCGCAGAAGAAGCAATCGCCGCAGGGGATGTGGTGAAAACATACCACGCGGTCGCCGGTTTTCCATTGCGTGACGCCGCGGCCCACCGCCACGACGGTGCCCGCGATTTCGTGCCCAAAGATTTGCGGCGGTTCCACGAAGCCGTTGAGAATTTTCTTGATGTCGGTACCGCAAATGCCGCAGGCGGCGACGCGCACCAGCAATTCGCCTTCGGCAATTTCCGGGATGGGGATATTCTCCACCACCACCTGGCCTTTGCCGCGATAGACCGCGGCGAGCATTTGCCGGACGGCGGACAGCGCGGTTTTTGCGGTTGCGACGGCCGATTCTGCGGTTACGGGCGTCATCCAGTCACCTTCTGTGTGAGCGAGCTTTCTTCGTGCGAAAGGCCCGCCAGTGTTTCCAGATACGAGTCGAGAAACGCAGCCAGCTTCGTGGCCGCCCGGCGGCCTTCCGTGCCCAACCGAAGCAACCCGGGCAAGGCACGCGGTTGCCGGGCAATTTGCGCCAGCATCCGGGAAACGCTGAGGTTTCCGCGGCGCGAAATAGCCCGGTTAAAATCAAGCGGCAGATCCTCGCCGGCGCCATCGCTGATCGAGCGGATGGCAATGGCCGGCACATTCCACTTGCGGGCCTCATCGAGAATGGCAAAACTTTCCATTTCGACGGCGTCGGCCAGCAGGGCCAGCGCGCCTTTTTCGCGCGCGGTCACCAGAATGCGTTCCGCGCTGTAGAAGGCGTCTACCACGCGCGCGCCGCATACCGCGGCCAGGCGGCGCAGGCGGCTGTCGGTTGCCAAGTACTCGTCGCCAATTCCTGCCCGCACCGTGCGCGCCACCAGCACGCGTCCCGCCGGATGAAAATGCTTCAATCCCCCGGCCAAGCCGGTGGAAATGCAGGCCTGATACTCGTTGCTGAAGGCCATGCGCGCCGCAGCGGCGGCGCGTTCTGCGCCCATGCCGGTGAGCATCACATGAGCGGAAACATCGCCCACCTGGGTCAAGTACACCGGCACGCCAAGGAATTCCACGCGGCGGAAATTACGCAACGCTCGCCAAGGAGAAAACTCCTGACGTAGGGCGAATGTGACCAAAATGCGCACGGCTATTCGTTTCACCTCTTCATCTAAGCAGCCACTGAGCGCCTGGCCAACTGCGGCGCATATCCGTGGGCCTGGTACCACCCCACCGCCCTTTCCAGAGCGGCTTCCGGCGGGGCGGGTGCAAACCCTAATTCCCGCACGGCCCGGCTGGCGTCCACGAACATCCGGTGTCGCGACATCCTTACGCCTTCCAGAGGGATGCGCGGCTCTCTTCCCAGTATCCTCGCCACCACGGTATCCACGCAACCTGCGGCGTAAGCCACCGCATGCGGCAACCGAAAGCGCGGCGCGGGCAGGCCGGTGATGCGGGCCAGTACCTGCAAAATCTCCTCGAGGGTCATGTTGCGCGCCCCGAGAATGTACCGCTCGCCGGGCTGCCCTTTTTCGGCGGCGAGCAAGTGGCCGGCGGCACAATCTTCCACCGCGACCAGGTTCAATCCCGTATCCACAAAGGCGGGCATCTTGCCCGTCAGAAAATCCAGAATCAACTTCCCCGTCGGCGTGGGCTTGGCGTCGCCCGGCCCGACAGGCGCGGTGGGATTCACAATCACCACCGGCAAACCCTTCTTCGCCGCAGCCACGGCTTCCCGCTCTGCCTGCCACTTCGACCGCTTGTAGTGCCCGATCATCTCGGATAAGTCGGTCGAAATGCGCTCATCGGGCAGCCCACCTTCCCCCTGCCCCGGGCGATGCACGGCGATTGTGGCGACCGTGCTGGTGTACACAAACCGTTCGCAACCGGCGGCCGCCGCGGCCTGCAATAGATGCCTGGTGCCGCCCGCGTTCGAATCGTAAATCTCCTGCGGGTTGCGAGCCCACAGGCGATAATCTGCGGCCACGTGGTACACGCGCCGAACGCCCTGCATCGCGGCAGCCAGCGACGCCGCATCGCGCAAATCCCCCAGCGCGACTTCGGCCTTCAATGCCGCCAGCGCCCGGCGGTCACTTGAGGGCCGCACCAGGACTCGCACGCGGTCGCCGCGCGCGGCCAGCAGCCGCGCAACGTGGCTTCCGAGGAAGCCTGCGGCGCCGGTAACCAGCGTGCTCATGGGCGCGCTTCGTTCTCTTCTCGCGCCGGGGCAGCGACGGGCTGAATCGTCACCAGTTCCGAAGCGGGCTTGGCGTGTCCGTTGCCGCCATGTCCGTTACCTTTGCCATTGCCGTTTCCGAGGGCGGGCGCATCCACGTGGTATCCACCCGTGTTTACCGGACGGCCGTTGCCACCGTTCTTGCCATTGCGCGCGCCGCCCATTTTTCCGGTGAACTGCCACTGGAGCATTTTCCAGTTGTCGCCCAGTTTGCGGTTCGCACCGAGCACGGCGCTTGGCTCGAAGCCGGCATGCACCATGCAATCTTCGCAGCGGGGGTCGCGGCCGCGGCCATACTTTTCCCACGGCGTCTTTTCGATGAAGTCCTTGAACGAGGCGTGGTGGGCGTCGGTCATCAGGTAGCACGGCCCCTTCCAACCCATCGGATTGTAGGTGGGATTGCCCCAGGCCGTGCACATCAATTCGCGCTCGCCGCGCAAATATTCCAGATAGATGGGCGAGGTCATCACGTTGTACTTTTCCATGAAGCCGCTGGCCAACTGGAATTTTTCGCGAATTTCCTCGCGGGACATGAAAATGTCCTTGGTTTGCACCGCGGAATAGGAATAGGCGGGCGAAAGCATGTAGCCATCCACGCCCAGGTGGTGCAGGTAATCGAACAGTTCTTCGATTTCGCGCAGGTCGGTTTCCTTGTAAATGGTGGTGTTGGAGCACACCAGAAAACCGGAAGCCTTGGCGGCCTTGATGCCTTCGATGGCCTCGCGGAAAACGCCGTCGCGTTCGACGCACAGGTCGTGGGTCTTCTCCATGCCGTCCAGGTGGACATTGAAGAAGAACTGCGAAGAAGGCTTCATCTCGTGCAGTCGCTTGCGGATGAACATGCCGTTGGTGCACAAGTAGATGTGTTTCTTGCGGTCAAGGATTTCCTTCACCAAGCGGCCGATTTCGGGGTAGATCATGGGCTCGCCGCCGCAGATGGAGACCACGGGCGCTCCGCAATCTTCCAGCGCGGCCAGGCACTGCTCGACGGAAAGCAGCTCGTCAATCGTGGATTTGTATTCGCGGATGCGGCCGCACCCGGTGCACGTCAGATTGCACGCGTGCAGAGGCTCGAGCATCATCACCAGGGGGAACTTATCCTGGCGGGTGATGCGCTTTCCGGCGATGTAGGCGCTCAGCCGAGCGGTAAGACTCAGTGGAAATCTCATTTGCCTGCCCTTGCGCCATTGCGCCGCTCGAAAG
Organism: uncultured Acidobacteriaceae bacterium; assembly: GCA_964500065.1. Classification (GTDB taxonomy): domain Bacteria; phylum Acidobacteriota; class Terriglobia; order Acidiferrales; family UBA7541; genus CAZCNH01. The sequence continues at coordinate 15,705 of CAZCNH010000011.1, forward strand.
CATCCGGGGAAAACGTGCACGCGAGAAATTCTGGAACTCGTTTTTTCATATTGCGGTAACGCGCCAGCGCGTAGAGCGGGAAATAGTTGCGATAGAGGTGGTATTTCAAATAGAACACGCACGGGAAACCCGTGCCGGTGAATTCCTTCTCGTCCCAGGAACCATCCGGGTTTTGCTGCCCGACCAGGTGGCGGATGGCGCGCTCGACGGCAGGATCGCTGATGTCCGACGCCGCCAGCAAGCCGATCAGGCCCCACGCGGTCTGCGAGGCGGTGCTATTGCCGATTCCCTTGAGCCGTTCGTCGTAGTACGAGTCTATACTCTCGCCGAAACCGCCGTCACGATTCTGCACCGATCGCAGCCAATTCGCGGCACGCTGGCAATACTCGCGCGCGACCAGGCCAACGGTTTCCATCGAACGCAGCACGCCGGACGTGCCGTACACGTAGTTGACACCCCAGCGGCCGTACCAGGAACCATCCTCCTTCTGCGTGCGCAGCAAATAAGCCAGGGCGCGCTTGATGATGGGGTGCTCGGCGGTCCAGCCGAAACGACCCAGGCATTCCAGAACGCGCGCGGTGACGTCTTCGGAGGAGGGATCAATCATCGCGTTATGGTCGGCAAAGGGAACCTTGGTAAAAATAACGCAGTCGTTGTTTCGGTCGAAGGCGCCCCAGCCGCCGTCGCGGTTCTGCATGCTAAGCATCCACACCAAGCCACGACGGATGGAAAGTTCCAGGCGCTTGGGCTCGGGATGCTTCACGCGCTGCAGGGCCATCAGGACGAACGAGGTATCGTCCACATCCGGATTAAAATCGTTCCGGAATTCAAAGGCCCACCCACCAGGCTTCACCCGCGGATTCTTCATCTGCCAATCGCCGTGATCCACGATCTGGTGTTCGATCAGCCAATCTGCGGCGGCTACCAGAGAGGGATGGTCTGGAGGCACTCCGGCTTCGGCGAGCGCCACCATGGCAATTGCCGTATCCCAGACAGGGGAGAGGCAAGGCTGCAAGCGGATAGAATCGTTCTCTTCGATTTCAAAGCGACCGAGTTGGCCGATCTCCCGGGCGGTCAGCGGGTCGTCCGGCGAGTGTCCCAGGGCAATCAGGGCGAAAATCGAATTCATCATCGCGGGGTAGATGGCGCCCAGTCCATCGCTGCGCTCGAGGTGTTCGAGCATCCAGACGCGGGCCTGACTCAAAGCCCGCTCGCGGAGCGGCTTCCACGGCAGCCGCTCATACATTTTCAAAACGCGGTCCACCGCCAGGAAGAAATTGCGCCAGGTAAAAAGTGAATCGTCCCACTCGAAAGCAGCCAGTTTTCGCGTCGGGTCCGCAAAAAGCTCATCGATGGTGACACCGGCAGGAAACGGCCACTTGGGCTTGTGCGCGTACAGGATGGTGAGCGGAATCACGATAGCCCGCGTCCATGAGGACATTTCATAAATATTCAGATAGAACCACATGGGCAGGAGCATCAGTTCCGGTGGAACCGCAGGAACCATTTCCCACGAAACCACCCCGGCCAGGGCCAGGTACAGGCGGGTATAGGAATTGGCGTGCTCCAGACCGCCCAAGGCCCGGGCGCGCTCCGCGGCCAACCGCATGTGCGCCGCCTGCGGCGCATCCCCCGCCAACCGGAGGGCGATGTAGGCCTTGAGAGTGGAATTCAGTTCCGATGGGCCACCTTCGTAGATATTCCAGCCGCCGTCCTCAAGCTGGCGACGACGGACATAATTGGCAAGCTTGGCGACCCGCTCCGGGTCGAACTTCCCCAAAACGTGCAAATAGAAAATGTAATCGGATTCGAGGGTCGTATCGGCTTGCAACTCGCCCAGCCAGTAGCCTTCTTGAGCTTGCAACGACAAAAGGTGCCGAACACCCCGCTCCACTGCATCCTGAAGTCTTTGCTCGAGGCTGGGCTCCGCGTAACCAATGCGGGGATCAAAAACCGTCGCCCCGGCGCGCGGGTCCAATTCCAACTTTGCTCCCTCAGACATGTTCCCCCTGGTTCTCTGAGCCCCAAAAAAGCACAAACTTGCCTACACCCACAGTAGTCTTGCGGTGGGCCAGGCAAGTCTGCGAATCCAAAACCGTAGACTGAACGCGCACTCCCGAAAGCTGGCAAAATGGCCCGGTAGCGGCGTTACAAAGCGTCAGGGCCAAACCTTTTCCCACAAACAACCGTTTACGCCCCAAGGACTTACATTATCTCCGTAGTCCTGCAAGGGGTCAACTATAAAGATGCTGGGATTTGCCCTGGAGGTGCCGAATGGTCACAAATCGAGGCTGGAACGCACCAGGCTCTTCAGATCCGCGGGCAAGGGACTGCCTGGCGGCTGCAAGTAGCTCGCCTTGCGTTCGACTACCTGCCGGGAAATGCCAGGCCAGCAGCCCGGCCCGGCCGCCCGGAAAACGAAGGCATCCACCAAGTCCAGATACCGCTGCGCGGACTCTTTGAAATCCTGTTGTCGTGGATCCAGAACCGCCAGATAAAGTCGCGGCCGGATCAGCCCCAGCAGGGTGTTGCTTTCCACGATGACGTTGCGGGAGCCCGCCAGCGCTTCGCGCAGGGCAGGCATGGCGGCCGGCAACTGGCCTTGTTTGGTTCTGACCCAATAGACATGACGTGCGCCGGCCTCCAGAAAGCGGCCAGTATCGCAGCCGCCGTCCCCCCGCGTCTCCTCTGTGATGGAGAATGCGTGGTCGGCGGGGGCGCAGCCACACCGCTCTCCGTTGATGGAACAAACGCCGTGGCCGTACTGCGTGATTTTCGCAGCGGTCCAGCGCGCTTCCGGGATGGCGCGGATGATGTCTACCACCAGCGCCGTCTTGCCAATGTTGCGCGTGTGCCCGCCTACGACGATGATGCGTGAACTGTCCACGGGTCTTGTCGGTGCCTAATCTGAGTTCTCTTCCAGTTTGCGCACCCGGTCTGCCAGTTCCGGCAGGCGCGCGAACCAGGCATATTGCTGCTTGAACCTCTCCAGCGGGCGCGCGGGAGTGCCCCACACCACATGCCCGGCGCGAATTGTTTTTCCGGAGGGGATGCCGGCCTGGGCGCCCAGTATCGCGCCATCCTGAATTTCGCAGTTGTCGGCAATGCCGACTTGCCCGCCCACCAGGACATGATTCCCGAGGGTGCTGCTTCCGGAAATTCCCGTCTGCGCCGCCACCACCGTATGTTTGCCGATTTGCACGTTGTGGGCAACGTGCACCAGGTTATCAAGCTTTGTTCCCTGCCCCAGTCGCGTGTGGGCGAGGGAGCCGCGATCCACTGTGCTGTTGGCACCGACTTCCACGTCGTCGGCCAATTCGACGCTGCCCACCTGGGGAAACGGCCAGAAACAACCTTCGCCAAAGACAAAGCCGAAGCCATCGCTGCCGATCACCGCCCCGGAGTGGAGGATCACGCGGTGGCCCAGGCGGGACCCCGGATATAGCGTGACCCGCGCGTGCAACCGGCAGTCCTCCCCAAGGGAAGAATTTGCTCCAATCACGCAGTGCGGTCCAATCTGCGTCCGCGCGCCGAGGCTCGCTCCGGATTCGATCACCGCGTAGGCCCCAACGCAAACCCCGGCCGCGAGCTTTGCGGTTGGGTCAATCACTGCGCTGGGGTGTATGCGGTCCGCAATTGCCGCACGTGGAGCCAGCCAGGCTGCCGCCTTGGCAAACGCCAGTTTGGGATTGCCGGCCAGCAGCAACGTCTTCCCGCTGATTCTGAATTGCTCTGAAGTCACCACGCAGCGCGCCGCGGAACCTTCTGCCCTTTCCACAAACTTTGGCGAATCCAGGTAGATCAGGTCTTCCGCGCACGCGGTTTCCGGCGCGGCGACCCCGGCCAGGATCGTTTCGCCATGGCCTTCCAATCGTGCGCCAATGTGTTCGGCAATTTCTGCGGCGGTGAACTTCATTCCGTCCTCCCATGCAAAACCTAGAAAGGATACAGGGAAGGCTCGCCCGGCGGGCGTGTCTTCCAGCGTTTGTGCACCCACAACCACTGATCCGGGTATTTCCGGATAAATTCTTCGATCGCTTTGTTGAAGCGCGCGGTGTTGGTCTGGATGTCGCTCTCCTCTTTGCCAGTGCGCGCCAGTTCCAACGCGGGGTGGAACACCAGCCGGTATTTGCGCATGCGTTGATCCCAGTGGATAAACCCGGGTACCACGGCGGCCTCGGTGCGCAAGGCGATTCGCGCCAACCCGGTGGTGGTACAAGCGGGAGTGCCGAAGAAATCCACGAAGATGCCTTCTTCGCGCTGCGCATTGTGATCCATCAGGATGCCCACCGTTCCACCCTGTGAAAGAATGCGCAGCATGGCGCGCGCAGATTGATTCTTGTCAATCGGCGAATTGCCGGAAAGGCAGCGCTGCGCGTTCACCAGCCGGTCCACCCGCTCGTTATCAATCGGCCGGACCAGGAAATGCAGCGGGTGGCCATAAAGCGCATGCGCAAAAGGCGCCAGTTCCCACGCTCCCATGTGCCCGGTAAGGAACAGCACGCCTTTGCCCCGGCGCCGGGCGTGGTCAAAATTCTCGAATCCTTCCAAAACCACGATCTTCTCGATATTTTCCGCGGTGTACTTGGGGAACTGCGCGAACTCTCCGGCCATCCACCCAATCGAGCGCACCATGTTTCGCGCAATGCGTTTTTTTTCGGCATGCTCCAGATTCGGGAAGGCCAGCCCCAGATTCAGCATGGCCACCCGGTGCAGACCGGGGCGAAACGGATAGACCAAACGCACCACCGCCTCGCCCGCGGCGCGCGCCAGCGTCCGAGGAAGGAATCCCAGGAATCGCAGCACGCTCCATGCCGCCCAATATTCCAATGCTTTGCGCATCCGCCGTTATCGTATGGGGTTCGGGGTTTTGGAACAAGATGCCAGTGATAGACTATCTTCTCATTTCGGCGTTCAAACCATGAAATGGCGCATGCTCATTCCGGTAGCCATGATTTTTGCGGTGGTTTATGTGTGCTTGTTTGCCGGAGGCAATAGCCTGGGCCTGCTCGGTCCGGACGAGCCGCGCTATGTCGCGATTGCCCGAGAGATGGCGGAAACCGGCGATTGGGTCACACCGCGACTTCAGGGTACACCCTGGTTTGAAAAGCCGATCCTGCTGTACTGGGCGGTGGGAGCCTGCTTCAAGCTGTTCGGCCCAAGCGAGGCGGTTGCAAGAATCCCGTCCGGACTAGCGACCGTACTCGCCGCCTTGATGCTGGGGTGGCTGGCTTACCGCATGACCAGCCGTGGCTCTGGTGAAGCGGCGTTTCTGACCGCTCTGATCGTCCCAAGCACGGTGGGTGCGGTTGGGTTTGGGCGAGCGGCAACCACAGACATGTTGTTTTCTGGACTTTTGGCCGGGGCTCTGGTGTGCGCCGCGGAAATCGTCTGGCAGCCTCTTCGGGGGAGGCGCAAGCTGGGGTGGGAGGTCGCATGGGGAGTGGCCCTGGGCTTGGCTGCGCTGGCCAAGGGACCTGCTGCCATCCTCCTGGCCGGGGGCAGCGTGGCGTTGTGGGTCATCGCAACACGGCGATTTGCCGATGCTTTCCGCTTGGTCAATGTGGTCAGCCTGGTGGCTTTCGCGTTCGTGGCACTGCCCTGGTATGTCCTGTGCGCGATGCGCAATCCAGATTTCTTCCGGGTGTTTTTCATCTCGCACAATTTCGAACGTTTTCTGACGCCGGTATTTCAACACGTCCAGCCGTTCTGGTTCTTTGCGCCGGTATTGCTGCTGGGGTTGGTTCCGTGGGCCGCCCTGCTGGCCCTCGGGGCGCGCGAGATCGCAGAAATGTTGCGTCTGAGACGGTGGGCTGAATCTCAAGGACTATTTGTTCTGTGCTGGGCCCTATTCCCTTTGATTTTCTTCAGCATCTCGAAATCGAAACTGCCGGGATACATTCTGCCTGCATTGCTTCCCCTGGCTATGCTGTGCGGGCGAGCGCTGGCGCGGGTGACGGTGGAAAACGAAGCCCTGGCTTGCCGTATTGTGGCCGCTGTGGGTGTGACCTTCCTGGCCATCGCCGTCAGCGGAGGAACCTGGCAGAACAAGCTGCCCGCCGACGCGATCGCCCGCCTTGGCGAAGCATCGGTGGCGACACGCATGATGGTAACGCTGGGAGCCTCCGGGATCGGGATTGCCTGGCTGGCGCTGCGGCGCAGGTTGTGGGTTTCCCTGCTTCTGTGTTCGGTGGTCACCTGCGGGCTGGTGCTCACCTTGCTGAAAGTGGGTGAGCGGCTGGATCCGGACCTAAGCGCGCGCGCAACGGCCGCGGCCATCCTTCAGTGGAAGCCCGATGCGCAGAAGGTGCGCGTCCATCACATCCACCGAGCCTGGCATTACGGCTTGAATTACTACCTTCACGTTGAAATCCCCGGATGGAACGAAACGACGCCGCAAGATAACCTGCTGGTGGTGAGCGACGAGGGCTTGCTCGACCTGCTTTCCCGCGGCTTTGATGTTCGCGTGGCGCAGCGTGTGAACAAGCGCGCCATCCTGGTGTTTGCGGAGAAACCCCAGCGCTAAGCTCCCGCAGAGAAAACTAACGCGAGATGGCTGGAGGAAGAGCTTCGAGGAAAAAATGCACCACTTCGGTTTCGTAAGCCTTGCGTTCGTCCTCCGCCATCGCCGCGTAGTTCGACTTGGGCATGACCGCCTGCTTGCGCGGTTCCGTTGACTTGAGAAAAAGCTGCAGCGTAGCCGAGGCCAGAGCAGGATTGTCCCTGCCCTGAATAAACAGCTTCCCGGTTTCTTTGAGCCCGGCGATCTGATCAATCAGCGGCGCTTCGTTGCGCGCACTCCAGCTCATCAGCGTGAATCCCCATCGGGCAAACGTGAGCGCAAAAGGTACCTTGGACAATGCCGACCGCCTGGCCAGCAAGTCAAACATCACCAGCGGGTGGTCGTAAACGGAATCCACCGCAATCGCTTTGATGCGCGGGTCGGCCAGCGCCGCGCGAACCGCGGCGTAGCCCCCCATGTCAAACCCCCAGATACCCACGCGCGTGCGGTCCACGTCGGTTCGTTGGAGAATGGCCTCAACCGCGGCGCGCAATTCTTTGGCTTCATTGGACCCCAAGGAGGTGGTTCCAGCTACGTTCCCGTGACCGGAAAAATCAAAAACGAACACGTTGAAGCGGTCTTTTTGCAGGGCGCTGACCATGGTGATCAGGTCCGCTTTGTACGTCTGGTATCCATGGCACAAAATGATCGTGGGCGAAGTGGTTTGGCCCGGGAAGAACCACCCTTCCCGGTCTTTTGCACCGGGAATGGCAAACTGGAGCACTTCGGGCTGATTCAGCAGGTCTCTGGCCTGCAAGCCCCCAGATACGTCCGGTTTCACCACACTGTAGAGGATGGCCCCCCCGATGGAGGCCGTGCAGGCCAGCCACAGCAGAAACAGAATGAGCGCCCCGTAGAAGATTTTCCCGGGAATGGTGTCGGAATCCAGAATGTCTTCAAAGAAGCTCATGCAAAGCGCAAAAAAGAGCCCCCGCCCTTTTACGCGCGGGAATGTTATCACAAGTTGAAACGGCCCGATGAAGCGGGGGGGGAGCGCCTGTTTCTCCTCAGGTACCGGCGTAGCGATATAATGCCCTGACCTTTGACGCGCATCGTGGACCTTCGCACGGTTACTTCCAAGATGCTCGAGCCGGTCTTCGCCGCCGAGCAGGCGCACTGGCTCGAAGAGTTGTACTGGGACTACCGCCCTTCTCTCCAACTCATCGGGAAGTTTATTGATGCCCGGTCGCTGGCCGGGTGTGCCGCCTTTGATGGCTCGCACCCTGCTGGTTACGGTTTCTACGTTGTCGAAGAAAGCAAGGTCTTAATCGGCGGGCTCTTTGTCACCCCGAACTTTGCAACCAGCGACGCACCGCAAAATATCCTGGGCCACCTGCTGCGTATGGTGCGAAGCGTGCCAGGCGTGGAACGCGTAGAAGCGCAGTTGATGCCCTTCGGCGCGCCGCTGGATGGCGTGTTCGCTGAAGCAGGGTTCGCGTTGCACAAACGGAACTTCATGCTGCTGCGTTTCTCCCAAGCGCGGCTGGATCCTGAACCGTTGCGCAGCGATTTACGCTTGGAACCCTGGGACGACCGCTGGTTTGAACCCTGTGCGACCTTGATTCAGCGTAGCTACCAAGGACACGTGGATGCGGAAATCAATGAACAGTACCGGACAGTACCCGGCGCGCTGCGCTTCCTGAAAAATATTGTCATTCTTCCGGGTTGCGGCATGTTCCAGCCGCATGCCTCGTTTGTGGTACGTCCGGCGCGCAGTGGCCACGCAACCAGCGTGGATGATCTGGTCGCGGTCGTGCTTACTTCCTGCGTATCGCATGGCGTTGGCCACACTACGCAAATCTGCGTCCTGCCGGAATATCGCAGGCTTGCGCTGGGCCGCCGGTTGATGGCGGCTTCGATCCAGGCTCTGCGGTCCACGCGGCATCAGGCGCTTTCGTTGACGGTAACGGCTGACAATACCCGTGCCATACGGCTCTACGAGCAGATTGGGTTTCAAACCGTGAAGACGTTCAGCGCTGCGGTGTGGGCCAGCCACGCGCAGGCAAGAACAACCTAGCGGGAATCTTCGAAGATCACGTCCGTATAGGCATGGCTGTCTTCGAAGCACAGGTTCACGGCGCGCGCGCGGGATCGGCTGCGGTGTACCACCCCTGCCGGAATGTTGAACGCTTCTCCGGGTTTCAGGCGAAAGGTGCGCCCGTCGGCAAGATCAATCTCGAGTTCCCCTTCCAAGACCAGGAAGCACTCGTCCGAGCGCGGGTGTTGATGCCAGCGAAATTCCCCTTGCATCACCGCCAAGCGCACACAGTGGTTGTTCACCTTGACCAGAACGAAATTCTTGTACGCCTGCTCGACCGATTGCGCCTCGCGCTTCAGATCCACAACTGCAAGGGGTGGAAATACGGCCTCTTCTACGTGGGTGATGGCTGGTTCGTTTTGGGCGGTTCTGTAATCTGTCACGGATGCCCTCCCTGGCTTCGGTTCCAAGAATAGTAGACTGAGATCTCTGCGTTGAGAGCCAATCTGGATGGTGGAGTTTGCCGGCGGGAGTGGCGCGGGCTACTTCTTCGAACGTTCCTTCAGAAGGCCTTTGAGTTCAGACATGAATTCCTTCACGTCCTTGAAATCGGAGTAGACCGAGGCAAAGCGTACGTAGGCCACTTTGTCGAGTTTCTTGATGCGCTGCATCAGCAGCGCGCCAATCTCTGTGGTGGAGCGTTCCCGTTCCGGCGATTCCAGCACGAAATGCTCGACTTCGTCCACCAGGGCTTCGATCTTGGGCATGGCCACAGGACGTTTTTCGCAGGCCTTCATCACCCCTTGCAGAATTTTCTGGCGGTCGAAGCGTTCGCGTCGCCCATCCTTCTTGATCACCATGTAGGGGATTTCGTCGATGCGTTCGTAGGTGGTAAAGCGGCGCTGGCACTTCAGGCATTCGCGGCGGCGGCGAATGGCCTCGCCATCGCGGCCTTCCCGCGAGTCAATCACTTTGTCGTCCAGGTGCGAACAGAACGGGCACTTCACGGGGATTTATTTTGCCATCGCTCCAGCAAGTTTGCGATGCAGTGGTTTGCCCTTGGTGCCCTAATGTAAATAGGGGAATGGGAACGGGGAGAAAACCGGAATCTACAGATTTCCCGGATTGCGCTGCTCAAGAGGTACAGATCCACAGACGCGCTATGAAGAATCCCCTGCGGCCAAGTTCGATTTGCGAAATCTCCTGATCTGCAGATCAATGTCTTCTGATGTCCGGAATTTCGCGCAGGTGTTCACCGTGCTTTTCCGCCTCTTTTTCAGCTTTGGCAAGCTGGCGAAGCTCTCCCATGGAAAAACCCTGACGAATCAGCAGTGGAATACCCGCGATGGTGCATGCCGCAAATGTGACCAGCCAGATCACCACGCTGGCGGCCACCGCGGGCTCCTTTTCCACGCCCAGCAAGCTGGTGAAGGCTACCCAACTGGCCGCCTGCGATCCCCCGCCCACCGCCGGCAACTGGATCATGGAACCCACCATGGAAAAGGCCAGCACAATCATCGCGGAGGGGAAATCAATTTCACCCAGCCGGCCGCCAAAACTCCACGGAATCCACACGTAAATCATGACCACCAGAATCCAGTGCCCCGCCGAGTAGAACACCGCAAAGCCCAGGTCCGGCCACGTCCGAATGGACTGCAGCCCCTCGGAGATTCCGTCCATGATTCCGGCCAGCCGTGCGCGCCACCCGGCCCGCTGGTGCCATTCCGCAAAGCGGCCCTTCATCCAGGCTGCGCCGTGCAGCCGGAAATAAATCAGGAAGCCGGCCGCGCCGGCAAAACCCGCCAAAAGCAGGAAACCCGCGGCGCGCGCCTTGCCCAGCAAATCCGCGCTTCCTCCCAGAGCGAGGTGCGCGAAGCCCAGCAAGCTGACGCCGGCAATCACTGCGGTTGCGCCGGTGTCGAAAATGCGCTCCAGCACATAGATCCCGAATTGCGAAGAAATGGAAAGCCGGTGGCGGCGCGCAATCAGCAGCGGGCGCACCGGTTCGGCGACCCGGCCCAGAAGGAATAGCGCGCTAAAGCCGATCAGCGTGGAGCCATACACCGGCCAGAACGGGGCTTCCCCCATGTAGCGGCAGAAGCGCGACCAGCGCAACGCGCGCAGCGCGTAACAAACATAAACCGTGGCGATAGAAAGAAGGATCAGGGAAAAGCGCGCGTGCCGGATGGCATCGCCCAGCGCCTGCCAGTCGAACGGCTGCTTCCCCAGCGCCCAATAGAGCAGGCCGCCGATAGCCACCACCGCGACAATTCCCACAAACGCTTTTCTGGCCACTCCGCGCTGGCCTCCGGATGAGTCCGCTGACATGAGTCAGGAAGCTAACAGAAAGATCAAAGAAAAGGAAATGGGAAACTCGTGCGCTTCCGGCCAAAGTGCAACACTCCAGCGAAGAAACGGATTTCTTGCGACTTTATCTGGCGGCTAATTCCGGTACAGCCGCGCCGTTTTCTGCTAGGATGCAGGGAGTTGGCGGACCAGCGGCGGTTCCGCGCACCCGGGCCCGGCCGGGCTGTAAGTCCTTGGCCCTAGGGAGCGTAGGCCAAAACAGGGGGAACTTTTCGGCTCTCAAATGCGTTTCATAGGGTGAGCCCGTGAGGCCGGGAAGATGCCAACGGAGAGGTTACACTCGAGTTGGAGCCAGATGTACAACTGGTGCAGCAGTGCCTCCGGGGAGACAGCTTCGCCTGGGAGGAGTTGGTGAAACGCCATACGCGGCGGGTTTACAACCTCTGCTATCGCTTCACCAGCAACCGGCATGAGGCCGAAGATCTGACTCAGGAAGTGTTCTTGAAGATGTTTCGCCAACTCGGCACCTATAAAGCGATCAGCGGCGGCTTCACCACCTGGATGACCAGCGTGACCCGCAACCTGTTGATTGACCACTACCGCCGCACCAAGCAGGACCGCGTCACCGATTCGATGGACGACGAAGAGAAGGGTGGTCGCGCGGAACAAATTGAGTCGCCCCAGCGTAATCCTCATCAGATTGCGCAGGCAAGCGAGTTGAGCCAGCAGGTGCAACGGGCCCTCGGAAAGCTCTCGCCGGATTTGCGGGAAGCGGTGATTCTGCGCGACCTGCAAGGACTTGAATACGAGGAGATTCGCCAGGTGTTGCATGTGCCCGAAGGCACCGTGAAGTCCCGCATCAATCGCGGGCGCATTGAACTGGCCCGAATTTTACAGCAAATGGGAGTGAGTCACGCGTAGGGCGATGCGAGTGGCGAACTCGGAGAACGAATCATGAAATGGACGTGCCAACAATTCGAAGAAAGGCTGACCGATTTCCTGGATGACGCGCTTTCGGTGGCCGACCGGGCTGCCTTCATCACCCACCAGCAGCAGTGTCCGCATTGCAAGCCTCTGCTGGAGCAGGTCAGCAACATGGTGGTGGCAATCCATCACGTAGAACCGATCGAACCGCCCTCGGGGCTGGTGTACCGCATCCTGGAAGCCACCGGAGCAAAGCAGGAACGCGGCTGGTTCGGCTTGGCGTGGCTGACGCCCCGCTTTGCGATGAGCGGACTGACCGTGGCTTTGTTCCTGCTGATGATCTATCCCTTCACGGGTATTGAAATCAGCAAGCTGGAGTGGAGCGACTTGCGGCCGGAGAACCTGTACCGTGCGGCGGACCGCCGGGCCACCTTGATGTATGCCCGCAGCGTGAAATTCGTGAATGGGTTGCGCGTTCTGCACGAAATCCAGTCGCGCCTGCAGCCCGCTGATACTGAAGCGGTTCCCGTGAAAGAAGATTTGAAGAAGCAGGATGACGGACGGACGCAATCCGAAAAAGACGACAAGAAATTGCGCGAGCAGAACCGCGCCTTTGAACCCCGACATATCCCGATGACGCTGGCCAGCCTGCTTCCTGGCGTGCCCGGAGGACTGAACCGATGAACTGCGCTGTTCATGCTGAAGTGGAATCCAAGGGATTCTGCCGGAACTGCGGCAAGGCCATGTGCGAAGCGTGTTCGCGCGACGTGAAGGGCATGCTCTATTGCGAGGACTGCCTGGCGGGCACCGTCGCATCCCCGACCAAGCCGGCCGGTGATGGCAATCCCGCGACGGCCGCGTTGCTCGGCATCATTCCCGGGCTGGGAGCCGTCTACAACGGCGAATACGTGAAGGCTCTTGTCCACTTGATGATCTTTGGCGGCATCATTTCCATGATTGACCGCGGCCATGCGGAGGGCTTCTTCATTCCCATTTTCATCGGCTTCCTGATCTATCAGCCGATTGACGCCTACAAGACGGCCAAAGCACGGCAACTGGGTCTGCCCCTGAATAATCCGCTCAGCAACATCGGCAAGGATCAGCCCATTGGCGCCTTTGTGCTGATCGGCTTCGGCATCCTGATGCTGCTCAGCAAAATGGACTGGTTCTGGGATCGCGCAGCGGATTACCTGTTCCCGCTGGCCTTCATTGGGCTGGGCATTTTCCTGATTACCCGGCGCATGTCGGGAACCAATTCGTAGGAGAACGAAGATGCCGCGAGTACGTTGTGGTTGCATGCGCTGCACGGTCGGCGGGTTGCGGGGTCCGGTGGTTCTAATCCTGCTGGGCGCGCTGTTCTTGATCGACAAGTGGAACACGGATTTCCGCATCACGCACTGGTGGCCGGTGCTCCTGATCGTTTTCGGCGTGATGAAAGTGGCTGAAGCCCTGGCCCCGAGCGAAGGGCACGCCGGTGTCTGACCCCGGATGAACTTTCCTGCGGCGGGCCGCGTATGAACCGCAAGCCGCCGTGAAATAACGGCTGAAAAACAAAGCACGTCGAGAGACTACGCGAATGAGCGAAGTGAGACCAAGACGCAAATCAATATTCGGCGGGTTGCTGTGGATCATCCTGGGCAGCCTGCTGCTGGCCAATAACCTGGGCGCGCGGTTCGGCTTCTGGGAATTGCTGGGCAATTGGTGGCCGCTGATCCTTATTGTGCTCGGCCTCGGCAAGCTTTTCGAACACTATGCCGCTACCCGCTCCGGCGACGCGCCGGCACGGCTGCTCTCCGGCGGCGAAGTGTTTCTGCTGATCATTCTGTTCCTGGTGGCCGGCGCCTATTCCGGCTTCATGCGCGTTGGCCGCGAAGCGGATATTGATTTCGACTTTCCGTGGTGGAACAGTTACAGCTACACCGAAGAAGTAGTGGCCAAGAACGTCAAACCGAATTCCAATATCCGGGTGAGCGTCAATCGGGGCGATTTGAATATTGTTCCGGACGACAACGCCGAAATTCGGGTGGTGGTGAACAAAACCATCCGGGCCTTTGATGACAGCGAAGGCCGCTCGATGACCGACCAGTACGGGGTGACCATCGAGGAATCCGGGGGCTCGTATGAGATTCGCCCCAAGGGCGGCTTGGTGATCAACTTGGATGACAGCCGGCGCGAACCTCGCTTGGTGCGACGTGTGCGCCTGGATCTGGAAATCCACGTGCCCAGGCAGAGTATGCTCGATTTGCGCACCGAGCGCGGCGGCGTTCGCGTCAACGGATTGACCGGAAACATCAACACCAGCTCACGGAATGGCGACATTGAAATTCGCGACATTAGCGGCAACGTTGATGTCGATATGCGCGGCGGCGACATTCGCTCCGCCAACATCAAGGGCGATGTCAAGGTCACGGGGCGCGGCGGTGAGGTGGACATCACCGACGTCACCGGCTTGGCTACCGTCAACGGCGAATACGGCGGCCCGGTGCGCATGAAGAACGTCGTCAAGGAAGCGCGCTACAACTCGCGCCGTTCAGACATTACCCTGAGCGCCCTGAAAGGCTCATTGGAGCTGAACAGCGGAGATATGGAAATCTTCGACGCCGGCAACGCCACCATCAGTACCAGTTCCTACGATATGAAACTGGAAAACGTGCTGGGCCGCATTCTGATTGACAACAAGAATGGCGGCGTGGATCTGCGTTTTACCAGTCCGCCCAAGGAAGACATCGAAGTGAATAACGAGCGCGCGGACGTGCATGTTACGCTGCCCGAGAAGGCCGAATTCATGATTGACGCCAGCTCGCGTCGCGGCCCCGCAGAAAGCGACTTCAAAGACGGTGTCCGCGTCAGCGAAGATCGCGACAACGGAAAAATCGAAGGCAAAGTCGGCGCCCGCGGCCCCAATATCAAGCTACGTACCACCCACGGCACTGTCGGCCTGCGCAAAGGCAACTGAGCCTCCCCAGCGGCCAGCGAAAAAACGCAGGGAGCCAGCTCCGAGTTGGCCCCTTGGTCTTTTCTCGATCCTTTTTTCCGGTTGATTATCCCGGCAACGCCACCACTTCCCCGATCATCACGTCGGGCATTCCGTCGTAATAGTTGGGAACATCACTGACCACCTCCGCCATACGCGGGCTTTGCAGGGCGTTCTGCAAGCCGGTGGCCGTTTCGAAGTACGCGGTGGCGATCACTTGGTAGGGCGGCTGCGAGCCGTTCATCGCCGCCGTCACTTTCATCACTTCCAGGCTCTTCAGGCCGTGCGGGCCCATGACGCTGGCCGCGATGGGTAGATGCTTTGCGAGGTAGTACGCCGTATCGAAGCGCACACCGGACTTGTAACAAACTCGAAACACAGCCATAAGGCCTCCTGGGGAACTTGCGAGGCAAAAGACTACCAGAAAACGCGCTTGTCAATTTCCGCGAGCGAACGCACCCCGCACAGGGCCATGGCCGCTTCGAATTCCGTTCGCAGCATCTCAAAAACGTGCTGCACGCCATCGGCCCCGCGTGCCGCCAGCGCGTACAAGTATGGCCGGCCCACCAACACAGCTTTCGCGCCGTATGCCAGCGCTTTCACTACGTCGGTCCCGCGGCGCACGCCTCCATCCATCAGCACCGGGATGCGTCCGGCCGCCGCCTCGATCACCCGGGGCAGCGCATCGATTGTTGCTGGGGAGGTATCCAGGTTGCGCCCGCCGTGGTTGGAGACCACGATTCCCTCGACGCCGTTTTCCGCCGCCAGCCGCGCATCTTCCGGCGCCACGATTCCCTTCAGCAACACCGGGACTCTTGCGAACGAGCGCAGCCAACCCACCGTTTCCCAGGTGAATTTGGGATTGAGCACCGCCGAGTAGATCCCCGTGAGCGAACGATGCGCCGCGGATCCTTTTGTTTTGTCGAGCAACGCCCGCAGGTTCTCCAGTTGCATGCCGACCGGAAGGGCAAACGAGTGGCGCGATTCGCGGTCGCGCATCGGCGTAATCGGCGTGTCCACGGTGACCACCAGGGCCTTGCATCCAACTCCTTCGGCGCGCTGCACCAGATCGCGAGTGAATTCCCGGTCGGGCTGCGCATAGAGCTGAAACCACAGCGTGGTCTTGGCGTGCTTCGCAATGTCTTCAATGCTGGTGGTGGCGAAGGAACTTACGATCATTGTCGCGCTGGCCGCAGCCGCGCCCTCGACCGTAGCCAGTTCGCCGCGCGGGTGCATCAGTTTGTGATACGCGGTGGGCGCGAGCAGGATGGGAAAATCGAGCGACTGGCCGAAGATCCGGGTGGTGGTATCCAGATGGCTTACGTCAACCAGGGCACGGGGCCGCAAGAGCAATTTGTCGAAGCTTTCCCGGTTCCGGCGAAGGGTAACTTCGTCAGCCGAACCTCCCGCGACGTAGTCGTAGGCCATCGCCGTCACTCGCTTGCGTGCCAGCGCTTCATACTCCACCACGTTGACAGGCTTGCCTGCGGCCGCTGGCGCGGCATGAGCTTCAGATTTTGGCGCAGCCTGCTCCGGATCTGCTGTCGTTTTCCGGGCAGCGACCAAACCCGCTAGCGAAGCGGCGGTGGTTTGCAACATACGGCGACGCGACATTCTTCCTCCAATCGTTCAAGTCAGCACACCTACAGACCGTACACAACCGAGCAATCTTCCGAAGCGGCACTAATCGGAGGGTTTATCGCTGGGCGGTTGCGACGCAAAAAAGTCTGCATAAAAGCGCTGGGTATAAGAATCCAGCAGTGCGCCTATGCGGTCGCGATCCGGCGAGGCCACAATCAGTCCGGCGTGGTTTTTCTTCTTGAGTCGCCACACCACTTCCGGGTCATTGTAACCAGCCATATCCGGCCATTCCTGTCGGGCAAGGGAGACCATCAACCCTGCATAATCCTTTCGGAAGGCCGGCACGGTGTAGCTTTCACCTTGTGGCAGGCATTCGATGCGCGCCCACTGCTCCCACAAGTTCAAACCAGTGGCTCCCTGCACCAGATCCACAATGTGCGCCCCACCGACGCGCGCGGAGGTTTCCAGGAAATAGAACTGTCCCGACGAAACCTCCTGAATGAACTCGGAATGGGAAGCGCCTTGCTTCAAACCCAGCGTGCGCAGCAATCGCGCATTCAACTGATTCAATTCGCGGGTCAGATCCGAATCCCACGGCAGATTGCGCGAAGTGAACACCCGTCCTTGCTGCGAAACTTCGAGCGGGGGCGTGCCATAACGGCTGGCAACGGAAAACTTGACTTCGTAGTCATGAACGAGCGCGTCGACGTGAAAAATGTCGCCGTGGATAAACGTCTCCAGCACATAGAAGGATTGCTGGTCGCCGAGTTGCTCGATGCGCTGCCACACTTCTGCCACCGAATGGGCTTTCTTGATGCCGATGGCGCCGGCTTGCAAACGCGGCTTCAGGACGTACGGCGGCTGGGTGCGCGCCAGGAAATCGCGCAGCCGGTCGTAGTTCAGAACGTGCTGGAATTGTGGAATCAGGATGCTGGCCTCGGCGGCCTTGGTGCGCATTGCCAGCTTGTCGCGAAAATAGCGGGCCGTGGTTTCCCCCATGCCGGGAATGCGCAAGTGTTCGCGCAGGGCGGCGGCGCGTTCCACGTCGAAATCGTCCAGCGCCACGATACGGTCCAGTGGTTCGGTGCGCGCCATGTAGCTGACGCCGTAAATCACGTCGCGCTGGTTCCACTCTTTGTCTTGATCGGGGATGTAGTAGCTCTGGTCGATGCACTCCCGCGGCCAATCGGCATGTTCAAGACTCTTCGAGGTGAGCAGCACAACCCGCGCCCCTTCGCGCTTGGCCTGCCGGAGGAAATCATCGCCCTTTTTGTAGCTGGCAACGCACAGGAGGGTGAGCGGGGCCATGGTGCCGGGATTGTAACAGAGGAAACGGCGGAAAAGGACGAGCTGCAAACTGGAAGGGGCGGCGCGATGGATTCTCGCCGCGACACTACTTGCCGGAAGCCCCTCGGCTATCGCTGCACGAGAGATTCGAGCAGGGCGTAAAATTCTGGAAAGGACACGGCGGCGGATTCTGCGCCGTGGATTACAGTCTCGCCCGGCAGGTTCAGCCCGGCAACCGCAAAAGCCATGGCAATGCGGTGGTCGCCCTGCGAATCAATTTCTCCGCCGCGAAGTTTCCCCTGTTGGTTGCCGGGGATGCGCAGGCCGTCGGGCAATTCCTCGACGTCCGCGCCGATCCGCTTGAGGTTCGCGGCCAGCGCGGCAATGCGGTCGCTTTCCTTGACGCGGAGCTCTTTTGCATCGCGGATTTCGATTCCCTGCCTGGTAAATGGGGCCAGCACGGCCAGCATGGGGAGTTCGTCAATCATCTTCGCGGGCGCATCGCCAGAAATGACTCCTCCCTGGAGCGCGCTGTGCCGCACAACCAACTCGCCCGCCAGTTCGCCGTGTTGTTCAGTCACTTGCGCGGGCTGAATTTGCGCGCCCATGGAACCGAGAAAATCCAGAACCGCAGTGCGGGTCGGGTTCAGCCCGACGCCGCGGATCAGCAGGTTCGACTCGGGCAGGAGGAGCGCCGCCGCAAGGAAGAACATGGCAGAAGAGAGATCTCCTGGCACGCCCAATCGCTGTGCGTGCAGTTTGGGGCGGCCGGAAATCTTCACCGTGCGGAATTGTTGGTGAACCTCAGCGCCAAACGCGGCCAGCGCCGTTTCCGTGTGGTCGCGCGTGCGTGCGGGTTCGGTGACCGAAGTGCTCCCCTCGGCAAACAGGCCCGCCAGCAACACGGCGGACTTCACCTGAGCGCTGGGGGAGGATTGCACATAGTCAATGCCGCGCAACGCGCCGCCCTTGATCTCCAGCGGGGCCACATCGCCGGCGCTTGCGCGGATCTGCGCGCCCATTTGCATAAGCGGTTCCATCACGCGGCGCATGGGGCGGCGGCGCAGCGATTCATCTCCGGTAAGGGTCGAAGAAAAAGGCTGGCCGGCCAGGACGCCCGCCATCAGGCGCATCGTCGTGCCGGAATTGCCCGCGTCCAACTTGCGCCACGGGGAACGCAGCCCTCCCAGACCGTTGCCGTGAATCTTGACCCGGTTACCTTCACGTTCAATTTTCAGGCCGAGCCGCTCCAGGCATTTCAGCGTCCGGCTGCAGTCATCAGCGGAGGAGAAGTTGAAAATCTCGCTGGCCCCTTCAGCCAGGGCCGCCAGCATAGCGTAGCGGTGGGAAATAGACTTATCCCCAGGCACTTGCATGCCACCGAGAATTTTCTTCGCGGGAATGATTTTTCGCGTGGCCACGTTCGCCTGGTGCGCAGATACGGCAGAAACTCTACCACGGGATTACTCAGGCCGCATGGAGTCCGGGCTTCTGCCGAACCTCGCGGGTAACAGTTTCGGGGCATAACAAAAAATTCTCCCGAGCGGGTTGTCGCCTGTTACAAAATCACCTACGATGATTGTTTTGTGCCTGGCCGCGCCATGCAAACAAGAGAGACTCAGGAACTCCGGCGATTGCTGATCCGATCGATGGTGATCGGTTGGCTCATTCGTCTGGCCGTGGTGGCGATGACCTTCGGGCCGTACCTGGAACCGGACCGAACGCAGGCAGCCTTTGGAGTCGAGGGCGGACGCATCGCATGGTCCATTGCCCGCGGTGATGGCTTTGGCAATCCGCTGGACATTCCCACCGGTCCATCCGCATGGCGTTCACCCGTTTTTCCATACCTCATGGCCGGTTTTTTCCTGGCGTTTGGACTGCACTCGCTAACGGCGGCCATTCTGATGTTTGCCTTGAACTGCGCTTTTTCCGCGCTGACGGCCATTCCGCTGTGCCGGATTGCCCAAATGACCTTTGGCGAACGGGTGGCGAGGTGGGTGGCCTGGGCATGGGCTTTTTTTCCCTACGCCATCGTGAACAGCACCGACCAGATTCTCGATACGCCGTTGAGCGTGCTGTTGATCGCCATTTTGTTGCTGGATACGCTGCGCATGCGGCAGGCAACGCACCTCAGGGACTGGGTGCGCCACGGCGCACTGTGGGCGCTGGTTGCGCTGACGCACACCGGCGCGTTGATGGTTCTACCGTTCTACTGGCTATGGATTCTGTTTCAAATGACGCCACCTGTTTCGCGGCGAGTGAAGCTGGCCGGAGCCGGCGCGCTGGTGTTTTGCGCTTGCGTTACCCCCTGGCTGGTGCGCAATTATCTGGTATTCGACCGGTTTGTCCCGTTTCGCTCGAATCTGGCCATGGAGCTGCGAGTCGGCAATGCTCTGGTGCACACCAATCGCGACGAGCGCTTGCATCCGGTCACGAACCGGGCCGAGGCGCGACGGATGCAACAACTGGGCGAAATCGCCTACATGGAAGAGAAGATGGCCCAGTTCCGGCAATTCGTGCGCGAGCACCCCGGCGCATTTGCCACTCGTTCCATTCGCCGTGTTTTCCACTATTGGTTCAGCATCTGGGAATACCGCCCGGCACAATTGGCGGCCAAGCCGTTTGAAACCGCAGACATCCCTTTTGCCAGCTTTGTGACTCTTACCGCCCTGATCGGGTTGGGCCAGCTTTGGAAGCGCAGCCGTATCGAAGCCATGCCCTATGTGATTTTTCTGGGGCTCTACCCCTTGCTGTTTTACTTGAGTCACCGCAGCTACCGTTACCGGCATCCGGTGGACCCGTTGCTGGTGCTGCTGGGAACGGCGGCAATGGTGGCTTGGTGGGAAAGACGCAAGGGTCTGACGGCTCTTCGGCCACTGGAAAACTCGACTGAATCGAGTGACACTGGTTTGCCAGCAGCCGCGTCAAACAGGTAACATGGAGGCACATGCAAGTGTGGCGTAGAATTGCCCTCAGTTCATTTCTTCTGGCGTTCCTGGCCGCGTCCACGCAGGCGCAGGCGGAGCAGACCCCCGAAATCATGCCGTTGAGCATGGTCAAGCCCGGGATGAAGGGCGTGGCCAAGACCATTTTTTCCGGCGACACGATCGAAGACATGGAATTGGAAGTGATCGGCGTGCTGCAAAACTTCATTGGGCCGAGGCAGCACCTGATCCTAGTGATGCTGAAAGGTGCAAAGCCGGAGTTTACCGGCGTGGTTTCGGGAATGAGCGGGAGCCCCGTCTACGTTGACGGCAAGCTCGTGGGGGCGCTCTCCTACCGCTTGGGCATTTTTGCCAAGGAGCCACTGGCAGGCGTGACTCCGATAGAAGATGTCTACGCATCCGATCCCGGGCGTGGCAATACGACACGCGCAGACGCGGGCACGGGCGGGCAGGATCCATCTGCGGCGCCCCTTGCGCGACCTATGCTTCCCTTGCCTGCGGAGTTTGCTGCGCGGGCCGGCGCCGGCGTGGGAGCGTTTCTTGCTCCGATTGAAACGCCACTGAATCTCTCCGGCTTTCGCGCGGACGCGATTGCCCCTTTCCAGGAGCAGTTTTCCAGCATGGGGCTCGCGGCGTCACACGGAGGAACGGAAGACGCGCGGCCCGACGATGCCAACTTGAGGCCAGGCGATATGGTCAGCATGGGGCTGATTCAGGGCGATCTTTCCATCGCGGCCAGTTGCACGGTGACCGCTATCGTAAAGGACAAAGTATTTATCTGCGGTCACCCGGTACTGGCGCAGGGCAACGTGGAAATGCCCATGAGCCGCGCCCGGGTGGTGGCCACCGCCGCGTCTTCGATGGCTTCCACAAAGATCACCAACAACGGCGGAGTGATCGGCGCCATCCGGCAGGACCGCCTGACCGCGGTGGTCGGCGCGTTGGGCGATAAAGCGCGAATGATTCCGGTGGATTTGACCTTGGTTACGCCTGCGGCGGAAAAGAAGCTTCATTTTGAAGTGATCGAAAACGTCAAGCTCACTCCCATCCTGGTAGCCATTGCAACGCTCAATGGGATCACCGCGAATACCGCCTATAGCGAAGGCATGACCTTCCAACTGAGCGGAGGAATCCAACTGAAGGGCTACCCCACGGTCATGCTGGACAATATGTTCGCTCCAACCGATCAGGGGATCCCCGATGGTTTCTTTGTTTCGGTCGTGGTGCAGAGCATTTTTGGACGGATTTTCTCGAACCCCTACGAGCGGCCGCAGATCGAGGGGGTCAGTTTGCGGGTGGAGGCGGTGCCCGAGCGGCGGGTGGCCACCATTGAAAGCGCATGGAGCGATAAGAGCCAAGTGACTGCGGGCGAAACGGTCAACGTGAAAGTGCTGCTGCGCTCCTATCGGGGCACGCCCACGATGCAGGAAATTCCCATCACCATACCGGCGCAGGCGTCCCGTGGGCCGTTGCGCATTCTGGTGAGTGATTCCGACTCGTTGAACCGCGTGAGCCGCTTCTTTTCATTCAGCCCGCAAAGCAGGCTTTCGGGCCTGGGGCAACTGATCACGCTACTGAACCGCGAGCGCCGTAATAACCGGCTGTACGTCACGTTATTGCAGCCGAGCCCGACCCTGCTGCTGGACGACAAGGAATTGCCGAACGCGCCGCTTTCCCAAATCAACGTGCTCGACCAGCGCCGCGGCGGCAGCAGCGCTTCCCTGCTGTTGCGTGAATCGATTGCCGGGGAGTGGTCCACCCCGTTGAATCAGGTCATCAGCGGATTGCAGTCCATTACCATCACCGTCCGTTAACAGGAAACCATGAGACAAATGAAACGAGTCATCTGGGCAGTTACGCTGGCGGCTTGCCTGCTGGCCGGCGCCGCCGTTGCCGAACGCACGCGGTTCTGGCGCCAATCGAGCTTTGAAGAATTCGACAAGGGCACGGCCAAGGGCGTGGCGCTACGCAGCGATGGAAAACTCGCGCTTGCGCCACTCTTCGCGGAAGTCGCGGACCCGGATGCCGCCTATCTCTGGTCGCTGCGCTCCGACAGTAAAGGCAACATCTATGCAGCGGGCGGCTCAAATGCCAAGGTCGTCCGCGTGGATGCCCAGGGCAAGAGCACCGTTGTCTTTGAATCGCCCGAGTTGGCTGCGCAGGCCATCGCGCTGGATCGCCAGGATAATTTGTACGTGGGCACTTCCCCAGACGGAAAGGTGTACAAGGTCACTGCCAGGGGGGAGAAGAGCGTCTTCTTTGAACCCAAGACCAAGTACATCTGGGACTTGGCCATTGACGCTGCGGGTGTGCTCTACGTCGGCACTGGCGACAAGGGCGAGATTTACAGGGTTGCCCCCGATGGCAAGGGGCAGTTGTTTTACAAAACCGAAGAAACTCATGTGCGCGCGCTCGCTTTTGATGTGAAGGGAAACCTGGTGGCCGGCACGGACCCCTCGGGGCTGATTCTGCGCGTGGAAAAGGGCGCGACCCCACAGGGCTTTGTCCTGTATGAAACAGCGCGCAAGGAAGTGACTTCTCTTTTTGCCGATAAGAATGGGAGTCTCTACGCGGCGGCGATTGGGGAAAAGCCGCGCACTCCCACGCCGGGCCAGCAACTGCTGCAGCAGGCCGCTGCGGCAGCAGCCGCGGCCGCAGCCGCGGCGCAAGGTCAGCAGCCACCACAGGCGCCGCAGCCCGCCCCGTTCCTGCCCTTCCCAGCGACCACCGGCGGCAGCGAAGTCTACCGGATTGGCGCGGACGGCGCGCCGGAAACTTTGTGGAATTCGCGCGAAGACCTCGTCTATTCCCTTGGTTTTTCTTCCACGGGCAAGCTGCTGCTGGGAATCGGAAACAAAGGAAATATCATCCAGTTGGAAGGCAATGGCGTGTACTCGACGCTGGCGAAAACGTCTTCGTCGCAGGTCACCGGAATCGCCCAGGGCGCCGGCGGCAAGGTAATCGTCTGCACGGCCAACCCGGGAAAAGTCTTTTCCCTCGGCCCCGAGTACGAACCGGAAGGAACCTACGAATCGCAAGCCTTCGACGCCAAGATTTTCTCCCAGTGGGGACGGCTGAGTTGGTGGGGCGAAAATGGCGCCACCAAAGGCCAGGTGCAATTCTTTGTGCGCTCCGGGAACACCTCGAACCCGGAAAAAAACTGGAGTAACTGGGCGGGACCGCTGAGCGATGCGCAGGGCTCGGCGGTCGAAGCGCCTGCGGCGCGATTTGTGCAATGGAAGGCGGTGTTCCGTCCCGCGGCAGGGCACGACGCCTCGCAAACGTTGAACGTCACCTGGGTGAATATCGCGTATCTGCCGAAGAATATCGCCCCGACCGTGGATCAGGTCATTCCACAGAGCCCCGGTGTGCGGGTGCAGGGTTTCGCCGGCGGACAGAATCCGAATGCCATGCAGCCGGTCCAGTTGAAGTTGCCGCCGCCTCCGGGAGCGCCTTCCGGTTTTTCCAACCCGCAGCAGGCGCAAAACCGCTTTGAGGCGCCGCCACAGGGATTCGCGCAACGCGGCGCGCAAAGCGTGGTGTGGAGCGCCCGCGATGAAAACGACGATGAGTTGACCTACGCGATCTATTTCCGCGGCGAAGGGGAAAAGGAATGGAAGCTGCTCAAGGACAAGCTCGAACAACGCTTCTATAGCTGGGATGCCGGAACCATGCCCGACGGCGCTTACCAACTTAAGATCGTGGCCACGGACGCCGGTTCCAATCCCCCCGGCGAGGGATTGCGCGGCGAACGCGAAAGCGACCGCTTCGAAGTGGACAACACGCCGCCGGCGATTCTTAACTTGCGCGCCGAAGCGCTGAGCCCTGAAGTTAAACTGAGCTTCGACGCCAAGGACTCCTACAGCGCTATCGCGCGGGCAGAGTTAAGCCTGGATGCTGGAGACTGGCAAACCATTTTCCCTGTGGGCCGCACCACCGATGCGCCCAGTGAAAGCTACGCCATCAGCCTGAAGGATCTGGCGCCCGGAGAACACACGGTGGCTGTGCGAGTGCTTGATGCTTTCGAGAACTCGGTCAGCGCGAAAGTGACCTTCGTGGTAGAGGCCCCCAGGAAGAAATAGCGTCTGTCGGCGGGGCCGGATTGAGGCTTTTTCCCTCGCCTCTGCACCTGTAACGAAGGCAGCAGAAGAAACCTCCAGTTGGCGGCCTCAAACTGGCCGGTACGGTCTCAGTTTTCTAGAACTCACCTTCCGCAACAATGGATTCGAAACGCTCAATATGGGCCGCAATTCCGGTGCGACCGCTCGCGTCACTGCTCTCCATGCGGATGACCCGGGCCAGGCAGCGGACTTTCATTTTTGCGCCGCCCGTAACTTCACTGGGCATAACGAAGGCCAGTTCCACGTGCGTGCCGATTCTCGGCGGGTTGGGCAGCTCGAAATACAGCCCGGTGTTGGAAATATTCACCGATTCCGCTTCGGAGGTAAACGGGGTGACTCCTTCAGTGGGCCGCATCTTTACGGGTACTTTAAGATCGTGCCGCCGCTCTTTGCGGCGATTCTCGCCGGACATGTTAACTCCCGAACGCCTCCATATGGGCTGGGCGGAATTGGGTCGAGCGTGCAGGCGAACAATCTGCAACTTCGCGCGGATTATGCCACCCGCTCCCGGCCGCTGCCTAGTGACAACTCGCGCAATACTTTTTCATTGGTAAGAAAAATCAGCCGCAAGGAAGTATTCGCTACGCTTCTTCCGGCGGCTTGATCCTCCGAAAAGCCCCATACAACAGGATGTCGTACGCGATCTTGATGCCGCCTCCCAGAAATAGCGGCAATGAAAGAAAAGGGCCGGCCATTGCCAGCCCGGCCAGGCCCGGGGCCGTTGCGTAAGCTACGTTCCGCGTGAAGGTGGTGATACCGCTCGCGTAACTGCGCGCTTCCGGCGGCACCACCGCCACGATGTACGATTGGCGCGTGGGCACATCCATTTCCACCAGGGCTTCTCTGGCCAGGAAGAGCAGCGCGGCAATCTTCAAACCCGGCGCGAAGGGCACGGCGAGCAAAAACAGGCTCGAGGGAATGTGCGTAAATACCATGGTGTTCAACAGCCCAATGTGCCTCGCCAGCCAAGCCGCCACCAGATGCGACACTGCATTCGCCACGCGCGCCGCAAAAAACAGCGGCCCCAGCCATTCGGCGCCGACGTCGAACCGCTGGAAGAACCAGTAAGAGACCAGCGCGCCGGTTAGGAATCCGCCACCTAGGCTGTCCATGCCCGTCAGCGCTGCCAGGCGATAGACGCGCCGTTTGGTCTCGGGAGCGAAGTGCTGGATCTTCGGTCCAGCCTCGCTGATCTCGGTACGCGAGGAAACCAGCAGATAAAGCGCACCGCACAGCAGGAACATCGCTGCGCATGCAAACCAAGCCGTGCGGTAGGAACTGGCTGGACTCCATCCGTGGCGCTGCAACCAAACCGGAAGTCCGGCTGCAAGGCTGCCCACTGCCAGCGCGATATCCAGGGCCAGACTGTACCAGGCAATGACCAAGGTGCGCCGCTGCGGCGTTGTGGTTTGCGGCAGCATGGCCTGCTCGAGAGCGTAAGCCGGCCCACGGTCGCGCCCCAGGCCGTTCAGCATGCCGAGGAATGCCCCGATGAAAAGCACGGGGGCGGAGGGCATCCAGGCCAGAGTCATAAGCCCACACGCGGAGAGCGTGGCCAGCACCACCAGCACCCGCCGGCGCCCCAGCCGGTCAGCGGAGTAACTGACAAAAAGCGTCGCCGCCGCCGACCCCGCCAAACCCGTCGTCACCAGCCAGCCGATGCGCTGGATGTTCCAGCCTTCCGCATTCAAATAGAGCGCCAGCAGAACGCCGGTCATGCCCGCGGCCGTGGAACGCAGGCACGCAGCGCCCGTAAGCAGCAATTGATCTGCACGGGCGCCGGCGGGTTCACCGGACAAAATGGCGTTGGATGTGAAGGGTCCCGTGGCGCGCAGCATCGCACGAACTATGCCATAATGCGCGCGGAAATGTTGGAGAAGATGGGCAGCTTCTGCTCTGCCCGGCAAACATGACTATCGGACTCGAAGCCATCCGCGCCGCACAGGTTCGCCTGGCCCCGCACATCCACCGCACCCCAGTGATGACGTGCCGATCGCTCAATGCCCTGGCCGGCGCGCGGCTATTTTTCAAGTGTGAAAATCTGCAAAAAACAGGCTCGTTCAAGATTCGTGGGGCGACCAACGCGATCTTTTCCCTCAGCGAGGAAGAAGCAAAACGCGGGGTGGTCACGCATTCCTCCGGC
This sequence comes from uncultured Acidobacteriaceae bacterium, assembly GCA_964500065.1. GTDB lineage: Bacteria > Acidobacteriota > Terriglobia > Acidiferrales > UBA7541 > CAZCNH01. Next base: position 42,527 of record CAZCNH010000011.1, read on the forward strand.
AATCACGCGGCGGCGCTTTCCTACGCGGCGCGGCTGCGCGGGATTCCGGCCTGGATCGTCATGCCCAGGAACGCTCCGGCGGTGAAGTGCCGGGCGGTGGAGGGTTACGGCGGGCAAATCACTTTTTGCGAGCCGACGCTTGCGGCGCGTGACGCCGCGGCGCAGGAAATTATCCAGCGCACCGGCGCCCTGCTGATTCATCCCTATAACGACGAGCGCATCATCGCCGGCCAAGCTACGGCGGCCATGGAGTTGCTGCAGGAAGTACCGGACCTGGATGTGGTGCTGGCTCCGGTGAGCGGTGGCGGCCTGCTCAGCGGCACAGCGCTTTCGGCCAAGCTGATGCGCCCCAATATCCGCGTGGTCGGGTGCGAGCCGAAAAACGCCGACGACGCGTACCGCTCCATGCAAAGCGGCGCCATCGAACCGATGGAACATCCGGATACGATCGCCGACGGCTTACGCGCTTCGCTGTGCGAGTTGACTTTCGGTATCGTGCGCCAGCATGTGGATCAAATCGCGCTGGTCACCGAGCACGAAATCGTCGAAACCATGCGCCTGGTGTGGGAACGGATGAAACTCATCACCGAGCCTTCGGCCGCGGTGGCCATTGCTCCTGCGCTCAACAAGCAAATCGGCGCGGAAGGACGCCACGTGGGTATTATTCTTTCCGGAGGGAATGTGGATCTGGGCAAGTTGCCCTTTGCTGTGTAGTGCCCGGACAGGTTCCGTCCTGCAAAATCCTGCAGCGCGCAGGGAAGTCTGCCGGAACATGATTCGTCCCGGCCCAACAAAAGCCAAACATGAAAATTGAAACTTTTGAGCTCGAGCGCTGGCAATCGGTGTGGGAAAACCGGGTGGAACTGAACATCTCGGAAAGCGGCGTCGAGCCGATGACGCTGGCGGAGCTGCTCGAGCCCGGCGAGCTCGAACAACTGGCGCGCCTGCACCTGGGCTATCCGCAAACCAACGGGAGCGTACCGGCGCGGCAAGGCGTGGCGCGGCTTTACCCCGGGGCTGGAGAGCAGAACGTGCTCATCACCTCCGGCGGCAGCGAGGCTAACTACGTGACCGCATGGGCCCTGCTTGAGCCGGGCGATGAAATCATTTTCCTGCAGCCGAACTATCTGCAAGTCGCAGGCTTTGCGCGCAGCCTCGGAGTCACCGTGCGGCCGTGGTGGCTGCGCGAAGAGTTGGGTTGGCAGGCGGACGCGGATGAGCTTCTCCGTCTGGTGAACAACAAGACCAAGATGATCGCCATCTGCAATCCCAGCAATCCCACCGGCACGGTGATGAGCGGGGCCGTAATGGATGCGGTTGTGGCAGCCGCGGGAAAAACCGGCGCCTACATTCTCGCCGACGAAATTTACCGCGGCGCTGAGCGCGGGCGCGACACCACACCAACGTTCTGGGGCCGCACCGAACGCGTGGTGTGCACCGCGGGCTTTTCCAAGGCTTATGGCCTGCCGGGCCTGCGGGTGGGCTGGGCCGTGTGCCCGGCGGGGCTCGCAGAGAAGCTGTGGAGCTATCACGATTACACCAGTATCGCGCCGACCATGCTGAGCGATCATCTGGCCGCGTTGGTACTGCAACCGGCGCGGCACGCGCGCGTGATCGAGCGCACGCGCAAGATCATTGCGCAGCAATATCCGCCATTGGGCGAATGGGTCGCCGATCATGCGCAGTGGTTCACGCATCGCGCGCCGGATGCCGGCGCCATCGCCTGGCTGGGCTGGCGCGGCCCGCAGACCGCAGATGCGTTTGCGCAAATGCTCCTGGAAATGAAGAGTGTGCTGGTGGTGCCTGGTTCTCAGTTTGGAGTGGAAAAGTACTTGCGGATCGGCTTCGGCCACAACTCTGCCAAGTTGCATAAAGCCCTCGACTGCATCAGCGAAGTTCTGAAGCAAATGTAGGGCAGATCTCGAGGGGTGAACTTCTCAGCAGGGCGGTATCAGCAATTCCCTTTCTACGTAGCAAGAGGGACGTCATCCTCGGGCCTGCTTTTGCGCGAGACATCTCGATTGCAAACCATAGGGGAGTTGGACATCGAGATTCTCCGCCAAAACCGGGACTCAGAATGACGAGGTTGTGAGCGCGGAAACACAGCGCTGGATCCGCATTTCCGCTTTGCATCCCGTATAGCGGTTTGCACTCCCGTCCGAAATGCGGCCTGAAGGTCGTCCTCTGCCCGGGGCTTGCCTAATTCACCGTGAGCGTGACCGTGGCGGTGCGAGAGATCGCACCGGAGGTTCCGGTAACGGTAATTGCGAATGTGCCGCGCGGCGTTCCCGGGGCCGGCGGCGGCACAGAACCTCCACCACCGCCTCCGCCGCATGAAACGGTCAAGCCCGCCACCAGCACGATTGCCGCAAGGGCCAGCATCGCGCGCCACGCGCGACGGTTCCTGTGCGCAGCAAACACCACTAAGGTCGTCGCCACAAGCAGAGCCAAGACCATGGGCCACGCCGCCGGAGGCGCAGGCCAACGCCACGGATTGACCGGCGGCACCAGCGCACCGGCCGTTGTGGTGATGGTCATCGTCGTGGTCACTGGCGTGGCCGCACCCGTTACCGACGCCGGTGCAAACGAGCACGCGCTCAGTGAAGGCAATCCACTGCACGTAAAGCTGGTGGACCCAGTAAAGCCGCCAAGCGACGTCAGCGTGATGGTAGATGTGCCGGATGAACCGCGCGTCACGGTGATGGTCGTGGGATTGGCGGCCAGGCTGAAATCTGGCGGCTGATTGACCGTGGTTGTGGTGCTGGCCGAGTTGTTTGCCGCGTTCGGATCGGGAGTTGTGGAAGACACACTGACCGTGCCGTTGAGAGGGCTCCCGACCGCGGCCGGTCCGGGCGTCAAAACGATCGTGACCGTCGTGTTTGCGCCGCTGTTCAGCGTGCCGAGATTGCACGTCACCGTGCCGCTGGCATTGGTGCAGGAAGCGCCAGGGGTGGCGGAGACGAACGTCGTATTTGCCGGCACAGTATGCGTTAAAGTGACCGAACTAGCCGTTGTTGGCCCGGCATTGGAAACCAGCGCGGTGTAGGTCAGATTGCTTCCGGCATTCACGGGATCTGGGGAATCAGTGAGCGTGACGGAGACATCAGCCGACGGGACAACAAAATTGAATACAGTTGGTCCCGACTGAGTGTTATCGAATCCGGCGACCATGAAGTAGTAGGTTGTGCCTGCGGTGAGCGCGAGATTCGAGAGACGAGAAGCGCCGCCTGAAGCAACGCCGTCGTCATCGCAATCCACCTGAGTGAGTGCGCCCAGCGCCGTCCCAGCATAAACGGAAAGCACGGAATCGTACGTGGTTCCAACGGTATCGGCCGTAGCGACAAGGTTGGACGCGGGCGTGATGCGGTACCAGATGCTCTTGAAGAAGCCGCTGCCGGGATAGCCGAAACTGGCCGGGCAGCCCGTGGTCGGCGTGGGCTGCGGAGTGCCCACGTCGGTGGTGGCGTTGGTGGTGTCCTTGGAGTCGGTAAAGGGGTTGCTGGCAATGAGAATCGCGCCCGCAAACGGATCATTCGGTGGCGGCGCAGGTTGAATGGTAAACGCGCGGCCATTCGTCAGGCTTGGCGCAGGCTGCGCGGGGTCAAACACGGTGACCGTTGCAGTACCGGCGGCGGCGAGGTCTGACGCCGGGATGGTAACGGTCAACTGAGTCGCGGTCTGCGTCAAGTTCGGCGTGCGGCTTGACCCATTCCAGCGAACCACTGAAGTCGGCGAAAAACCGATGCCATCTATGGTCAGGGTCAGCGAAGCGGCGCCTGCCACCGCGGTGGAAGGGTTGATTCCCGTAATCGCGAACGATGCGTTAGTGGGCACAATCAAGTCCCACATGCCCCGGCCGTGGGTGGCGGCGCGCAGGGTGCGCGAGGGAGAGTGCAAGGCCAGCCCAAGAACAGCAACTCTGGGCAGCCCGGTTACCAGCGTCGTCCACCCGGGCGCGTTGGTGTTCGCGTCCGTTGCGAAGAACACGCCGACGTCGGTGGCCAGGTAAACCGTATTGGGATTTGCAGGATCAATCACGATGGTGTTGATCGGGATGTTCGCCGAGAAAAGATTGGAGGTGATGTCCGTCCACGTGGCGGTATTTCCGCTCACCACACCCCTAAAAATATGGCCCGCAGTATCGTTGCCTGACGGAAAAGTGCCATGGAACCCGGAATAGCTTACATAGACAGTATTCGGATCCGTGGGATGAACGGCAATCCAACTTACAGAGCGCAGGCTGCCAGGTAGTCCGGGACCGGTCAGATTGACCCAGGAACTCAGCGCGCCGGTTCCCGACCCGGCGACGGTAGTTCTCTGAATCCGCCCATCGAATGTTCCCGCGTAAAGGACGTTGGAATCGCTTGGGGCGAGCGCCAGCGCGCGAATGTCATTCGAGCTGGCTGGGCATTGGTTGCCGCTGGCCGCCCCGGAGAGGTCTGGAGAGATGGCCGCCCATGCCGGGGCCGCCGCGGTCGCGTTTGTGGTTTGCCAGACGCGGCAGGTGCCGAAATAGAGACGATTCGGCGCATTGTTGTCAATGATAAAGGGTGGGATAAACGCGCCGTTATCGGCTTGCAAAATGGGGCTGGCCGTATTGTCAATCCGGCTGAAACTGGTGCCTCCATTCGTCGAGCGCCGCACGTCAATGTTCTGGCATGTTGAATAAACGTTGTTTCCGTTGGAGGGGTCCACTGCGGTCCAGCCCCCGTCCCCGCAGGTTACATCCGTCCACAGCAGCGCCCCACCAAAGCGAAGTGTGCCGTTATCCTGTGTACCACCAAATCCAACATCCGGAGAAATGGGATTGAACGAAGGGCTGGGGTAAAACTGCGTGAGTTGCAAATCGGCGTTGAGGTTCACCCAGTTGAGCGGGTTGGTGCCGGGCGCCTGTGGGTTGCTGACGTCCGCGCTCCATATCCCGCCATCATTGCCGACATATAGCCGAGTGGAAGTGGCCGCCATGGATTGAATGTCCACATGCAGCCGGTTCCCCGAAGAACCGATCGCTACGCCAGCCCAGGAATTGCCACCATCAATGGTGCGCACCAAGTAGCCGCCCGTCCCGGGATTAACGGCCGCCCCCCCCATGTACACCACGTTGGGGTCAGCCGGATGCACCTTGATGGCGTGGTCGTACCAGCACTGTGAGTTGCAGTGGGTGGTCGCGGTGCCGTTCGCCAAATGCGTCCAATTTGTGCCGCCGTCGGTGCTCCTCAAGACCGCAAGCAGCGTGTTGGAAGCAACCGTGGCGCTGGCGATACTGGCGTAGAGGACGCCGTCGGTGGAAGGCGCTACGGGCGGACCAATGGAAATTTCCGTCCGCCCTTGATTCGTTGTGGTGACCGGCGAGGGAAGGGTGAGCTTGGTCCAGGACACCCCGCCGTCAGTGGACTTGTAGATGCCGTTCTCGGGGTCGGCTGGCGGCCCATTGATACTGCCCAGGCCGGCATAGGCAACGTTGGAATTGCCAGGATTGGGATCAAACACAACTTCGGTGCCCATGGCACCAGAGATCACCTGCCGCCACGTGGCGCCACCATCAGCCGAGCGATACACGCCGGAACTATTGCCCGTATCGGCATTAATGAGCACCTGCACTCCGGCAAGCAGTACCGCGGTATTACCTGACGTGCCCGGCTGAATCACCAGCGAATCAATGCGCGCGCCGCCAGCAGAAACAGAAAAAGGTCCCACAAACGAGGGACAGGGCTGGGTGGCTGGTGAGCCTGCCACACAAGCTCCGGTCAGTTGCGTCCAGTTGCTTCCGCCATTGGTTGTTTTCAAAACGCCTGCGCCGTAATAGATGGAGCCGCCAGAGCCCGGCTCGCCGGTGCCTGCGTAGATTGTCTGGCAAGGCGGTCCTGGCGCCGCAGAGCATGTAGAAGTGTCGATGGCGATCGCGCCCATCGCCAGGGACACTTCGTTATCGGTGAGCGGTGTCCAATTCACTCCGCCATTCATCGAGCGCCACACACCGCCCTGTGCCCCGCCGACGTAAATTTCATCCAGATTGAGCGGGTTCACGGCGACGGCCCGGATGCGTCCGGAAGCGTTGCCCACGGTGGAAACGCTGTCTATCGGCCGGGGGCCGATGGGGGTCCACACGGTAGTGGATGCGGCGATGGCTTGTTTTTCACCGGGGGCGACTTGTGGGTCGTTGAGCTTGGCGCGCTCGGCCTGGCGCATTTTCTCGAGTTGTTGCAGCGCCTGTTGACGCGCGCCTCCGGGGATGAAACCGTGAGGGGCGGCGCGCTGGTCGTAGAACCACTTTTCGCGCAGGCGCGGCAGGTCGAGCTTCTTAGCCGGCTTGACGTTGGGATCATCGTCCGGATCTTGCGCCGGGGCTGCAGAACTCAACAGGAGAGCCGCCAGGATGGGAAGGGAGAGGAATCGAAGGGATCCACCACCGCGGGTCAGGGTCATGCTTTCTCCTTGCTGTGACGTGGCAAAAATGGCGAGCAAGCCGTCCACCCGGCGGGCAAAGCATCCGCGAAGCAGTCAGTCCTCGCTCCCGCTATTGCAGTTCGACGCCCCAAAAATTCGTTTCCGGATTAATCAGCTCGATGCCGTACTCCCAGCCTTCGAAGCGCTTTTTGCCGCGCCACACCACGGCGCCCGCGGCCCCCTGCTTGTTCATCATGTTAGTGACGTGAACGTGCTGGTCCAGTTCGAGTTCGTGAGGGACCACCACCATGCAGCCGTAGGGGCCAACGATTTTGGTACGCGCTTCCGCGCGGGCCCGCGCGGCCGTGGCCGCCTCCCACTCCAGCTTCACCAGCACGCTCGAGTTCAGGCGCGGTCCCCGGCGCCGTTCATGCCATTTCCGATCCTGGTCGCCCTGCCCCGCAGTCATGCTGCCTCCCCAAATTTTCGGAATAGTCACGAATGTTTCTAAGTGTCCATGCTAAAAGGGGTTTCCCCGGGGGTCAATAGTACACCGCCATGGTTCCCCTCAAATTGGGGCCAGGCAAAATCAACATGGCCGTTGATTGGCCTCCTCGGCGACAGGTTTACTCCTATGCAAAATCTTGGCCGCCAGGCGAACCCAATGCCTCGGAAAGACGTCTAAAGACTGTAGCCCCAAGCGGGTTTAGGCTCGTGCTGAGAAAACACCTTGTGGGAATTTTCTTGAGAGGGGAAATTCATGCGTAAGCCGTTGTGCCTTTTCTTGCTGCTTACCTTCTTCGCGACGGTACCCGCAGCAGCCCAGGAATTCTGGGAGAAAAAGAACTACAGGGAATGGACCAAGGAACAATGCCGGAAGCTGCTCCAGGATTCACCCTGGGCTTCCCATGCCGGCGCGGTGGATGTGCAGACCGTGGCGTTCACTTCGCAATCCAGCCAGGGACAAGACTCCGAGCAGAGGATTGACTATTACGCGCAAATCCGGTCGGCGCTTCCAATCCGCCAGGCGATTATTCGCCGGGCCATGATTGATAACAAATACGAGAAAATGAGTCCGGAAGACAAAAAGGCGTTTGATGCTTCCGCGGAGCAGTACCTGGCGCGGGTCTATCCGGACGTGATTGTGATCACCGTGGAATACAGCAGCAATATCGAGACTGTGGACCGGGAACTCGCACGTTATTGGCAGACCGCCGCATCCGATACCATTCTCCCCAACATCTACCTGACGGGGAACAAAGGGATGCGGATCCAGCCTATCCGGTATCAGGCCGACCCTGGGGCAGGCCGGGCTTTTCAACTGAACTTTCCGCGCACCGTAGATGGGGTCCCGGTGATTTCCGATGATGTGAAGTCCATCAAGTTGGAATTGCCAGCACCCAGCTTTGATACTGCGACGGAACGATCCACCAGCCAGCTTTCCGGTCAAAGCAGTCGGGCAAATCCGAATGCGAACACCCCGCGCGGCCTGAAGGAATCACGCTCGTTCTTCGAATTCAAGACAGAGAGAATGAAGTACAAAGGTGAAACGGTGTTCTAGCCGTTTCGCAACTTGGCGGGGATCAAGATCCCACCGCTTGGCCCACGGCGCGTACTACGCTTTCCATCTGATCGCCAGAAAGTTCCGCATAAATTGGCAAGGAAAGAACCTCGGCCGACGCTCGCTCGGATACGGGCAGCGAGCCCTCCGCAAGTCCGAGTTTCCGGTACATCGGTTGCAAATGCAGGGGCACCGGATAATACACGGTGCTGGGAATTCCCTGCCCGGCCAGGGCCTGCTGTACGCGGTCGCGATTGCTCACGCGAACCGTATATTGATGGTAGACGTGTTCGCATCCGGCCAACACAAATGGCGGAGTCACAGACGGAATCGAAGCCAGCCACTGGTCGTAGCGCGCGGCATTCCGGCGCCGCGCTTCGCCCCATGCATCCAGGTGTCGCAACTTCACGCGCAACACGGCGGCCTGCAATTCATCCAGCCGGCTGTTCCAGCCCTGTTCTTCGCTGATGTACTTATGCGCACGCGTGCCGTGCCCGCGCAAAGAACGCAAGCGCCCGGCCAGCGGCTCAGAGTTGGTTACGACCATGCCGCCATCGCCATAGCCGCCCAGATTCTTGCTGGGGAAGAAGGAAATGCAGCCCATTTGCCCCATGGACCCGGTACGGCGGCCCTTGTATCGCGCGCCAATCGCCTGCGCATTGTCCTCAATTACAGTCAGTCCCTTGCGGCCAGCGACTTCAAGAATGGGGTCCATATCCGCGGGCTGGCCATAGAGATGAACCGGCAGAATCGCTTTTGTGCGCGGGGTGCAACGTGATTCGATTTGCGCGGGATCAAGATTGAACGTGCCTGGCAGAATATCCGCAAAAACGGGCGTGGCGCCAAGCAGGCTCACCACGTCAGCGCTGGCGATGTAACTGAACGCAGGGCAAATCACTTCGTCGCCGGGGCCAACTCCAACCGCATGCAGCGCCAGAATCAGCGCATCAGTGCCGGAAGCAACCCCGATGGCAAACTGAGTCCCGCAGTAAGCAGCGATCTCTGTTTCCAGCGCGGTGACGTTGGGCCCCAGGATAAACTGCTGGGAATCCAATACACCGTCAATTGCCGCCCGGATTTCGCCGCGGATGGAAGCATACTGCGCTTTCAAATCCAGCATGGGTACAAGAGTAGGATTATGAGGAGCCATCGTGTGCACAGCTATTATACGCGAGAGCGCCGCGGGCTTCGTGGCGGGAGCTTTGCCCGCAGAAACCAAATCGGCCTGCCAAGGCTGCTGGCGCTTCAGGGGAGAGCTTCCTCGGCCGTTTGATCAATCAAAAGACGGACGCGTTCCGCGAGAGTCGCGTGATTGAAGGGTTTTTCCAGGAAGGCGGCGCTCGAATCGAGCAATCCGTGATGCGCGATTGCGTCGTCCGAATAGCCCGAAACGAAAAGAACGCGCGTCTCCGGACGCTGCGCCAGAACCTTCTGCGCTAAATCCGGCCCGCTCATACCGGGCATCACGATGTCGGTCATCAGCACATGGATGGGAGCATTGTGGGATTGGCTGAGGCAAAGGGCTTCGGCTGCATCGCGCGCGACCAGCACGTTGTAACCACTGGCAGCCAAAAACTCCGACGCCAATTCGCGCACCCCTTCTTCGTCTTCTACGACCAGCACCGTTCCCGAACCTCGGGCCCATTGTTGCCGCACCACCTGTGCCTCTTTCGTTTTTTCTTCCGAAACTTGCGGGAGATAAATCTTGAAATTAGATCCCCTGCCGGGATCGCTGTATACCCAGATGTACCCGCCACTTTGTTTTACGATACCGTAAACGGTAGCCAGTCCCAGGCCGGTTCCCTGCCCCTGCGGCTTAGTGGTAAAAAATGGCTCGAAAATCCGCCGCTGGGTTTCCGCGTCCATGCCCACGCCGGTATCGCTTACTGCCAGCAGGACGTAATCGCCGGGCGGCATATCCGGGTGGATGACCGCGCGGGAACTATCTACATGAACATTGTCGGTTTCAATCGAGAGCTTTCCGCCGCGCGGCATGGCGTCTCGGGCATTCACCACGAGATTGATCACTACCTGCTCGATCTGAGTGGGATCGGCCTTAACCGTGCCCAGCCGGGGGGCCGGACGCAGGACAAACTCGATGTCTTCGCGGATTAATCGCGGCAACATCTTGCTCAAATCGAGCAGGAGCACATTCAGATCCAGCACGCGGGGTTGCAACACCTGCTTGCGGCTGAACGCCAATAATTGCCTCGTAAGCGCTGCTGCTTTGTCGCCGGCGCTGGCAATTTTTTCCAGGCTCCTGCGCTCGGGGTGCTCCGCAGGCAGGCGTTCCAGCAGCAGTTCGCTGTATCCGCCGATCACCATGAGCAGGTTATTGAAGTCGTGGGCCACGCCGCCCGCGAGCCGTCCGATGGCTTCCATTTTTTGCGCTTGCCGGAGTTGATCTTCCAGCGAGCGGCGCTCGCTGACGTCGCGGGCAATGCCCTGGATGGCCATCGGCTGTTGGTCCTGATACATCACCCTCGTGCTCACCTCAAGCGGGACTCTTTTGCTTGCCTTGGTGAGCACCTCGATTTCGTAAGTGGAAAAGGCCGCACCCCGCAGGGTTTTATCCTGGGCCCGGCGGGCGGCCTCACGAAATTCCGGGGCGACCACTTCCCACACATTGAGTTGCGCCGCTTCTTCCCGTGAATAGCCGGTGATCCGTTCACCGGCCTTGTTGAGGGAGGTCACCCGGCCATCCAGGTCATGCGTGTAGATCATGTCGTTGGCGTTTTCAAACAAGTCGCGGTAGCGAGCTTCGCTCATGCGCAAAGCCCGCTCGCTGGTCTCGCGTTCCAATTCTGCGCCGGCGCGGGCCGCGAAGATTTGCAGTGTCGTGGAATGAGCTATTTGCTCGCCAACCGGCTTATCATCAAAAATCGCCAGGTGGCCAATCACCGTGCCTGCGGAATCCATTAGCGGTAAGCCAACGTACCCGGCCAGCTCTCTTTGTTCCAGATACTCGTCTTCGGGAAAGAGTTCAGCAAGCTTGTCGCGGAAAAAGCAGGATTCGCCTTTCATCACTCTTTCGCAGGGCGTCCCTGCGAGATCAAGGTCAAAGCCGTGGCTGAGATTGCTTCCATCCCAGAAGGCCAGCGTGCGAACTCGATTTTTTTCCTTGTCGATGCATTCGGTAACCAGCACACAGCGGACTTGCAAGGCCTCGGCCAGGTGCCGAGCCAGGTCCGCGAAGAACTGGGGACGGTGCGCCGCGGACGTACCGCGGGCGATCCAGCGCAACGCTTCTTCGTCGCGCTTTCGGGAGGTGATGTCGCGAGTAACCGTCAGGAGACATTCCACACCTTCGATATGAATGATTTCGGCAGAAACCAGGCCGGCACATAGAATTCCGCTTTTGCACCGGAAAGGAACTTCCAGATCCCGCACCTGCCGCTCGTGAAGTAGCAAGGCAAGAAACAGTTCCCGGTCGGCCGGACGCACCCACATGTTCAACTCCTGCGCGGTGCGACCTAACACTTCCTCGCGCCGATAGCCGGTAATGCGCAAGAAGCTGTCGTTCACTTCCAGTTCGCAGCCGTCGGAAAGGCGGCTGAGGGAAATCATGTCCGGGCTGGAGCGGAACGCGGTTGAAAACTTTTCCTCCGAGGCTCGCAAAGACCGGTTTGCGGATTGATAGTCTTCTAGCAAGAGAAGGACCATTCCCAGGGCCACGCCGCACTCCCACGCCACGTCCAAGTTGAGCCAGAAAACCCCGATTTCTGCCGTGGCCGACACCGCGGGCGGCGTCCCTGATCCCAACAAAGCCGCAAAATAGCGGATCCCGGACCCGGAGTACATTGCCTGGATGCTGCCCCCAATCAGGCATGAAATTCCCGTCACCACGGCCCCTAGTCGCGAGGGCCGGTTGCGGCTGTTTTCAAAGAACAAGAACGCGCAGTACAGGTACACAAGGGCAAAGCCGATCTGGCGGGGTGTGGAGCGAATGGCGTAGCGCAAGCGGTTGTCGAGGGGAAGCGCGTAGGAGATTGCCAGCAGAATGGCTCCCGTCGCCAGCGCTCCCAGCAACAACACCCAAATCTGCCGGGAAGAAACCGTGCGGACAAGGCTCTGTGCCCCCAGCAAAATCAAGGGGATTTGCAAATAGCCCAGGAGCACCGCGCACCAAATCAGGGCGACCTGCAGCGGGGTGGCCGCATGCTCCATACGCAAAGCCACGCCACCAATGACTAGAAAGCCTCCGAAGCAGACCCAGCCCAGGGTCCAAAAACGGAAGAAGTCGTTGCGCTCCAGACGCACCAGCAGCGCCCAAAA
>CAZCNH010000011.1:54849-62653 GCA_964500065.1 uncultured Acidobacteriaceae bacterium
AGCACCGAAACAATCCGGGGCTAGGAAGCGGTCCTATTCACAGTAAAGTCCCATGTTTTGCCATCAAAATGGGGGGGGCGGGAAAGTCCGAAAAGATCCAGTATGGTTGGCGCCAGATCCACGATTGCCGGATCCTCAGCCGTGAGTTTCTGATTGCAGAACAAGATGCCCGGAACGTGGCGCGCATCCATGCAGTGGTCGCCGCTCCAAGCCTTGGTGTTGTCTTCAAAGATGACTTGCCCAACGCGACCGCTGACGGTATCCCACGAGGCGCGGAACCCTCCTGCATAACCAATCAGTAAGTCGGGAGCATTCTCGCGGTAGGGTCCGGGAAAAACCGTGTGGTCGTCCCACACCTCGGTGATGGCCACACGTCCCGAGGAAGAGTCTTTCAGTCCGGCAAGTTTGGCCTTCAGTTCTTGTTTCAGCGCCTCCGCAGGAGCGCCCGGCGCGACAATGCCGTGGCGTTCGCGGCCTTGCTGATTAATGTACAGGCCGTTCAAACCCAGGCCGTAGGCGCGCGTGCGCGTCCAATCCACATCGCGCAACCAGTCTCCGCCTGCCGTAGCCCCATCCTTCAATGCAAGGTAGCCATTCTGGTGCAGCCAGGTGTTCAGATTGAACCCGCGCGCAAACGACTTGAAGCCATGGTCGGAAATAACAAAGATCAGGCCGTCATCTCCGATTTCTTTCATGGCGCGGCCCACCAAATCGTCCACCCGGCGGTACAGATCCGGAATCACATTGCGATACTTGGCCGGGTCGCTGCCGGTGGAATGCTCGGCCGGGTGCCCCGGTTCCAGATACCGCCAGAACATATGTTGCATGCGGTCGGTGGTGTCCCACACGCAAATGCAAAGGCCTTTCTTGGTCTTTTCCAGCGCGTCGAGGAACATACGTTCTCGCTCGCCATGATTCAAATAACACTGCTCGATGAAGGCATCGTCGCCGATCGCGCCTTCGTTCAAGCCCCAGGTGTCTTCCGCAAGGCCCAGCGTCGCAAAGGGTCCAATCAGCTTGGCCAAATACACCGAATAGGTGAAGGGATGCGAAATCGGCAATGCCGGCTTGCCCGGGTGGATGTTCACCGGAGTGATGTACACCTCGACGTCCGGCGCAGCCTGTTTCAAATAGAACCGGGCGATGCCCTGCACCTTCACCCCGGGCGCCGCTTTGTACTGCAACTCCACCCAATCCGAGTATTCGCCGGTCTTCAGTTGCATCTTCAGGCCGTCGAGTTCGATCAGTGCCGATGTGCCGGAGGCGTCGGGTTTCACCGTAAATGGTATGCGCAGGCTCGCCGAGTTCGGGGCAGCGCCGGGCGCATCCGGTCCAGGCACATGCGAGCGAAAATGGCCGTTCACGCGTTCAAACGGAATCATCACCCCGCTCTGGTGTGATTCCTGCGATCGAATACGCGTGGTGTGAAACGAAAACGTGCCCTGACTGCCCTGAATATCCGGCACACACATCCCCGAGAGCAGCACCCCGCCGAATTTTTCCGGCGGAAAAGTGATCGGCACGCGAATCACGTTGCAGAACACTCCGGCCTCGCCCAGGTAGTGCCAGAAGGGCGTGGCTTTGCGCAGCAACTTGATCTGCGGCTTGCCCAGCGGGATCAGGTAGCGTCCTATCTTGATTTGTCGTTTGGGCCCGCCAATTTGCGCGGAGGAAAGGTAGGGCAGGTAGTTCTGCTTATCGCGCGCAAGAAAATCGTAGATGTTGTGCTTGCCCGGTTGCACACCGGTCAGAAAGGTCGCCCAGGCCACCGGAGAAATCGGCGGGTGGGTAGTGGCCAACGGCATGAACGTGCCCTTGGCACGCAAGGCAGCGAGATGGGGGAGCTTCCCTTCCTTCATGAAGCGCTCGCAGAGCTCCGGGTCCATGCCGTCGAAGCCGAGCACCACCACGCGTTTCACTTTGGCCTTGCCAGCGGCTTTTCTCCGGCGGAACAACCGGAAGACTTGGCGCAAGGGCCACGTCAGCATCGCCAGAATCGCGTAAAGGAATGCGAGGAACAACGTGAGGAACGAGGAAAGCACGGCAAAACCGGCGCCCGGGCCGACGTAGGCGTGTGCCGGAGCAGCGCTCCCCAACACGATTGCTGCAAGGGCGAGCCATTGGATCACGCGGCCGGATGCTGAGCGCCGTCTCAAAACTCCACCCCCATTACGCCCTTCAATGCATAGCCCAATACCAGCGAGAGGGCAAAGAACGGAATCAGCCAGTGCATTCCATAACCAAACAGGAGCACATCTCGTCGTGCGTAGCCAATCTCAATGGATTTCACCGGGCCGACCGGCAGACTCGGCTCGCCTGGATACAGCAGCAGGTCCAGCACACTCGACGTCCGCAAGGGCGAAACTCGCCGGAAACCCGCGGGAACCGTGAACAGCTTGCTTTCCCGCGATGCGCCGACGGTGATTTCCAGATTGTACTCACCGGGCTGGCGCGCTTCGATGCGCCAATCCACTTCCTGGTCTTCAGGAATGCGCACAGCCGGAGCCGTAATGGCAATGCCCTCGGGAACCTTCAATTCGGCAGTCTCCACCGAGACATCCTGCGCAAAGCTCGCCTTCACCAGCACCGGAGTTGCGGGACGCGCGTCGCGCCCGAGCCGCAATTCCATTTGCGCCAGAAGCAAGATCAGCGGGAGCAGCATGACCGCGAGCGGCTTAAGCGAATACAGTAGATACATCCCCGTCGCGCCCAGTAAGCGGGCGTACGCGCGCGCCACCACGCCCAGTTGATCCTGAAACAGTCTCACTTCGAGCAGGTGCGCGCCCAGTTGGTCTTTCGCGCGACGGATCGCCACCTGATTCGAAAAGTAGCGAAATACCAGCAACATCAGAACCGCTGTTACAAGCGAAAAGAAAAGAACCGGCCACCAGGGCGACCCATCGTGGAACGCCCAGAAGAGCAGATCAAACAACGCGTTGAGCGTAGAGAAGATGAGATTCATCCGGAATTACTGTCCGTTCGTGCGCGGCTTGCATGCCGAGGAAGCCAAATCGCCGTCATTCTGAGTCGCGCAAAGCCGGCGAAGAATCTCGATCGATGCCTCCAAATAGCGCGTTGATGAAATCGAGATTCTTCGTCTGCTCTCGGCAGACTCAGGATGACGACCTTTGTTACTCGCCTATTCGATATAGCCCAGGCCCTGGAGGCGCTTGCGCACCTCTTCCTCAGCTTCGCGCTCGCGATCGATCTCCGTGCCGCTCAGTATCTTGTCAACTTCGCGTTCCAGTACATGCGTGGCAAATTCTTCCGGCGAAGCGTAGCCCCCGGCCGCGGCGCACTTCTTCAATTTTTCGTACAGGTCGTCTTCCAGTTTCAGTTTGTTTCCGCCAAACATGATGTACCCGCTCTCCTTGGCTATCCACCCGGCCACGGCCTTGAGAAAATCAGGCAGGCCCGGATGCCCCTTTACTCAAAGGCTGGCCGCCCGGTCATTTCCTTGGGCGGGGCGACACCGAATTCGCGCAAGATGGTCGGCGCGATATCGGTCAGCGCGGGCGCCGGAGACTTCACGGCGCGGTTGCTCAGCAGCACGCCCGGCACCTGGGTAAAATCCATACAGTGGTCGCCGCTCCAGGCTTCGATATTGTCTTCCAGCACCTGCAAAGAAAACCCGCCCAGCACGGTGCTCCATCCGGCGCGCCACCCTCGATTGTAGCCGAGCAGCAGGTCCGGAGCATCCTGCACGTAGCTACCGTTGTAAATTTCCGTGGCGCGGTCAATGCGCCCAAAAACCTTCCCAGGTGCCTCCGGGCGCGCCTGTGGATTCCCTTCTTTCGCTCCCGCGCCAACGCCCGCGCTGTCGGTCACGGCGAGCAACCGGGCACGGAGTTCGTTCATCAGCGCATCAGCTTCCGCGCCGGGCGCGACAATCCCGTTTTTTTCCCGGCCGCGCAGATTCACATACAAACTGTTCAAACCCATCCCGTAGGCGCGCGTGCGCGCCCAATCCACATTCACCAGATAATCGCCGGCCGCCGCGGGGTCCACCCCGGGATTGAGCGCAAGGTAGCCATTTTGCAGCAGCCAGGTATTCAGGTTGAATGAGCGGTAGTAGGGTGCGAAGCCATGATCGGACATGACGATCAGGGTGGTTTGCGAATCCACCTTTTTCATGGCCTTGCCCAGCGCCGCATCCATTTCCTGATACAAGCCGGCGATCAGTTGCTCGTGCGGCGCGGAGATCTCCCCGTGCCGGGCCGGATGCCGCGCATCCATGGCCCGCCAGAACATATGCGAATTCAAATCCACACTGGAAAAATAGAAATAGAAAAGTCCGGATTGAAACGCGGCAAGTTCGCTATCGAAGGCATTCATCTGGTCCTGCAGCACAAAGCGTGCCTGTTGCAGATACTCCTCGTCGCTGAGCACGCCGGTGGTGAGCGCCTTGGTATCCTCCGCAATGCCCTGGGTGAAGAACGGACCATGTTCTTTGGCCAGTTCCGCGGCGTAGTCTTCCGGCGTGGAGAGCGGCAGCGCCGGATTCAGCGGATCAATATTCACCGGGGTGACGTAAAGCGCGAAACGCGGCTGCGCCTGCTTCAAATAGAAGCGGCAGATGCCGCTGACGCTCACCAAGGGCGCCAGCTTGAACTCGATCCGCACCCAGGGGCTCCATTCGCCTTCTTTGAGGATGAATTCGTTCCCTTGCACGGCAATTTTTGCGACGGGCTCATAGCCATCCAGGTACGCCGTGAAGTCCACGGTAGTGGCCGGGTCGCCCTTGCGCAAGGTGTTGTAGGGCCCTTCGAGTTGGGCGCGAATCTTTGATCCGTCGCGCTGCACGGCATAGGCTCGTCCGCCATTGAGCGCGCCGATGGGTTGCAGCGGGTCGTCGGTGTAAAACGAAAACGTGCCATAGGTGCCCAGCAGGTCGGGCGTGCCCATGCCCGCCAAAGTGCGCGCGCGCGTCGGTACCGGAGGAAAATTCGCCGGCATGCGATACAGCGTGGCGGGAATCCGGTGTTCGTCCAAAATTTCCCAGAACGCCCGGCCGTGGCGCAGCAGCTTCACGCTGCCGCCGGAAAGCGGCACCACCCAACTGCCCAGGGTGATCGTATGCTTCGGTGGCTCGGCTTTGGAGGTGGAAAGATACGGCGTCATCGTGGCCGGGTCGCGGTGAATAAAATCGAAGATGCCGTGACCCCCGGGATTCATTCCCGTGATGAGGCTGGACCACGCCACCGGGCTTTGCGGCGGGTTGCTGGTGGTCAGCGGGACGAAACTTCCCTGCTGCGCCAGCGCGGCAAAATGCGGCAGCTTGCCTTCGTCCATGAACTTCTTCAACAACTGCGGATCAAGCCCGTCAATGCCCAGTACAATCACTTTTTTCTGGACAGGGGCAAAGGGACGCGAACAAGCAACGGCGAGGATGGCAATGCCCAGGGCGAGCAGGGCGTATCGCAAAAACCGCGGCTGGCGCCCGCGAAGCACGACGTTGCGGCGTTGTGAGCTGCAGCAGAGTGGCCGCACTGCGGGGAGTTGCCCATGGACGAGATTGCTCATGGGGATTGTGGAGCCGAGCCGGGCCGGCGCATTTGCGCGGCGCGGGCCCGTGCGCGCAAAGCGTCTTCTGCGCGCCCGGCCTTTTCGTAGGCTTCGGCAAGGAAAATCTGCGCTTCGGCGGAGGCTTCCTCAGAACCGGCGGCCAGCTCAAGCAGGGGCAGCGCCTCGGCAGTGCGGCTCTGCAAATGATAGATGCGGCCGAGCAGCAGGTTGGCCTGGTAGTGCTCTTCATCGAGCCGGATAGCCAGCTTCAGCTTCTCGATTGCCTCGGGAACGCGCTGGTCGCGCGCCCAGACGGAGGCCAGCGAAAAATGAGCATCGGCCCACTGGGGCATCAAATTCGCAGCAAGCTCGAAATGAGCGGCCGACATCTTCAAATCACCGGTGCGAAACAGCACCAGCCCCAACTCGTAATGGGCCATCGCCGTATCCGGCTGAATCTCCGTGGCGGCGCGCAAGGCGGCAATCGCTTTTGGATTATTCCTTTGCTTGGCATAGGCCAGCCCGAGTTGCAATTGCGCGATGAATATCTGCGGATCGGTGGAGACGACTTTTTCGAGCAGGGGGACGATCGTCGCCGTTTTGCCGTCTTCGACGGCGAGTTGCGCCTCATGCAGCAGGTTGGCCACTTGAATCTTGTCTTTCGGATCAAGGCCGGAATCTTTGGCGGAGGCAGAATTGCGGCTGCCTCCGGAAGCGTATCCCAACGCGCTCAATTGCTGGGCCAGTTTCGGGTCCACCGGATCTTCCTTGGCTTCCGGCCCGGTGGCCGCGGAGCGTTTCCTGAAATCATCCGCTTGCGCAGCCAGCCGGTCGAGCAGCGCCCGATTGGTATCCGCCAGATTCTTCTTGACTCCCGGATCCGCTGCGAGGTCATACAACTCCGGCTTGGGCGCGCGAACGTACAGGTAATTTCCAGCGCGCCACGCGGCAACCGAGCTCCAACCAAAAGCGCGCTTGGGATAATCGGTTTCAGCGAAGGACGGCCGGTCAGGCTGGTTGGCGCGGCCCAGGGTGCGCACCAGCGTTTGCCCCTGCATGTGAGCCGGCGGCTGCAACCCCGCCATGTCCAACAGGCTGGGCGCCACATCCACCAAGCCGGCGCGCCCGGTGACGCG
The DNA here is from genome assembly GCA_964500065.1 of uncultured Acidobacteriaceae bacterium. GTDB lineage: Bacteria > Acidobacteriota > Terriglobia > Acidiferrales > UBA7541 > CAZCNH01. Next base: position 61,491 of record CAZCNH010000011.1, read on the forward strand.
CGTGCCCGCCGAACGCCCGCCGGGCAATTTCATCAGCAGGGGAATGTGTATTGTTTCATCGTAGAGAAAAATTCCGTGCGAGTCTTCGCCGTGGGCGCCAAGCGATTCGCCGTGGTCGCCCATAACGGCGATGGCGGAATTTTCGTACAGCTTCCGCGCCTTCAACTCGGCGAAAAGCCGGCCGAGCATGGCATCGCTGTAGGCAATTTCCGCGTCGTAGGGCGCTCCCGGAAATTTGCGGGCAAAGGCGGCGGGAGGCTCATAGGGCTGGTGTGGGTCCCAGATATGGATCCACAGAAAGAATGGCCCGTTGGAATTTTTCCCCAGCCAGGCCAGCGCGCGGGCAATGGTTTCCTCGGCGCGGTGCTCCATGGTTTTGTAGCGGTCGTCGCCGGGATTGCGCCTGCGGTATCCGGCAACGTACGTATCGAAGCCGCGGTCAAAACCCGGCGCCATCGCGCCATGCGGGTCCAAGATGATGGAACCGACGAATGCCGCGGTCTTGTAACCCTGCTTCTTGAGAAGTTCGGAGAGCACCGGCAAGGACGCGGGAATGCGCTTGCCAAAATCGTTGACGCGGTGGAATTGGGGATACGTGCCAGTGAAAATCGTCGCATGGGAAACCGTGGTAATCGGTGCTTGCGCGTAGGCGCGAGTAAAGACCACGCCATCCCGCGCGACGGCATCCAGATTGGGCGTCAGCCCCTTCTTCGACCCGTTGAAGCCCATGCGGTCGGCTCGCGTGGTGTCCAGGGTGATCAGGATGACGTTGGGTCGCTGAGCGTGAGCGGAGAAAGCGGCGGCAAGTACCCAGATCAGAAAAATAAATACGCGGCGCATTCCTTGACAGTATAAAAGAGAACGGGGAGTCCGCCAAAGGCGAACTCCCCGGTTTTGTTGAAAATTGAGCTAGAACTTCAGTTTCAGAGCGAACTGCATGTTACGGGCAGCGCCCTGGGCGATAACGGGGTTGACCACTTCGACGTCAGGAGTCGAGGTAATCGTTCCGAAGCTGCTGGAACGAACGTTCGACGCCACAGTGCCGAAATTGGCGCGGTTGAAAATATTGAACACTTCCCACCGGAATTCCAGTTTGAAGCGTTCGGTGACGTTGGTGCTCTTCACCACGGACATATCCCATTGCGCCAAGCCCGGGCCGCGCA
>CAZCNH010000012.1:0-60293 GCA_964500065.1 uncultured Acidobacteriaceae bacterium
GTGGCGCGATAGACTTCGCCCATTCCGCCCGCGCCCAGCTTGGCGGTGATTTTGTAGTGAGCGATGGTCTGAGCGATCATGCGGGGAATGAGCAGGCGAATGATATTCGCTGTGACTGGAAGCGTCAACGGGACACAACTGATTGCAACAGAACGGTGTTTGACTTGGCAAGGGACGCTCTCTACACTGCGCGCGTGCCGCGTGTAACCCTCATCGGCCCTCATCCCAACTTGCCCAGCCGCATCGCTCGGTGGTGCGTTGCGCTGGCTGTAGCCACCGCGATCTGGGTTTATCCCGTTCCCGCAGGGGTCGAGCCCGGCGGCTGGAGGCTTCTTGCCATCTTTTCGGCGACCGTCACGGGGATGCTGCTGCAGCCGATGCCGGTGGGCGCGATGGTGCTGCTGGCGGTTGCCATCGCGGTGGTGACCGGCAGCATCACGCTGCAATTCGCGCTATCCGGATTTGCCACGCCGGTGATGTGGCTGATCACCGCGGCCTTCCTGCTGGCGCGTGCGGTGGTGCACACCGGACTGGGCCGGCGCATCGCTCTGTTGTTCGTAAGCTGGTTCGGGTCGAGTTCACTGCGGCTGGGCTACGCGCTGGCTGCGGCCGATGTGGTGGTGGCCCCGGTGATTCCCTCGGATACGGCGCGCGTGGGCGGGGTGATTTTTCCCATCACGCGCAGCCTGGCGGAAAGTTACGAATCCTACCCCGGGGATAGCGCAAAAAAACTGGGCGCGTACCTGATGCAGTGCGCCTACCACGTGGGCTGCACCACTTCGGCGATGTTCATCACCAGCATGGCGGCGAATATTGTCTCCGCGGACCTGGCCTTCAAGCACGCGGGGGTGAAGATCACCTGGCTCAACTGGGCCGCGGCTTCCAGCGCGCCGGCGCTGCTTTCCATTCTGGTTCTGCCGTGGCTGATTTTCAAACTGGACCCGCCGGAGTTGAAGAAAACGCCGGAAGCGCAGCACCTGGCGAAAGAGCACCTGCGCTCGATGGGGCCGGCCAGTTATGAAGAACGAGGATTATTGCTGCTGCTCACGCTGATGCTGATGGGCTGGGCGACGCAACCCTGGCACGGGGTTCATCCGGTAATCGTGGCGTTCGGCGGATTGGCGACGATGGTGCTCACCGGCGTGATGGAATGGGACGAGCTACTGCTCGAACGGCGCGCCTGGGACGTGCTGATCTGGCTGGGCGCGCTGATCATGATGGCCGACGGGATGAACGCCGCGGGCGTGATTCGGGCCTTCACGGCGGAGGTCAGCCGGGACCTGCAAGGGCTTCCGTGGCTGCCGGCGCTGATCTTGATTGTTCTGGGGTACACCTACGTCCACTATATCTTCGCTTCGATGACGGCGCACATTACCGCGCTCTATGCCGCGTTTCTCTTGCTCGCAGTGGGCACCGGCGCGCCAGCGATGGTGGCGGCGCTGGCGCTGGCTTTCTTTTCCTGCCTGAACGCTTCGCTCACGCATTATGGCACCGCGCCCGGCCCGATTTTCTTCGGCGCAGGTTACGTGACGCAGACGACCTGGTGGCGCGTTGGTTTCTTCGTGATGGCCTTTCAGTTGTTTTCGTGGCTTGGGGTGGGCCTGCTGTGGTGGAAGGTGCTAGGACTGTGGTAGGGGTGCTACGACCTACAGGCTAGTCCTTCGCCAATTGTTGAAAATACGCCAGCCAATCCGGCGAATCCCAGTTTTGCGGGCCGATGATCTTGCGGGCGATCTTGCCGTTGCGGCCGATGATGTAGGTTTCCGGGAACATCGAACTGCCGTAGGCGGCGGCGACGCCGGTGGCCGGCTCGCGGTGATTGGGAAAGCGGATTTGGTAGTCGCGCAGGAAATTGTTGTAGGCGTCTTCATCCACGTCCACGCTGACGCCCAGCACCATCGCGCCCATCGGCTCAAGTTGCGCATGCAGGCGATTGAGCGAGGGCATTTCCTGCACGCAGGGCGGGCACCAGGTGGCCCAGAAATTCAGCACCACAATCTTGCCGCGCAAGCCGGAAAGCCTGGTTGGCTTGCCATCCAGGGTGAATGAAAAATCAGGCGCGGGGCGTCCCGCCTGGCTCGCTTCCCCCTGGCGGTAGGTCGGCCGGGCGAAGACCAGCAGCAGCAGGAAGGCGCCGGCGATGACCACGCCGCTCAGGACTTTGTCTTTCATCCAAGCTCCCGAACCATATGATACCAGCACCGGCGACACTCCTGCGACGCACCGCATGGTGGCGCCGGGCCACTGGAAGGCGAGGGGTCAATATGGAGATGCTTCGGCCAGAAGCAGGGCTCATCGTGACGCGGCGATTTCTTGAGAGGGCTGCCTGGGCGTATCGTGGTGGTTGCAGACATGCTCATGAAAACGATCAGCGCCATCGTTCCGGCGAGGAATGAAGAGTCGAACATCACACGCGTGGTGGAATCGCTGGCCGCGCAGCCGGAGATCCGCGAAATCATCGTGGTGGACGATCAATCCACGGACGGCACCTCGCAATTGCTGGAGGGGCTGGTGAAACGCTTTCCACACCTGAAGACGGCGCGCACAGAAATGCTTCCGCCGGGGTGGACGGGAAAGAACCACGCCATATGGACCGGGCTCGAGCACGCGACCGGCGAGTGGCTGCTGTTCACCGACGCCGATACGGAGCACCTGCCGGGCGGCGCCGCGCGCGCCCTCGCGGATGCCTCCGCGCACGGCGCCCTGCTGGTGAGCTATTCGCCTGAGCAGCAGACCCTGGCGTGGTGGGAAAAGGCCGCGCTGCCGTTCATTTTTTGCCGCTTGAGCCGCTTTTTTTCCTACACCCGCGTAAATGATCCGGCAAAAGCCGACGCCGCGGCCAACGGCCAGTATCTGTTGATTGACCGCCGGGTGTATTCCGCGATTGGCGGGCACATGGCGGTTGCTTCCGACGTGCTCGAAGATGTGGCGCTTGCCCGGCGGGCGAAGATCGCGGGGTATCGTTTGCATTTCGCTTCCGGAAAAGGAATCGTGCGCACGCGCATGTACCGCTCCTTCGGCGCGATGTGGGAGGGCTGGACGAAGAACCTTTATCGGCTGACGGGGCAAAACGCGGGGCGGGAAATCTTCATGACGCTGCCGTGGGCGCCGGCGCTGCTGCTGGCGCTGTATCCGCTGGGCAGAATGTTTCCTGTGCTGGGCGTGGGGCTGCTGGCGTTGCGTCATGGCGCCTATGCCTTCGAGCTTCTGCGCAATGGCTTTCCGATATCGCGCGTCCTCTACTATCTGCCGGGCACGCTGCTGTATGCGGCGTTGCAGTTGGGCGCGGCGCGGCGGCACCGGCGGGGCGTGGTAGCATGGAAAGGCAGGAAATACCGGGCTGGGGAGTAGGTGGAAGAGCCGGCCGCATGGCGGTCTTTCGAAATTCAATTCGAGATTCACGGTTCACAATTCTGGAATGACGTGCTCTCCATGGTTTATCTGACACGCAAAGTCGAATTTTCCGCGTCGCACTTCTACCACAATCCGGCGCTTTCGCCGGAGGAGAATGCGCGGGTCTTCGGGAAAAGCGGCAATCCGCACGGACATGGGCACAACTACGTGCTGGAAGTGACTGTGGCTGGCGAGCCTGACCCGGTGACCGGCATGGTGGTGGATTTGAAAGAATTGAAGGAAATTTTGCAGCGGGAAGTGATGGAGCGAGTGGATCACCGGTTTCTGAATGAAGAAGTGAGCGAACTGAAGGGGAAAATCCCCACCACCGAAAACCTGGCCACGGTGATCTGGGGCTGGCTGGAACCCAAGATGACGCGGGGAAAGCTGCACCGCGTGCGTTTGTATATGGATCCGGATTTGTTTGTGGATTGCTACGGCGGCAGGAACGGGGCCTGAGCCGAATGCCTGCTGCGCGGCGGCGAGAGACATTGAAACTGGAACTGACAAGACGATATTCGTTTGCGGCGTCGCACCGGTTGCACAGCGAGCGGCTGAGCGCCGAAGAGAACCGCCGCGTCTACGGCAAGTGCAATAACCCATATGGGCACGGGCACAACTACCGTGTGGAAGTTACGGTGACCGGAGCAGTGAGCCCTTCTACGGGGATGCTGGTGCGGGTGCCGGAACTGGATGCGTTTGTCGAACAAGAGGTGCTGGAGGCGTACGGGCACAGGTTTCTGAACGCGGAGTGCGCCGACTTTGCGCAACAGGTGCCCACGACGGAAAATGTTTGCCGCGAGATCTACAAGCGGGTGCGGAAATTTTCCGGCGCGCAACTGGCGCGGGTGCGCGTGGAAGAAACCGGCGCGAACAGTTTCGAGTATGCGGGCGAGCCGGACGGAGGCGGAGGATGAGCACAAAGCCAATGGAAGAAATCCTGCTCGAGCAGGCGCCTTTCTGCGAGAAGACGATTGCCGCGCACATGCGGGACATCATCTGGCGCGTGGGCGAAAACCCGGAGCGCGAAGGCTTGCGCGGCACTCCGTTGCGTTACGCCAAGGCTTTGCGTTTCCTGACCAGCGGCTATCAACAGGACGCGGCCAAAATCCTCACCAGCGCGCAGTTCACCGTCTGCTACGACGAAATGGTGGTGGTCAAGGATATCGAGCTGTTCAGCCTGTGCGAACACCACCTGCTGCCTTTTCTCGGCAAGGCGCAAGTGGCCTACGTTCCGAACAAGAAGGTTGTGGGCCTCAGCAAAATACCGCGGCTGGTAAACATGTTTTCGCGCCGCCTGCAAATTCAGGAACGGCTCACCAGCCAGATTGCCCAGGCGCTGTGGGACTACCTGCAACCGCAAGGAGTGGGTGTGATTATCGAAGCGCGGCATTTGTGCATGGTGATGCGCGGAGTGGAAAAGCAGCATTCACAGACGGTCACCAGCGCCATGCTGGGCACCTTCCGCGAGCACAAGCAAACCCGCGACGAGTTCCTCTCCCTGGCCGGGCAACGAAGGGGATAAGGGCTACGAACATCCATGGATTGCCCGCGAATGCGCTGGATCGCTCTTGGCTTGTGTTCTACTGAGCGGCTTGGGCGGCCATGCGGGGCGGGGCAGCGAGTTTCCGACGCCAGGTGGCGGGCGGCTGGCCTTCGGCGCGCTTGAAGGCGCGGTTGAAAGCCGCTTCGGAATCGTATCCGACGCGCGCCGCGATTTCCGCGATGCCGAAGGCGCTTTCCCGCAATAATTGCTTAGCGAGGTGGACCCGCCAGCGCGCCAGATAGCGTATGGGCGATTCACCCAGCAATTCGGTGAAGCGGGCCGCCAGCACCGAGCGGGAAACGCCGGCCTCACGCGCCAATTCTTCCACCGTCCAATTTCTTTCCGGTTGCGCGTGCATGGGCCGCAGGGCTTTGCCGACCTGCGGATCGTTCAATCCGGCCAGCCAGCCAGCTTGGTCCGGTGGCAGTTGTTGCATGTACTGGCGGAGAATTTCGACGAACATCAATTCGGTCAGGCGGCCGAGCATGGCGCCGTTTCCGGGATGCCCCGTCTTGGCTTCATGGATAGCGAACTTGAGGGTGGTGCTGAGCCAGGTGCCCGAACCCTGGGAAACCCGGGCCGGTCGCTTGCCCTTGCGGTCAACCGCTTCGACCAGGGTGTAATTATCCGCTGCCCGCACAACCATGATGTTAGGTAATGCTCCCACCAAGGGATTAAATCGCTGATCGCAGTTCAGGTATCCGCAGATGAAACGTGATTTGGCGCCACGGCCGGCCAGAGTAATCTGGCCCACGTCGCTCGCGGAGTTGCGCGCCATGGCCGGCTTCACCAGGGTGGGGCGGGGATCCGCATGGCTGCTCATTTTGTGGGAGTCGCCGTGGGGAAGAATGATGACGTCGCCGGCTTGCATGTGAACCGCTGGCAGTCCCTTGGGGCAAACGTAGCAATCGCCCTCGATCAAAATGTGAAATAGGACGATGCACTCCGCGTTGGGGATCGCGGAATGGGTAAGGAAGTCTGCGCCGGGTTCGTCGATCACCCACGGAGCGGAGAATTCACCGACAAAAAACACCGAACCGGTGAGCCGCACAACGCGTAGTACGTCCGACAAAATATCCAGACTTGCAGCGCCTTCCAAACTCATAACCCCCCGGCAGGACTCCCAGACAAGCGTGGCAGAGCCCCAGTCAAATCGTCAAGCAATTTCAGCGCACCAGTCAAATGGGCGGGAGCCTGAGCGATAGACGCAATTCATCTGATGCTCGAAACTGATCGCCGTTGCCGCTAGGAAGCGCTCAGGCGAGCAGCCGAATTTTCAGCGAGAAGAAATGACCGAAGTTCCCGCAGGAAGACCGGCCAGGCAGGCTCGGTTTCCAGCAGGATGTGGTTGGCGCCGCTCAGGGAAACGAACTTGGCATTGGGAATTCCCGCGGCGAGTTCACGACCCATGAAGAAAGGAACGGCAGCATCGTGATAGCAATGAGCCACCATGGTCGGGACGGAAACCATCGGCAAACGCGCGACCACGTCAATCTGCGACAGCTCGACCATCAGCCGGCGGGCGTTGGCGGGCGACGTGGTGATGCGCTGCAACTCGTTCCACCAGTCCATCTGCTCGCGCGAGCCGCCGGGAATATACATCGAGGTGAACGCCTGCCGGAAGGCGGGATTGTCCTGCCCCCAGCCGGTTTCGACCAACGCAAACAGAGCTTTCTTGCGCACGCTCTCGCCGGCGTCTTCGGTGCGCTTTCCCCAGCCGCGCGAGTATGCCCCATAGAGCACCATGCGGTCCACGCGTTCGGGATGCCGCACCGAGTACTCGATGGCAACCGATCCGCCCTGGGAAATGCCCAGCAAAGAAAAACGATCAAGGCCTGCGGCCTCCACCACGGCTTCCAAGTCCGCCACCAGGGCCGGGAAACTCAGATCCTCGGCGTTCCAATCGGAAAGGCCGTTGCCGCGCGCGTCGTAGCGGATCACGGTGAAATGGTTGCCAAGCTCGCGAAACCAGTGCCGCCAAACGGGGCTTTGCCAATCGAATTCGAGATGGTTCAGCCAATTGGCGGCCTTAACCAGCACCGGGCCGCTGCCGAAGCGAGCGTAGGCGATGCGCGTGCCATCGCGGGCGGTACAGTAACGAATTTCCTGCTGGCCGAGAAAGGTTGCGGGTTGGCGGGCCACGTCCGGCTTCGGAGCCGTTTCGGCCGTGGGCGCCCGCTCCTCCACCTCGCCCAAAAAGCGGAAGCCGCGCCCATGAACGGTACGGATCAGTCGTTGCGCCCGGCCGGTGTCGCCGATTGCCCGGCGGGCCATCTTCACGCGACTGCTCAACGTGGAGTCGGTCACGAAGCGGTCCTGCCAAACCCGCTCAAAAAGCTCCTGCTTGCTCACCACGCGCTGGCGGTGCTCAATCAAGTAGACGATTATGTCGAAAACCTGAGGCTCCACGGAGACCAGTTGGCCGCCCTTGAGCAGTTCGCGCCGGGGCAGGTGGAGTTCGAAGTCTTCAAACAGAAAAACCAAGCAACACCTCAACGAATCAACAGATTAGGCCCAATAAGTGGCTGGATTGTATCTCCGCAAGGCCAATCTCCACAATTTCTCCAAGATTTCTTTTGCGGGAATACCAGACTTGTCCGCGGCGCAACAGGTAGATTTCATGCGACCTCAGGGAAAAAGAACAATAACAACTAAGGAGAGATAGAAAACTATGGCCAGACTACAACCCGATCCGACGTTTTATCCCACGCCTAAAATGGCGATCAAAGGCCCGGAGGAGAAACTTGCCTACGTGGCCTTGATTAATCCGACCGGAAAGGGCACACCCGACGCCATTGCGGTGATTGACACGGACGCGAAATCGAAAACCTACGGCAGGCAAATCGGCCAGACCAGCATGCCCACGGCCGGAGATGAACTCCATCACTTTGGCTGGAACGCGTGCAGTTCCTGCCTGTGTCCCTATTCGCCGCACCCGCACATGGAACGGCGCTATCTGGTGGTGCCGGGTATCAACTCTTCCCGGGTGCATATCCTGGATACCAAGCCGGACCCGCGCAATCCGCGGCTGGTGAAGACGATTGATGCCTCCGAGGTGGCCGCAAAAACCGGCTACGCCGCGCCGCACACGGTGCACTGCGGCCCGGACGGCATCTACTTCAGCGCCCTGGGGGCGCCGGACGGCAAAGGGCCCGGCGGAATCTTCACGATGGATCCGGAGACGTTCGAACTCAAGGGCCAGTGGGAAGCCAAGCGCGGGCCGCAACAACTGATGTACGACTTCTGGTGGCACCTGGGTCACGACACCCTGGTGACCAGCGAGTGGGGCACTCCGGAGATGGTGAAAAGCGGCGTCAACCCCGAATTGCTGCTGGGGGCCAAGTACGGGCACAAACTGCACGTGTGGGATTTGAACAAGCGCGAGCATGTGCAGGAACTGGACCTTGGCGCGGAGAACCAAATGGTGCTGGAGCTGCGGCCCGCGCACGATCCGAAAAAGGCCTACGGCTTTGCCAGCGTGGTGGTGTCCTTGAAGGATCTTTCATCTTCGGTCTGGCTATGGTACCGCGACGAAGCTAAGGGTAGGAAAGGCGCAGGCTCGAACGGCAGCGGCGGTTGGGCCATCAAGAAGGTCATCGAAATTCCGGCCGAACCTGCCGATCCATCGGTGCTGCCGCCGATGCTGCAGGGTTTCAAAGCGGTGCCGCCCTTCATCACGGACATCAACCTTTCCGTGGATGACAAGTACCTGTACGTTTCCTGCTGGGCGACTGGCGAATTCATTCAATACGACGTAACTGACCCGTTCCATCCGAGAAAGGTTTCGTCGTTTCACATCGGCGGGATCGTGCGCCGCGCCGCACATCCCAGCAACCCGGGCAAGCCGCTTAATGGCGGCCCGCAAATGGTCGAGCTGAGCCGCGACGGCAAACGCGCCTACTTCACCAATGCTCTTTACACCCCTTGGGACGAGCAGTTCTACACCGACGGGGTGAAAGGCTGGATGGTGAAGGTGAATATCGGGGAGAAGGGAATGCAGCTCGATCCGAACTTCTTGGTTGAGTTCGAAGGCATGCGCTCCCACCAGGTGCGCCTCGAGGGCGGCGACGCCTCCTCCGATTCCTACTGCTATCCCGATGAAGGAGCAAAGCCATGACCTGGGCAGCGTTTGGCGCGTTGGGTGCGCTGGGGATCTATCACGGAATGAACCCCGGCATGGGCTGGCTGTTTGCGGTCGCGCTGGGATTGCAGGAAGGGCGTAGCCGCGCGGTGTGGCGCGCCCTTCTGCCTATCGCGCTGGGACACACATTGGCCATTGGCGCGGCGGTGGCGGCGGTGCTGGCATTAGGAAAGATCGTGCCGATCGAGACGCTCAAGATGTTCGTTGGAGTGGTCCTCATCCTGTTCGGTCTTTCCCGGCTGGTGCGCATGCGTCACCCGCGCTGGGCGGCCATGAGGGTGGGTTTTCGGCAGTTGACGTTGTGGTCGTTCCTGATGGCCAGCGCGCACGGCGCGGGACTGATGCTGATGCCGTGGGTCCTGCCACAGGCGCAGTCGCCAGAGGCGATGGAAATGGGTGCAACGGCTCAAGCCGCCGCACCCGCTGCCGTGGCTGGTGAAGGAGCTATGCCGGAATGCCAGACAATGGCCGATGCATCTCCGAAGGGGTCAGCCGGGTCTGCGCTGCTCAGCGTGGGTGTGCATACGCTGGGATATCAGCTGGCAATGACGCTGGTTGCCTGGTTGGTGTACGCCAAACTGGGGGTTTCCATTCTGCGCAAGGCTTGGTTGAACCTCGAAGCGGTTTGGGCCTGCGCTCTGGTGATTGCCGGTGCGGTGGCCTGGTTGAGCTAGCAGTAGGGCAGCAGCAAAGGGCGGCTCATTGGGCTGCCCTGCTTGATATGGAAGCGGCGGGTATCCGCCAAAAGAGAGGAAAACAGGTGAAAAAGTACATCATTGAACGCAACATTCCCAGCATCGGGGCATCCACCGGCGCGCAATTGAAGGCGGGCTCCGCTAAATCGAATGCGGCGCTGCGGCAGGTGGGGCCGGATGTGCAATGGGTGCAGTCTTACGTCGTGAGCGACAAGACGTTTTGCGTTTATCTGGCCGCGAACGAAGAAGCGATCCGCAAGCACGCTCAAATCAGCGGGTTTCCCGCGAGTGCGATCCATGAGGTGAAGAGCATCTTTGGGCCAGAAACCGAGAACCAGTAACAGTCTTTTTGGAAACTGCGAGTTGCCCGTCATTCCGAGCAAGGACGAGGGATCTGCTCCTTTTCAAGAGGCAAGAGAGTAAGCAGATTCCTCGCCGCCGGTGGCGGCTCGGAATGCAGACTCTGGAGTTTCTCAGCAGACTGCCAGGCCACACCGCTGCTTTCGCTGGCTAAACCTCAAGGACCGAGCCTTCTTTGGTGGCATTGGTCCGCTGCATTTGCCTTCCCGGGAAGGGTCTCCCCCCCCTGGCCGATACCCTCTTGGAAAGTTGCGATTCGGGCTATAGTCCTTTAGGAAGCGGCTATGCGGATGTGCGTATGTTTTTGCTTTTCTTGTTCAGGTTGTGCTACCATTTTGGAGTCGAAGAGAAGCGAAAATAGAGCGTAGTAGGGTCCGACTCCAGGTAAACAAAAAAGGGGGAGACTTGAGAGACGCCAAGTCTATGTTGATCGAACAATATCGGCAGCACGTGAAAGATACGGGTTCGCCCGAAGTGCAGATTGCGCTGCTGAGTGAGCGAATCAACTACTTGACCGGCCACCTCAAATCCCACCTGAAAGACCATGCCAGCCGCCGCGGATTGATCATGATGGTCAACAAGCGCCGCCGGCTTTTGGATTACCTGAATCGTCGTGACCCGGAACGGTATCGCGAAATTGTCGAGCGGCTTAGCTTGCGCAAGTAGCGCGCGGCCGGCCCGCAATTCGCGGACGGCTTTGGATTTTGTGGGTAACAATCGAGGTTTCGTTGCCTCTTTGCGGCAGTGCCTCTAAACGGCCTGCCGCTTTTTTGTGCCTGCTGCTTCCTCACCTTCTCTTCCGCCCGAGCCATCGGCTCGAAATTGACCGCGCCCGGTCCTCGTATTCATAACCAGCGAGCGGGCTAAAGGAAAAAGAAATGCCTCAGCAACAAGTGACTGTTGAAATCGGGGGCCGGACCCTGACCCTGGAAACCGGAAAAATTGCCAAGCAGGCCAATGGCGCCATTGTGGCGCGCTATGGCGATACCGTGGTGCTGGTGACGGCGTGCATGGACACGCGCACCAATGAAAGAGACTTTTTGCCGCTCACCGTGGACTACCGGGAATATACCTATTCCGCGGGACGCATCCCCGGCGGCTTCTTCAAGCGCGAAGGGCGCATGAGCGAACGCGAAACCCTGATTTCCCGGCTGATTGACCGCCCGCTGCGCCCGCTCTTCCCGGAAGGCTGGCGCAATGAAACGCAAGTGGTCGGCCTGGTCTTGAGCGCCGATAGCGACAACGAGCCGGACGTGATGGCCGTGACCGCCGCTTCCGCGGCGCTGATCATCTCCGATATTCCGTTTACCACGCCAATCGCCGCCGTACGCGTGGGCCTGGTGAACGGGCAACTGGTGGCTAATCCCGTGCTGGCCGATCAAAAGACCAGCCTGCTGAATATTATCGTGGCCGGCACTGAGGATCACATCGTGATGGTGGAAGCCGGCGCGCTCGAAGTGAGCGAAGACACGGTGGCCGACGCGCTGGAATTCGGCCTCGGCGAAATCCGCAAAATCATCGGCGCGATTCGCCAGTTGCGCGAAATCGTGGGCTTGCCCAAAGTGGAATGCCCGGCGCCGAAGCTCGATGAAGCCATGTATGCCGATGCCAAAGCCAGGATCGGCGCGCGCCTGGCCGACGCCACCAACACCGAGAAGTACCCAAAGAAAGAGAGCTACAAGAAGACCGATGAGTTGAAGAAGGAATGGGTGGAATCCTTCCCGGAAGAGGACGAAGACCGGCGCAAGATGGCCGGCAAGGTGTTCGAGCGCCTGCGCGAGGAAATCTTCCGCGAGGACATGCTGGTGCGCAGCCGCCGTCCGGATGGCCGCAAGTTCGACCAGATCCGGCCCATCACCTGTGAAGTGGGCGTGCTGCCGCGCACGCACGGCTCAGCGCTCTTCACCCGTGGAGAAACCCAGGCCCTGGGCACGATGACCCTGGGCACCAAGGAAGATATGCAGCGGCTTGACCTGCTCTTTGAAAAGGACGTGTACAAGCCCTTCATGCTGCATTACAACTTCCCGCCGTTCAGCGTGGGCGAAGTAAAGTTCATGCGCGGGCCGGGCCGCCGGGAAATCGGACACGGCGCCCTGGCGGAACGCTCGCTGACCAGCCTGGTGCCGACCAAGGATGAATTCCCATACGCGATGCGCGTGGTGAGCGACATCATGGAATCCAACGGCTCCTCCTCGATGGCGACCGTGTGCGCCGGTTCGCTGGCGTTGATGGATGCCGGCGTGCCTGTCAAAGCGGCGTGCGCAGGCGTGGCCATGGGCTGCGTGATTGAAGGCGACAAGTGGGCCATCCTCACCGATATCGCCGGCGCGGAAGACCACTACGGCGATATGGACTTCAAAGTTGCCGGCACGCGCTCCGGCATCACCGCGTTGCAAATGGACATCAAGGTCGGCGGCGTGAAACCCAAGCTGATGCGCGAAGCCCTCGAGCAGGCGCGCCACGGCCGCATGCACATCCTGGACCTCATGGAAGCTTGCATCGCCAAGCCCCGGGAAACCATGAGCGCCTATGCCCCGCGCCTGGTGATGCTGCAAATCCCCGTGGACAAAATCCGCGACCTGATCGGCCCGGGCGGGAAGAAAATCCGCTCGATCACCGAATCCACCGGCGCCAAGATCGACGTGATGGAAGACGGCAAGGTCCACATCTTCTCGGTGGACGGGCCTTCCGGAGACACCGCGCTGCAAATGGTGCGCGATGTAACCGCTTCCGCCGAAATCGGCAAGACCTACCTGGGCAAAGTGGTGCGCATTGCCGAGTTCGGCGCCTTCGTGGAGATCTTCCCGGGCACCGACGGCCTGCTGCACGTCAGCGAAATCAGCGAGCAGCGCGTGAAGAACGTTCGCGATGAACTGAACGAAGGCGACCAGGTGCTGGTGAAGGTGCTGGCCATCGAAGGCAACAAAATCCGCCTCTCGCGCAAGGCCATTCTGCGCGAAGCGCGCGAAAAGCAGCGCCGCGAAGGCTCGCCGCAAGGCAGCCCGCAGGCGTAAAGCAGGCGCAGGGAGCAGCGCGGGTTACTCAGGTCACAGTCCTGCAAGGCAGGTGCCCGCATGCGTGAAGTTCAGGCCGGTCGAGTGAAACTCGGCCGGCCTTTCCGTTTTCGGCCGATCCTATGCGTGATACGGAAACGGCGTGCGGGCGGCGTTCGTAAATCAATTCAACTGGTCTGATAGAACGCTTTTGCCCGCTGGGTAGCCTGCACAACAAAGTCGGTTTTCGCCCGGGTATAAGCCACGCGGTCGTTGGGGAACGCCGAGGCCAGGTGCAGCTTGAGGCGCTGGTATTCCTGAGCTACCTCGGGGTTTGCGATCAGGTAGTCGCGAAAGAGCAGGCGATCCCAGTGTTCCGCAAAACCACGCTCGACCATGTGAATGTGATGGGTGCGGGCGCCGGTGATTGCGTCCCGCTTGATAAACCATGCATAGAACGGCGGACCGTCGTCGCCATGGGTGGGCCGCCAGAAATAATCGTAGCCCTGCGCTTCCAGCACGGGCGCTACGCGGGCGCGGACGGCATTCAAGTCCGTCACTTCCACGAGCATATCCACGATCGGTTTCGCCGATAGCCCGGGTACGGCCGTGCTTCCGAAATGTTCGATGCGGCGGAGTAATTCGCCGGGAAGGCACTCCAGCAAATGTTCCTTTTCCTTGCGAAACATCTCCGGCCAGCGGGGATCGTAGGGGCGGATAGCCACGTCTTCCCGAGTCACGCGCAGAATCTTTTGTTCCAAACTTTCCATATTTGAGTGACCGGCGTAATGATGATTCAAGCTTAGTGTGCTTCGACCTCCCTATCTTAATGCGTCGAAAGATAAATGAGTGCCGGAAAATGACATGCACCTGCAAGGGAAGCCGGAGGAAAGCCCCGGGTTGGAAGCGCGGTATGCCAGGAAAAAGGGCGCCCCGGAAAACCGGGACGCCCTTTGCATTGCTAAGACTGCCGTGGGCACGGGCTACAAGCCCGTGCTACGGGCTAGAAGTTGATGCGCAGAGCAAACTGAATCACGCGAGCCGCTTCGCCGACCGAGATGATGTTGGTGGTGCTGGGCGTGGAAACGGCCGCGCAGCACAAGCGGCCGAAGTTCGAGCTGGGTGAAGGAATGTTGAAGAGCGCGTTCGTCGAAGTCGTCGAAATCACGCTGTTGGCGGCGAAGGCGTTGGTCACGCCGTCGGACGAATTCAGCGGATTATCGAAGTTCGGGTGGTTAAACACGTTGAAGAACTCCGCGCGGAACTGGACATTGATCCTCTCCGTCACCGGGAATTTCTTGGTAACGCTGAAGTCCACGTTCCAATAACCGGGGCCGTTGAACATGTTGCGGCCCTGGTTGCCGTTCGAGCCCGGCGCGGGAACGCGGAAGGCAGTCGAGTAGGGGTTGCTTTGCGTAATAGTCAGGTCGTTCGGAGCAAAGATGGTCGGTCCGGTAACGCCTGTGACGTTGTGGAAGACGCCCGTATGCGGGATGGCGCCGCCGACGATGTCCGCGCGCGAGTTGCGGATATTGCCGTTGGTGAAGTTTCCGCTCAATACACTGAAGGGCTCACCCGCCATGATGGTGACCAGGCTGTTGATGTTCCAGCCCCCCACCAGTTGATTAACGAAACCGCTGGCGCCGCTGCCCCACTTCTGGCCCTTGCCGAACGGCAGGTCGTACACCGCATAGGCGGTGAACACCTGGCGGCGGTCAAAGTCCGCGCGCCCGCGGTCCACGCGGAAGTTGAAGATGTCCGTCGGGGTGCGGGAGTTATTGCCTAGACCGCCGCTGGAGGTGGCGGCAACCGGATCCACCGACATGTCGTCAATGGCCTTGCTCAGGGTGTACGAGGCGCCGTAGCTAAGATTGTGTTCCGCCTTGCGCAAAGTAATCTGCAAAGCGTGGTAGGTGGAGGTGCCGCCCGAATCAAAGTAGAAAATGGAGCTGAACTGAGGATTCGAACGGAAGAAATTTGCGCCTACCGCGTTGGTCATGTTGGTGAAGGTTCCGGCGACCGTCGAGGAGGCGTCAATGGTAGCGGCCAGGGATCCCGCCGAGCCGACGCGCAACGCGTTGGTCACGGTGGAATTGGCGAGGCCCGCCGTGCCCAGGATCGTTTGCAGCAAGCCCACCGGCTGGCCGCAAGGCGCGGCGGCAGTGGCGCTGCCGCAGTTGATCAGGTTGGTACGGGCAATATTGAACGAGGCCAGGTAGGTAGCGGGCATCTTCACCTGGTTAGCGTTGTAGGCGCGATAGAGGTGCGTACCCTGTTTACCGAGGTATCCGACTTGCAGGATGGTGTTGTGGCCCAAGTCGCGCTGGATGGTCAGATCCCATTCATGCACGGTGGGGGTCTGCAGGTTCGGGTCGAATGCGCCCGCAACCGGCGCCTGCGCACTGCTTTGCGGAGTGGCAATCACCGTCGTGGCAAAATCCGACGGAATGCGCGTAGGTTGCTGCAGCGAATACGCGAAGCCGCCGGCGATGCGCGAGGTCGCATTTGCGGGGGCGAAGCAACCTGTGCTCGGTCCGGTCAGGAAGGACCATGAGCAGGAGGCGCTGGTGCCCGGCACCAGGCCCAGAATCGGGACTAACTGGAAGGTGGAAAGGGTATCGAAGGAAATGCCGTAGCCTGCACGAACCACGGTCTTGCCATTCGACCACGGATCCCATGCCAAGCCAAGCCGGGGAGCAAACGCTTTGGCGTTCTCGTTCTCCCACGCGCGCTTTGCACTCACGTAGCTGATTGCACTGCCGCCGGTAATCGGCGCGCTGGGCACCAGAATACCGTTGTTGGCTTCTGTCGCGGGACGATTCCATTCCCAGCGCACACCGAGGTTGAAGGTCAGGTTGCGCTTCCACTTCCATTCATCCTGGAAGAACGCGTTGTATTGCTGAATCCGCGTGCCCTTGATGTAAAGCCCGCTGGGCGTGTAGGTGTTCAAATCCGCCGCAAAGAAGGATTGCGTAAAGGAACTGGGCAATCCCAGCAACTCGGAAACCATGTTGCGCAGCGTGGTCTGGTTGGTGCTATTGATGGGGAAGGGGTTGGTGGCGGAAGCCGCCGCGGTGGTTGGCAAGCACCACGGGTTGGTGGCGCTGCAAGCCGCGCTGTTCCCGCTGATGGGCACCTGGCCGGTGCCAAAGCTCAGCACCGGAGAGTTATCCACCGAGCCGACAAAGCTGCGCTTGTCGTTGTGCTGGACAAAGCGGAAATTGATGCCGCCGCGGAACGTGTGCGAACCGTGAACGTAGCTGACGTTATCAATGTATTGCAGCGTGGTAAGGGCGCGGCGCGTGCCTTCCGAATTCAGGAAGGGCTCGCTGATGTTGGGCAGTGCAAAAGGCACAATGCCGTTACTAGGCTGCGTGGGGTCGTACGCCGGATTCACTTTGGCAAAGGGGAAGTCGAAAATAAACCGCGCAAAGCCACCGGTGAATTCGTTCACCAATCTTGGCGTGAACACTTTGCGATAGCTGACGGCCAGGTTCTTCGGACGGCGGTAGACCTCGCCCAAGGGCGGGAATCCCGGGAAGATAGAGGGGCGTGAATTCAGCAGGTCGCCCTTCTTGGTGTCCGCATAGGACCATGTGTAGCGGGCAAAGATGCTGTTGTTCGAGTTAAAGGTGTGATCCACGCGAATCAGGAAGCGCTGTTCCGGCTGACTGGAGGGAACGTTCCAGTTGTACCCGCCGGTGTTCAAGCCGTCCCCGGTGGTGGCGTAATCGTTGGGAGCAGGCATCGCGTTGATATACCCCATCATCACGGTGTCCAAGCCGGGTCCCGCAGGGCGAACGCCCGCAACAGCCGTCTGGTCAACAGCGCCGATGTTAAAGCTGGCGATGCAATTGGTGGTTACGGCGCCGCCGCACGTGCTGATGCCCGGGAGCAGGTTGCCGTTGGCATCCACCAGGGCGCGGTTGTTTGAAGTGAATCCGTTCACGGTGCCGACCACGTAGCGGTAAATTCCTTGCCGCGCCGTGGGTGTATACACGGTCGGAATGCCGCCCGCGCGGGTGATGGGAATATTCAGCGTGACGCGCTGACCCTGCCAGCTACCGTACCAGAACGTCTTGTCCTTAAGGACGGGTCCGCCGGCGTCGGCGCCAAACTGGTGCACCTTGTAAATTGGCTTCGGGCGGCCGAGCATGTTATTGAACCAGTCGTTGGCGTTGAGCACCGGGTTGCGGAAGTACTCGAACACGTCGCCGTGAATCTGGTTGGTACCGCTGCGGCTGGCCAGGGCAATATTTGCGCCCGAGTTGCGACCGAATTCCGCGGTCGGGTTCTGCGTCACGATGCGGTATTCCTGCACGTTATCGGTGTTCAGGCGGAAGACGTTGGATTGCGGGTTGGGCACCGACGGCTCGTTGATGTCAATTCCGTCCAGCGTTACGTTGAACGCGCGGTCGCGTGAGCCGTTGATGTGCGTGCCCGAGCCGGCACCGCCCGATGAGCGCTGGATCAGGCCCGGTTGGAGCGTAATCAGCGCCAGC
Source organism: uncultured Acidobacteriaceae bacterium (assembly GCA_964500065.1). Taxonomy (GTDB): domain Bacteria; phylum Acidobacteriota; class Terriglobia; order Acidiferrales; family UBA7541; genus CAZCNH01. Next base: position 17,631 of record CAZCNH010000012.1, read on the forward strand.
GGGTTGCGCCCGTTCAGGGGCAACTGGCTGATGGCCTTACGGTCCACCACATCGCTGATCGTGGCATCGGACGTATTCAACCGTTCGTAGCTGGATTCCACGGTAACTGTAGAGGTGACCGCTCCGACCTTCATGGCGACATTCACCACCAGCGGCGCGCCCACGTTCAGCAGGTTCTTCGTGGCCACGTGACGCTGGAAGCCGTCCTTTTCCACAGTTAGGGTGTATGAGCCCACAATCAATCCATCGAAGCTATAAACGCCGGCTTCGGTGGTGGAACTTTCGTATTTCACGCCGGTGGCTTCATTGGTCAAAATTACTTTCGCGCCTGGGATAACCGCGCCGCTTTCGTCGGCCACAGTTCCAGTGATGCGCGAAGTGCTGACCTGCGCTGCGGCCGTACCCGCCAGCAGCAGCACCGCCAGCAACGAAAACACAAATAGTCTTGCTGTTTTCATCACGTGCTCCTATCTAGATTTGTAAGAAAGGGAAAGATCGTGGATAGGCACACACCACCGGCCTGAAGAAAAACTACACCACCGGCGTCGTGCCAATACCCTCGGGACCACCCCACTGGTCACCCCGTAGTGCCACTAAGTCAAACAAAATGCACAGGGGAAGTCAATAAAGAAGTGGCGGAACCCAAGAAGAAGAGAAGCAGAAGATTTGCTTCGGGTAAACCTAGCGCACTCGTTGGATGCGCGCGCCGACCGAGCTCAGCTTCTCCTCGATGCGCTCGTAGCCGCGGTCCAGGTGGTACACGCGCTCGATGGTGGTTTCACCCCTGGCGACCAGTCCGGCCAGCACCAGCGAGGCGCTGGCGCGCAGGTCGGAAGCCGTGACGGTGGCGCCACCCAGCGGAGAAGGTCCGCGCACCACGGCACGGTTGCCATCAATAGAAATTTTGGCGCCCATGCGGACCATCTCGCTGGCGTGCAGATAGCGGTTCTCGAAAATAGTTTCGGTGATGGTGCTGATTCCCGCAGCCTGAGTGGCCAGAGCCATGTACTGCGCTTGCATGTCGGTGGCAAAGCCGGGGTATTCCTCGGTCACCACATCCGCGGCCACGAACCTTTGACCCTCTGCCGGGCCGCGCACGCGCAGCGTGCCGGGCGAGGAAGTTTCCACGCGCACGCCCACTTCCGTGAATTTGGCGAGCACCGCGCCCAAATGATCGGGCTGGCAATGCGTGAGCGTCAGGTCGCCGCCGGTGATGGCCGCGGCAACTACAAACGTGCCGGCCTCGATGCGGTCTGGGATTACGGTATGCTCCGCGCCATGCAAGTCGCGCACGCCCGCGATGCGGATTTGCGATGTGCCCGCGCCTTCGATCTTGGCGCCCATTTTGCAGAGCAGAGCAGCCAGGTCGGTCACTTCGGGCTCGCGCGCCGCGTTATCCAGAATGGTTTCGCCTTCGGCGAGCGTCGCGGCCATCATGATATTTTCCGTGCCGGTCACGGTAATCTTGTCGAACAAGATATGCGCGCCGCGCAAGCCCTTGCGGCGGCCCACTTTCACTTCCACGTAACCTTGTTCCACGGAAATCTGCGCGCCCATTTTTTCCAGGGCCTTGAGGTGCAGATCCACCGGACGCGCGCCAATCGCGCAGCCCCCCGGCAGGGAGACGCGGGCGTAGCCGTTGCGCGCGGCCAGCGGCCCCAGCGTCAAAATCGAAGCGCGCATGGTCTTCACCAATTCATAGGGAGCTTCCGCGTCGGAAACGTTGACGGCATGAATCGTCAGGTCGGTGGGCGGCACGTCGGGACTTGCCACGCGCGCCTCCATGTGCGCCAGCAGCTTGCCCATGGTGATGATGTCGCGCACTTGCGGCACGTTCTTCAGATGTACCGGGTGCTCGGTGAGCAGCGCCGCGGCCATTTCCGGCAATGCCGCATTCTTCGCGCCGCTGATGCGAACGGTGCCACTGAGCGGCACGCCACCTTCGATGAGCAGTTTGTCCATTTGCGTTTCCGCGCCCGCGGAATCCAGCTAGCCTTTCAGCGCCTTCCTCAAATTACCGCCCGCAGCCTTCAGCAGACGAGCTGCTTCGTGCTCGCCGACCTTGCGCAACACGGCCACCAGGGCCACCCGCAAATCGTGGTTGGATTGACGCATCGCTTGTTCCGCCTTAGCCACATCCACGCCCGCGGCTTCGGTCAAGATGCGCAGGGCGCGCCGGCGTAACTTCTTGTTTGTCTTGGCCACGTTGATCATCCAGTTGTCGTACACGTGGCCGAGCCGGACCATCGCCCCTGTGGAGAGCATGTTCAGGACCATTTTCTGCGCCGTGCCCGACTTCATGCGCGTCGAGCCGGTGACCACTTCCGGACCTACCGCGACTTCAATGGCAATCTCCGCGGCTTTGCCAATGGCCGTGCCTTTGTTGCAAGCAATGGCGATGGTGCGCGCCCCGCGCGTTTTCGCGTACGCCAGCGCCCCCAGCACATATGGCGTGCCGCCGCTGGCGGCCACGCCGATCACCACATCCTTCCTTGAGAGTTTGCGGGCCCGCAAATCTTTCGCCCCTTGCGAAAAATCGTCTTCGGCGCCTTCGACGGCGTCGGTCAGCGCCCGGCGCCCCCCGGCGATGACGCCTTGCACCATCGTTGAAGGCACGCCAAACGTTGGCGGAATCTCGCTGGCATCGAGCACCGCCAGCCGTCCACTAGTGCCTGCGCCAATCGAAAACATCCGTCCGCCATTTCTTAATGCGCGGGCAATCACCTCAATGGCGCTGGCGATGGCGCGCAACTCCGCCCGCACTGCTGCGGCCACGCGCGCGTCTTCGCGATTGATGATGCGCGCAATCTCCAGGCTCGATTTCAGGTCCAGCCCGCGCGATCGCGGGTTGCGCTGTTCGGTGGCCGGCAACTTTGCTTTCTTGGGCACGCTGGAATTATAGCGAGAGGAAGCAAAAAAAGTTCGCTACGGAGGGCGCGGAGGTGTCGCAGAGGATACGGACGAGGGGGATGGACAGGTGGACGGGAAGCCGTCCACCTGCCGCCTTTCCTAATCGAGGAACACCAAATGGCGCATCGCCGCCGACTGGGATTCCGTGTTCATGAAAACGCGGTGCCAGTCGTGGAGATACACAGTTTTGTGGTCACGGTGACGAATGAAGCCGCGGGCATACACCTCCGCATTGCGTCGCATGATGCGCCAGCCCCATTTACGGGCTCCCGCATCACGACTCAGCAAGCGTTCGTATTCCGCTTGGTCCAGCCCGGCCGGATGGCGGAAGCAGACATATACGGTCTCTCCGCCTTGGCGAACACATTCGTCCATCCAATGCGATTTGCCTCCGTTTCCACGATTCAATGGTTCATTCCGCAGGACGAACTTTCCTTTGGTATCGAATCGTGGTGCCGGAACGAAAAACCATTCTCCTTGGCGCACGCGCGCCCGGTTACGTCGGCGGAGAGCCTGCTTGCTGGTCAAACCAATGCGGGCTTCTGCAACGCGTACCTGCTCAGGTTTCAGCGCTTGCAGGGCCTGACCAACAGTGCTCACACCCGCGTTTTCCGGGATGGCGGCGACAAACCAGTGCCCTTCGTCAATCCCGCACAGAAACTTCGGCTTCTCCCACCTCTGGCCCGACATCCGGCGAGCCATTATCGTCAAATGCCTCGCCTTCGGTTGGACATTCAGAACCACAACGTCTGCGCGAACGTTCGCGTCGAGCACTAAACAGAAATACTCTCCTTGTTTGTCCCGCAAGACGTCTAGGGAGAAGAAGCGGTCGTTTCTGTCCCAACGCCAGGAGCTTGGCATGGTAGTTTCTATCAGCCGCGCACCAATCCTGGCAAAACAACGTTCCAACTGCGTACTCAAGTGCATTCCCTTTCTAAGCGAGAATCTTCTTCGCTGGAATGGGCAGGGGGCAGTTGGGCTCGTCTTCTCCGGTGAGGCATTCAGGTGCCGCAAAACCCGGAGAACGGCCGCCTTTGCCGGGCTCGATCACAAGCGCGATTTGCTCCAGATCGTACTTGGTTGCAATGCGCTTGTCTTCATAGTCCGTGCAAAAGCTAACCGGAAAGGGAACAGGCCGGATTGGCTTGCCCAGAAAGCACCAGGTCTGTTCTTGGCTTTCCACGTAGCCGCGAATTAGCTGGCCGAACCGGCAGGTAATGCAGAGCGGTTCGCCCTTTTTTTGATCACTTGCGTTTATCATTGGCCCATCCTCCTTTCTTCCCTTTATGCGCTTGCAAATCTGCAACAGTGGGTGGCCGGATGCGACGTGGCAGGTCTTGCAACCGTGCCAGAATTCGCAATCCGGCCCGCCCCCACATTTGGACCGGTCAAACCGGCCCAGTACAACAACTGCGAGCACCCTCATGGTGCCTTTCGCTTTATCCGCGGTTATCTGTGTTCATCTGTGGTTAGGAACTTATCCCTTGACGCAGATCACTTGGCGCAACTGGTGCACGATTTCCACCAGGTCGCGCTGCGCTTCCATCACTGCGTCAATGGACTTGTAGGCCATGGGCGTTTCGTCGATTACGTCGGCGTCCTTGCGGCACTCGACACCGGCGGTTGCCTTTTCGTGATCGGCCACGGTGAAGCGGCGCTTGGCTTCGCCACGCGACATGGCGCGCCCGGCGCCGTGCGAGCAACTGGCAAAACTTTCCGGGTTGCCCTTGCCGCGCACAATATACGAACGCGCGCCCATCGAGCCGGGGATGATGCCCATATCACCCACGCGAGCGCGTACCGCGCCCTTGCGGGTGACCATCACCTCTTCGCCGTAGTGGGTTTCCCACGCGACGTAGTTGTGGTGGCACTGCACTTCATCCACCGGCGCGGTGAACGGCGGCACTTCGCCGCACCCGGTCGCCGCGCGGATCATCGCCGCCATCATCAATTGGCGGTTCACCAGCGCGTAGTTCTGCGCCCAGCGCAGGGCTTCGATATATTCGTCGAACAAATCGTAGCCCTCGCGCAAATAGGCCAGGTCCTTGTCGGGCAATTCATCGAGGTGCTTGCCCAGGCTGCGCTTGGCGGCCTCGATGAAGTACGTGCCGATCTTGTTGCCCACGCCGCGCGAGCCCGAGTGCAACAGGAACCACACGTTGTCCGCTTCGTCGAGGCAGACTTCGATGAAGTGGTTGCCGGTGCCCAGCGTGCCGAGCTGGCTCAATCCGCCCGGATGCTTGAGCTTCGGGTGTTTGGCCAGAATGCGCTGGTAACCTTCCGACATGCCGTACCACGCGGCCACGCTCTCCGCGGGCGGGTTCTGCCATGCTCCGCGATCGCCTGGGCCTCCGTGGTGCGTGCGGCCGTGCGGAATCGCGCGCTCGATGGCCAGGCGAATCTGGTGGAGGTTATCCGGCAGATCACTGGCCGTAAGCGAGGTGCGCGTAGCCATCATGCCGCAGCCGATATCCACGCCCACCGCCGCGGGCATGATGGCGCCCTGCGTGGGAATCACGCTGCCCACGGTGGCGCCGATGCCCCAGTGCACGTCTGGCATGGCCGCCACCCATTTGAAGACGAACGGCATGCTGGCCACGTTGAGCAACTGCTTTTCCGCCGGCGCTTCCAGCGGCACGCCGCGCGTCCAGGCCTTGACGGGCACGCCCTTTTCCGGGCGCAACACGTTGTAGTTTTTTTCGCTCAATGGACTGCTCCTTCCTCCCGGAAGTGGCTTGTAGCGACGGCCTTCAAGTCGGCGCTTGTGATTCGGGCTTGGCCGTACAGCAAAAGGCGCCCGCCCGAAGATGGCTGCTACATTCAATTCTACGGCTAGCCCGGATGGCCCGGATTGCTTTTCACCAACAGGCCAGCGCGCGCAGGCCCAAATCAATGGACGAACCGCGCAGGCGGTTGAAATGAAAAGCGAATGCAGCAATGACGGATGCAAAACCAGAATCGAACGGTGGCGCTAGAGTTGGTGGCAAATCCCGAACAAAAGAGGAGTGCTACGAACTACCGGGCTGGACTCGATGGAAGGAAGGCCCGGACGCGACCGCCGTTGGCCAGGTCAGCCGCCGGCTCATTCACCGAATTGTGTTGTTCAGTCGTCATTCCGGTTTCCCTTGGAATTAGATGCACCCGTGGGTGCGCGAACAGCTTGCCACAGGATAGATGCCCCACCAACACCCTTGTGTTGTATGGCGAAAAATCGCTGTCGAACGGCTGATTGGCCCAGCGGAAAGGGAACGGATGGTGTTCGGGTGCCCCACTCTTCGCGCGGGTTTCGCGCGAAGGGTGGGCCAGAGGCGTCGCGTCCAAGAATGATTGATTTTCTGTGGAGCGAGCTGGAATGCATTCTCGCCGGGGCCCACCCTTTTCGGCAGAACCGGCCGAAAAGAGTGGGGCACCCGAAAGGCGTCTAGGGTTGTGGGGCCAGGCCTAGTGATTCGTAGACGGCGTTATGTACCGCGGGGCGCGCCTGTTCGATCTTTTCATTTTCGCGCGTGGGGTGCACGCGGTTGGTGAGCAGCACGACCACCAGCTCTTTTTCTGGGTCCACCCAAATCGAGGTGCCGGTAAATCCCGTGTGGCCGAAACCCATCGGTGAGCCGTACTTGCCGGCAAAGCCCGCAGTGCCGGGGGATTGCCAGCCGATGGCGCGCTCGAGGTCGCCCAGTTTTTGCTTGCGCGTGAACAGATCCACCAGGCGGCGCGGGAGGATGCGCTGGTGGCCGTAAATGCCACCGTTGCGCATCATTTCACAGAATGCCGCGACGTCTGCGGCGGTAGCGAACAACCCCGCATGGCCGGAAACGCCGCCCATGACAAAAGCGTTTTCGTCGTGCACCACCCCGCGCACCAGTTTGTTGCGATAGGTCGCGTCGTTTTCTGTGGGAGCGATGCGCGGCAGCAGGGAAGCCGGCGGGTTGTACATCGTTTCCTTCATGCTCAGCGGTTCCCACAACGTGTCCTGGGCGAGCGCGTCGAGAGTTTTTCCTGTGAGCCGCTCCACTACGATTCCCGCCAGGGCAAATCCCAAATCGGAATAACGCGCGCGCGTGCCGGGCTCGGCTTCGATGGGTTCGGCGCAGATTTTCGCCAGCATCTCGAGCTTGTTCTTCGCTTCCTTATAGAGCGGTTTGTAGGAGGGCAGGCCGCTGGTGTGCGTCAGCAGATGACGCATGGTTACCTTGGCGCGCAACTCAGGCTGCGGCCCGCGCGCAAATTCGGGAACGTAGCGCATCACCGGCTGATCCAGTTGCAGCCGGCCGGAAGAGACCAGCAGGGCAACGCTGGTGGCGGTCACCATGGGCTTGGTGACGGACGCCAAATCGTAAATCGTGTCGGGTGTTACGGCCGGAGCATTCGGCTCGTACGTTTGCTTGCCGAAAGCACGCACGGCCACCTGGCCGCGGTGCGCCACGGCCAGCACGCCGCCGGGAAAAGCTTTGTCGGCGATGGCTTGCTCCATCGCTTGCCACGCCGGCGAGAGTCTTGCTTCCAAGTCTGCGGGAGCGGCGCGAAGCCTCATCGGGTTTGCAGAGGTGCGCAAACCAGCGCCGATAGGGAACACGCCGGGCACGCTCACGGGCATTTGGCCGGCAATGGCTGTTTGCCCAAAGAGAGCGCGCGCGGCGCTGCGCTGAGTGACTTCAAATGTGCTGAAGGCGGCGAGCCACGTTTTGGCCTGCGGAAAAGCGGCCACCAGATACGGACTGCCGAAGCCCATCATCACCACCGGCTTGCTGCCGCCCAGCACCTGCTGTACCAACGCGGCCTGGTCCGCGGGCAGGCCTACGGTGTTCTTGCGGTCGGCCACGCGGACGAAAAGCGCGACCACAGCCACATCGTAGCTTTCCGGCGATGGCAGCTTGGCCTCTTCCACGCGGAAGTAGCGCGTATCCACGCGCACGGTTTGCAGCGAATCCACGCGCCAGCGCAACTCGCGCTCCAAATCCACGGACGGCGCGGGATCGGCATCGCCACTCACGGAGAGCAGCAGCATGCGGCGCGGCTTAGTGCCATCGAGAGGCACGATATCTTCGTCGTTGCGCAACAGCGTTATGCCGCGGTCGGAAATATCCAGCGCGGCATCGGCAAATTCCTTGCGGCCAAACGCCGAATTGACCGCGTTCAGGTCAACCAACTTCTGCTTGTGCAAGCCCAGTTTGGCCTTGGCGCGCAGGATGCGCCGCACCGACTCATCCAGGCGCGCCATGGGAATGCGGCCTGCGGTGACTTCTTCCTTGATGGATGAAATCGCGGCATCAATCACCGGCGGCACCAGTAGAAAATCCGAACCGGCAGCGAACGAGCGTACCGCAGCATCGCCCGGCGCATAGCGCACCGTCACGCCGCCCATTTCCATCGCGTCGGTGACGATCAGGCCCTGAAAGCCCAATTCTTTGCGCAGCAAATCCGTGGTCATTTTTTCCGAAAGGGTCGCGGGCAGGTCCGGATTGGGCTCGAACGCGGGCACGGCCAGGTGCGCGGTCATGATGGTGCTGGTGCCGGCGGCAATAGCTGCCTTGAACGGCGGCAGCTCGATGGCTTCGAAGCGTGCGCGGTCGCCTTTGATGGTGGGCAGGTCCACGTGCGAATCCACGCTGGTATCGCCGTGGCCGGGAAAGTGCTTGGTGCTGCTGAGCGCGCCGTTTTCCTCGACGCCGCGGATAAAGGCGGTTACGAATTCCGAAACGCGCCTGGGGTCTTCGCCGAACGACCGCGTATTGATGATGGGATTATCGGGATTATTGTTCACGTCGGCGACGGGCGCAAAGATCCAGTGCACGCCGGCGGCGCGCGCTTCGAGCGCCGTGATTTTGCCCATGGTGTACGCGTCGCGCGGGTCTCCGGTGGCGCCCACGGCCATCGCGTAGGGAAACACCGTGCCTTCTTCCAGGCGCATGGCTGTGCCGCGTTCGAAATCGGCCGCCACCAGCAGCGGAATCTTTGCGCGGGACTGAAGTTGATTGGCGAGCGCGGCCGTGGGATACACCTGGCTGCGTCCCACGCCCAGCGGAGTGCCGCGCGTGCGCACCACCAAGCCGCCGACGTGGCGCTTTTCCACCAAGTCCATCAATTCCTTGTATTCTTCACTATCGGCCGAGGTGAAGCCCCCAAAGTAGAACACCATCATCAGTTGCCCGACTTTTTCGTCGAGCGTCATTTTCTTCAGCGTGCTTTCCACCCACTTTTCGTCGATGCGAGGCGCCGGCTTCCTGGTTTGCGTCGAGGCCGTCTGCGCGAGCAGCAGAAGAATGGCCAGGAACAGGGAAAAGGAAAGAGGGAAAAGGGAACGTCGGCCGGGGGATTCCTGTGCGGAAGAGGACTTTCCCCCACAAGGTCCCCTTTTCTCTTTTCTCTTTTCCATTTTCCAGTTTTGGCCGTTTTCCATTTTTACGTTGTCTCCGCGGTGTGCTATACCATTCGCGATGAAACTTACCAGGCGAAGTTCCGCCCCATTGTCCCTCATTTTGCTCCTGTTTGCTGGAGCGCTGGTTGTGGAATCCGGCGTTGCCGCCGCGCAAACGAAAAAAGGGGGTGGCAAGCGTCCAGTTGCGCGCCAACCCGCCCAGAAGAGCGCGCCGAGTCCGGTGGCGCCGGAGGATCTGCCCGCACTGCTCGATGCCGCTGTTGAAAAAGCGATTGCTGCCGACGAAATTCCTGGAGCGGTGCTGCTGGTGGAAAGCCGGGGAAAAATCCTTCACCGCAAGGCCTACGGCAGTCGCGCGGTGCTGCCCGCGCGCGAAGTGATGACGCTGGATACAGTGTTCGACATGGCTTCGCTCACCAAAGGCATGGCCACCACCAGCGCCATCATGAAATTGATGGAGGAAGGCAAAGTGCGGCTGAACGATCCGGCCGCGCGCTATGTTCCCGAGTTTGGCAGCAACGAAAAAGAACAGATTACGCTGCGCCACCTGCTCACGCATACCTCCGGCCTGCGTCCCATCCCGCGCCTGCCCGACCAATGGACCGGCGCCGAGGCGGTGATGAAAGCGATTTACGACGACACCCTGGTTTCCGCGCCCGGCGCGCGTTTCCTCTACAGCGATTGCAACTTTATCCTGCTGGCGGAAATCGTGAAGCGCGTGAGCGGCCTGCCGCTCGACGAATACACCGCCGCCAATATTTTCCGGCCGTTGGGCATGACCAATACGCGCTTCAACCCGCCGGCGTCGTGGCGCGCGCGTATCGCGCCCACAGAGGAGATTGATCTGCCCGCCGGGGAAAAGCCCGGCTCCGGGAAAGGGAAAGTTCTGCGCGGAATCGTGCATGACCCGCGCGCCCGAGGCATGGGCGGCGTGGCCGGCCACGCGGGACTATTTTCCACCGCGGAGGATGCGGCGATTTTCTGCCGCATGCTGCTGGGGCACGGCGCCGCTGGGAATGTGAGGGTGCTCTCGGCGGCGACAGTGGAAAAGGAAACGTTGCCGCAATCCCCGCCGTGGTCCCCCGCAGTGCGCGGCCTGGGCTGGGATATTGATACTGCGTTCTCCGCTCCCCGCGGCGAATTGTTTCCCGCGGGCACTTCGTTTGGCCACACAGGGTTTACCGGTACCTCGATTTGGATAGACCCTTCGAGCGAGACCTTCGTAATTCTGCTGACCAACAGCGTTCACCCGCGCGTGCGCCCGGCGATTTCCAGCTTGCGCTCGAAGATTGCCACAGCGGTAGCCGCCGCGGTGGGGGTGACGCCCTTGCACACAACCTCGCTCGTGGAGCGCAGCATCGCCGCCGCCAACCGCCCGTACAGCGTCGGTGGCTATGCGGCGCGCAATGGCGAAACCAAGACCGGAATCGATGTGCTGGTGGATGAAAAGTTCGCGCAGTTGCGGGGGAAGCGCGTTGGTTTGATTACGAATCACACCGGAATTGATCGCCAGGGCCGCAGCACGATTGACCTGCTGCACAAAGCCGAAGGCGTGCAACTGGTGGCGCTGTTCAGTCCGGAGCACGGCATCCGCGGGGTGATGGATGAAAAAGTTGCGTCGTCGGTGGATGAGAAAACCGGGCTGACCATTCATAGCCTGTACGGAGAAACGCGCCGCCCCACCGAAGAAATGCTCAAGGGCGTTGATACGCTGGTCTTTGATATTCAGGACGCCGGGATTCGGTTCTACACCTACACGGTCACCATGGCCTACTGCATGGAAGAAGCGGCCAAGCGAAACATCGCGTTCTACGTGCTGGATCGGCCCAATCCACTGGGCGGGGAAGGCATCGAAGGACCGGTGTTGGATGCGGACCGGCTGAACTTTGTCGGATATTTCCCTATGCCGGTGCGTTATGCGATGACGCTGGGCGAACTGGCGCAGATGTTCAACGCAGAAAACAAAATCGGCGCAGACTTGCACGTCATCAAGATGAAAGATTGGCGGCGCAGCGACTACTTCGAGCACACCGGATTGTTGTGGACGGCGCCCTCGCCGAATCTGCGTTCGCTGGATGCCGCGCTGCTGTATGCCGGCGTGGAGATTCTGCAATCGGGGGGCGTCAACGTGGGACGGGGAACCGATACCCCGTTCGAAGTGCTGGGCGCGCCGTGGATTCGCGGCAGCGAACTGGCCGCGGAAATGAACAAGCGGTTTATCCCCGGCGTGCGTTTTGTGCCCACGCGCTATACGCCCAAGGCGAATCCGCATAAAGATGTTCCGTGCGAGGGCTTGGCGCTCGTCATCACCGACCGCGGCTCGCTGAACGGCATGTTGATGGGGCTGGAATTGGCGGCGGCGCTGTGGAGACTCTACCCGCAAAAGTTCGCATTAGATAAGACGATCACGCTGATCGGCTCCAAGCGCGCCATCGAGGCCATCAAGGCCAGCAACATCCGCGTGAAAGTGCTGGATGAATTTGCGGATGATGTGGACGCCTTCCGCAAAGTCCGCGCCAAGTATCTGCTGTATTGAGTTTGGTCCAGGGATAGTGCGGGAAAGGTTCAGGAGGCCACATGCGATCTTGGGGACGACTCTTTGGCTTGCTTGCGCTGTCCTGCGCGGCACATGCGCAAGGCCAGTACGAAGTGATCATTGCTGGCGGAAGAATTGTGGATGGCACGGGGAACCCATGGTACGTGGGCGACGTGGCCATTCGGGACGGGCGCGTGGCGGCCATCGGGCCACTGTGCAGCGCGGCGAAGACTTGCGCGACACAAGCCAAGCGCGTGATTGACGCCAAGGGCTTATACGTTTCGCCCGGGTTCATTGATGTACACACCCATTCCGAGGACGGCATCAAGGCCCGCCCGGCAGCGGACAATTTTCTTTTTGACGGCGTGACCAGCATCGTCAGCGGCAACTGCGGCGGGTCGGATACGGATCTGGCGGCGGTTTTCGCCGAGTTGCGCAAGAACGGCATTTCCATCAACTACTCGACGCTGGTGGGACATAACAGCGTGCGCCGCGATGTGATGGGCACCGAGAACCGCGATCCCAGCGCGGAAGAACTTGCCCGGATGGAAGCGCTGGTGGAAAAGGCCATGCGCGATGGCGCCGTAGGATTTTCCACCGGACTCATTTACATTCCAGGCACTTACAGCAAGACGCCGGAAGTGGTGGGGCTGGCCCGCGCCGCCGCGAAATACAACGGCGTGTATGCTTCGCACATGCGCGATGAAGAATTGCGCATTGACGACGCGATTGACGAAGCCATCCACATCGGCCGAGAGGCGGGCATGCCGGTGGAAATTTCGCACTTCAAGAATTCCAGCAAGAAAATGTGGGGCTACAGCAAGAACACCATCGCGCGAGTGGAAAAGGCGCGCGCCGAAGGCGTTGACGTGACCGTGGATCAATATCCCTACACCGCATCGAGCACCAACCTGGGCGTACTGCTGCCCTCGTGGGCGCTGGCCGGTGGCGCCGGGGAATTGAAGAAGCGGCTTGCCGATCCCGCCACGCGCAAGAAGATCGTAGCGGAAATGAAAGACATTGTGCGCAAGGAAGCGGGCTTCAAAAATTACGAGTACGCCGTGGTGGCCGGCTGCCGTTGGGATGGTTCGCTCGACGGAAAAAACATTTCGCAGATCAACCGGGAAAAAGGGCGCAAGAAAAATCTCGACGCGGAAATCGGCACCATTCTGGAAATGATGGAAAAGGGCGGCGCGCAGATGGTGTATCACAAGATGAATGAAGAGGACGTGGAGCGCATCATGCGCTTTCCCTATTCGATGGTGGCCTCCGACGCGGGAATCATCGAGTTTGGCCGGGGGGCGCCGCACCCGCGCGGCTACGGCACCAATTCGCGCGTGCTGGGACACTATGTGCGCGAGAGGGGCACGATTCGCTTGGAAGAAGCGATCCGCAAGATGACGTCGCTACCGGCGCAGCGCTTCCGCTTGAGCGAGCGCGGCGTGCTGCGTCCGGGCATGTGGGCGGACGTAGTGGTGTTTGATGCGGCGAAAGTGCGTGACGCGGCAACCTTTGAAAAACCCCATGCGTATGCTGAAGGCTTCGTGTTTGTGCTGGTGAACGGCACGGTGGTGATCGAAGGCGGCAAGCATAGCGGCGCGCGTCCGGGGCAAGTGCTGCTCGGCCCCGGCGCAACGGCAACTAACTGAACCTCGGAAGTCATTCGCAGCGCAGCGCGGCCATAGGTTCGATGGCGGTGGCTCGGCGCGCTGGGTAGATGCAAGCGGTCAAGGTTGTGACCACCAGAACGGAAGCGGAAGGCATAAGGAACCAGGGATTGGTCGCGCCCATCTGGCCGAGTTCTCGCGCAAGGCCCAGCCCTGCGGGCAGTATCCGTGACTGACCGGCGCAGGGTTCTCACGAAGCTCCGGCTGGGGAATTCAAGCCGCTCTGAGAAGCGCGCTAACCTTCCGATTGCTGGGCGCTATGTTTCCAACGGTTGTAGAAAAAAAGCCCGCTGAGCATGATGAGGATGCCGATGGAAGAACGCCCGGGCATTTGCCGGAACAGGCTTATGGTCAACCCGAGCGCGCCGAGGATGAACAGACCGGGCAAAACAGGGTAGCCCCAAGCCTTGTAGGGGCGCTCGAGATTGGGTTCCTTCTTGCGCAAGCCGAAGACCGCGGCCACGGTGAGCGCATAGAAGATCCACTGCACGAAGATGTACAGGTTGGCCAGCTCATCAAAACCGCCGGTAAGCACCATGATGCTGGCGAAAACTCCCTGAAAAATCAGCGCGCCGGAAGGCGAGTGATATTGCGGGTGGATACTGGCGGTATTGCGAAAGAAGAGGCCCTCGCGGGCCATGGCGTAAGGGACGCGCGCTCCGGTCAGGATGGACGAGTTGAGCGTGGTGAACGCGGAAATCACCATGGCCGCCGTGATCCACGCGGCCGCATTCTCTCCGGCAAAAACGCGCACGGTTTCCGCGGCAACATTTTTCACGGTGGCAACGGTTTCCACCGGCAGCACATAAAAATAAATGGCGTTGGCCAGCATGTAGAGCACGCCTACCGTCATCGTGCCGCCGACCACAGCGAGCGGAAGATTGCGCTGGGGATTCTGGACCTCGCTGCCCGCCAGCGTAATATCAATCCACCCGTCGTAGGCCCAAAGCGCGCCGGCCATGGCTACGAAAAAGCCGCTCAACAAGCCGGAAGAAAACGCAGGCGGGAAAACGGGATACACAGAGGCCTGACCGGGCTTGGCCAGGGCAAAGCCCAGGATTACCACAGCCAGAATGGAACTGACTTTGATTGTGGTCAGCACCACCTGAAGGTGGCCTGCCAGACGCACGCCCAGGTAGTTGATAAACGTCATGAACACGATGGAGAGCGCGGCCAGCGGCTGCGCCCAGGTGAAATTGAAAATGTAAGGTTCCGTGGCCCAGGGGACAGGGATGGGAATCTTGACGATGGTCTCCTGCATCCAGGGAAAGAAGAAACTCAGAAAGATCAGGAAACCGGCGGCGATGGTGGAAATAGAGGAAGGTTTGCCGACGATGTTGTTCATCCAGCCGAACATGAAACCCCAGCGGGGACCGAGCCCGCGCTTCAGATAAATGTACGGGCCGCCGGCCTGAGGCATGGCCGCGCCCAACTCTGCAACACTCAGCGCGCCGGCAATCGAGAGGATGCCGCCAACAATCCAGACGATGAAGATCAATCCGACCGAATGGGTCGCGTCGGCCATTTCCCGGGGCTTCAGAAAAACGCCGGTACCGATGATGTGACCCACCACCATCGCCATGGTGGCCCACATGCCCAGGCCTTTGATGAGCTCGAGCTTCTTGTTTTCCGCCATAGTCAGAACTCAGAACCAATAATCTCGATGATGCTTGGATGCGCGCTTGGGGCAAAAGGAAAATCTCATAGCCTGTTTATTCCGCCGCGCGCGGTCCTGGCGCTTTCCAGAACAAACTCGCGACCGAGCCGATTACGAACGTCACGATTGAGCCTATCAGCACATACCAGGTAAACGGAACCTTCGGAAAGACCTGAGGGATGCCGAATTGGACAAGGTCCGGGCCGAAGGCCAGGTTCAGCATCAGAAACAAGCCGATGGCCATGCCCAACAGGGCGCCTCGCGCATTGGCGCGTTTGTTCAAAATGCCGAGCAGGAAAAGTCCCAGCAGGCTTTGATAAATAATGGAGGCAACTGTCAGGCCCTTTTCCAGTACTTGTCCCCATTTGATGACGCCCAAGCCCATCAACACCAGTCCCCAAGCCACGGTGGTCCAGCGGGAAATCTTCACCAGCTTTTCCGGGTCGGTGGCCATGCCGCGAATGCGGTTGAAATCAATGATGGTGGAAGAAGCCAGGGAATTGAGGGCTCCGCTCAGGTTGGACATGCCCGCGGCAAAAATCGCGGCGATCAGCAAGCCGACGATGCCGCGCGGCATTTCCCGCACCACAAATTCGGGAAAGACACGGTCAGTATCCCCGCCAGCCATGACCAGCGGGGAATGCTGATGATAGGCGTAGAGTGCCACGCCCAGCACGAGGAAAAGGGAAAACTGAATGAAAACGACGAAGCCGCTGGCCACCAGCGCCAGCTTGCTTTCCCGTTCATTGCGCGCGGCCAGGTAACGCTGCACCATCAACTGATCCGTGCCGTGGCTGGCAAGGGTCAGGAACACGCCGCCGAAAAGGCCGGACCAGAAGGTATAGGTAGTGGTCAGATTGAATGCGAAATTGAAGATGGTGAGCTTGTTACCCGTGGGGGCGGCGGCAGCGGTGGCCGCCACTTCCGACCAGCCCCCCGGAATCATGCCGAGGAGCAGGTAAAGGGCCAGCGCGCCGCCGCTGATATAGATAGCCATCTGGATGGCGTCCGTCCAGATGACTGCCTTCATGCCCCCTTCGAAGGTGTACAGCAGCGTTAGGGCGGCGATGGGGATCACCGAATATTGAGCATCAATGCCGAAGGCCACGCTTACCACTTTGGCGATGGCCGCTACGCGCACCCCTTCGGCCAGCGCGCGGGTCACCAGGAATGTGCTGGCGGCCACCGACTTCATATTGGAGCCAAAGCGCTTTTCGATGAGTTGGTATGCCGTGTAGAATTCTCCCCGGAAATAGTGGGGGATAAACAGAAAGCAAATCAGAATCCGGCCGGCGATGTAGCCCAGCACGAGCTGCAAAAAGCCCAGATTGCCAGCGAAGGCGATGGCCGGCGTGCCGATAACGGTGAGCAGGGAAGTTTCCGTGGCGACGATGCTGAACGTGATGGCCCACCACGGCGCGGTGCGTCCCCCCAGAAAGTAATCGCGAATATCCTGCTGCCCTTTGCGGAAACGCATGCCAAAAAGGGTGATGCCGATCAGATAGATGACGATGATGGCGAAATCGAGCCAGGAAATTCGCATTCGCGCTGGTGGCGCATGGTACTTTGCAGGGTAAGCTTGGTCAAGCAATAAGGAAGCTGCAGGTGCGCAAAATGAGTCCATCGTACATTTTGGGCTTTGATGGCGGCGGCACGAAAACCGAGTGCGTGCTTGCGGATGAAAGCGGCCGCGTGCTGGCGCAATCTGTGGCCGGACCGTCGAATCCCCTGCGCATCGGCTTTAACGACGCGTTTGCTTCGCTGGCGGCCGCGACCGATCATGTGCTGACGGCGGGTCGCATCGAGGCCAGACAAGTCGCCGCGGCGTGCGCTGGACTGGCCGGCGCCGGGCGCAAGCAGGTAGTGAAGCGGGTGATGGCCTTCCTGGTGGAAATGCTGCCGCGGGCCGTAGTTCACGTCACCACCGATATGGATGTGGCGCTGGAAGCCGCGGTGGGATCCGGCGAAGGCGTGATCCTGATTGCCGGCACCGGCTCAGCCGCCTACGGGCGCAATAGCAAGGGGCAAACGCTGCGCGCAGGCGGATACGGGCCATGGATTGGCGATGAGGGCAGCGCATTCGATATTGGACGCCGCGCGGTAGCGGCCATGGCGCGGTCGCGCGACAGCCTGGCCCCGGTCACCCTGCTGGCCGACATGATTCCCGCCGCGCTGGAAATGCCCTCTTGGGACGATCTGATTGCCCGCGCCGCGGCGCATCCCGACGAAGTGTTCCCACGGATTTTTCCGCTGGTCGTGGAGGCTGCAGGGGCCGGCGACGATGCCGCGCGGGAGATCCTGTTTTCCGCTGCCCTGGGGCTTTCCCAACTGGCCAGCACGGTGATCCGCAAGCTGGACCTGCGCCAGCGGAAATTCGTGGTGTCCAAGGTAGGCGGCGTCCATGGGCGCAGCGAACTGTTCGACCAGGCGCTCGACGCATTGATTGCGAGCGGCGCGCCCAAAGCCCAGATCGGGAAGTTGGACGTCTCGCCTGCGCTGGGCGCGGCGCGCATGGCCCGTCGCCTGGCGGAAGCGGGCGCTGCGGTGCAAGTTGCGAATGCCCGATGAACTACAAGATCGCCGGCACGGCCCCCGCGACGCGGCCGGTGACGAACTCACCGCCCTGCTGCTCGATGCCGACGAAGAAGCGCTCGCCCAATTGCTGGAAAATCCCCGTTTGAATGAACAACATTTGATTTTGCTTCTTGAGCGCAAGGGCTTGCCCGGCCGGGTGCTCGAACGCATCGCGAAAAACCGCGAATGGCTGCGCAGCTACCCGATCAAGAAGCGCGTAGCAGCGCATCCACGCACCCCGCGCTTGCTGGCGATTCCGCTGATCCGCCAGCTCTACCTGTTTGATTTGGTGGAAGCGAGTCTGCTGCCTTCGACCCCGGCGGAATTGAAACGCCTGGCGGAAGACATGATCCTGAATAAGCTGCCGCAATTGCCGCTCGGCCAGAAAATCACTTTGGCCAAGCGCGGGTCCGCTCGAATCGCCGGGGCGCTGCTGGCCGAAGGGCACCCGCGCGTGTTTCCCCAGGCCATCGAAAACGCCTACCTGACCGAAGCGCAAGTGCTGAAGGTGCTGGCGCAGGACGATTTGCCGGATGGCGTGGCGGCGGCCATTGCGCAAAGCCGCAAATGGCCGTTGCTGCCGAATGTGCGGATCGCGCTGGTGCGCAATCCCACGACGCCGCTGGCTCGCGCGCTGGCATTTCTTCCGGATTTGACCCTGCGCGAACTAAGCGATTTGTGCAGCCTGGCATCGGTCTCGCCCAATCTGCGCAAGTATCTCGAACACGAAGTAGCCCGCCGTCAAAGGAAAAGCAAAGCCGTAATGCCCTAACGTGGAATCGCCCGAATCAAGAGCCGAGACAGGTGAGCCTCCCTCCATGGGAGCGGGGATCTCATGTTTCACCGCAGCTTGGCTGCCCGGCGGCAAAACGTAGACCAACGCGGGATTTTGGCGGCCCATTTGGTTCCTGGACAAGCCGTGTCCGCAACGGGCACAAGAAGCAGCGTACTTGAAACAAGAAGCATGAACCCAATAGCTACCCTGATTCGCATGGACATCCTCCTGCGGTGCAAAGGTATTACGGTAAATGACATAAGTATAAATATAGACAATATAAAATATCACGATACTAATGTAGAAGAGCTGGACCTATGGAATTCGAGTGCTCGGGGTACGGTGCACATGCCCCGGAGAATTTGCTCAGGGCAAGCCCCATCTTTCCTGCCACCAACCGCATTCTGCAGAGTTGATATTTGCTGGTGCGTCGGAGAAGATAAGCAGGCGCGAGAGCGTCTCAGGGAGAGGGCGTAATTCCAAATCACCTCGGGGGTCTTTGTGAAACGATATGCGTTTGTTTCTGCGGCAATCTGCTTTGCGGCGTTGGGCGTCGTGACGGTGCAGGGCCGGCAGACGTTGCAGTGGCCCGAGATTCCAACCTACGAAGCGATGAAAATTCCTTCGGATAATCCCATGTCCGCTGAAAAGGTGGCCCTGGGCAAACAGCTCTATTACGACGCGCGGCTTTCCGGTGATGGCTCGAAGGCCTGCTACTCGTGCCACGTGAAGGAGAAGGGCCTGACCGACGGATTGGCGAAAGCCCAGGCGCCCTACAACCAGACCGTGCCGCGCTCCGCGCCCACCATGTGGAATATCGGCTACCACAGCGAATGGTATTGGGACGGGCGCGCCAAAACGCTGGAAGCGCAAGCCAAGGCCGCGTGGAGTGGCGTCAATATGGGCGCCACCGGGCGCGATGGCAAACCCAGTATGGATAATATCTGCGCAAAGCTGAACGCCATCGAAGGGTACAAATCGCAATTTGAAGCGGTATATGAAACGGGCTGCACGCCGGATAATGTTGCGAAATCCCTGGCGGCGTTCATGCGCACCATTGTTTCAACACCGGCCAGTTCGGCCTGGATTCGCTACAAGCAGGGCGACAAGAAGGCCCTCAGCGGCGCCGCCCAGCGCGGCTATGCGCTTTTTCAAGGCAAGGCGCGGTGCGCGAATTGCCATGCGGGTGTCCTGCTCACCGATTTGCAGTATCACAACGTTGGCATCGGCATGAGTGATGCTGACCCGGACCTGGGCCGCCACCGCGTGACCAAGGAAGAACGCGACAAGGGCGCTTTCAAGACTCCCTCGTTGATGGATATTTCCAAATCCGCTCCCTACTTCCACAACGGCCAGGCCAAGACCCTGGAAGAAGCGGTGGATCTGATGCTGGCCGGGGGGCTGGATAACCAGTGGCTCGACACCGCCAACCTGCGTCCCTCGGTCACGCTCACAAAAAAGGAGCGGGCAGACTTGCTGGCTTTCCTGCGCTCGCTGGATGTGAATTACAACATCGAAGCGCCGAAGTTGCCTTAGCAGTTATTCGTTTCATTCTGCTTGGGGGCTTCAAAGCTGGTACAGGTCGTTCATCGAGCGTCACTATCATCGGGCAAAACGGAGTCGCATGAACAAACAAACGAAGGCCGGAGTCGGAGCTGCAGCGATTGGGCTGTTTGGCCTGATCGTGTATTCCACCTTGCAGCAGAGCGCGCACAAAGTCGAAGTCTGTGTGAACTTCAGGGGCCAATCGCATTGCGCCACTGCTGCGGGCGAGACACGCGAGGCCGCCGTTTCCACCGCGCAACAAATCGACTGCTCGCTACTTGCCAATGGCCGCGACGAAAACATGGCTTGCCTGGCTGTTGCCCCCGCCAGCGTGAGGGACGTGAAGTAGGCAGGCTCCCCTAAGGCGCATCGAGATTCTTCGTTACGAGCTGGGCGACCCAGATTCCCGCACTCTTCCAACGAGGCCTAGTCGGTCTTGCGGACACTTTCGGGTAAAGGCGAGCCAAGGATGCGCAGGTAGGTCATCAACTGCGCGCGGTGGTGGATTTCGTGCTCGTTGATGCCCAGCAGGATGGAGTACACCTTCCGCTGGATGCCCAACCCCGCATGCGTGCGGTCTTCGCCGAGGCGCTGCTCAGGACACGCGCGCAAAGCTTGCAGCGTTTCCGCGTGGACACGTTCCAGATGTTCCAGTTCCCGCGCTAGTTCTTCCGGTGTGCCGACAACCGCGCGCAATCCTTCCGGGATGCGCTTTTCGTAATAGGCAAAATCCCCCTCCAGGGCGATGCGCCGCATCCCCTCTTCGCTGGTCCACAGGTGGCGCAATATTTCCCCCACGCGCAGGGCATCGCGCTCGGGTTGCCAGTCCATGTACTCGGGACGAAGACGCTCCAGCACCCGGCGTGTGCCGGTCCGGACGGCTTGCTTCTGGACAAGGATGACTTCGAGCAGATTCATATAGACAAGGTTACAGATTTCCAGCGTCAGGTTCCAGAGGACGATAGGGCAGAAGTCACAACCTCAAACGCCAGTCTGCCCGAACATTTCTTGACACGTTACGCCACTCTGCATAGCATCCTACGGCTGGAGCAGGAGAGATCCCCTTGACGCAGACGGAGCGGCGGCGTTTTCCACGATATCCCTTCCAATCGGATGTGGAAGTGCAATGGGGCGCGGAAGCTTTGCCGGCTTTGGTGACCGATATCAGCATGGGCGGGATGTTCATCGCTACGAATAATCCGCTCTGGGTGGGTGCGGCCTTTACGGCGCGCGTGGCGCTGGGCGAGCCGCTGATATTGAACTGCGTGGTGCGGCGCGTTCTCCCCGGGAAGGGAATGGGCGTACTGTTTGTGGATCTGGCCGATGAGGCGCGCGCCCGCTTGGAAAAACTGGTCCAAATGGTTTCGGAATGATTCCCCGTTGTCTGGATTGCGGCGCGGAGCGCACCGCAGAAACATGTGATGCTTGCGGGCTTTCCACGGTGGAAGCCGAGTTCGCGTTTCGGCGCCGCTTGCTTTCGCTGGTGGCGGTGTTCCTGTTCGGCTCGATTGCCTTTTTCCCCAGCACCCTTTTCTATCCCCCGCTGGAGTTGGACGGCATTCTGATCTTTATTGGCGTGCTGTTTTTCCTTACTTTACTTCTGGCGGGCTACCTGGATTGGCGCGCCCGCAAGCATGCGGAGATCGAGTCCCTGAAGCGCGTGTTCCGCGCACTGATTCCTTTGCCGTGGCTGCTGGCCGGGCTGCTGTGGGCCAACGGCGCGCTGGATTCTTCTGAACCGAAAAACCATCGCACGGTGGTCATGGATAAGTTCACCATGCCGGGCGCTCTCAAGCAGAGCCGCATCACCGTGACTTCGTGGCGGCCCGGCCGCAGCATCGAGCGCGTGCCGGTTTCGCGCGATGATTACTTGCGCTTCGCGCCCGGTGATGAAGTCGAAGTACGCGTGCAGGATGGGCTGGTGGGGATTCCCTGGGTCTATGCGGTGTATCGAAAATAAGGTAGAGGAAGCAGGAAACAGGGCGGGTGAATCCGCCCCGCGCAAGCTCCCGCACGCTACGCCCCCGCGTAGGTTTGCCGCTTGAGGAATGAACCACCGCCGGCTTTGCCGACGAACAGGCCGTTCTCAATGAGTGTGCGCCCGCGCGAGAGGATCACCTTCGGCACGCCTTTCACTTTGATTCCTTCGAACATCGAGTAGTCCACCTTCATGTGATGGGTCTTCGCGCTGATCACTTGTTCTTCGTTGGGATCAAAGACAATCAGGTCCGCATCCGAACCAACCGCCACTGTGCCCTTGCGTGGGTACAGGCCGAACAATTTTGCCGGGGCGGTGGAGACCAGTTGCACGAAGCGGTTTGGAGAGAAGTGCCGGCCATGCACGCCGCCGCTATAAACCAGGCTCAGCCGGTGCTCGATTCCCGGGCCGCCGTTGGGAATCTTGGTGAAATCGTCTTTGCCCAGCTCCTTCTGCTCCTTGAAGCAGAAGGGGCAATGGTCGGTGGAGACCACTTGCAGGTTGTCCTGCGCCAGTCCCTTCCATAGTTTTTCCTGGTGCCATTTTTCCCGTAGCGGCGGCGTGAAAACATACTTCGCGCCTTCGAATCCCGGCGCATCCATGTTTTCCAGCGAGAGAAACAGATACTGCGGGCACGTTTCCGCATAAGCGGGCAGGCCGCGGTCGCGCGCTTCCCGGACTTTTTCCAGCGCGTCGTTGCAGGAGAGGTGAACAATATAGACCGGCGCCCCGGCCATTTCGGCCAGCGCAATCGCGCGCGAGGTGGCCTCCGCTTCGGCCGTGGTAGGCCGGGTCAGCGCGTGATACTTCGGCGATTTTTTCCCTTCGGCCAGCGCTCGCTGTACGATCACGTCAATCGCGCCGCCGTTTTCCGCGTGCATGCAGATCAGCCCGCCATGGCGCGCGGCCTGGCTCATGGCTTTGAAGATGCTGGCGTCGTCCAGCATGAACACGCCCGGGTAAGCCATGAACAGCTTGAAACTGGAAACGCCTTCGCGCACCAACGCGCCCATTTCGTCCAGGCGGGCATCGGGCAAGTCGGTGATGATGCAGTGGAAGGCGTAATCAATCACCGCGCGGCGGTCAGCCTTCTTCATCCAGGCGTCAAACGCGGTGCGCAGAGTTTGCCCTTTGTATTGAATGGCAAAGTCGATCAGCGTGGTGGTGCCTCCAAAGGCCGCGGCAATGGTTCCCGATTCGAAGTCGTCGGCGCTGGTGGTGCCGCCGAAGGGCATGTCGAGGTGCGTATGCACGTCAATGCCGCCGGGCATCACATATTTGCCCGAAGCGTCGATGACTTTCGACGCGCCTTCCACCGGCAATCCGGCGCCGATGGCCGAAATCTTCTCGCCCAGAATGCCGACGTCTGCGGCGGAAGTATCGGTGGCGGTTACAACCGTGCCGTTCTTGATGACGGTGTCAAAGCGCATAGTCCCTCCAAGCTTACGCGCACTCTGGTTTCAAACCCGGGCGGCTAGAACTTTCCCAAAATATCGCGCTTATACAGGGCAACGGTATCTTCCTCGTCGCCGCACATGAGATAAATGTTGAACTGAGTAACGCCGGCCTGGCGCAATCGCGCGAGCTTGGCGCGGTGCGCCTCCACCGGGCCAACCAGGCAGAAGGCATCGGTCACTTCGTCGGAGACGAATTGCGCATTGCTGCTGCCGACTTCGGCGTGGTGCTGGTAGTCGTATCCCGCTCGATCGCGCACGTAATGCGTGAGCGCCGGCGGCAATTCTTCCGGCTTGTACCGCGCGATCAAATCCACCACATGGTTGGAGACCAGGGCAGGGAACCAGCGCACGCGATCGCGGCATTTGCCCAGATCGGAATCTACCCAGACCGGCGCGGCGGCCATGATTTCAATTTTGGCGTAGTCGCGGCCGGCTTGCTTTGCGCCCTCCCGCACAAAGCCGCAGCACCACTCGATCAAATCCGGATCGGCAAATTGCAAGATCACTCCGTCGGCCACGCGCCCGGCAAGGTTCAGCGCCTTGGGGCCGTACCCCGCCACCCATACGCGCGGCGCGCCGCCATTGGCCCAGGGTAGCCTTGTGGTAACGCCATCGTACTGAATCTCCTGGCCGGAGGTCAGGGCGCGAAACTGGGCGATGGCTTCTTCCAGATTGGCCAGGGTCGTGGGTTTCTTGCCCATCACGCGGCGCGAGCTATCTCCACGGCCAATGCCGAGTTCGGTGCGCCCGCCGGAGAGCAGATTCATGGTGGCAAAAAGAGAGGACGTAACGGTGATGTCGCGCACCGCGGGGTTGGTGACGCAGGGACCCACCCGCAGCTTCCGCGTGTTGGCCAGCATCAGCGTCATCAGCGGGTAGCACTCTTTCCAAAGCACGTGCGAATCGAAAATCCAACCGTAAGCGAAACCGGCATCTTCGGCTTGCTTGCTCAAGTTGATGATGCGCTCGACGCTCAGGTCGGGTTTCAGTGTGATCCCAAATTCCATGGCAGCCCCCGTGAGAGGCGCAGTATAGCCGAAGGCGGTGGAGTGCGGTAGCTTGCTTCCATGAACCCGAAAATCCGGCCAAGCAAACTTCGACGAGAAGAGCGGTAGCAGGCTGCCGCACTTCATAGCCTTCGGCCCTGTACAATATTGTTCTATGAAACGGATCGTGATTCTGGGAGCAGGTTTCGCCGGCGTGGAAGCAGCCAATGCGCTGGACCGTCAACTGGGCGGCTCGGGTGAACACGAAATTACGCTGGTGAACCAGAATAACTACTTCATGTTCACGCCGCTGCTGCCGCAGATCCCGTCCAGTTTTATCAATCCACGGCACATTGTTCAGCCGGTACGGGACATCCGCGGCCAGCGCCGCTACAGGTTTCTGCGCGACACGGTGACCAGAATTGATGCCGCAAATCGGCGCGTCGAACTGGGTGCTGCCGTTCTGGAATTTGACTACCTGGTGGTGGCACTGGGCAGCTTGCGTAATGATTTTGGCGTTGCCGGGGTGGCCGAGCATACCAAGGACTTCAAGACTCTCGAGGACGCGGTGACCCTGCGCGAGCACGTACTCGACCTGTGCGAACACGCCGACCACACCGAAGACGCCACCGCGCGCGGCCGCCTGCTGACGTTCGTGGTGGTGGGCGGGGGATACACCGGAGCGGAACTGATCGCCGAGTTGCAGGACTTCCTGTTTCGCTACGTGCTGCCGCGCTATCGCGGCATCAATAAGAGCGATGTGCAATTGTTGCTACTCGAAGCCACTCCGAAAATGCTGAACAATGTGGACCCGGCGTTGGCTGCGCACGCCCTGAAACGGATGCGCCGGGAAGGTATCAAGCTGCGCACAGGGGCCAAGGTGTCGCGCTGCTTTGCCGGCGGCGTTCAGGTGAATGGCGAGGAGGAAATCCGCAGCGAAACCGTGGTGTGGGCCGCTGGAATACGCGCGCACGACTTGGCGGCGTCCTTGCCTGGGCCACACAACCGCATTGGGCAGTGCGTGGTGAATGAATTTTTGCAACTCGAAGGGTTTCCAGAGATCTTTGTCGTGGGCGATTGCGCCTCATCCACAGCCGCGCCGATGGCCACGGCCGTGGTGCCTACGGCCATCGCGCAAGGCACGCTGGCGGGAATGAACATTGCGCGGATGATTGGCGGTAAACCGTTGCGTGGGTATGTGCACGAGGCCAAGGGGATGGCCGTAGTTCTGGGAATGAATTATGCCGTATTGAAGGCCGGCCCCATTCGCATTCGCGGCTTTCTGGCCTGGCTTGCCGGGAACGCCTACCACCTGTTCAAGCTTGTTGGGCTGAAGAAACAGGTGCAGGTGTTTCTGGATTGGTCGCTGGCGTATCTGTTCCCGCGCGACGCTTCGATGGTCCGCAAGCCGCGCGACTGCAAGTATTGCAAATTGAACTGATGTAGAGGCCGGTGTTGACCGGCTTGTGGACGAATCCTTGTCTGAGGGCCCAGCGAAAGCCGGTGGTTACATTTTTTTCGTCAGCAGGTAGTAGACCCCGAGGCCCACGGCAAACCCTACAAACCAGGCGTAGTTGTAGAGGAAGGCTAATGGGGGAACGACCAGGCCAGCGAAGGCAACGCCGCAGCCCAGGACCAGAGCGCCGATGCCGCGCCAGTTGAAGCCGCTGGAAAACTCGTAGAAGCCCCCGCGCAGGTAGAGATCGTCCACCAGAATGATCTTCTTGCGGATCAGGAAGTAGTCGCAAATCAGGATGCCGGCAATGGGTCCAAGGAAACCGGAATACCCCACAAGCCAATTCAAATACTTCGCGGAATCTTCCAGGAATCGCCACGGCATCATCACGATACCCAGCACCCCGGTTATCAGGCCGCCGGTGCGAAAGCTGATTCTGCGCGGCCACGCGCTGGAAAAAGCGTTCGCGGGGGAAACGACATTCGCAGCAACGTTGGTGGTCAGGGTGGCCACGGCCACGCCCGCCAGCGCGATGGCCACGGCAACAGGTGAACCGAGCCTGCCCGCCAGCGTCACCGGATCCCAGACCGCTTCCCCGAAAATGGTTACAGTCATCGAAGTTACGGCGATGCCTACAAAGGAAAACAAAGTCATGGTGAGCGGCAAGCCCAGCGCCTGGCCAAGCGCTTGCGCGCGCTGGTTCCGGGCGTAGCGCGTGAAGTCGCAAATGTTCAGGGCAAGGGTGGACCAGAACCCCACCATGCCCGTCAGCGACACGATGAAGAAGGGAAAGAATTCTCCGAAGGATTGAAATTTACTGCCGGTTTGAAACATGGGCCCAAATCCGCCCGCTCTCACATACGCCCAGACCAGCAAGGCAATCGAAACGAGAATCAAGAAGGGCGCGCCCCAGTCTTCCAGGAACTTGATGGACTCCGAGCCGCGCAGCACGATGTAAATATTCATCGCCCAGAAGACGAAGAAGCAGATCCATACGCCGCCGGGCACGCCGCGCCAGCCGCTCCACAGGGAAAGCAGAATGGTGTGGATGGCTTGCCCGCCAATCCAGGTTTGGATGCCAAACCATCCGCAGGCCACCAGTCCGCGGGCTACGGAAGGGATGTTGGCTCCGAGCACCCCGAACGCCGAGCGCGCCAGAACTGGAAACGGGATGCCGTATTTTGCGCCGGCGTGCGCATTCAGGATCATCGGAACCAGCACGATCATGTTGCCCAGGAAAATGGTGAACAGTGCCTGGCTCCAGGACATGCCTCCGGCAATCAGCCCGGCGGCGAGCATGTAACTGGGAATGCAAATGGCCATGCCCACCCACAGCGCGGCAAACTCGTAGGTGCCCCAGGTGCGGTGTTCAGGCGGCGTGGGGGCAAGATCCTTGTTATAGAGGGAACTGCCTTCCAGTTCCGCCTGCGCCGGGGCAGAGGTTGATGTCATTTTGTTGACGGCCTCCCGGAAAATGGAAAGGGAAAAAAGAAAATGACCCCGCGCGCGGGGCTGGCCTATTCTGCGTTTTCCATTTTCTTTTTTCCAGTATTTTCAGTAGAACTTGCGCAAATCGGGAGTTGCGGGGAGTTGCACATCCAAACGCCGTCCTTCGGCGGATAGCTTCAAGCGAATAATGCGCGCACGCCCGGCGGCTTTGTCGGTCCATTCTTCGCTGGGCAGCGCGATGCGGAGACCGTTTTCTTTCGATGGGGCGGCAGTAGGCGCTTCCGGGTCGGTGGTCCAGGCCAAGTCCGTATGTTTTCGTTGCAGGCCTGCGGGGTCAAGTTCAAACACCGCACGAGCTTCCGCGTCGAGCAGCAGAAACCGAGCGCCGATCTGCACCAGGAACCAGCTTTTGTATTTCTTGTTGACGTAAATTTCCCAGCTTTTCACGGGGCGTTCGTCCACTTTCAACACGCCCAGGGCGATGGGTTTCCACAGCAGGGTCTCCGGTGCGGCGAAGACGCCGGGAAGGGCAATCGCGAGCAAAAGAGAAAGAACCAAGCCCAAGCGGAAGAAAATGCGCACAAGCCTCCAAGTGATTCGTAATACATATTTTACATAAGATTCACAGTCGACGCTTGAGGTTGGGCGTAGAATATGTGCCGCTGTGCAGGGTTAGGGAGCCGGTTCTTAGCTCAGGACTTCCTTTGCCCACATGAGGAGTAACTTGGGAATGGCAACGCAACCCCCTTCCATGCCGGATTCGTCCGCGCAAAACCCGGTGCCTGCCGCAGAGCCGGTACCCACAACTTCCATTATTTCGGCGATGGTGCGCACCTCGAAGCAGGTGAGCGATCTGATCTTTTCGCCGGGCCGGCCACCACAGGTGGAATTGACAGGACAACTGGTGCCTGTGAGGATGTCGCAGATCCCCATCCTCAAGCCGGAGGATACGGCGCGCATCGCTGCGGACCTGCTGGGCAACAACGTCGCCGCAGCGCGCAAACTGCGCGAAGAAGGGTCCTGCGACATTTCCTACAGCCTGCCCCCGCTGGCGCGCTTCCGCGTGAACATTTTCACGCAGCGCGGCACGTGCGCCATCGTGATGCGGGTGATCCCCAGCACGGTGCCGAGCTTCGAGACCTTCAACCTGCCGCCGCAGTTGAAGGAAATTTGCGGCCTGAAAAACGGCATTGTGCTGGTCACCGGGCCCACCGGATCGGGCAAATCTTCCACGCTGGCCGCGATACTGGACAAGATCAACGAGGAAAGGGCCTACCACATCGTCACGATTGAAGACCCGATCGAGTTTCTCTACACGCACAAAAAGGCCACCATTCACCAGCGCGAATTGCACAGTGACACGCCGAGTTTTGCGCTGGCGCTGCGCGCCTCGCTGCGCCAGGCGCCCAAGGTCATC
The DNA here is from genome assembly GCA_964500065.1 of uncultured Acidobacteriaceae bacterium. Taxonomy (GTDB): domain Bacteria; phylum Acidobacteriota; class Terriglobia; order Acidiferrales; family UBA7541; genus CAZCNH01. The sequence continues at coordinate 46,417 of CAZCNH010000012.1, forward strand.
CTGGTGGGCGAAATGCGCGATCGCGAAACGACCGAAATCGCGCTGGAAGCCGCGGAGACGGGCCACCTGGTGTTTTCCACGCTGCACACCACCGATGCCGCGAAGACCGTCGAGCGCATCGTCGGCATGTTTCCACTCGATGAGCAGCACATTATTCGCCTGCGCTTCTCGAAAGCGTTTCGCTACATCGTGGCCCAACGCCTGCTGCCACTGAAAGACGGCAGCGGACGACTGGGCGTGATCGAAATCCTGAAAAGCACCATGCGCACACGCGAGTACGTGGAAAAGGGTGAATCGGAAGGCAAGTCGCTGGTGGACGCCATGCGCGACGGCAACATGGACGGCATGCAGGATTTCGATAGCGTCATCGAGCAATATGTCCGCAACGGCACTGTGGATCTGGAAACCGCGCTGGCCTATTCCACCAATGCAGGCAACCTGCGCCTGCAACTGACCGATTGGATCGCCGACCAAGCCAAGGAAAGCAAGAAGGCTGCGGCGCGGCCGGGGCCCGGCGCCGCTCCCGCCGGCGGTTTCCCGATGGGCGCGCCCCGCCCTGCGCCGGGCACTGCCGCGGGCAAACCGAGCGTTGCTCCGGCGGCTCCGCCTGCGAAATCCGCGGCCCCAGCGGCCAAGCCCGGCGAGCCGGAAATCGAGCGCTTCGGAAAATAGGGCCAGGTCCGCCCCCGGCTAATAGATGTTTGATTCTCGTTTGCGGCCGGTGTAGTCGATGTAGACCGTTTTCAGTTCGGTGTAGAAATCGATGGCCACGCGGCCCATTTCGCGGATGCCCACGCCGGTCGCCTTCATTCCCCCGAAGGGCAGTTGGGCTTCGCCGCCGACGGTGGGCGAGTTCACGTGGGTGATGCCGGTCTCGATCTTGTCAATAAACTCGAAAATCTTCGCGGCGTCGTTGGAATAGAGGGAACTGGAGAGACCGTAGCGCACGGAGTTGGCCACGCGCATGGCTTCGTCGAAATTCCTTACACGCACGATGCTGAGCACCGGGCCGAAGATTTCGTCCTGCGCGATTACGCTATCCGGCGCCACGTGGTCGAAAATGGTGGGCGGAACGTAGTAGCCGCGATCGTAGTTGGTGCCGTTCGCGGTTCCCGTGAGCCGGTCGCCGCCAATCAACAGCTTGGCTTCCTTCTTGCCGATTTCGATGTAGTGCCACACGGTGTTGAACTGCTGCTGATCCACCGAGGGCCCCATGTCAATACCGGGCAGCAGGCCGTTGCCGGTCTTCATGCCGCGGGTGCGCTCGGTGGCCAGCCGGGCAAACTCATCCGCCACGCTTTCCTCGATCACCACGCGGCTGGTAGCGGTGCAGCGCTGGCCGGTTGACCCGAACGCGCCGAACACGGCTGAATCCACCGCCAGAGGAATATCGGCATCCGCCAGCACCACTACCGGATTCTTCCCCCCCATTTCACACTGGCATTTTTTCATTTGCCGCGCGCCTTCGGCGTAGATGGCGCAACCTACCTCGGTCGAACCGGTGAAGGAAACGGCCCGGACCTCGGGGTGGCGAACCATTTCGTCGCCCACTTCTTCGCCCGCGCCGGTGACCATGTTCAGCACACCCGGCGGCAGGCCGGCCTGCTCGAAAATCTCGACCACCTTGGCACCCGTCCAGGGCGTGTTCTCCGCCGGCTTGAAAACAACGGTATTCCCGGCAACCAGTGCAGGAGCAATTTTCCAGACGGGAATGGAAACTGGAAAATTCCAAGGCGTAATCATGCCCACCACGCCGAGTGGCTGCTTGATGGTGTACGCGAAGTTTTTGGGCAATTCGCTGGGCAGGGTCTCCCCGCCCATGCGGCGCGATTCGCCCGCCATGAACTCGAGGATGTTGATGGACTTTTGCACCTCGCCCAGAGAGTCCTTCAGGGTCTTGCCCTCCTCGCGGGTGAGGATGCGGGCGAGTTCTTCCTTCTGCTGTTCCATTAAGATTGCGGCGCGGGCGATGGCCCGGCCTCGAACGGGCGCGGGTGTATCGCGCCACGCGGGAAATGCATGCAACGCAGCGGCCACCGCTTCATGGACCTCCTGCCGGGTGGAAAGTGGCGCAATGCTGACTACTTCGTCCCAGTTGGCAGGGTTGTGGCGTTCGCTGCTGCGGCCAGACTTGGACTCGACCCAGCGGCCTTGGATGAAATTGCGCACCGAGTAAGCCGCCGTTGCCGTAGTCATTTGAGCCTCCCCATGGATATGGGGCATGGTGAAGGCAGTGGGTTGGCGGCGTCAAGCACCGGATGAGACTTATGGGGTAAGCGGGTTTGTTGCCAGAGCCGAAGCTCCGGCCCCCAAACCTCCCGATGACCTACTACGGGCTTGTTAGTAATGTCTCAGTTTGGAGGGCGTAGGGGCGCATGGCTTGCTGCGCCCCATTTCAGTGCTTGTCATGCATTGAGTGGGCGCAGCAAGCATGCGCCCCTACCCCCAACTGAGGCATTGGCGGCTTGTTCGGCGGATAGCGTAGAGGCCTCGGGCGTTATAGAATGGATAGAATATGACAGGCAAGAAGGGCGGCAGGATCAGGGCCTGCCTCCATGCTGCATTTCTTTTGGCCGGGCTGCTTTACGGAGCAGTTGCCACGTCGGCCCAGGCGCGTGTGGTTGCCATAGGCGATGTTCACGGCAACCTCGACGGGCTGGTGCAGATTCTGCAAAACGCGAAATTGCTGGATGCCTCGCGGAACTGGATTGGCGGCAGCGCCACGCTGATCCAGTGCGGCGACAGCATTGATCGCGGTCCTGAAATGCGCGGCGTGCTGGACCTGTTGATGGCGCTGGAAAAGCAGGCGCAGAAAAAGGACGGCCGGGCCATCACTCTGATCGGCAATCACGAGGCGATGAACATTTACGGAGACCTGCGCTACGTGGCCCCGGAAAACTACGCCAGCTTTGCCGATGACAATTCCGAAAAACGCCGCGCTAAAGCCTGGGAACAGTACATTGACTGGCGCAAGAAGCGGGCGCAGGCGCGCAACCAGCCCGCTCCGGATATCGGCGGGGACATCCGCCAGAAGTGGATCGCCGAGCATCCGCTGGGTTTTTTCGAGCATCGGGAAGCCTTTGGGCCGGACGGTAAATACGGCAAGTGGCTGCGCGAACGCCCGGCCGTTCTGCAGATTGGCTCCACCGCTTTCCTGCATGCCGGAATCGCTCCGGAGCTGGCGGCGATGAAAGTGGAGGCCATCAACAAGAGGATCCGCAACGAACTGAATGCCTTCGATACATACCGGGCAGCGTTTGTGCGAGAAGGGCTGCTGCTGCCATTTTTCACCCTGGACGAAATCACTGCAGCGCTCACCACAGAGCTGAATGTCGTCCGATCCGCTACGGAAGCGAAGAAACAGGAAGCGCTTGCCGCGGGAAAAACCTACGAGCCTACGCCAAGCGAAAAGAATCTAACTGAGGCCTTGGAAGTATTTCTTTCCCTGCCCAGCTGGCTGAGCATCAATCCCGCCGGGCCGCTGTGGTTTCGCGGCTACAGTACGTGGACCGATGAAGAAGGGCCGGGCTATCTGGAAAAACTGGCAGGGAATGGGATTACCCAGTATGTGGTGGGACATACACCGCAGCTCCAGGGAGGGATGCGCGTCCGCTTTGGCGGCCGGGTCATTTTGATTGATACCGGCATCCTCACTTCCTATTACAAGGGCGGGGTGCTTTCAGCGCTGGAAATTGCCGGCGGCAGGCTTACCGCGGTTTATTCCGACCGCCGCGTGGAGCTGCTGCCGTTGGCGGCAATGAGGAACGATGCGGGTCAGAACCGCGCGGAAGATCTGCCAGTCGAGGCGCTGGAAGGGGACCTGGGAGGAGGAGGCGCCCCGCGAAAAATAAGCCCATTGCCCGCCAATTCCGGCCAGCGGGATACAGGCAACACGGAGCGCAGCCCCGCACGCGCGTATCCCGCTCCGATGCGCATTTGGTACGGCGAAGACAGGAACCCTCTGCCACTCCAGAATGAGAATGCGATCCTGGATTTCCTGCAGACCGCAACCATTGTGTCGTGGAAGGACGTGGGCTCCGGCATCAACAATCCCAAGAAAGTGCTATTGGAAAAGAATGGCCTGCAAATGCATGCCGTATTCCGTGAAGTGGATGAGGAGAAGAGTGAAGCGAAGATGGCCACGGGCCGCCGCGAGCTCTTCTTCCGCGATTCCTATGTGTTTGAAGTGGCCGCGTATCATTTTTCCAAGATGCTGGGCCTGGATAATGTGCCGCCCGCCGTTTTGCGCAAGCTGAATGGAGTAAAAGGGTCCATGCAGCTTTGGGTGGAAGGGACGTTGACCGAAGCCAGGCGGCAACGCGAGAAGATCCGGCCGGTGGATGTCTCGCAATGGAACCGCCAGGTACAGATGATGCACGCGTTCGACGCCATCATTTTTAACACTGACCGCAACATGGGCAATGTGCTGATCGACAAGAATTGGAAGCTGTGGATGATTGACCATACTCGGGCGTTCCGCCGCCACTCCGAACTGATGGAGGCGGAAAAAATTGTCCTGGTCAATCGCGAGTTCCTCGAAGCGGTGCGCAACCTGAGGCCCGAAGCTGTCAAGCAGGAGTTGAAGCCCTTCTTGCGATCCCACGAAATCGAGGGCCTGCTGACCCGGTGCCGGGAATTCGTCAAGTTTTCAGAGAAGGTGATTGCCGAGCGCGGTGAGGAGAATGCGCTGTTTTCGTGGGCGCCCTAGGCCTGGCGCCGGATGCCGCCCGCTCGGCGCGCGGTATCCCGCCCTTGCATCTCCCTGGGCAGGAGTGGCGTAGAAGCACAACCCATAAATGATCCGGTTCTTCCAGCGGCTTTTGAACATTCAGCCGGGCGATTTCCGCCGCGGCGCCCTGCTCTTTTCCTACCTGATGCTGGTGATTTCCAGCTACCAGATGGCGAAGTCAGTCCGTGATTCTCTTTTCCTCAGCGTCTATGAATCTTCGAAAATTCCCTATGCCATCACCACCATTGGATTCACCGTGGGATTCGTGTTCGCCGGTTATGTGATTATTGGCCGCCGCTTGAATATCCGCAACCTGCTGATGGGAAGTTCCCTGCTTTTCGTGCTTGGCTATATCAGTTTCTGGTATACGGCTCACTTCCACGGAAGAATCGGCTGGCAATTTTTCTTGCTGTACATCTGGGTGGGAATCTACGGGGTGCTGGCTCCCGCGCAAGTGTGGACGCTCGCCAACTTCGTTTTGACGACCCGGGAAGCCAAGCGCGTGTTTGGCCTGGTGGCGGGCGGCGCGATTACCGGGTTCATTCTCGGCGGCGCCCTGACCAGCCAGTTAGCGGAACGCATCGGCACCGAAGGGTTGCTGCTGGTGATCGCTTTGCAGGTGGCCATGTGCGCCGCGTTGGTGTTTGTGATCTGGCGCGAGGCTGGCAACCAGGAGGACGCGGAGCTGGCGGCTAGATCATCGACAAGAGAACATTCCCAGACCCTGGCGCAAGGAATGAAGCTGATCCTGTCTTCTCCCTACATTCTGGCCATCGCGGCGGTGATTCTGATCTCATCGTTGGTTACAACCTTTGCGGGATGGCAATGGGTAGCGATCGCCAAGCAGGCCTTTCCCGAAAAAAACAAGCTCACGGCATTCTTTGGCCAGTTTAACTTCTGGGTGGCCATGGCCTGCCTGGCCATGCAGCTCCTGCTGACGTCACGGGTCCTGCGGCGCTTTGGAATTGGTCCTGCCTTGTTTGTGGTGCCGATGGCTCTGCTGGGCGGGGAAATCGGCGTGTTGGCGATGATGGGTTCGCTTGCTGCGGGCATGCTGCTGAAAGGCAGCGACCAGTTGCTGCGCTATTCGATCGACAAATCTTCCGTTGAACTGCTTTACCTGCCGATTCCCCAGAGCGTGAAGCTGCAGGCAAAATCGTTTATCGATACGGTGATCTGGCGCTGGGGCGATAGCCTGGCCGGCATCGTGCTGGCCTTTTTTACCGATTACTTGAAATGGTCGGTGGTAAAAGTCAGCTGGGTCAATCTTGCGTTTATTGGTGGCTGGCTGACTGCTGCATTTGTCGCGCGCCGGCAGTACGTGCTCACCTTGCGGGAGAGCATCCTGCAGCACCGGCTGGATGTGGAAAAGGCCACAGCGCCAGTGCTGGACCGCTCGACCACGGACATTCTGGCGGACAACCTGAAAGCCACCGATCCCAAGGAAATCCTCTACGCCCTGGATCTGTTCCGGATAGGTCAACAAAGAGCCGCGCATCCGGCGGTGCGTGATTTGTTGCGTCATCCTGCGTCGGAGGTGCGGCGGCGCGCGCTGCAGATTCTTTCCGAAGCGGGCGACATGACCATTCAAGGGCATGCCGAAAGAATGCTGAGCGACCCGGAACTGGATGTGCGCACCGAAGCCCTGCTCTATTTGACGCACCATGCCCACATCGATCCCCTGCAGCGGATCCAGGAACTGGGCGACTACGCGGATTTCTCCATCCGCTCGGCGATGGTCGCGTTTCTTGCGCATCCCGGGAAGACCCAGAACATTGAAGCGGCGCGAGTCTTGCTGGGCATTATGGTCCGCGAGCCGGGCGAAGCTGGAAAGCGCACGAGGCTGGAAGCGGGCCGGCTGCTCTGGGTGTTGCCCGATGAATTCGACGAAGAATTGCGCACGTTGCTGATGGACGGGGATGCCGACGTGGTGCGAACCGCGATCCGCGCGGTGGGCAAGCTGAACAAGCGCCGCTTTGTGGTTCGCACGCTGGACCACCTGGCGAAGGCGGAACTGGTCCCCGATGTCATCGAATCGATTGGGGGGATGGGAGACCGCGTGGTAGGCACCCTGCGCGATCACCTGGCTGATCCTTCCGTGGACCTGGCCGTGCGCCGGGAACTTCCAGCCTTGCTGGTACGCGTGGGAACCAATGCCGCTGCGAACGTGCTCGAAGATCACCTGCTGGAAGCGGACACCATTCTTCGCTTCCGTATTATTTCAGCGCTGAATAAGCTCCGGCATGCCAGTCCCGAGATCCGGATTGATGAGCAGATGATTGAAACCGTGCTGGCCGCGGAAATCATGGGGCATTACCGCTCCTACCAAATTCTTGGGACGCTGGGCGGCGACTTGCAGGCGGATGACCCCGTCGTGCGGGCCCTCAAAGAGACCCTGGAGCAGGAGGTCGAACGGATTTTCCGGCTGCTGGGGTTGATGTTTCCCCGGCACGATCTCTACAGCGCCTATTTTGGCCTGCAATCCACCGACCCTGTGGTTCACGCCAACGCGCTCGAGTTTCTGGACAACGTCTTGAAGCCGCAATTGCGCGGCATGCTGGTGCCGCTGCTGGATAGCGACGTGAGTGTAGCGGAACGCGTGCGCCTGGCTCATCGCGTGGTGGGCGCCGATGTGCAGTCGCAGGAAGAAGCGGTCGCGGCGCTGATTACCAGCGAAGACCCCTGGCTGAAGTCCTGCGGCGCGTATGCCGTTGGGTCTCTTGGGTTGAAGTCGCTGGCCAATGAACTGGAGAAGTGCATCCAGCACCACGATCCACTGTTGCGGGAAACCGCCCGGCAGGCCAAGTTGCGCCTGGCCGGGGCCGCGGCGTCCTAAGCCCGGTCTTTTATCCACGCAAAACTATTCTTGCCTTCGCGCGAACCTGATAGGATTTGCCGTTTGAAACCGCCGCTGCCAAGCTCGCGTCACAAAACGTTTGCGGAGGAAACGCTATGAACCGCATCACCCTGCGATTGCTGATGTCCGCGCTGCTTTGCGCAAGCCTGCTGCCGGTGAGTTTGCCGGCGCAGCAACTGCCTGCGCCAGAGCAATACCTGGGCTTCCGTGTGGGCACGGACAAGAAGCTGGCCAGCTGGCCGCAAGTGGTCGAGTACATGCGCATGGCGTCGCGCGCCAGCGACCGCGTCAAGTTCGAAGAGGTAGGGAAGAGCACGCTTGGGAACCCGTTTGTTCTGCTGACGATTTCCTCCCCGAAGAATCTTGCGCGCCTGGACCAGATCAAGGCCGATCAACGCAAACTGGCGTACCCCTATGCGCTGGAAGAGAAGGAAGCGGATGAAATCATCGCTCGCAACCCCGCGGTGATTCTGATCACCATGACGATCCATTCCAGCGAAATCGGTTCGACACAAATGTCGCTCGAACTGGTGCATCGCCTGGCGACCGAGAATTCACCGTACATCCAGAGCATCCTCGATAACGTCGTGTTTTTGCTGGCGCCGTCGGTAAACCCGGATGGGCAGGTGCTGGTGATCGACTGGTACAACAAGAACGTGGGCACCGAGTATGAATTCGCGCCCATGCCCTGGCTCTATCACCACTACACCGGGCACGACGACAACCGCGACTCGTACATGCTGACGCAGAAGGAAACGCAATACGTCACCAAGATCCTCTACAAGGACTGGTTCCCGATTGCCTTTCTCGATGAGCACCAGATGGGCTCGAGCGGCGCGCGAATTTTCGTCCCGCCATTTGCCGATCCCGTGAACCCGAACATTGACCCGGCGGTGATGGGGGCCACCAACATGCTGGGCCACCGCATGTTCACGGCGCTCAATGCCGCAGGAAAAGAAGGTGTGATCACCGGGCAGACGTACACGTGGTGGTGGCAAGGCTCAGCCAAGAACGGCGCGTGGTACCACAACATGGTGGGGATGCTGACGGAAGTAGCCAGCGCGCGCATCGCCTCTCCCATCGAGCAACAGCGCGCCACCTCCGGCCGCTCCGGAGCAGAGGACGACGGCGTGCGCGAACGCGGCGGCCCCCGCGGCGGTGACCCGCGCCGGCCACTGCCGCCGCCCACCGACACCTGGTCCCGCACTGAGTATCCCCGGCCGTGGCTCGGCGGCACCTGGCGCCTGCGCGACATCGTGGATTACGAGCTGATCATCACCTATGCCCTGCTGGAAGGCGCCGCCGCGGAGCGCAACATGCTGCAGCGCAACTTCTACTTGCTGAACCGCAAGGCCATCAGCGCCGGGAAGGCCGGCGATCCTTTCGCATATGTTCTTCCCGCCGGACAGCACGACCCCGGCGCCACGTGGAAGCTGCTGGATGTGCTCGATCAAACCGGCATCGAGATCTATCGCGCGTCAGCGGAATTCGAAGCCGGAGGGAGGAAATACGCCGCCGGATCTTACGTGATTCCCATGGCGCAACCATTCCGCAATTACGCGAAGGACTTGCTCGAGTCGCAAAAGTACCCAATGAAGCCCGCCGCGCCCGGCCAAGCTCCCGAGCGTCCGTATGATGTGACCGGGTGGACGCTGCCGCTGCAAATGGGCGTCGAAGCAGCGAAGGTGGATAAGCCCTTTACAGCCAGCCTGGAAAAACTCGAAAGTGTGCCCAAACCGAAAGGTGAACTCGTCGCGGCGAAACAACGGAGCACCGGCGGCTTTGTCATTTCACCCGGGGCGAACCATAAAGCGACGCTCACCAATCGCCTGCTCAAGGCAGGGATGGATGTTTCGTGGATTACGGCCAGCGTGAAAGCCAGCACGCGCGGATGGACGTACCCGGCCGGAAGCCTCTATGTGCGGGGCGCGGCGTACGATAAATTGCACGGCATGGTCGAAGAACTGGGCTTGAGCGGGGAGCAGCTTACCGCTGCGGATGAAACTGCTCTGGCGGGCAAGCTGCTGAAGCTGCGGGGGCCGCGCGTGGCGCTCTACCAGCCGTGGACGGCCTCGATGGACGAAGGCTGGACCCGCTTCCTTCTCGAGCAATACGAATTCCCGTTCACTACCGTGCACAACAACGATATCCAGGCGGGAAAGCTGAACGAGAAATTCGACGTGATCATCTTCGCGCAGCAATCGAAGGCCGGCATCCTGGAAGGGACGCGCGGCACGTTTCAGCGGCCCGAATATCGCGGCGGAATCGGCGAAGAAGGTTCGCGGGCGGTCCAGCAATTCGTCCGCGAGGGCGGCACCCTGGTTACCCTGGATGAGGCCGCCGACTTCGCCATCGAAGAATTGGGCTTGCCCGTTCGCAATACGCTGCGTGACGTGCCTTCTTCGCGGTTCTATTGCCCGGGCGCCGTGCTGCGCATTTATGTGGATACGGAGAACCCGCTGGCTTACGGCATGGAAGGGGAAACCTCTGCATACTTTCTGAATAGCCCGGCGTTCGAGCTGACGGCGCCCTTTGCCAACCGCGATGCGCATGTGGTCGCAAAGTACCCTGCGACCAGCGCCTTGCAAAGCGGCTGGATCGGAGGGCCGGAATATCTCTACGACAAGGTGGCCGCCGCCGAGGTCACCTACGGCAAAGGCCGCGTGGCACTACTCGGCTTCCGCGCGCAGTTCCGCGCGCAACCGCAAGCCACCTTCAAGCTGCTTTTCAACGCGATTCACTGGGCAGGCGCGACAAAACAGTAGGAGGACGGATAGTCTGGACTGGGTTTGTTGACTCTCAAGTGTTATTTTTCAAAGCCGAGCGAACCCCACAATTTTCCCCATTCCCACATGCCGAAGTGCGTTTTCTGGTCGAGGGGAAAACCGAGTTGGCGCGCCAGCATGCAAATTTGACCGCGGTGATGCGCTTCGTGGGCAATCATGTAGCCGAAAGCTCCGGCCACATCGGGGCGGAAGTCTTTCACTCGCAGATCTGGGCGCTCCAAAGCGACCGCCAGCAATGCTGAAATAGCCTCCGCGCTTCTCGCCATCGCTTCCGCGGCCTGCTTCGGCGTGCATTTGTCGCGATCGAGCTTTGACGGCACCTTGATTTTCAAATCCTTCGCGCTCACCGCCAGCCACATATGACGCACATTGTGAATATGGGCAAAAATGGCAGCGATGGGCCGGCCTTTGCCGCCCGGCAACGGCGCTCGCCAGGCGCGCTCGTCCAATCCGGCCAGCAGCAGCTGGTTCATTTCTTCATTCACAGCATAGGCTTCGAGCAGGGCGCGCTTCCAATCGCGCGGTGGGCCGGGTTTCATCGCCATTTTGCCTCCATAATCATCTTACCGCGGCCGCTGCCGCCAATAGTACAGGGTCACACTGAGCCAGATGAGAAAGCAGGGAAGGGCGATCTTCCAGCCGTCTTCGTGGGGCTCCGCGTTCTGCACGGTGATAATGAACAACACGAAAAGCACCAGCCAGGTGGCGCGTATCGCCCAGCGGTTGCGTTGAGCAAGGCCCCAGCCCAAGGCCATTACTGGGAGACTCACAAGCAGCAATGGAAATACCGGAACGTATATCCCGCTGTGCCCGCCTCCACCGATGACGGGAAAAAGCACTACCAACACCGAAACCACAGCGCCGGCTCCAGTGATCAGCCACCCGATCACCCTGCCAGGCAAAAACGATGGTTGCTCCCGGTGTCCCTTCAAATCCGGTAGGGTGTGATGACTGTCCATTCGGAGCGTCACATTGCCAGCGTCCCATGATACTACCTGAAGATGGGGCTGATGTTTCGCGCCAAGGCCGGGATCTAGCAGGGTGTGGAAAAAGGCAAAAAGCTGGCATCCCGAACGCAGTGAGGGATCTGCTTTTGCTGGGGAAAAACATTTTCCTCAGCCCGGCAAGAACCGTCGGGCTTCGGAATGACTGATTTTCGCCATTTTCCCCAGCCTGCTAGAAAAGAATCGACGGAAGAAAAGGGCTGGCCGGCTCGGTGTACTGCCCGAGGCTCATCAGCGTCAAGGGCTGGATCATGCGAAGGCCTTGCGCCAGGCACCAGCGGAACAGCTCAGCGTTCCGCGTGGGCAGCAGGAAGCCAGGGCCCGGGTACTCCGAAGCAGCTCCGATCAGCGCCTTTAAGCCATCGTTTGATTCCGCCACGCTGTGCCCGAAAAAGCCGAGCGCGGTTGTATACGCGACGACGCGGCCCGCGAACGCTGCAACCGCCAGATGCCCTTGGGCAATGGCGCTCTCGATTTCAGTTCGCCGGGTAAAGCCGTGGGCAAAGAAACAAAGGTGGCAACACGATTCCAGGTCAGCGGCGGTCGCGATCCGCACGTCATACCCGGGAATGCTGAAATTCAACGGGCCGCCTTGCAGGCAGGCCAGTGGCTCGCGAACGTCAAAACCCAGCTTGGCGTAAAGGCACATCGAGCGCGTGTGATACGCCGACTGGACAAGGCGAATGCTGGACACGCCGCGGCTGCGCGCGCGATTCATCACGTCCAGCATCAGTTGCTTGCCGATGGCGCTGTTTTGCACGTTTGGGTCCACAGTGATGGGCCCAATGCCGGAAACCGGGTCACGCTCGGTCATGAAATTGCTGCCCACGATGCGGCCGTCCATTTCTGCCACCACGGAATACAACCCGGGCCACGACAGCAGCATTTCTCCCAGATGTCGGCCAAATTCCAGGGAAGGAATGTCCGGCGGGAAATTGTGCTTGGAGGCAATCGCGAAAAATGCCTCGTAGAGGATGCGTCCGACTTCATCCGCATCCTTCGGAGTACCTGGACGCAAAGCTAAGTTTGCCATGATCAGTCCTTGTTCAAGATCTTCCTTCCGCTGTGGATGGCGCCCCAGCCCACCGCTCCGAAAAACAAAGCCGGCAGGCCATGCAAAACCGGTCCAGGAATCCCATGGTTGGAATCACTGGGAAATCGAATCAGCAGGTAAGCGAAGTAAGCAGCGATTCCGAGAAATGCCCAACCCGCAACAAGAGCCAGGATCGCTGAGAAGCGCGCCATGGAATGACTCAGGCGGCTGCCTCTGAGAAAGACTTGTCGAGAATACGCAGCGCTTCATCCACATCGGACTTGCCGATGTTGAGCATGGGAGCGAGGCGCAGCGTATTGCCGTAAAGGCCGCCTTTACCGATGAGCAGGCCGTTGGCGCGGGCCCGCTCCATCACTTTGATGGTGGCTTCAGGCGCCGGTTCTTTGGTTGAGCGGTCTTTCACCAGTTCCAGAGCCTGCATCAAGCCCATGCCGCGCACATCGCCGATGAGCGCATGTTTTTGTTGCAGAGCTTCCAGCCCGCTGCGGAAGTGCGCGCCCATTTTTGCGGAGTTCTCAAGCAGGTTTTCTTCCTCAATAACTTGAATGGTGGCGCGCGCGGCAACGGATGTGACGGGGTTGCCACCGAACGTGCTCAAGTTCATCCCTTTAAATTGCGAGGCGATTTCCCTGGTAGTGATCGTGGCGCCGATGGGTACGCCGTTGCCCATGCCTTTGGCGCAGGTCATCATGTCCGGCGTGACCTCCCACTGCTCGATGCCGAACCATTTTTTGCCGGTGCGGCCGAAGCCGGTCTGCACTTCGTCAGAGATGTAAAGCCCGCCATACTTCTTCACAACCTTGAACACCATTTTGAAATATTCGGGCGGGGGCGTGATGAAGCCGCCCACACCCTGAATCGGCTCGGCGATGAACGCGGCGATGGAACCGCTGGTCCCGGTCTGAATCAGATTTTCCACATCGTTCGCGCAGCGCACTTCGCAACTGGGATAAGTGAGGCCCAGCGGGCAGCGGTAGCAATACGGATTAATGGCGTGGGAAATGCCCATGCTGATGATGCCGGCCCTGCGCCAGGGCGCCTGTGCGGTGACGGCCTTGGCCAGTTGCGAGCCGCCGGAGTAGGCATGCCGCAGCGCGACAACGTCGTACGAACCGGTGGTCATGCGCGCCAGCATGATGGCGGCTTCATTGGCTTCGGTACCGCTATTGGTGAAGAAACTCGAGTTCAAGTTGCCGGGCGTGATCTGCGCGACTTTTTCCGCCAGCGCCACAATCGCCTCGCTCGGATACAGCGTGGACATGTGCTGCACGCGGTCCATCTGCGCCTTCATCGGACCTGTCACCTTGGGATTGCAGTGGCCCACGCTGACAGTGAGGATGCCGCCGAAGAAATCGAGATACTGCTTGCCGTCAAGGTCCCACACATACTGCATCGCGGCGCGGTCGGGCACCACCGGCTGCTCGAAATAATTGGTCACGGCCGGCCA